>URKR01000004.1 GCA_900548355.1 uncultured Oscillospiraceae bacterium
CCGCTTGCGTTTGATCACACTGCCCCGTCCCGTACAGGGGCCAGCAGCACTTTGCCGGTGCCGCGGTAGACGTTGACGAGCCCTTCGCCCGAAGCCGCCGAGCCGACCAGCGATTTGCCCGACCGCTCGACCGTAAAGTTCAGGCTGCCGCTCCAGGCGATTGCCATGTTGCCGTCCACCTTGAGCACGTCATCCTGCAGCTCAATCGTGACAAGCTCCTCCTTCGGGCAGGCGGATTCCAGACAGACAACCCCCTCATTGCCCACAATCCCCAGGTTGAACAGGCCTTCGTTGCCGGCCACCGCCGAAGAGAAGTTGGAGCGCATCACGGTTTTGTGCTTCAAACGGCTGTCACAGGCAAGGAAAAGGCCATCGTCCAGCACAATCGAGCCGTTCCAATCGGCCAGGTCAAGCAGCAGGATATGCTTATAGGTCGGCTCGAGCACAAGCAGGCCGTTGCCGGTGTATTCGGGCTTGATGGCCGATTCGCCTGTCACGCTGCCGCGCAGCGCCTTGCCGAACAAGTCGCCCACGCCTTTCACGCCGGTTGTTGCGTTGACCTTGCCGACCATCCACTGCATGGCACCGGCCTGCACGGTGACCTGCGCCTTGCTCAGGTCGCAAAGAACCTGGCGCTTGCGCACATTCATCTCATTGCAGAAATAGGCGTTCTGGGCGTTGCCGGGCATCACGCTCAAATCGCGCAGATACTCAATGACAGAAAAGGGGCCAAGGGTATCCAGAACGCGGATATCGTCGTTATCGGTGAAATTGGAAATACGATACATGATTGCCTCCTTTGTTTGCAGGTTTCTGCGAAGGGATTGCCGCTTTCAGTATACCACAAACCCGGACCCGCGTCGATCGGCATCAAAGTTTTTGCCGGGCCTTTGCTGCGGCCGGCGCGTTTGCAATGCCGCCCGCTTTATGCTATAATACACCTGTCGCGGCTTCGCCGCCTGTTTCCGCTTTTCCGCAGCGCAGCGCTGCGTCTTGATTGGCCCGTGCAGGGCAAGGAGATTTCCATGGCAAATTCTCGTGAAGAACAACTGCGCAACAACCGCCGTCTGGCCAGGCAGATCACCGGCGCCATTGCGCTGGTGCTGGTGATTATCGGCCTGTTCACCGTGCTGAACTGGATGGTCGCGGCGGTGCGCGCGGCGCTGGATGATTCTGACCGCCGCGCTATGTACGAGGACAGGGTCTATGGCCTTGTGATGTTTGACGTACCGCCTTTTTCGGATGTTTCGCAGGTGGATGAGACAGTCTTCCGCCAGGCGGCCATCTGGGGTACCGTCTATAAGGCCCAGAGCAACGGCACCCTGAATGACTATGAACGGGATGAACAGACCGGTTCGCTGATTCTGCCTCAGCTGGAAATTGACACCTACCTGACCAACCTGCTCGGGCCGGATTACCAGCTGACCGAAGGCAGCTTTGAAACCGAAGAGTTCGTCTATACCTATGATGAGGCGCGCCAGGGGTACCTGGTGCCGGTAACCGGCGCTGTCGGCCTGTATACGCCGGAGGTGGAGCGCATCTGGAACGAAGGCGGCCACACCTATGTGACGGTGGGCTATATCCCCACGCTGAACAACAATACGAGCGGAGAGCTTTCTCTGACCGCGCCGACTGAGCCTACCAAGTATATGGACTTTGTCTTCACCCGCGGCGAAAACCGCCAATGGTACCTGAGCGCCTTGCAGGAAAGCGAGATGCAGCCTGAAGCCGCCGCCACGGCGACCCCGGCGCCTTCCACCGGCGTGGAAGATTCGCAGGCCATTGTGGAGAACAGCCTGAGCACGGCGGCCCCGACCGCGATCCCGGAAGAAACGGTTTCCGAGGAGAGCAGCGAAACTACCGCCCCGCCCGAAGAGACTGCGCCGCCAGAGCAGGATGCCGAATCCACGGCGCCGGAAGATGCCGGCGAACCGCAGCCGGAGGAATAATCCGCCCGGCGAAAAGCCGGCGTGGGCCACAATAGAACACAGCAAAGCGGCGCGCTGCCCATACAGGGGCGGCGCGCCGCTTTTGCTGCAAGGAAAGAACTCAACCCTGCTGCAGCTTTTCAACATAAGCCAGGGGCTTGAAGGTCAGCTCGGCCCAGGCCGGGCGGAAACCGCTGCGTATGGCGTTGCGGGCGGAAGGAATGTTGGACCAGGCGCAGCAGTAAAACGGCACCTTGCCGCGGGCAAGAATTTCGGCCGCCAGCCGGCTGGTCAGCGCAGCCGCGATACCCTGGCGCCGGTAACCCGGCAGCACGTCAACCCCGATCTGCCACATCGTCTCGCAGTCGGCCGAAGCGCCGGCCAACCCGACAAGCCGCCCGCCGTCAAAAGCGCCGACGCCGAGCATGTCAAGGCTGCGGCGCGCTTCACACAAAGCGTTGGCCCATTGCGGGGTATACAGCGGCGCAAAATCCGCAGGACCCAGTACCCGAAGTTCATACCCGCAGCGTATGGGGGCCAGCGCGTCCAGCAGCGGCAGAAAGTATTCGGCCATGAAGCAGGCGGAATATCCGTGGGGACGCAGGGAAGCTTCGAGAACATGCAGGTTGGGCGTTTCAAAGCAATGGGCCGGCGCGTATTGGCTGGCGTACTGCCGTACCGCGGCTTCCAGCTGCGGCGAAACCGAGGCCACAAGGTTCGGCCCATAACTGATAAGGTCGCAGGCGAACGGCAGTTCCAGGTACCGGCGGGCGCGCGGGTCAGCCGCTGAATGGACAATGACATTTTCGGCACGGTCAAAATCTTCAGGCGCACAGTGGGCGTCGATGGCGGATTGGATTTTGGCAATCCGCCAGATATCTGCTTGGGTCATGGCCCAACCTCCGTTTCAAGGGCAAGGGAGCAGCCGTCCAGCACGGCGCCGGCCAGCCTGTCACCGTCATAGCGCAGTTCCAGGTGGAAAAACGGCGCATCCTGCGCAAGCAGCCGGAAAAAAATCTTGTCGCCGGGCCAGATCGGCAGGTCTTGGATTCTGTCTTTCTCCACCCATTCCAGATCCCCTTCGTCACAGGGCTGCATCCGTCCTGAAAAATCGGCGCAGGTGAACAGGTGCATCCGTTCGGCCGGCCAGGGGGCACAGTAAAAATCGACAATGCCGCGGTAAGCCGGCGCCAGCATCGTCAGGCCGGTCTCTTCGCGCACTTCACGCAGCGCACAGGCCGGCGCGTCTTCGCCCGGCTCAAATTTGCCGCCCACTCCGATCCATTTGTCCTTGTTTACATCATGGGATTTTTTGACCCGGTGCAGCATCAGGTAACGGCCGTCCTGTTCCAGATAACACAGGGTTGTCTGCAGCAATTCCATCCCAAACCGCCTCGCCTTCCTGTTTTGGCCCCATTGTACCATGCGCGCCGGCCCGGGGCAAGGGGGTATATTTGGGCGCTTTGGCTGCAAACTATTTCCAGGCCGTGAGGAAAATCGTGTCAACTGCATAAAGGAAGGGAACAAACGATGAAAGCAACCGGAATTGTACGCAGAATCGATGAACTGGGGCGGGTCGTGATCCCCAAAGAGATCCGCCGCACCCAGCGTATCCGCCAGGGCGACGCGCTTGAAATTTTTACCGACGCCGGCGGCGAAGTCGTCTTTAAAAAATATTCGCCGCTTGTGGGGCTTGGCCAGCTTTCCGAAGTGTATGCCGAGGTACTGGCAAAAAACCTTGGCGCGCCGGTTTTTGTCTGTGACCGTGATGCGATTGTCGCCGCCACCGGCGCCCGCCGCGCCGATATGCTGGGCCGGCCTGTTTCGGACGCCGTGCAAAAGCTGTTGGCGCTGCGGGCGTTGTATACGGCACCTGCCAACCCGGACCGGCGGCTGCGCGCACTGGAACACAGCGACCGCCAACTGCTCTGCGCTGCGCCGATCGTGGCCCATGGTGATGTCGAAGGCGGGGTGCTGCTGCTTGGCACAGCCAAGGACACCCCGCCCGATGAAGCCGCGGCCCGTGACCTTTCCATCGCCGCTTCTTTCCTGGCGCGTTGGATGGAGGAGTGAGGAGAGGCAGGCGCTTAGCCTTCACAAGGAAACAGCGATGCCATGATTTACAGAAGCCCGCCGCAAAGAGGCGGGCTTCTGTGCTGGCGCTTTGTGTCAAAACTGTTAAACTTTCAAAGAAGTTGGCAAAAGCCCTTGACAGTTCGGCCGGAAAGGTTATAATAAGTTTAGCACTCGAAGGTAAGGAGTGCTAAACAAACCTGAAAGAAAGGACGTGAAGGGCATGGCGATGGACCAGCGCAAACAACGGATTCTGGAAGCCATCGTTGCGCTCTACGCGGTTGATGGCGAACCGGTCGGTTCCGGCCTGTTGGCCCACTATTTCGACATGGCGGTTTCCAGCGCTACCTTGCGCAATGAAATGGCGGCGCTGACCCGCCTGGGGATGCTGGAACAGCCGCACACCAGCGCCGGCCGGGTGCCGAGCCCCCAGGGGTACCGGTATTACCTTGACCACCTGCTTGGCGCGCCGGGCGCCACCGCCCTGGCGGCGGAGGATAAAGGCCGCATTGATGAGCTGTTTGCCGCGATGGACGCCGAGCCTGAAAAGCTTGCCCAAAGCGCCGCGCGCAGCCTGGCGGATTACACCCACCTGGCGGCGGCGGCCACCACCCCGCAGGCCGATGATTTGTGCATTGCCCATTTCGAGGTGGTGCAGGTTGGCCGCTACACAGCCGCCGTGCTGGCCGTGACCAGCGCCGGCGGGGTGCGTACCCGCGTTGCCCGTGTGGGGGAAGGCTTTACCCGGGGCGACGCCCAGGCACTGGCCGCGCTGCTGAACCGCAGCCTGACCTTTGTGGTGGCGGAGGATGTCACCCCCAGCCTGACGGCGGAACTTTTTGCAGCAGCCGGCGAAAGGCTGCGCCCCGTGGTGCTGGCGGCGGAAGCGCTGGTGCGCACCGGGCCGCAGGTGTTTTTTGAAGGCGCGCAGTATCTGGCCCAGGCGCCTGATGTGCGCAAAAACCTCGGCCTGCTGCTCGAGATTTTCTCGGACAGCCGGTCCGGCCAAACATTGATCGAGCCGCATGGCAATAAGATCACGGCCACCCTGGGCGAAGATGTCCGCCCGGTGCTGCCGGGAATCTGTATTGTCAGCAAGCGATACCTGGCAGGCGGCGGGCTGACCGGCACCGTCGCGCTGATTGGTTCCAATCGGATGGCGTACCAGCGCCTGATCCCCGTTCTTAACTATTTTGCAAGCAAACTCGGGCAGTCCATGTCCGGGAAAAAGCAGGAGGAGCAGCTATGACCCCCATGACAGAGGAAAAAAACCAAACCCCAACCCCCGAACCGGCACAGGAGACCAAGCAGCCCGAAACCCCGCAGGCCGCTGCGCCGGAGACGCCGGCCGAGCCGGCTGATGCCGAACCCGAGCAGGCCAAGCCGGAAAAGGAAAAGAAGGACTGGTTTGGAAAGAAAAACCGCGAACTGGAAGCCGCCAAGGCTAAGCTGGAAGAAGCCGAGAAGAAAAACGGCGAACTGAAGGATCAGCTGCTGCGCACCGCTGCCGAGTATGACAACTACCGCAAGCGCACCGCACGCGAGGCAGACCGCAAGTTCAACGATGGCGTCTGTCACGCCGTGACCCAGATCCTTGGAATTCTGGATACGCTGGATATGGCCGCCCGGGCGGAATGCACTGACGAAAACTACAAAAAGGGCGTCATGATGACGCTGGACAAGGCGGACAAAGCGCTTACAACCCTCCAGATTGAGGAAATTGAGGCGCTGGGCAAACCGTTTGACCCGCAGTTCATGAACGCCGTGCAGCAGGTGCCCCCTGCCGAAGGGCAGGAAAGCGGCACCGTCGTCCAGGTTTTCCAGAAAGGGTATAAGATCGGCGACAAGATTATCCGCCACGCCACCGTTGTGGTGGCTGAGTAAAGCCTGAACCGGGCGCAGCCGCCCGTTTCACATAAATGAAAAACAGTCACATAGCATCGTAAATAGCAAAACGTCCATCCCAAAAGAGGGAGCGGGAACGCATCACGAAGGGAGTTTTTTAGTATGAGTAAGATCATTGGCATCGACCTTGGCACCACCAACAGCTGCGTCGCCGTTATGGAAGGCGGCGAGCCCGTCGTTATCGCAAACTCTGAAGGCGCGCGCACCACGCCGTCTGTCGTCGGCTTTACCAAGACGGGCGAGCGCCTTGTCGGCCAGGTTGCAAAGCGCCAGGCCATCACCAACCCCGAAAACACCATCTCCTCGATCAAGCGGAAGATGGGCACTGCCGAAAAAGTCCATGCCGGCGGCAAGGACTACACCCCCGAAGAGATCAGCGCGATGATCCTTTCGAAACTCAAGGCGGACGCCGAAGCCTATCTGGGCGAAAAGGTCACCGAGGCGGTCATCACGGTGCCGGCCTACTTCAACGACAGCCAGCGCCAGGCAACCAAGAACGCCGGTACCATCGCCGGGCTGAATGTCCGCCGCATCATCAACGAGCCGACCGCCGCTTCGCTGGCTTACGGCATTGATAAGGAAGCCGACCAGAAGATCATGGTGTACGACCTTGGCGGCGGCACCTTCGATGTCTCGATCATCGAAATGGGCGACGGCGTCACCGAAGTTCTGGCGACCAACGGCGATACCCACCTCGGCGGCGACGATTTTGACCAGCGGATTATTGACTGGATGGCCGATGATTTCCAGAAAGAAAACGGCATCGACCTGCGCAAGGACAAGATGGCGGCCCAGCGTCTGAAGGAAGCAGCCGAGAAGGCGAAGATCGAACTGTCCAGCGCGACCTCCACCAACATCAACCTGCCCTTCATCACCGCTGACGCCAACGGCCCCAAGCACCTGGACATGACGCTGACCCGCGCCAAGTTCAACGAGCTGACCTCCGACCTTGTTGACCGCACGATGGAGCCTGTCCGCAAGGCGCTGGCCGACGCGGGCCTGCAGGCTTCCGACCTCAAGAAGGTTTTGATGGTCGGCGGTTCCACCCGTATCCCGGCCGTCTATGACGCTGTCAAGAAAGAGCTCAACTGCGAGCCGTTCAAGGGCATCAACCCCGATGAATGCGTCGCTGTCGGCGCGGCGATCCAGGGCGGCGTGCTGCAGGGCGATGTCAAGGGCCTGCTGCTGCTTGACGTTACCCCGCTGAGCCTTGGCATCGAGACCCTCGGCGGTGTTTGCACCAAGATCATTGACCGCAACACCACCATCCCGACCAAGAAGAGCCAGATCTTCTCGACTGCGGCTGACAACCAGCCCAGCGTTGAGGTCAATGTTCTGCAGGGCGAGCGTGAGTTTGCCCGTGACAACAAGAGCCTCGGCACCTTCCATCTGGACGGCATCGCCCCGGCCCCGCGCGGCGTGCCTCAGATTGAGGTCACCTTCGATATCGACGCCAACGGCATTGTCCATGTCAGCGCGAAGGATCTCGGCACCGGCAAGGAGCAGAGCATCACAATCACCGCTTCGACCAACATGAGCAAAGACGACATCGACAAGGCGGTCAAGGATGCCGAACAGTATGCGGCGGAGGATAAAAAGCGCCGTGAGGAAGTTGACACCCGCAACAACGCCGACCAGCTTGTGTTCCAGATCGAGAAGGCCCTCGGCGAGTTTGGCGATAAGGTTTCGGCCTCTGAAAAGAGCGATATCGAGACCAAGGTCAGCGCGCTGAAGGAGGCTGTCAAGTCCGGCACCATCGACGACATCAAGGCGAAGATGGACGACGCCCAGAAGGCGTTCTATGCCGTGAGCGAAAAGGTCTACCAGCAGGCTGCCCAGCAGCAGGGCGCGCAGGGCCAGCCCGGCGCCCAGCAGGGCCAGGCCGGCGGTGCGGAACCGAAGAACGATGACGGCGCGGTGGATGCGGACTTCCATGAAGTTTGATCCGCTTCACCGGAAAACCTGAGCAATAACGTGTGACCCCCGGGCCGCCGCCTTTTGGCGGCGGCCATTGTGGGGCTTTGGCAGGAAACCCGGCGGCACGCCGCATGGGTTTCAGACAGAATAAGGTGTGATCCTATGGCAGACAAGAGAGACTATTACGAGGTGCTGGGTGTCGGCAAAAATGCAAGCGACGCCGAAATCAAGAGCGCCTACCGCAAGCTCGCCAAAAAGTACCACCCTGACCTGAACCCCGGCGATAAAACCGCAGAGGAAAAGTTTAAGGAGGTCAACGAGGCGAACGACGTCCTCTCCGACCCGGAAAAGCGCAAACGGTACGACCAGTTTGGTTTTGCCGGCGTGGACCCGAACTATGCCGCCGAAAACGGCGGCGGTTTCGGCGGGGCCGGGTTTGGCGGCGTGGACCTTGGCGATATTTTCGGCGACCTGTTCGGCGGCGGTTTCGGCGGCTTTGGCGGTTTTGGCGGCGGGGGCGCCCGTACCCGGGCCAACGCCCCGCGCAAAGGCCACGATATTCAGGCCAGCGTGGTGCTGACCTTTGAGGAAGCCGCCCACGGCTGCGCCAAAAAGGTCACGATTAACCGGCAGGAAACCTGCCCTGATTGCCAGGGCTCCGGCGCGGCCAAGGGCACCAGCCCCGAAACCTGCCCGCATTGCGGCGGGCGCGGCTATGTGGTGACCCAGCAGCGCACCCCGTTTGGTGTGATGCAGTCCCAGCAGCCCTGCCCGCATTGCGGCGGGCGCGGTACCGTCATCAAGGAGCCCTGCAAGACCTGCCGCGGCACCGGCATGACCGGCGCGCGCAAAACCCTTGAGGTGCGCATCCCGGCCGGCATTGACGACGACCAGAATATTGCGCTGCGCGGCCAGGGCGACGCCGGCGCCAACGACGGCCCGGCGGGCGATGTCATCGTACATGTGACGGTGCGGCCCGATCCGATTTTCCAGCGCGACGGCTATGATGTCACAGTCCGGGTGCCGATCACCTTCAGCCAGGCGGTGCTGGGCGATGATGTCGAGGTGCCGACCGTTGATGGCCGGGTGGTCCAGCATATTCCGGAGGGCACCCAGAGCGGAACAAGATTCCGGCTGCGCGGCCAGGGCATCCAGTACCTCAACGGCCGCGGCCGAGGGGATCAGTACGTCATAGTCGATGTCGAAATCCCCAAAAAACTCACCCGCGCCCAGCGTGAAGCGCTCAAAGCCTTCGATGATTCGCTGCGCGAAGAAAACTATGAAAAACGCAAAGGGTTCTTCAAGAACCTGCGCGACCGCTTTGCCGGAAACTGAGCGGATTGGCCCGCAGACTGCTTCAGCCTGCGGGCCAATTTAAAGTTTGCCGCAGCTTTTGGGGAAATCGGCGCCGAAGCCGGCGGCCTTTTGCAGTTGCGGCGCTTGCCGTTTTGGGGTATAATACAATCGTATGCGGTTGCCTGAAACCGCGAGCCTACGCAAACGAAAGGCGGGACCTTGTGCCTACCATCCAAACTTTTTGCCGCCGTCACCGTCTGCTGCTGGCCGGCGTGCTGGTGGCGGCGCTCAGCGCGCTGCTGATCGGCTGGGCAGGGTATGACCTGTCCAGCCGGGTTGACAACGAGCCGGTGTATACCATCGTCAACGATACCTACAGCCAGACCATCGAACTCGGCGGCGGGCTGTCCCAGCAGATGCCGGTATCGGCCGGGCAGACGCTCTATGGCGTCCGGCTTGACCTGACCACCTACAACCATGCGTTTGCCAGCGGCACACTGACTGCCACGCTGCACAACGCGGCGAGGCAGGCCCTGGCCACCGCGCAGCTGCCCTGCATCGAAATCCTTGATAACACTTTTGCGGCGCTGATTTTTGACACGCCCTACACCCCTGCGCAGAACGAAACCCTGACCCTGCGCCTTACGGCCGAAGGGTTCACTGGCGAGGATGCCGCCTATGCCCTCGGCCTCTGGGCCAGCGAAGCGGTCGTTTCGCCCGTCGAAGCGTCCGGCCTGACCGGCGCGATGCCGCTCTTTGCGGCTGACGGTACGGCCTGCGGCGCTACGGCGGCGATCCAGTATGTCACCGATTATTCCGGCCACTGGTCGGTCCTGCTGTCGGCCGTGCTCGGTGTGCTGACCTTTGCGGCGGTGGTCGGCGGGTTCGCGCTGCTGGGGCGGCGCGGGGCGCTGTGGGCCGTCGTGCTGCTCTGCGGCGGGCTGCTCGGCCTCGCGTTCGCGGTGCTCACCCCGCCGCTCGTCGGCCCGGATGAGTACACCCACCTCGCCGTGAGTTATGAACGCGCGAGCGAGCTGCTCGGCCAGCCTGTCACAAACGGCGAAGCCGAAAACTGGGCGCTGCTTGTCCGCCCCTGCGACGCGCCCTACTTTACGGCCCAAAGCGGCGAGATCGGCATCTTTGCCTACAAAACTTGGCTGCCCGGTCTGGCGAACCAGACGGGCGGCGATGCGCTGCCGAGCGTGGCCAGCGCCTTCACGGTCGGCGGGCAGTCGAACGGGCTGCTTTACGGCGGGCAGGTCGCCGGCATCGCGCTTGCGCGGGCGCTCGGGTTCGGTTTCCATGCGATGTTGCTGGCCGGGCGGCTCGGCAACCTCCTTGTCTATCTGATTCTGGCCGTGGCGGCCGTGGCGCTCGCGCCGGCCGCGCGGCGAGGGCTGCTGGCCTGCGCGGGGCTGCTGCCCCAGACCTTGCAGCTGGCGGGCAGCCTTTCGGCCGACGCCACGGTGCTTGGGCTTGTCTTTCTCTTCACGGCGCTTTGCTTCCGGCTGCGGGAACGCCCGGCCGGCAAGCCGTCGCTCGCATTGCTGCTGGCGCTGTCGCTCGCAATCGGCCCGGCCAAGGCAATCTACCTGCCGGTGGTGTTACTTGTGCTGCTGATTCCGGCCGAACACCTTGACCCGCGCAGGCCAAACGCAGCCCCGCTGCGCTGGCGCATCGGCAAGGAGCAGGGAACCCTGCGCGCCGGTACGCTGACAAAACTGCTCGCGCTGTCGCTCGCCGTCATCGGCTGGCTGGCGCTCAACCTGGGCAGCTTCCTCTATGTCACCCGCGATGTTGATAACGTCGGCCTGACCCGCGCGGCCGTTGCCGTGGCAATCGCCGTCCTTGTCCTCGGGCTGGTATATTGGAAGCTGCGCCGCAACCCCAAAGCCCGCAAAGTCTTTTTCGGGGTGGTGATCGCCGGGCTCTGCGTCGCCGTGCCGGTTGCGTTCTGGCGGCTGACCCATATGTGGGGCGGCCTGACGCCGGAACAGCTGGTGGGCAGCATCCAGCCCAACGGTGATTCGATCTACACCTACTCGGTCGGCTATATCTGCCGCAACCTGCCCGCCACCATCAAGCTGCTGCTGCGCTCGGTTTCGGCGCAGGGGGCCGCCTGGCTGCAGGGGCTGCTCGGCACCGCGCTGGGCGAGCCGATTGTCTATCCCGTCGCTGTCTCCTGGCTGCTTGGCTGCGGGCTGCTGCTTGCGCTGCTCGCTTCGGCGCTGCCGGCGGTCGATGCCCCGGCCCTGCCCGGGCGCACCCGGCTGGGCGGCGCGGCGATCGTCCTGTGCGTTGTCGGGCTGACCTTCCTCGCGGCGCTCAGCTGGACGCCGATCAACTACACGACCATCTTCGGCGTGCAGGGGCGGTACTGGCTGCCGGTGCTGCCGCTGGCGCTGGCGGTGCTCGGCGCCGGGCGCAGTTTCGCGGTGCGGCGGCCGGTGGCCCGGCAGGCTGTGCTTGCGGTGGTCGCCCTCACATCTCTGGTCATCCTGCAGGGCGCGGGACTCTACGCGGCCTGGCAGATGATATAAATTTTGCATCTTCACACAGAAAGGAACTTTCCCATGACTGTCCAAAGAGATACCATCATCATTGACATCCTCAAGAACGATCCCGCCCAGGGCTGCGTGCCGATCTTCCAGAACGCGGGTATGCACTGCCTGGGCTGCATGGCGGCCCACGGCGAAACCGTCGAGCAGGCCTGCCAGGTGCACGGCCTCGACCCCGACGCCCTGATCGCCCAGCTCAATGACTACTTTGCCAAGCAGTAAGCCTCCGCACCTTGACGCCCGCCTGCGGGCGGCGGCCGACTATGTGCGGCCGGGCCATACGGCGGCGGATATCGGGTGCGACCACGGCAAACTGAGCGCATGGCTGGCGGGCAGCGGACGCTGCCCGCTGGTTTTTGCCTGTGATCTGCGGGAAGGCCCGCTGCAAAAAGCCCGCGCCACCTGCGCGCCCTGGGCCGACCGGGTGGTGTTCCGGCTCGGCTCCGGGCTTTCGGTGCTCGAACCCGGCGAGGCCGACGATCTGATCTTCGCCGGCATGGGCGCGCAGACCATCCTTGATATCCTCGACGAAAGCCCCTGGGTGCGGGATGCGCGGTACAATCTTATTTTTGTGCCGGCCACCAAGCACAGCGTGCTGCGCCGGGGGCTTGCCCGCCGCGGCTTTGCCTTGCGCGGCGAAACCCTCTGCCGCGCGGCCGGCCGCTGGTATACCGTGATGAACGCCGTCTACACCGGCGAAGCAACCGAGCCGGACGGCCTTGCCTGCCTGTGCGGGCTGGTCGCCGGCCGGCACGGCGCGGGGGACTACCTCACCGAGCAGCGCTTCAAGCTGCAAAAATACCGCCGAGGCCTGCCCGCCGGCCCCGAAGCCGACGCCGTGGATGCGCTGCTGCAACAAATGGAGGATTTGCTATGTCCGTAACGGTTCAAAGCGTGCTGCAGGTTTTGCAGCAATACGCCCCGGTCGAGCTTGCCTGCGACTGGGATAACGTCGGCCTGCTGGTTGACGCCGGCCGCCCGGTCAGCCGCATCGCGACGGCGCTTGATATCACCCCGGCCGTCGTGGCCGAAGCCGCGCAAAACGGCTGCGAACTGATTGTGGCCCACCACCCGGTCATCTTCCATCCCTTCAAGCGGATCGAGGCCGGTGATGTACCGGCGCTGCTGCTGCAAAACGGGATCTCGGCCATCTGTATGCACACAAACCTTGACGCCGCGCCCGGCGGCGTCAACGATACGCTGGCCGGCCTGCTCGGCATGACCGAGACCGAAGTGTTCGCCGAGGGCTGCGGACGCATCGGCCGGCTCGAAAACCCGACTACCGCCGAAGCGCTTGCCCGCCGCTGCGCCGACCTGCTCGGCAGCCATCCGCAGTATGTCGAGGCTGACCGCCCCGTCGCCCGGCTGGCCGAGGTCAGCGGGGCAGGGGGCAGTTATCTCGAAGAAGCCGTCGCCCTCGGGGCAGATTGCCTGGTCACCGGCGAGGCCGCCCACCACATCGCGCTTGAGGCGCGCCGGCTCGGCGTCGGGCTTGTTGTCGCCGGCCACTGGGCCACCGAACACCCGATCGCCGCCGTGCTGGCCGGCAAACTCGCCGCCGCCCTGCCCGGCGTCGAGACGATGGCCTGCCAGGCCGATACCGATCCGTTTGCGTATTTATAATCCCGCAAGGCGCGCCGCCTTGCCGATTCCGTCTTTTGAAAAGGAGGCCGCCGATGGCTCTTGACGCCGCGACGCTGGCGCTTGTCGCCGACGAACTCAAATCCACCCTGCTGGATGCCAAGATTGATAAAATCTTCGAGCCCACCCGGGACGAAGTCCTCATCACGCTGCGCACCTGCACCGATACGCACCGCCTGCTGCTGTCGGCTCGCAGCGGGTCGGCCCGGGTCTGCCTGACCAAAGAGAGCTTCGAAAACCCGCTCACCCCGCCCGGCTTCTGTATGCTGCTGCGCAAACACCTGACCGGCGGCCGGCTCATCGACCTGCGCCGCGAACCCGGCGACCGCATCGTCTTTTTTGACTTCCGCTGCACCAACGAGATGGGCGACCTTGTCGTCAACACGCTGGCCGCCGAGCTCATGGGCCGGTATTCGAACCTCGTGTTGATCCAGGACGGCCGCATCATCGACGCGCTCAAGCGGGTCGATTTTGAGGACAGCGAAATCCGCCAGCTGCTGCCCGGCCTGGCCTATACGCTGCCGCCTAAGCCGAACAAGCCGGATTTCCTCACCGTCAGCGCGGCCTCCATCGTTGCGGACGCCTGCGGCAAAGACCTGCCGGTCGCCCAAGCGCTCGGCAAGGCGGTCGGCGGCGTCGGGCCGGTGGTATTGCGTGAAGCCTGCTGGCAGGCCTTCGGCGGTGAAACCTCGCTTGCGGCCTGCGATCTGACCGAAGACCAGCGCCGCGCCCTCGTCGCCGCGCTCGATGACCTGCGCGCGCGCCACGCGGCTGGCGGCGCTCCGACGGCGGTGCGGGTGCCCCAGGCGGACGGAACCCTCAAACCCACTGAGTTCAGCTTCTTCGCCCCGCAGCAGTACGGCCCGGCCGCTGTACTGACCGAGTATCCCACCTACAGCGAGATGCTCGAGGATTACTACGCCACCAAAGACCGCGCCGAGCGCCTGCGCCAGAAGAGCCGCGAGCTGTATAAGGCGGTGCACAACCTCTACGATCGTGCAGTCCGCAAGCAGGCCGCCCGGCGCGAGGAGCTTGCCCAGAGCGAGAAGGCCGACAGCCTGCGGCTTTACGGCGAACTGCTGCAGGCCAATCTCTGGGCCATCCAAAAGGGTGACCGCCAGGTCACGGTGGAAAATTACTACACCGGCGAGCCGGTCACAATCCGGCTTGACCCGCGCCTTTCCCCGAACGAGAACGCCCAGAAATACTTCAAGGACTACAAAAAGAAGCAGACCGCCCACGCGATGCTGCAAAAGCTGCTTGTGGAGGGCGAAGCCGAGATCGAGTATCTGGCCACCGTCCTCTATGAGGTCAACGCCGCCCCCGGCGAGCAGGCCCTCAACGAGATCCGCGCCGAGCTCAAGAGCCAGGGCTATCTCAAATACTATAAGCAGCGCGACAAGCGCCAGAAACCCGCCGATTTTCTGCGCTACCGTTCATCCGACGGGTTCGAGATCCTCGTCGGCCGCAACAACGTCCAGAACGATAAGCTGACGCTGCACACCGCCCGCGGCAAAGACCTCTGGTTCCATGTCCAGAAAGCCCCCGGCAGCCACGCCGTCGTGCTCAGCCACGGCCAGGATATCCCCGACGCGACCAAACAGGAAGCCGCCGAGCTCGCGGTGCTGCACTCCAGCCAGAACGGCGGGGCCAAGGTCGCCGTCGATACGACCGAGGTCAAAAACATCTGGAAAGCCAACGGCGCGAAACCCGGCATGGTTCTCTACGAAGTCTACACCACCGTCTACGTCACCCCCCGCCCCGGCCTCGAAGAGATGCTGCGGGAGAAAAAATAAAAACTTATTTCCAACCTGTAAAACCTTGCGCCCGCCCGGCCGAAGCTCTTTTCGGTCGGGCGGGTTTGTGCTATACTGAAGATAAGATAAACCGGAAAATTGAAAATAGGGTACCTCTGCCTTGAAAGGGAGGATTCACCATGTTTCGCCGTCTCTCTGCGCTCGCGCTGGCCCTGCTGCTGGCCGGCTGCGCGGCGACGCCTGCGCCCGAATCGGCGGCCGCGACTGCTACGCCGTCTCCCTCGGCGGCTTTGACGCCGACGCCGGGCCGCTGCCCAACCTATGAGGAAGCGATGGCCGCCGCGGCCGGCCCCGGCGAGACCGGGGAAGGAGCGTACACCGACGCTGACGCCTGCCTGCAAAACGCCTACGCGCTGGCGGCGGCGCTCTATGCAAAGGACGCCTCCGCCGCCGCGGCCGCCTGTGGCCGCGCGCTGGACGATGCGCCCAACGAAAACGCCGGCGCGGCTGATCTCTTCCCGTTCGCTGATCTGACCGGGCTGGCGGTGGAAGGCTTCGCCTTCTCGGGCGGCGGGGCGGGGGAACCGCTCTGGCTGCAAATCACGGTCGCCGACCCCGGCGCAACGCCGCTGCCCGCCGGTGCGACCACATACGCCGTCGAATTTGGCGACGGCTACTACACCGACGCCAACTGCGTGCAGGCGCTGATCCCGCAGGCGCAGTATCAGCCGCAGCAGGGCCGGGCCTGGCAGGCGGTGACGAGCTTCCGCAACTGGGTCACCGGCGACGCCTGGCAGGACGCGGCCGACCTGCCGCCGGCCGGGGTGGCCTATTACCTGACCGGCTTCGCAGCCGGGCGCGGCGTCACGGCGGGGGAGACCGGCGCCTGGCCGGCCGACCGGCTGGCCGAGCAGGCACAGGATGCCTTCGGCCGCCGGCTCGATGTTTTTGACAACCCGAGCGAAGCGGCTTTCCGCAACGAGCGGTACGGCGGTGTATATGACGCCGAAACCGATGCCTTCGCCCTGGCCGCCAGCCCCGGCGACGCCAACCGCAACTGGCGGATGACCGCCCTGACCGAAGAACCCGACGGAACCTGTACCCTGACCCTCGCCCGCGGCGCAAACTGCCTCTGGATGCAGCCCGCGGCCCAGCTGGCCTATACCCTGCAGGAAAACGACGACGGCAGCTTCGCCCTGCTCGGCGCACGGTGGGCCGGCGGGGCGCAAACGCCGGAATACGAACTCTGGGATGCCGATGTGCGCCTGCCAGACGGCACGGCGTTGCCCGAAACCCTGCCGCTGCGGGTTGAATTTGCGCCCGACACGACCTGGCAGCAGGCGGCCGAGGCGGCCGGGATGCCGCCGGCGGGTATGAACCGGCGGTTTCCGCCTATGTCGGCTATCTGGCCGGCCCACAGGGGGAACTCCGGTTTGGCGGCGGCGAGCGCGGCGGCAACCCGCTGCTGCTGACCGAGTTGTGCACCGAGCCGCAGACCCGGCCGGACGGCAGTCTCGTCTACGGAATCCTCGGCATCGAATCCGCCGCCGATGCCGGCCCCGGCGCGCCGCCGGCCTGCGCCGTTTGGCACACGGTGCGGCTGGTCGAAACCGAAGCGGGCTGGCGGGTGGCGGAGATGACGCTGGCAGGGTAAAAAGTATTTGTATAGAGGAAGGAAGCATAGCGATGGCGTCCCGGCGGCCGCAACGCGCAAAAATGTATGCCTGTAGGGGTCGATTCCATATCGGCCCGGCCCTGCGGCGCGGCATACGCGGGCGGATATAGAATCCGCCCCTACATCGTGTCGTGATTCCGCGCACATCATCCGGCGAACCTCGTTGAAAAATTCTGCGACACAAAAACAAAAGCAAAGGAGTGACTTTCATGCGTATCGGCAATTCTGGCAAATCAGCGCCCCTTATCCTGGCGGCCCTGCTGCTGGCGGGCTGCGCGGCGTCAACGGCGGCATCCACGCCGGAGAGCGCCGCCACCCCGTCGCCAAGCGCCGCCCCGCCGGCTACGGCCGAGACGGCGCAGACGACGCTGACCTATGACGAGATCCGCCCCATCGCCGATCTTGGCACCGAGCCGGGCGGTCTCTGCACCGGCTACTTCACGGTCAGCCGGGACGGCCTGTGGGGGCTGATCCGTGCCGACGGCGAGGAAGTCCTCCCCTGTGAAGCGCCGGTTCCCATCACCCGCTGCGGCGGCGGGTGGCACTGGATCTACTGGCCTGAGGGCCTCGGCTGGAGCGATTCCTCAACGATGAACTTCGATGAGCTCGACGCCGCCGTGCAGGCCGGCAACAACGGCTCGCTCTGCCCGGGGCACGGCGGCTCGGCCGATACCTTCTTCTTTGACCTCGACGTCGGCGCGGCGGTCTGCTACTACCACGGCACGCCGGGCTATATCAAGCCGATCGGCGACGCCGACTGGACGGAATATGGCGAACCGCTGCCGGTCTACCCGGCTTACGAGGTAGGGGAGGAGGGAGACCCCGCCTGCCCCGGCACGGCGCAGGGCGGATATTTCTACGTCAAACGCACCGGCGAGAACGTCTACCCGCAGAAGGACGGCGTGCGGGTTGAAGCGACCCTCGCCTCCTTCTTCTTTGACGAAGCCCTCGCCCCGGTGCAGCTCGAAACCGGCTGGGCTTATCTCGATCGGGACGGCAACATCCTGACCGAGGCCGTCTACGAACCCACCTACACCGACAGCATACGGGACGCTACCCCGACGCTGGCTGCCCCGCTGCAGAACGGCTACGCCGCCGTCTGCCGCGACGGTCTCTGGGGGCTGCTCGATGAAAACGGGGCCGAAGCGCTGCCCTGCGCCTATGAGGGCGTCGCCTGGGAGGGCACGACCCTCTGGGTACAGGAGGACGGCGTCTGGTGCGAGCAGGAACTGCCGGATGGGGCGGCGGCCGAAGCGGTTACAATCGACCGCGATTACGAAGTGACCCTCGACGACGGCGCCCCGCTCCCCACCGCCGCACTGCCGCTCTATTATAAAGGAAACTATGCCGGTCTGACCTGGGCAGAGCTGGCCGAACAGACCGGCTTTGCCGAAGCCGAGCTGCGGGCGCTGAACCCGGATGCCGCCCAAAACCCCGACGGCGCGCTGGCCGGGACAGGGGAGCTGCTGCTGGCTGAAAGCTATTCCATTCCGCAGGAAGCGCAGATTCTTGTCACCTTCTCCGCACCGGGCGTGCCCTACCCCTACAGCAGCCGGGATTTCCGGGTGCCGGCTGCGCTCGAGGAGAAAGCCGCCGTTGCCCTAGCCAAAGCCTATTACGAGACCTGGGCCGAGGGGCAGGGCCTTGCCGTGCAGGAGAGCAATGTTGACAGCTACCGCACCGTGACCGGCGGGCGGTTTGCCGATTTTGCGGCGGTGCAGGAGTATTACGGCAGCATCTGGGCCGGCGAGGCGCTCGATGGCCGGCTGGAACCCTACCCCTGGCGCGGCGCCGCGCCGACGGCCTATTTTGCCGAAGGGCCGGACGGCGAACTGCTGACCCAGGGCTACGCCTATGACAGCGTGATCCCGCAGGCCGGCTACACCCACACCGCGCCGCAGACCGCGCCGGACGGCAGCGTGACCTTTGCCGGCATCTGCATCCAGACGACCGACGACACCGGCGCGCCGTTGCCCGCCGGAGCCGGCCTCCTTCTCTACACCCCGATCCGCCTGGAAGAGACCGAAGCAGGCTGGCGGGTAACCAGCTTGGGCGCGCCGTTTTGAGGCGAAAAGCGCTTCTTTGGAATTGACTATATCTTTAAAAAGTAAGAATAGCGCCGCGGATACAACCCGTGGCGCTATTCTTCGTTGGTCGGCTCTGTGGATGAATCTACATAGGTTATGATGTCCTGCGCAGAACAATGGAAAATTTTGCAGAAATCATCGATTTTTGACGTGGTGATGCCTTGCCCTTTTCGGATTCGGTCAATCAATCGTGTTGTATCTTCGGCTACGGCGGCGCACGGCTTTGGAAAACGCTCAGCTGTTGGAGTAACATCCTACAATACGGAAAACGAAACGTTTTGGTTTTGTATGGATTGTGGCAAAAGGTTTCGGGATTTGGACGAATTGCAGGCACTGGTTCCTGTTTACTTGAAAAAAGCACGCGTAGGGCGTATACTAATGATCGTATCTGTGGCATATACGGCTTTTATGCTCTTGTGCTCCCCGTATGTTCCGGGGCCTCTCACAACGTTTAGCCTTATACTGTTCTTGGGGATGACAGCGTTGTCCTATATGATTATGAGAAGTTGGCAACGGAAAGCCAAGGAGACACAGGCAGAGTATGAAGAGTTATCCGCCAGAGTGTGGGTAGATGAATAGGCAAGTATTTTACCGCGCATCAATCAACAGCGCAGGCCGGGCTTTTCAGTAAGGGGCCGTTGGCTGATCAGCGCTGTCTGCCCGGCGCAATATAAAATCTTCAAAAAAATTTTGTAAAACGGCCAAAAAACACTTGCAACGCGGGGGAGGGTGTGGTATACTAACCCTTGGCTGCGAACGGCTTGTGTGAACATCCGTTTTGCGCAAGCCGGCGATATGCGTTGATGCGGGAGGTTGCCGCTCGCCAGGGATCACCAGGGTGAAGCGGGTTTTTCCGCGGAGTATGTCCGATCTTAGAACCGGGCGAAAGAATTACGGATGCGAAGGGATACGTACACGGCTGCATTCTGCGGCGCGTACCAATGTCCAACCCACTTTGCGAGGATTCTTTCCGGGAGAACTGCCACGGGCGGTTCACCGGATTTTGTCATGCGAAGCGGTTGAACACCCGGGAGCGTGTGTGATTTATCGGCTCGCCTAAGGCAAACAAACATCAGGAGGCGAATGAAATGGCAGTCAAGGAAAAGATCAGAATTCGGTTGAAGAGCTACGATGCATCCCTTATCGATGCGGCTGCGGCCAAGATCGTGGAGACCGCGCGGCGCACCGGCGCCCGTGTGAGCGGCCCGATCCCCCTGCCCACCGACAAGGAGGTTGTCACGATTCTGCGCGCTGTTCATAAGGATAAGGACAGCCGTGAGCAGTTCGAGACCCGCACCCACAAGCGTTTGATCGACATTCTGAAGCCGTCCAACAAGACGGTTGAGGCTCTGATGAGCCTGCAGCTCCCCGCGGGCGTTGACATCGAGATCAAGCTGTAACCCTTCCGCGGCGCTCACGCCGGCCCGAGCGGCCGTGTCACGCTGACCGCCGGCAAAGCAAAACCGCAAACGGATACACGATCCCGAACCAATGACCACGGAGAGGTCATGTTGATGGGCCACCCGTTTAACGCCCACCAACCAATAACCTTTTAGGAGGACAAAAACAATGCAAAAAGGTATCATCGGCAAGAAGCTGGGCATGACCCAGCTGTTCGACGAGAACGGCAAGGTTGTTCCCGTCACCGTCATCGAAGCCGGCCCCTGCACCGTCGTGCAGAAGAAGACCGTCGAAAGCGACGGCTACCAGGCTGTGCAGCTCGGCTTCGGCGAAGTTTCCGCCAAGAAGGTCAACAAGGCCGCCAAGGGCCACTTTGACAAGGCGGATGTCGCCGCCAAGCGTACCCTGCGCGAGTTCCGGCTCGATGACATCAGCGCCGTCAATGTCGGCGACATCCTGAAAGCGGATGTCTTCGCCGCGGGCGATAAGGTTGACGTGGTCGGCACTTCCAAGGGCAAAGGCTACCAGGGCGTTATCAAGCGCTTCGGCCAGCACCGCCTGCGCGAAAGCCACGGCACCGGCCCCGTTGCCCGCCACGCCGGCTCCAACGGTTCCACCTCGACCCCGTCCCGCGTGTTCAAGGGCAAGAAGCTGCCCGGCCACATGGGCGCTGTGCGGGTGACCGTGCAGAACCTCAGCATCGTCAAGGTCGATGCCGAGAACAACCTGATCGCTGTCAAGGGCGCCATCCCCGGCCCGAAGGGCTCTGTGGTGACCATCCACGACAGCGTCAAAGCGTAAGGGAGGAAAACACAATGGCTAAATTTGATGTCGTCGATATGAACGGCAAGAAAGTTTCCACCGTTGAGCTTTCCGACGCCGTGTTCGGGATCACCCCGAACGAGAAGGCCGTCCACGAGGCGGTCGTCAACTTCCTGGCCAACCAGCGCCAGGGCACCCAGAACACCAAGATCCGCAAGGAAGTCCGCGGCGGCGGCAAGAAGCCGTGGCGTCAGAAGGGCACCGGCCATGCGCGCCAGGGCTCGATCCGCGCTCCGCAGTGGACCCACGGCGGCGTTGCCCTCGGCCCCAAGCCGCGCGATTACTCCTACCGCATCAACAAGAAGGTCAAGCGCCTGGCCGTGCTCAGCGCCCTGTCTGACAAGGCTGCCAACGGCAACATGATCGTGGTGGACAAGCTCGCGATGGATGAGTACAAGACCAAGACGGTTGTCGCGATGCTCGCCGCTGTCGGCGCCGGCAAGAAGAACCTTGTTGTGAACGAGGCTGTCGATGCCAAGTTCGTCAAGAGCGCCGCGAACATCCCGGGCGTCAAAACCACCACCGTTTCCAGCGTGAACACCTACGACGTTGTCAACGCCGAGAAGATGATCATCAGCCTGGATGCGGCCAAGAAACTTGAGGAGGTACTGGGCTGATGAAATTCGCACAGGATATCGTTCTCGCCCCCGTCATCACCGAGAACTCGATGGCTGGCATCGCCGAGAAGAAGTACACCTTCAAGGTTGCCACCGACGCCACCAAGATCGATATCGCCAAGGCGGTTGAGGAACTGTTCGGCGTCAAGGTTGCCAAGGTCAACACCATGAACGTCCGCGGCCATTACCGCCGCCAGGGCATGAACGCCGGCTATACTGCCAAGAGCAAGAAAGCCATCGTCACGCTGACCCCCGACTCCAAGGAGATCGAGTTCTTCACCAGCATGACCTAAGGCGTGCGCGTCAGAAAATCTGACGCGAAAAGAGAAAGAACCCCGCCGAGGGATTCGCTTATGGGGATATGACCCCGATAAAAATTCATAAGATACCAAAAGGAGCAAACAATGGCGATCAAAAAGTACAAGCCGACTACGCCTGGCCGCCGCGGCATGACTGTCACCGATTACAGCGTGCTTTCCAACGTCGAGCCCGAGCGCAGCCTGCTGCAGCCTAAAAAGAAGCATGCCGGCCGCAACAACACCGGCAAGATCACCGTCCGCCACCATGGCGGCGGCAACCGCGTCAAGTACCGTGTCATCGACTTCAAGCGCAACAAGTTTGATGTCCCCGCCACCGTCCTGACCCTTGAGTATGACCCGAACCGTTCCGCCTTCATCGCCCTCATCCAGTATGAGGACGGCGCCAAGAGCTACATCCTCGCGCCGGACGGCCTCAAGGTCGGCGACAAGGTCATGGCCGGCCCCCACGCCGATATCAAGCCGGGCAACGCTCTCCCGTTCGAGAACATCCCGGTTGGTACCATGATCCACAACATTGAGCTTTACCCGGGCAAGGGCGGCCAGCTTGTTCGCTCGGCCGGCGTTATGGCTCAGCTGATGGCGAAGGAAAACGGCTACGCGCTTGTGCGTCTGCCCTCGGGCGAGATGCGCAATATCCCGCTGAACTGCATTGCGACGATCGGCGTCGTTTCCAACCTTGACCATGAGAATGTCAACCTGGGCAAGGCCGGCCGCAAGCGTCACATGGGCGTGCGCCCGGGCAGCCGCGGTTCTGTCATGAACCCCTGCGACCACCCGCACGGCGGCGGCGAAGGCCGCGCCCCGGTTGGTCATTCCAGCCCGCGTACCCCGTGGGGCAAGCCGGCTCTCGGCCTGAAGACCCGCAAACATCATGCTCGCTCCGACAAGTTCATCGTCAAGCGCGCCAAAGGTTAAGGGAGGTTAAGAACTTATGTCTCGCAGCACCAAGAAAGGCCCTTACGTCCTGCCTTCTCTGATGAAGAAAGTCGAAGCCATGAACGAGAGCGGCAAGAAGAGCGTCGTCAAGACCTGGAGCCGCGCCTCCACCATCTTCCCGGAATTCGTCGGTCACACCTTCGCCGTCCATGACGGCCGCAAGCATGTGCCGGTCTACGTCACCGAGGACATGGTTGGCCACAAGCTCGGCGAGTTCGCCCCCACCCGTAAGTTCACGGGCCATGCGGGCGGCAAGACCACCGGCAAGTAAGAGAGGAGGAGCAAACAATGGAAGCACGGGCTATTCTCCGTTACGCCCGCATCAGCCCGCGGAAGGTCGGGATCGTGATGGATCTGATCCGCAACAAGCCGCTGGATGAAGCGCTGGCAATTCTGCAGTATACCCCGAAGGCGGCCTGCGAGCCCCTTCTCAAGCTGGTCAACTCGGCCGCGGCCAATGCTGAAAACAACTTCAACATGGACCGCAACAACCTGTATGTCGCCGAGTGCTATGTCTGCCCCGGCCCGACCCTGAAGCGGATTATGCCCCGCGACCACGGCCGTGCGTACCGCATCCTCAAACGGACCAGCCACATGACTGTCGTCCTGAAAGAGAAAGAGTAAGAAGGAGGTAAACAAATGGGCCAGAAAGTCAATCCCCACGGCATGCGCGTGGGTGTTATCAAGGATTGGGACAGCCGCTGGTTTACCTCGAAGCAGGCCTTCGGCGACACCCTCGTGGAGGATCACAAGATCCGCACCACCCTGAAAAAGCAGCTTTACAGCGCCGGTATCCCCAAGATTGAGATCGAGCGCACCGTGGACAGCCAGACCGGCAACCCCCGCGTCAAGGTCAACATCTACTGCGCGAAGCCCGGTATGGTCATCGGCAAGGGCGGCTCGGAAAGCACCAAGCTTGAAAAGCAGCTCACCAAGATGACCGGCAAGCAGGTCAACCTGAACATTGTCGAGGTCAAGGGCACCTCCACCAACGCCCAGCTCGTCGCTGAGGACGTCGCTTCCCAGCTTGAGCGCCGCATCGCTTTCCGCCGTGCGATGAAGCAGGCCATCCGCAACGCCATGCAGCCGCGCGGCGGCGTGCCGGCCAAGGGCATCAAGGTCACCTGCTCCGGCCGTCTGGCCGGCGCCGACATCGCCCGCGTCGAAAGCTACCACGAAGGTACCATCCCCCTGCAGACCCTGCGCGCCGACATCGACTACGGGTTTGCTGAAGCCAACACCACCTACGGCAAGGTTGGCGTCAAGGTTTGGATCTACAAAGGCGAGATCCTCAAGGGCGCCAAGACCGCTGCCAAGAAGGAAGGAGGCAAACAGTAATGTTACTGCCGAAACGTGTTAAATACCGCCGTGTGCAGCGCGGCCGCATGACCGGCAAAGCCACCCGCGGTAACAAGGTGAACCAGGGCCAGTACGGCCTGATCGCGCTGGAACCGGCGTGGATCACTTCCAACCAGATCGAAGCCTCCCGTGTCGCGATGACCCGTTATATCAAGCGCGGCGGCAAGGTCTGGATCAAGATCTTCCCCGACAAGCCTGTCACCGAGAAGCCGGCCGGCACCCGCATGGGCTCCGGTAAGGGCAGCCCGGAATACTGGGTGGCCGTGGTCAAGCCCGGCCGCGTGCTGTTCGAACTCGCCGATGTTGACGAGGCGACCGCCCGCGAGGCCCTGCGCCTGGCTTCCCACAAGCTGCCGGTGCGCTGCAAGTTCGTCAAGCGCGAAGACAACGACACTGTGAAGGAGGGCGACGCTGAATGAAAGCCACTGAACTGCGCGAAATGACCGATGTTGAGCTCGCCAAGCAGCTCAAGGATCTGAAAGCCGAACTGTTCAACCTGCGCTTTCAGCACGCCATCAACCAGCTGGAAAACCCGCTGCGCATCGACACCGTCAAGAAGGACATCGCCCGCGTGATGACCGTTATGGCGGAAAAGAACGCGAAGAACGCGTAAGAGGGAGGGTAAAACATGGAACGTAATCTGAGAAAGACCCGTGTGGGCGTCGTCGTCTCCGACAAGATGGACAAGACCATCGTCGTCGCCGTCAAGGACAGCGTCCAGCACCCTCTGTACAAGAAGATCATCAAGCGCACCAAGAAGTTTAAGGCCCATGATGAGAACGGCGAGGCCGGCATCGGTGACCGCGTCGAGATCATGGAGACCCGCAAGCTTTCGAAGGATGTCAACTGGCGCCTGGTCAAGATCATCGAGAAAGCGAAATAACAAGCCTGGTACTTTGAAAGGAGGACCTGAAAGATGGTTCAGATGCAAACTTATCTCAAAGTTGCCGACAACACCGGTGCCAAGGAGTTAATGTGCTTCCGTGTACTGGGCGGTACCCGCAAGAGATATGCCAACATCGGCGACGTCGTGGTCTGCAGCGTCAAGAAGGCTGCGCCCGGCGGCACCGTGAAGAAGGGCGATGTGGTCAAGGCCGTTATCGTCCGTTCCAAGCACGGCCTGCGCCGTGACGACGGCAGCTACATCCGTTTTGATGAGAACGCCGCCGTCATCGTCATGGCCGACAAGAGCCCCAAGGGCACCCGTATCTTTGGACCCGTCGCCCGCGAGCTGCGCGACGCCGGCTATACCAAGATCCTGTCCCTGGCGCCCGAATCGCTGTAAGGAGGTTTTAATAGAATGAACAATCTTCATGTTAAAACCGGCGACAACGTCATGATCATTTCCGGCAAAGACAAAGGCAAGACCGGCAAGGTCCTGCAGACCTCCCCGAAAGAGGGCAAGGTCATTGTCGAAGGGCTGAACATGGTCACCAAGCATGTCAAGCCCCGCCGTCAGGGTGAGCAGGGCGGTAAGGTCCGCGCCGAAGGCGCCATCTACGCCTGCAAGGTTATGCCGGTCTGCCCCAAGTGCGGTAAGGCTACCCGCGTTGGCCACACCGTGAAGGATGGCAAGAACGTTCGCATCTGCCGCAAGTGCGGCGCTGAACTGTAAGGGAGGAGACAGCAATGGCACGTTTGAAAGAACAGTATGTCAACGAGATCGCTCCGGCCCTGAACAAGAAGTTCGGCTACAAGAGCGTGATGCAGATCCCCAAGCTGGACAAGGTCATCATCAACGTGGCCGCCGGCGAAGCCAAGGAAAACGCCAAGGTTATTGACGCGATCGTCAAGGACCTGGGCCAGATCACCGGCCAGCGCGCCGTCGTCTGCAAGGCCAAGAAGAGCGTAGCGAACTTCAAGCTGCGCCAGGGCATGCCGATCGGCGCCAAGGTCACCCTGCGCGGCGAGCGCATGTATGAGTTTGTCGATCGTCTGTTCAATGTGGCGCTGCCCCGCGTGCGCGACTTCCGCGGCATTTCGGGCAACAGCTTTGATGGCCGCGGCAACTATGCCTTCGGCCTGAAGGAGCAGATCATCTTCCCTGAGATCGATTTCGACAAGGTCGATGCGATCCGCGGCATGGACATCTGCTTCGTCACTACCGCCAAGACCGACGAGGAAGCCAAGGAGCTGCTGAAGGCCCTGGGCGCCCCGTTCGCCAACTGATAGGGGAGGCAAGAACAGAAATGGCAAAAACTTCTATGAAGATCAAGCAGCAGCGTCCTGCTAAGTTCTCCACCCGCGCGTACAACCGCTGCAAGATCTGCGGCCGCCCCCATGCGTACCTGCGCAAGTACGGCATCTGCCGTATCTGCTTCCGCGAGCTCGCGTACAAGGGCGAGATCCCCGGCGTGAAGAAGGCTTCCTGGTAATCAGAAGCAATAAGACGTAAACATTTACAACACAACCTAAGGAGGTTAGTGGCATGCAAATCACCGATCCGATCGCGGACCTGCTTACCCGCATCCGCAACGCCAGCACTGCCAAACACCCTTCCGTGGACGTTCCTGCTTCCAACCTGAAGAAGGCGATCTGCCAGATCCTGGTTGATGAGGGCTACATCAAGGGTATGAAAGTGACCGATGACACCAAGCAGGGGACCATCACCCTGACCCTCAAGTACCAGGAAAATGGTACGCCGGTCATCGCGGGCCTCAAGCGCGTTTCCAAGCCCGGCCTGCGTATCTACACCAACTGCGAAGATATGCCCAAGGTTATGCGTGGCCTGGGCACCGCGATCATCTCCACCTCCAAAGGCGTCATGACCGACAAGGCTGCCCGCGCGGCCCATGTCGGTGGTGAAGTGCTCGCCTTTGTTTGGTAAGAAAGGGGCTTATAGACAATGTCGAGAATTGGAAGAAAACCCATCGTCATTCCGGCGGGTGTGGATGTGAAGATCGACGAGGCCGAACACACCATCACCGTGAAAGGCCCCAAGGGTACCCTGCATTCCAAATATCATCCCCTGATGACCGTCAAGGTCGAGGGCAATGAGATTTTGGTTACCCGCCCCAACGACGAGAAGGAGGCCCGCAGCCTCCACGGCCTGACCCGCACCAACATCCACAACATGGTTGTTGGCGTGACCGAAGGCTACAAGAAGGAACTGGAGATCCAGGGCGTCGGCTACCGCTGCGCCAAGCAGGGCAACACCCTTGTGCTGACCCTCGGCTTCTCCCACCCGGTCAACGTTGAGGAGACCGACACCATCAAGATTGAAGTCAAGGACGCGCTGCATTTCAACATCCTTGGCATCGACAAGCAGGAAGTCGGTCAGTTCGCTGCGGAAGTCCGCTCCAAGCGGCCGCCGGAACCCTACAAGGGCAAGGGCATCCGTTATGTGGGCGAGTATGTCATCCGCAAGGAAGGCAAAGCCGGTAAAGGCAAATAATAGGAGGGGAGAAACACAATGGTCAATAAGGCTGATAAGAACGAAGCGCGTCTTCGTCGCCACCGCCGCGTTCGCGGCAAGATCAGCGGCACGGCCGAGCGTCCTCGCCTGGACGTCTTCCGCTCTGCCAAGCACATCTATGCCCAGGTTATTGACGACGAAGCCGGCGTGACGCTGGCCGCCGCCTCCACCCTGGACAAAGACTTCGACGGCTACGGCGGCAATGTGGAAGCGGCCCAGAAGGTCGGCGCTGCCATCGCCAAGAAGTGCCTGGAAAAAGGCATCACCGAAGTGGTCTATGACCGCGGCGGTTTCGTTTACCACGGCCGCGTCAAGGCGCTGGCCGAAGGCGCCCGTGAAGCCGGGCTGAAACTGTAAAGGAGGGATCGAACATGGCCATGCAGAGAAACCGTGAACAGGACGACGGCATGATCACCAAGGTCGTCTCCATCAACCGTGTCTCCAAGACTGTCAAGGGCGGCCGCGTCATGAAGTTCGCCGCGCTGATCGTCGTGGGCGACGGCAAGGGCAACATCGGCTACGGCGTCGGCAAGTCCGGCGAAGTGCCCGAAGCCATCCGCAAGGGTGAAGGCGCCGCCAAGAAGAATATGCACAAGGTTGCCATGAAGGGCACCACCATCCCGCACGAGATCGTGGGCGAGTTCGGCGCCGGCCGCGTGCTGATGCGCCCCGCCGCCCCCGGTACCGGCGTTATCGCCGGCGGCCCGGTGCGTGCGGTGCTGGAGTGCGCCGGCATCAAGGACATCCGTACCAAGAGCCTGCGCTCCAACAATCCGATCAACGTTACCGCTGCGACCTTCGCGGGCCTGTGCGGTCTGACCGACGCCGAGTCTGTCGCTGCCAAGCGCGGCAAGACCGTCGCCGAGATCCTGGGCTAAGGAGGACGCTAGCATGGATAAACTGAGCATCCGTCTCGCCAAGAGCCTGATCGGCCGCGGCAAGGAGCAGATCGCCGTTGCGAAGTCGTTGGGCCTGCATCGCCCGGGCGACGTTGTCGAACAGCCCGACAATGCGGCCACCAACGGCAAGATCGCCAAGATCTCTCATCTGGTCGTTGTGACCAAGCTGTAAGGAGGTGCAACGCATGAATCTGCATGAACTGAAAGCGCCCAAGGGCGCCCGCAAGGCTGCCACCCGCAAGGGCCGCGGCGCGGGTTCCGGCAACGGCAAGACCGCCGGCTACGGCCACAAGGGCCAGAAGGCCCGCTCCGGCGTCAAGAAGGCCGGCTTCGAAGGCGGCCAGATGCCGCTGCAGCGCCGTCTGCCCAAGCGCGGCTTCAACAACACGGTCTTCGCCACCAAGTATGTCACCATCAAGGTTTCCGACCTTGAAAAGTTTGAGGCCGGCGCAACCGTCGATGCGGCCGCCCTGCTCGAAAAGGGCATCATCTCCAAGACCCTCGACGGCGTCAAGGTGCTGGGCAACGGCGAACTGACCAAGGCTGTCAATGTCAAGGTGGCGGCATATACCGCTTCTGCCAAGGAAAAAATCGAGAAGGCAGGCGGGAAGGCTGAGGTGATCTAAGGTGATCGAAACATTTCGCAATGCCTGGAAGATCGAGGACCTGCGCAAGCGCCTATTGTTTACGCTTGTGATTCTGGTTATCTTTCGCCTGGGCTGTGCCGTTCCGGTTCCTTATATCGACGCAAGTGCCCTGTCCGATATGTTCACAACCGGCAGCATGCTGACCTACCTGAACATGATGTCGGGCTCGGCCTTGAGCCAATGCGCGATCTTTGCGCTCGGCGTTCAGCCGTATATCAACGCTTCCATTATCGTACAGCTTCTGACGGTTGCCATCCCCTACCTGGAAAACCTTTCCAAAGAAGGGGAGGAAGGCCGCCGCAAGCTGACCCGCATCACCAACTATGTGGGCGCCGGCATCGGCTTGATGCTGTCTGTTGCCTACTACTTCATCCTGCGCCGTTCCGGCGCGCTGGAGTATACCGATGGCTTTGCCGGCATCTTCACCGCCTTTGTCATTGTGCTCTGCTTCACGGCCGGCAGCCAGCTGGTTACCTGGATGGGCAACCAGATTGATGCCAAGGGCATCGGCAACGGCGTTTCGTTGCTGATCTTCGCCGGTATTGTAGCCAACTGGTCCAGTGTGATCACAATGGTCCAGGGGCTGCTGGCGATGGCGCAGCAGGCACCCGGCTACTATATCCTGCTGCCGGTTCTGCTGGTGCTTGCCATTGTTGCGGTTGTCTTTGTGGTTATTTTGACCAACGCCGAGCGCCGCATCCCGGTACAGTACGCCAAGCGGGTGGTCGGCCGCAAGATGTACGGCGGCCAGGCCAGCTACATTCCGATCAAGGTGAATATGTCCGGCGTTATGCCTGTCATCTTCGCCATGACGCTGTGCAGCCTGCCCAACATGATTGGCTCCTTCCTTAATCTGGACCCGACCGAGCATCCGATCTGGACCGCCTTCTTCGGGATCTTCCAGTACAACAGCCTGCTGTATCTTGTGGTGTATGTGCTGCTGATTGTCGCGTTCAACTATTTCTATGTGGCAATCCAGTACAACCCCGTGGATATCAGCAACCAGCTGCGCAAGAACAACGGCACGATCCCGGGCATCCGCCCCGGCAAGCCCACCAGCGATTTCATCACCAAGACTTTGTCCAAGATCACCCTGATCGGCGGCATCTTCCTGGCGGTTGTCGCGGGCCTGCCGATCATCCTGGGCAATCTGACCGGCGTTTCGATCCAGCTTGGCGGTACCAGCCTGCTGATCGTCGTCGGCGTTGCGCTGGATACCGCGCGTTCGCTGGAAGGCTATATGACCGCACGCCACCACAAAGGCTTCCTGGAATAAGCAGGGAAGGCAAGGCGGCGGTGCTCTCCGCCGCAGAAAAGGGGAATTGACTATGAAACTGATCCTTTTGGGCGCTCCCGGCGCCGGCAAAGGTACCCAGGCTGAGATCCTCTGTGACAAGCTGGGCATCCCCACCATCTCCACCGGCAACATCCTGCGTGCCGCCGTAAAGGACGGCACCCCGATGGGCCAGAAGGCCAAGAGCTATATGGACGCCGGCGCCCTTGTGCCGGATGACGTCATCGTTGGCATCGTCAAGGAGCGTCTGGCACAGCCGGACTGCGCCAATGGCTTCATCCTTGACGGTATGCCCCGCACCATCGCCCAGGGCGAAGCGCTTGAAGCAATGGGCGTGGAGATTGACAAGGTCCTGAACCTGCTCGCTGACGATGAGATGATTATGCAGCGGATGAGCGGCCGCCGTGTTTGCGCCAAGTGCGGCGCGAGCTACCACATCCAGAACAAGCCCAGCGCCAAGCCTGGCATCTGCGACCGCTGCGGCGGGGAACTTACCATCCGCAAGGATGATGAGCCCGACACCGTGCGGGATCGGCTCAAGGCTTATCATGAGCAGACCGAGCCGCTGGTTGCCTTCTATCGTGAGCGCGGCAAACTTGTCGAAATCCCTGATGCGGGTTCCATTGAGGCCACCAACGCCCTGATCCTTAAAAAGCTGGAGGCGTAAACCGCCCATGATTCAGATCAAAAATGCCGCGGAACTGGCCAAGATGCGCCGTGCCTGTGAAATCAGCGCGGCTGCTCTCAAAGCCGGCGGCGCTGCGATCGAACCCGGTATCTCCACCGCGGAGATCGACAAGATCATCTACGATTTCATTGTGCGCCACGGCGCACGCCCGAACTTCCTGCACCTGTACGGCTTCCCGGCCACTGCCTGCATCAGCGTCAACGATACCGTGATCCACGGCATCCCCACCCGCGACCAGAAGATCCGCCCCGGCGACATCGTCTCGATTGATACCGGCTGCAAGATTGACGGCTTCAACGGTGACAACGCCTGCACCTTTGGCTGCGGCAAGCTGGACATGGAAGCCCAGCGCCTGCTGGACGTCACACGGGAAAGTCTCCACCTCGGCATACAGGCCGCGCAGGCCGGCGCCCGTATTGGTGATATCGGCCATGCGGTGCAGAGCTATGTGGAGGAGAACGGCTTCTCGGTTGTGCGGGCCTTTGTGGGCCACGGCGTCGGCAAGGAATTGCATGAGGACCCCGAGGTCCCCAACTATGGACGCCCGGGCCATGGCCCGCGGCTTGTGCCGGGTATGTGCATCGCGATTGAACCGATGGTCAACCAGCACAAGTACGATGTCAAGACCCTGGGCGACGGATGGACGGTCAAAACCTGTGACGGCGGCCTGGCTGCTCACTTTGAGCATACCATCGCCATCACCAAGGACGGCCCCGAAGTGCTGACCCACGGCTGGGAGGAACCCGAATGGACTTTGTAAAAGGCCGTTTGGTGCGCTCCAAAGCCGGGCGGGACAAAACCCGCACCTTCGCCGTTGTGGCGGCGCGGGGGGATGTGGTGTGGCTGGCGGACGGCAACAAGCGTACGCTGGCCGCGCCAAAGCGCAAAAATGCGCGGCATGTGGCCCCCACCGCCACTGTGCTGGCGAACGAGCTTTTGAAAAGCGATCCACTGCTCAGCAGGGCAATCGCCGCCTATGACGCGGCGCACCCGGCTGAACGAAACCTTCAAGGAGGCAATCCACTTGTCTAAAGAAGATGTCATCGAAGTAGAAGGCGTCGTGCGGGAGGCTTTGCCCAACACCGTGTTCAAGGTTGAGCTGCTCAACAAAGAGGGCAAGCCCAACGGCCGCACGGTTTCGGCGCACATCTCCGGCAAACTGCGGACCAACTTCATCCGCATTCTGCCCGGCGACAAGGTCACGATGGAAATGTCGCCCTACGACCTGACCAAAGCCCGGATCACCTGGCGTTCCAAGTAACGTCTTGTGTTATAGAAGGAGGTTAACATCATGAAGGTAAAACCTTCCGTGAAACCCATCTGCGAAAAATGCAAGATCATCAAGCGCAAAGGCCGCGTGATGGTCATCTGCATCAACCCCAAGCATAAGCAGCGTCAGGGCTAAAGAACAGCTCCCACCAGGCTGTTGCAGGTCCGGGTGAAAGCCCGGAAACCGCACCCAAAACGCTAGGGGGCCAAGTGCGTAGATTCCCGGCGCAGGCCCCGACACAGGACATGGGATGTTTAATATGGAGGTGCTTTATGGCACGTATTGCTGGTGTTGATCTGCCTCGCGAGAAGCGGATCGAAGTTGGTCTGACCTATGTGTACGGTATCGGTCAGAGTACCGCTGACGAGATTCTCGCCGGCACCGGGATTGACCCGGATATCCGCGTCAAGGATCTGTCGGCTGAAGATGAAGCTAAGATCCGTGACTACATCGATAAGAACGATATCATCGTGGAAGGCGATCTTCGCCGCAACGTCGCGCTGGATATCAAGCGTTTGACTGAAATCCAGTGCTATCGTGGCATCCGCCATCGCAAGGGCCTGCCTGTGCGCGGCCAGCGCACCAAGACCAATGCGCGTACCCGCAAAGGTCCGAAGCGCACCGTCGCGAACAAGAAAAAGTAAGGAGGAACTGAAATGGCTGCTACGAAAGCTAATGCGAAAACCCGCACCAAGCGCAAAGAGCGTAAGAACGTCAGCGCCGGTGCCGCTCATATCCAGAGCACGTTTAACAACACCATCGTCACCATCACCGACACGCAGGGCAACACCATTTCGTGGTGCAGCACGGGTACGCTCAACTTCCGCGGTTCCCGCAAGAGCACTCCTTACGCCGCCCAGAGCGCTGCCGAAGTGGCCGCCAAGGCCGCGATGGAACATGGCATGAAGACCGTCGAGGTTTACGTCAAGGGCCCGGGTTCCGGCCGTGAAAGCGCCATCCGCGCGCTGCAGGCCACCGGCCTGGAGGTCACGATGATCCGTGACGTGACCCCGATCCCGCACAACGGCTGCCGCCCGCCCAAGCGCCGCCGCGTCTGATGGAAGGAGGAAACTGAATTATGGCTAAGAATACGCAGCCCATCGCCAAGCGTTGCAAAGCTCTCGGCATTTCTCCTGCCGTTATGGGCTATGCCAAGAAGAACACCACCCGCAACTCCGGCGGCAACTTCCGCAAGAAGCAGTCTGAGTATGCTACCCAGCTCAAAGAAAAGCAGAAGCTGAAGTTCATCTACGGCGTGCTCGAGAAGCAGTTTGCCAACTACTTCGAAGAAGCGGCCCGCCGCCCCGGCCAGGCCGGTGAAAACCTGCTCCAGATGCTGGAATGCCGGCTGGATAACGTTGTCTTCCGCCTGGGTTATGCCTCCACCCGGCGTGACGCCCGCCAGCTTGTCAGCCACGCCCACTTCACCGTCAATGGCAAGAAGGTCAACATTCCTTCCTACCAGGTGAAGGCCGGCGATGTGGTTGAGGTTTGTGAAGCCAGCCGCAAGATCGAAAAGTTTTCGAAGCTGACCGGCGCCGATGCCCCGGTCGTGGCCCTGCCTTCCTGGCTGAGCCGCGATGCCGGTACCCTCAAGGGCGTTGTCACCAAGCTGCCTGAGCGCAGCGACATCGATTACGATGTCCAGGAACACCTGATCGTCGAGTTGTACTCCAAGTAATCCTCTCGTCCGCTTTTTCACTGCGCCGGCATTGCTGCCGGCTGATCAAGGAGGGTTTTTATGATGGAGATTGAACGCCCCAAGATCGAGATGGCCAACCTTTCGCCCGACGGCCGTTACGGCAAGTTCGTGGTTGAACCGCTGGAGCGCGGCTTCGGCACCACGCTGGGCAACAGCCTGCGCCGTGTGCTGCTTTCAAGCCTGCCCGGCGTCGCGGTCACCAGCGTGAAGATCGACGGTGTCGTGCATGAGTTCTCGACCATCGAGGGCGTGCGCGAGGACGTGACCGAGATCGTTCTGAACCTCAAGGGCATTGCCGCCAAGATCTATGGCGACGGCCCCAAGACCGTCCGTGTGGAAGCCGCCGGCCCGTGTGAAGTCACCGCCGGCAGCATCAAGCAGGGCGATGATCTCGAGATTCTCAACCCGGAGTGGCACATTGCCACCCTGGGCGAGGGGGCCAAGCTCGTGATGGAGCTGACCTTCGACAAAGGACGCGGCTATGTCCCGGCTGAGCGCAACAAGCTCGCCCTGGTCGAAAAGAACGATGTGACCACCCTGCCGGTGGACAGCATCTATACCCCCGTCCTCAAATGCAACTATACGGTGGACAACACCCGCGTGGGCCAGATCACCGACTTTGATAAACTGACCATCGAAGTCTGGACCGACGGCACGACCACCGCGCAGGAGGCTCTGAGCCTGGCTGCGCGCGTGCTGACCGAACACCTCAATCTGTTCGTCAACCTGTGCGATGAAGCCGCCGAGACCGAGATCATGGTTGAAAACGATGAGAAGGGCAAGGAAAAGGCGCTCGAAATGACCATCGAGGAGCTGGACCTCAGCGTCCGTTCCTTCAACTGCCTCAAGCGGGCCGGCATCAACACCGTGGGCGACCTCGTCAACAAGAGCGAGGAAGACATGATGAAGGTGCGCAACCTGGGCCGCAAGAGCCTGGAAGAGGTCATTGAGAAGCTCGAAAGCCTGGGCTTCACCCTCGTCAAAGAAGAAGACAACTGATGGAAGGAGGCAAACGGAATGCCCGGTACTAGAAAACTTGGCCGCGCCACCGACAGCCGCAAGGCGATGCTGCGCGCAATGGTCACTTATCTGTTTGAAAACGGCAAGATCGAGACCACCGTCACCCGTGCCAAGGAGGTTCGCTCCATGGCCGAGAAGATGGTCACCCTGAGCAAGGCCGGCGATCTGCACCACAAGCGCCAGATCTTCAGCTTCATCACCAAGGAAGATGTCGCGAAGAAGGTCATTGATGAATACGGCGCCAAGTATGCCGACCGCAACGGCGGCTACACCCGTATCACCCGCATCGGCGTTCGCCGTGGCGACGCCGCCGAGATGGCGATCATCGAGCTCGTCTGATCGAAGCTGCAAAAGAACAAAAGGAGCGTGTCCCGCAGGGGGCACGCTCCTTTTTTGGTGTTGTTTATGCCGGGCTAAAAGTTCCACCTCGGCGCGTTGGGAAAGACGGTATGCGCGTTGAACCGGCCGTTCGGGCCGAACATTTCATAATGCAGGTGTGCGCCAAACGCATAGCCGGTCTCGCCGACATACCCGATGACCTGCCCCTGTTCGACATGTTCGCCCTGGCCGACAATGAAGTAGGTCATATGGCCGTACAGCGTGCGGTAGCCGTTCTCATGGTCGATCACGACATAGTTGCCGTAGCTGTTGTAGTCCCCCTGGGTGACAATACCGTTCCAGAAATGGACCGTTGTCACGGTACCGGAAGCCGAGGCAATGATCGGGGTGCCGGCCGGGGCCGCAATGTCGGTGCCGGTGTGGCTGCCGCCCATCCAGCGGCTGACCTGGCGGTACTGCGGAACCGGCCAGATAAATTCGTTGCCGCCGGCTTCGCCATACATCCAGTCTTTCAGACGGGTGCCGGTCACAATCCGCTCGGTTACCGGTTCCTGCAGCGTCTGAACCGCCACGGTGCGCAGTTCGGTCCGTACGCCATTGATCGAGACGACATCCTGTGTAACCTCCCGCAGGCCGTCCGAACCTGCCTGCACAACAACGGTCTCACCGTATGCGTATTCGGCCGATTCCTCGGTCACGGTTTCATAGGGGATGGCTTCGGTATAGCTGCGCCGCTCGATTGTCGAAACCTGCAGTGCCTCACCGTCGGCCTGCAGCTGGGCGAGTACGTCGGCATAGCTCTGCACGGATTCTGTCAAAAACAATCCGTCGCTCAGGGTCAGCCCATGGGCAAAGGATACCTGCTGGTTGGGGGCATAGACATCGGAATAGGGGGCCAGCAGGCTTTGCAGGTAGCTTCGCAGGTGGTCGCCCTCGTCGGTTACGAACCGCAGTTCGCCGTCAAGGTAGACGGCAGTGGCCTGCACGAGTTCGCCGCCGGATGCCTGCAGCAGCGCATTGACCAGTTCGGTCTGCGTCATGGGCTGGTCGCCGGTGATGGCCAGCGTGTAAGTAGGAAAGAGCTGCCAATCCGCGGCATCGGCCGGGGTGCCGGCGGCAGCCAGCACGGCGCGGGCGTTCTGGATACGCTCGGTGGCGGCGGCCTGGGCGCTATCCAGGACCTGTTCGTTGGCCGCATAGCCGATTGTCTCGCCGTTGACGGCGACAAGCAGCAGCCGCGGCTGGGCCAGCACAAAGCGGGTAAGCCCCCAAAAACCCGCGGCGGCGGCCGCAACGGCCACGCCGCCCAGCAGCCGTCCCGCCTGGCCGCCGCGCCCAGGCGGCGCAGGCAGGGATTCGGCCAGCGGGCGCAGCAGTGCGGTGAGCAGATCAACCAGGCCATGCAGCAGCAGGCCGGTCAGCCGAAGCGCGAGCCTGCCCGCCCGCAGCGCTGTATATTCAACCGAAAAACCGACGGTATACAGAAATTCTCCGGTTTCATGCCAGTAGGGCAGCGTGCGCAGCCGGGCGGCCAGCCGGTTATGCCGGACACGGTGGCGGCTGGCACGCCGCCACCGGCGCACGGTATGCCGGCAGCGCCAGTCATCCAGCAGGCGCTGCCAGGTAAAAGGATTTTTTGTTTTCATGGGGCACTATAATAAACGGGGGCCGGCGCGGGGAAAGCACCGGCTTGTCAACGCGAACGGCCGGAACCGCCGCAACGGGAAGCAAACATCGGATAGAGCGGTTTATTGAAATAGACCAATTCTGCTTTTCAGTCTACCACAGCCGGTGCGGGCTGTCAAGGCAGAACGGCCTATCGTACCGAAGCAGACGGCCGCCCGCAGGGAAATTGAAAAATATTTGTAAAATCTACCAGAAATTCCTGCACACTGCCCGCAGGCAGGTGTGCAAGGTGCGGAAAATGGAATTTTAGGCAAAAAAACGTCGAACGGCAGGTGCTTTTGCCCCTCTGCTGTGATAGAATAAAGGTGGACAGGGCCGCAATTTCGGCGGCTCACCGCGGCGCCGTGAGGCGCTCGCCCTCTGTGTAACCTTGCTGTGAAGGAGAAATGTATGGCTGAACAGAATCTGGGCCCGCGTGATTTTTTTGCGAAAGAGGACGCCATTGCTGATCTGGGGCTGCTTGCTTGCCCCGGTGCGGAAGAGCTGGCGGAGCAGGTGGACGGACACCTGGTTCGCTGGGCGCGTGAGGTGGGGATGGATGTTGATAGTTTTATCATCCCATCTGACTGCCCGCGCTTTCAATCCGGCGATGCCAAGGGCCTTGTGAAAGCATCCACCCGCGGCGATGACATTTATATTTTCGTGGACCCCGGCAATTATAGCGTGACCTACAACCTCTTCGGGTATGAAAACCACCTTTCGCCCGACGACCACTTCCAGAACCTGCTGCGCCTGATCCAGGCGGTATCCGGCCGGGCGCACCGCATCAGCGTCATTATGCCGAGCCTGTACGGCGGCCGGCAGCATCGCCGCGTCAGCCGCGAAAGCCTGGACTGCGCCTTTGCGCTGCAGCAGCTGCGCAGCGTAGGCGTCAAGAACATCATCACCTTTGACGCTCACGACCCCCGCGTGCAGAACGCTGTGCCCACCATGAGCTTTGACAATGTGATGCCCACTTACCAGGTGCTCAAGTGCCTGCTGCACCATGTGCCGGACGTGCGGTTCGACAAGGAAAACTTTATGGTTGTTTCGCCCGATGAAGGCGCGATGAACCGCAATATGTACTATTCGAGCGTTCTGGGCTGCAACCTTGGCATGTTCTACAAGCGGCGCGACTATTCCCGCATTGTCAACGGCCGCAACCCGATTGTCGCGCATGAATACCTTGGCGAAAGCGTCGAAAACAAGGACGTTTTCATTGCCGACGACATCATCGCTTCGGGCGAGAGCATGCTTGATATTGCCTACGGCCTCAAAATGCGCGGCGCGCGCAAGATTTTCACCTACGCGACCTTCCCGCTCTTCACGGCCGGGCTTTCAAAGTTTGACAAAGCATATAAGGACGGCATTGTCGATGCGGTGCTCGGCACCAATCTGACATACCGGAAACCGGAACTGCTTGAGCGCCCGTGGTATTACGATGTTGACGTTTCAAAGTACACGGCCTACTTTATCGCCGCCATCAACCACGACAAAAGCGTTTCAAGCATCATCGACCCGATTGTCAAGATCCGTGCACTGCTGGAGCGCCACGGCATCCCAATGGGCGGTACAATCTGAACCACATGTTTTCTGATTTGCCTGTGCCATTTCGGCACAGGCAAATCTATTGCATTGCCGGGGGTTCCACGCTATACTTATGGAATGGATAAATTCACGGACATCACACCCAAAGGAGAGAAGCCGTATGCAGCCTATCGAACGTCTGCGGGCTATGGTCGCCGGCAAGAAGGTCGCCTTCATCGGCGCCGGCGTCAGCCACAAACCCTGCATTGAACAGTTCGCCGCCCTCGGGGCGCAGATCACCCTCTGTGACCAGAAACCCAATCTGGAAGCCTTCGGCCCGTATGCCGAGACCCTGCGCCGCCTGGGCGTGCGTCTGAGTCTTGGCGAGCGGTATACCGACGGCTTTGCCGGGCAGGACATCATCCTGCGTACCCCCGGTTATGAATACTACAAACCTGAACTGCAGGCGGCACTGCGCGCCGGCACCGTGGTGACAAGCGAAGTCGAGCTTTTCTTTGAACTGTGCCCCTGCCCGATTGTCGCGGTGACCGGCTCCGACGGCAAGACGACGACCACCACCCTGATCGCCAAAATGCTCGAAGCCGCCGGCCGCACCGTGCACCTCGGCGGCAACATCGGCGCGGCGCTGCTGCCCCAGCTCGAGAATGTCAAGCCTGACGACATTGCGGTTGCCGAACTCTCGAGCTTCCAGCTCATCAGTATGCGGCGCAGCCCGCAGGTCGCGGTGGTGACCAACGTCACCCCCAACCACCTCGATCACCACAAGGATATGCAGGAGTATATCGACGCAAAGCGCAACATCCTTCTTTGGCAAAACCCGCCCTGCCGCGCCGTGCTCGGCTATGAAAACGAGATCTCCCGCGCGATGCAGGCCGACTGCAAGGGCGACCAGGTCTGGTTTACCCGGCTGCATGAAACCGACAACGGCGCTTTCCTGCGCGCGGCGGATGATACCCTCTGCTACGCCGACCACGGCGAGATCACCCCGGTGCTGCCCCGTGCCGATGTCAAGCTGCGCGGGCTGCACAACGTCGAAAACCTGCTCGCGGCCATCGCGGCGGTCTGGGGGCTTGTCCCGGTCGAGGCGATGCGCCGGGTCGGCGCAACCTTCACCGGGGTCGAGCACCGCATCGAGCCGGTGCGCAACCTCGACGGCGTACAGTACTACAACGATTCGATCGCGACCAGCCCGACCCGCACAATCGCCGGCCTGCGCAGCTTTGACCAGAAGCTGATTCTGATCGCCGGTGGCTACGACAAAAAGATCAGCTACGCCCCGCTCGCGCCTGAGCTGCTCGCCCATGTCAAGGTGCTTGTCCTGATGGGGGCCACCGGCCCGGTCATCGAGAGGGAAGTCCGCGCCCTGCCGGATTTCGCGGCCAGCGGCATGGTGATCCTGCACGCCGAAGATATGCAGCAGGCCGTCGAGCTGGCCCGCAGCGCCGCCCGCCCCGGCGATATCGTCAGCCTTTCGCCGGCGTCGGCTTCCTTTGACCGCTACCCGAACTTTGAGGCCCGCGGGCGGGAGTATAAGCGGATCGTCAACGCGCTGCCCGAAAAGGAACCCACGGCATGAGCCGCGGCATCCGGGAAGTCTCCACAGCGGCCGATCGGGCCGCCTTTGCGGCCGCGGTCGCCGGCAAGCCGTTCTTTGGGGCGTTGTTTGGGCGGGACCTTGCGCTCTGGGCCGGCAACGCCGGCGCGCCGACAAAACTGTATACCCTGCCGGATGCGGCGCTGGCAATCTCGGGCCGCAGCGCCCAACTCTGCGGCGCGGTGCAAAACTGGGAAGAACTCGTTCTCTTTCTGCAATTCGCCGGCGTTGAAAAGCTCACGGCCGGCCGCCCGGCCCCGCTGCCGCCGCTGCAAACGCTGCACCTCTACGGCCTGGCGGCGGGGCAGAGCCTGCCGCTGGTATCCAAAGAGCCGCCGGACGGCCTGCGGCTGCAAACCGCGCCGGCCATCGGCCCGGTGGCCGACCTGCTTTTCCCCGAACCCGCGCGGGCGGCCCGGCGGGACGCCTTTTACTCCGAAACCTGCACCGCCGTCGCCCACGGCCTGGCCCGCGTCTGGGCGCTTGAAACGCCGGAAGGCGCGCTGGTCAGCACGGTGGGGGCCTACGCTATGGCGGGCGGCGAAGCCTACATGGCCTGCGGGGAGACGATTCCCGCGCGCCGCGGTCAGGGCATTGGCGGCTGGCTGATCCCCGCCCTGGCCAACGCGCTTGCGGCCGAAGGCTGGCAGGTGCGCTTTCTGTGCGCCGATAACCGCCGCTCGTTCTATGAGCGGCATGGCTTTGTGCACCAGGACGTCTGCCTGCAATACCGCATCCCGACAAACGAAGAAGGAATTACCGAAACATGATCGAAGAATTTTATGATTTGCAGCCCGCGGTGCTGGATCTTGACCGCAAAGCCCTCGAACTCTGCCGCGAACCCTTCGCGAAGGTTGAGGAAATCCGCGACTACAACCAGCTCAAGATGCTGCGCGCCTTCACCGATTCCGGCGTTGAAGCGCGGCATTTCTGGGGCTCCTCCGGTTACGGCGTCTGGGACGACAGCCGCAACAAGCTCGAGGAGGTCTTTGCCCGCTGCATGGGGGCCGAAGCCGCCCTCGTCCGTCCTCAGTTCATGAGCGGCACCCACACGCTGGCCGTCGCGCTGTTTGGCCTGCTGCGCCCCGGTGATACGCTGCTCGCCGCCACCGGCCGCCCCTATGATACCCTCGAAGGGGTCATCGGCCTGGGGGATGCGGGCAAGGGCTGCGGAACGCTGCGGGAATTCGGCGTGCTCTATGACGAATGTCCGCTGCGCCCCGATTTCACCCCTGATTACGACATCATTGCAAAGAAGGCCCGCACCGCGACCGTCGTCCACATCCAGCGCAGCCGTGGCTACACCCAGCGCAACGCCTTCGACCTGGCCACGATTGAAAAAATCGCCCGGATTGTCCGCACCGCCAACCCCGACGCCGTGATCTTTGTTGACAACTGCTACGGCGAGTTCACCCAGAAGCGTGAACCCCTCGCGGCCGGGGCCGACCTGATCGCCGGCAGCTTCATCAAGAACCCCGGCGGCGGCATCACCCCAACCGGCGGCTACATCGCAGGCCGGGCCGATCTTGTGGAAAAGTGCAGCCACCGCTTCACCGCCCCCGGCATCGGGGCGGATCTCGGCTGCACCCAGGACAGCCTGCGGGATACCTTCCTCGGCTTCTATTATGCGCCCGGCGTTGTTTGTGAGGCGCTCAAAGCTGCAATCTACGCCCAGTGTCTGCTTGAGATGGTCGGGGCAAACCCGGTTCCGCGTTATACGGATGACCACAACGACATTGTCACCTGCTTCGATGCCGGCAGCGCAGCGGCGCTGCAAGGGTTCTGCACCGGCATCCAGCACGGCAGCCCGATCGACAGCATCGTGACCCCCGAACCGGCCGACGAGCCCGGCTACACCGATAAGGTCATCATGGCGTCCGGCAGCTTTACCGAGGGCAGCACGATCGAAATCTCCTGCGATGGCCCGCTGCGCCCGCCCTATACCTGTTACCTGCAGGGCGGCGTCAACTTCACGGCTGCCCGCGCCGCCATTTTGAACGCGGTGCAGAATGCGTTCTTCAGAGAGAATGAATGAAGAAGAAAAAGCGGTGGCGAAGCGCGGCCTTTTTTCAAGGCGGTACAGCTGCCGGGGCACCGACTTTCTTCTTGATTGTTTTGTTATACGGCGGGCAGGATGTCAAAAACTCTTGACATTCTGCCCGCCGTTTGCTATACTCAAAATGTCAAAACGTTTTGACATTTTGAGCCCGCACCCCCCACAGGAAAGGAGCCTGATTATGGAAAGCAGCAACACTGTGTCCGTGTTCCTCGTTTTGTTCTTTCTGTTCCTTCTGGCGCTGATTGTGCTGGATATCTTCATGCTGGTCTCGCTTGTGCGCCCAGGGGATGAGCGCCGCCAGATGATCGTCTGGAAGGCCAGCGCCATCACGCTGCTGGGCACCGCCGGCGGCCTTGTGCTGGATATCCTCTTCGCACTGGCACGGGGCCGTGCGCTCGAAGGAAACAATCCGTTTGTCCAGCTCGGTGTGATGGCGCTTGTATTTTGCCTGGCGCTCCTTTACTACAAACGAAAGTACAGTGTATAAACAATGAACAATACCATACGGGACCGGCGCAAGGCGCTCGCGCTCTCACAGGAGACACTGGCCCGGCAGTGCGGCGTCTCGCGCCAGACGATCAACGCGATTGAAAACAACAAGTACGACCCTACGCTTGCACTGGCGTTCCGGCTGGCCGAAGTGCTCCACACCACGGTGGACGAGCTGTTTACCCCCTAAAGCGCGGCCGTGCAATGTCGAATATGCCGAGCGGGCGGCCTGCTATCCTTTCGGCAGGCCGCCCGCTTGTTTTGTGTGTTACAGTTTTCCGTCTTTCAGCAGCGCCAGTACCTCGTGCAGGTCATGGCAGCAGCGATGGCACAGACCCAGAATCTCCTGCGTCGGTTCGGCCAGGTCGGGAACCATGACAGTGACGGCCCCGGCCGCGTGGCCGGCCCGCACACCGTTGAAGCTGTCTTCCAGAACCAGGCAATCATCCGCCGGCAGCCCGATTCGCCGCGCCGCTTCGAGGAAAATGTCCGGGGAAGGCTTGGAATGTGCAACGTCCGCCCCGCAGACAACATCATGGAAGTACCGTGCGGTGCCGGTTGTCTGCAGGTTCATCTCAATCATATCCCGCGGGCTGGAACTTGCAACGATCCGCGGCATTCCGATGGTTTCCAGGTAGCCGAGCAGTTCGCGCAGCCCCGGTTTGCAGGGGACGCCCTTGGCCATCTGTGCGGCGCCGTAGGCCCACACTTCATCCAGCAGGCGCTGCGGGTCAATAGCGGGGTAGTAGCGGTGGATGTGGTTGCGCAGGTTTTCACCGGCCAGCCCGCGGCAGCCCGGGCAGAAATCCGCAGGTGGGGCGGGCAGGCCGAGCTTTTCGCAGCAGGGCGCCCAAAAGGTATCCCAAAGCCGTTCGGTATCAAACATCAACCCGTCCATATCAAAAATGACGCCTTTTACCATCGTACAGTTCTCCTTTGTGTGGGCAAAGTTTGTGTCTCTATTGTACCGCAAAACTGCCCGCGGTGCAACAAAACTTGGGGCAGGGGGCTTGTATTCGTCGCTTTACAGCGCTATAATGAAAAGCAACCAAGGCGGCCCAAACGCCCGCCCGGCGGTATGTGCAGCCGCCGGGCGGCAGGCTGCATGAGGGGTATTTGTGCAAAAGGAGAGACGGAAAATGTTGAACATCCAGGTTACGCGCACCACTGCGCCCAAAGAAAAACCACAGGATGAATCGAAGCTCGGCTTCGGCAAGATCTTTACCGATCATATGTTCCTGATGGATTATACCGCCGGCGAAGGCTGGCATGACGCCCGCATCGTCCCCTACGGCCCGCTGCCGATGGACCCTGCCACGACGGTCTTTCATTATGCGCAGGAAATTTTTGAAGGCATGAAAGCCTACCGCACGGCGGACGGCAGTGTGCAGCTGTTCCGCCCGGATTGCAACGCCAAGCGGTTCCAGGATTCGGCCGACCGCCTTTGCATCCCGCCGATTCCGGTGGAGGATTTCATCCAGGCGGTGGAAGCCCTTGTCGATGTGGACCGTGATTGGGTGCCCCATTCGGACGGCGCTTCGCTGTATATCCGCCCGTTCTGCTTTGCGACCGATGTCGGCCTCGGCGTGCATGCGTCGCGGCATTACCTTTTTGTCGTCATCGCATCGCCTTCCGGCGCCTACTATGCCGAAGGGCTGGACCCGGTGCGCATTTATGTGGAGGATGAATATATCCGCGCCGCCCCGGGCCTGACCGGCTTCACCAAGTGCGGCGGCAACTATGCAGCTTCGATCAAGGCTGGCGAGCTGGCCGAAGAGCGCGGTTTCAGCCAGGTGCTTTGGCTTGACGGCGTGGAGAAGAAGTATGTGGAAGAAGTCGGTTCGATGAACATCATGTTCAAGATCGACGGCAAAATCTATACCGCAGCCTGCACCGGCACGGTACTGCCCGGCGTTACCCGCCGTTCGATCATTGAGCTGCTTCAGGATTGGGGCTATGAAGTGGTCGAAGGCAAGCTGGCAATCGCCGATGTGATGAAAGCTGCCGAGGAAGGCAAGCTGGAAGAAGTCTTCGGCACCGGCACGGCGGCCGTGGTCAGCCCGGTCAAGGAACTTGACTGGGAAGGCAAAGTCGCGATGATCAGCGGCGGCAAAATCGGCCCCCTGACCCAGAAACTCTATGATACCTTGACCGGTATCCAGTGGGGCAAACTGCCCGATGAAAAAGGCTGGACTGTCAAGGTGCCCAAGATGTTCTGAGTTGGAGCACAAAACTTTTACATCCGTTTACAAATGAAAAAGCGGCGCAGTCTCGTTTGATTTTATGGGGCTGCGCCGCTTCTTTACCATTTCTTTGCCGTTTGGTCGCGCTTTCGTCACAAAGCTGTGTTATACTGAAAACTCAAAGCAGCCGCAAAGTTGCTTGATAAAAAGGAGGGAACGCCCATGCACCATGTGTTGGAGCTGCTGGCGCACACCGCTGCACGCTGGCCCGGCGCCCCCAGTTACTGTGACGAAGGCCATGCTTATACCTGGGCTGAAACCAGGGCCGCCGTTGCGGCGATTGGCACAGCGCTGGATATTTTGCCCGGCGGTGTGCAGCGCCGGCCGGTCGCCCTTTTGGCTGACCGCGGCGCTGCGGCAGTACATGCAATGCTGGGCACACTGGCAGCCGGCGGGTTTTATATTGTGCTTGACCCTGCCCAGGGGGAAAGCCGCCTGCGGGATATCCTTTCCCAGGTGGTGCCCGCTGCGCTTTTGGCCGATGCAGCCCATATGGCGCAGGCGAAAGTTCTGGCCGGTTCGGCGCCAGTGCTGGGCCTGGAGGCTGCGCTTGCGGCCGAACCGCAGCCGGGCCGGCTGGCCGCCCTGCAGGCGGCAGCCCTGGATACGGACCTTGCCTATCTGCTCTTCACTTCGGGTTCAACCGGCCGGCCCAAGGGGGTGGCCGTTACCCATCGCAACCTGCTGGCTTACAGCGAGTGGGTGGTTAACACCTTCGCCTTTGGGCCTGGCACGGTGCTGGGGAACCAGACCCCGCTGTACTTTTCCATGTCGGTGACCGACCTGTACGGCGCCATGCGAGGCGGCGCCTGCGTGCAGATCCTGCCCAAACGGCTGTTCAGCTTCCCGGTACAGCTGCTCGACTACCTGACGGCACGCGGCGTCAACGCGATCTATTGGGTGCCTTCGGCGCTGGGCATCGTCGCAAATTGGAAGGCGCTTGACTACACCGCGCTGCCGCCGCTGCGCACCGTTCTGTTTGCCGGCGAAGTGATGCCAACGGCCAAGCTCAACTATTGGCGCGCACATTACCCCGAAGCCCTCTTTGCCAACCTCTATGGCCCTACCGAGACGACCGACATCTGTGCGTACTATATTGTGGATCGCGCTTTTGCCGACGATGAACCGCTGCCGATTGGACGCCCCTGTGAAAACTGCGGCGTGCTGCTGCTCAAACCGGACGGCAGCTGCGCTGCACCGGAGGAAGAAGGCGAGCTTTGTGTGCGGGGCAGTTTTGTGGCGGCGGGGTACTATAACCAGCCGGACAAAACTGCCGAACGGTTTACCCTGAACCCGGCCCAGCCCCATTACCCGGAAAGGATCTACCGCACCGGTGACCTTGCGCGGTGGAATGCGCATGGAGAACTGATGTATGGCGGCCGGCTGGACAACCAGATCAAACACAGGGGATACCGCATTGAACTTGGCGAGATCGAAACGGCCGCCGCCGGGCAGGACAAGCTTGACGAATGCGCCTGCCTGTATGACGCCGCGCGGGATTGCCTGGTACTGTTTTATCAGGGCCGGCGTGACCTGGCCCAGGCGCTGCGCACCCGGCTGGCCGGCCGCCTGCCCGCCTATATGCAGCCGGCTGAATATCGCCGCCTGAACCCGATGCCCCACAACCCGAACGGCAAGATTGACCGCCCTGCGCTGCAGGCGCTGCTCAGCCAGACACACTGAACAACAAGGAGAAATTCTTATGCATACCGTAAATGAAATTCTTGACCTGATTGCTGAAGTCAAACCCGGCCTGCGCCCTGACCCGGATGCCGAACTCATCAAGAGCGGCCTGCTCGATTCGGTCGATATCATGTCGCTGGTGCTGGCGCTGGACAATACGTTTGATATCGAAATCACTCCGATGGAATTGCGGGAGGAAAACTTCCGCTCGGCTGAAACCATCCTCACGATGGTGCATGAGCTTGAAGAAGCGTAACCTGTATGTCATACAATTCCTTCATCTACCTGTTTGTCTTCCTGGCGGTGGCCTGGGGGGCCTGGGCGGTGCTGCCCCAGCGCGGGCGGCCGTTTGTGCTGCTGGCAGCCAGCATGGTGTTTTACCTGGTCAGCGCACGGCAGTACGTCCTGTACATTTTGGCGGTGGCGGCCGTGGCCTGGGCGGTGGGGCAGCAGCTGGCCCGGCTGGACGCCCTGTTTGCCGCAGCCAAGCCAGATCTGGCCGCCCCGGCCCGCAAGGCGATGAAAAAGCAGGTGGCCTCGCTCAAAAAGTTCACGGTTGGTTTCGGCGCGGTGCTCAGCGTGGCGGCACTGCTTGCCGTGAAATACCTGCCGTTTGCGGTGCGGGTCTGGAACGCCCTGGCTGCGTGGCTGCCGGGCTCGCCCTCGCTGGCGGTGCCCAGCTTTGTGCAGCCGCTGGGGTTGAGCTTTTTCACCCTGATGGCGGTGAGCTATGTGGTCGATGTTTACCGCGGCGCCTGCGCCCCGGCGGCGCATTACTGGCAGGTGCTTCTTTTCCTGGGGTTCTGGCCGCATGTGGTGGAAGGCCCGTTTGATCGCTACGGCGCGCTTGCGCCCGCTTTGTTCGCCCCGCCCCGCCCATCCTACCGCAGCCTGACTTTCGGCGTACAGCGGATTCTTTGGGGGCTGTTCAAAAAAATGGTCATTGCCGACCGTGCGTATATGTGCGTCAAGGCGGTTTTTGACGATTGGGTGCAGTACAGCGGTGCAGCCGTTGTGCTTGGCACGCTGCTGTACACGCTCGAACTTTACGCCGAGTTCTCAGGCTGCATGGATATTGTCTGCGGTTCGGCCGAGATGTTCGGCGTGCCTCTGGCCGAAAACTTCCGCCAGCCCTTCTTTTCCCGCTCAGTGGGGGAATTCTGGCGCCGCTGGCACATCACCCTGGGCGCCTGGCTGCGGGAGTATGTATTCCAGCCGCTTGTGCTCAGCAAGCCTATGCAGAAGTTTACCCAGTTTTGCCGCGGCAGGTTCGGCCCTGCGGCGGCGCGGCAGTGGCCGGTCTGGGCGGCGCTCGGCGTGACCTGGGCGTTGATCGGGCTGTGGCATGGCGCGGCGTTTATCTATCTGCTGTACGGCCTGTACTACTTTGCGCTGCAGTGGCTTGGCGAGCTGGCCGAACCGCTGCTGCTGAAAGCGCTGCCCGGCCTGCCTGTCTGGCGGCAAAAACCGGTGTACCGCCTGTGGCAGACTGTGCGCACGTTTGGGCTTGTCTGCTTCGGTATGCTGCTGTTCCGCGCCAACGGTGTGCGCGCTGCGGCGGATATGCTGGTTTCGCTCTTTCAGCCCTATGAAAAAAGCCTGCTCATCAAGCTTGATGCGCGGGATATGGCTGTGCTTGTCATCGGGGCAGCCGTGCTTTTTGCAGTGGACTGGCTGCACACGCGCGGGCACCATCTGCGGGCCGAAATCGCAGCCCGGCCGCTGGTGCTGCGGTGGGCTGTCTATATCGGGGCGGTGCTGCTTGTCATGATTTTTGGCGCCTACGGCGATAACTATGAGCCGGCCGCCTTTATCTATGCCCAGTTTTAGGAAAGGGGCGCTGCAATGAAAACCATCCTGAAACCGGCGCTGCGGGTTGCCGCCTTCCTGCTTGTGCTGTCCATGGCGGTGTTTCTGGCCGGGCATTACCTGATGCCCACCTCCAACCGTTATCTGGAAGGCTACACGGCCGGCGGTATCCTGGGCGAGGATTTTGACACCGTCGATGTATTGGTTCTCGGCGATTCCAACGCCGCGCAGGGGATTACCCCCATGCAGTGGTATGAGGACTACGGCGTGACCGGATACACCTACGCGGCGGGCTGGATGTCAGTGTTTACGCTGTATTACCGGCTGCGTACAATTTATGAAGAGCAAAACCCCAAGGTGGTCGTGCTCTGCACCGATGTGGTGTACAGCAAAATGCCGGGGGAAAGCGACCTGCAGGCCGCAATCGGCGACATCACCGATGAGCTGATCCCCCTGGTACGCTTCCATGACAACTGGAAGGAAATTACCCCGGCCAATATGTTTGAGGAAAAGGACTACAGCTGGCGGGACCCCAACAAAGGGTACACCCCTGTGACCAACGTGGCGGCGAATATGGCGGGGGACTATATGTATGACACCGGCCTGGAAGAGCCGATTCCGTTTCTGGTACGGCTGTATCTGAGCCGTATAGTCCAGCTCTGCAAGGAACATGGCAGCGAATTGCTGTTCATTACGGTGCCGGCCAAATCCAGCTGGAACCTGGCGCGGCACAACGGCGTGCAGGCCTTTGCGGATGAGTATGGCCTGCCCTATATCGATTACAACCTGGCGGAAAACGACCCCGGCATTGATTGGCATACCGATACGCCGGACGGCGGCTCCCACCTCAATGTACTCGGGGCGGAAAAGCTGAGCCGTGCGCTCGGCGTGTATCTGACCGAGCACTACGCGCTGCCCGACCACCGCGGTGAGGCAGAGTATGAAACCTGGCAGACCGATGCCGCCACCTATGCCCAAACAATGGAAACCGCCCGCGCCGAAAACCAGACTGCGGCCGAGTACCAGCGCGGCGTGCTGGAAGGCACAGCCGGGTAACCTGTTCCGGCAAAGCAAGGCGGCGCAAACTTCCCCTGAACAATAAGGCCCGCCGGCTCAACGCCGGCGGGCCTTATCTTGTCAAAATTGGCGGGAAGCGCCAAAGGATGCGGTTCACACCAGCACATCGCCCACAAGCATCTGCCCGGCCGGGTCAATGGCGTAAACGGTGTATTTGATGGGGGCGCGTTCGGGTGGGGAAAGTTCCGGCACAGGCAGCCGGACTCCGCCGGATTCCGGCGCAACAAAATGCAGCGCGCGGTGGGCGGTTGTCGCGTGGGGGCGTTCGTCCGGCACCGACCAGGCCAGCACACCGTCCGGGTGGTTCTCACCGGCGTCGCAGAAGTCGTCGGGCAGGGGGTGGCGCACGCCCGCCTGGTACAGGGTAAACAGGCCGGGGGCGGCGTCCTTTTCATGCCGCAGCCAGACGCTGGCCCGGGCGGGGCATCCATCGGGCACGCCGTGGCGCCGCGGCCGCATACAGAGCGCAAGGTTGTTCCAGGCAACAAGGAAATCATCCAGCGGCCATTCGGTTTCGGTGCCGAAATCGTCTTCGGCGCGCCAAGGGTCGATCAGCAGCGCCTGAGGAGCGCCATCCTGGTTCGAAAAACCGCGCAGCGCCGCAAACCGCAGAGCCGGCAAACCGGCTTCCTGCTGGGCGGGCGTACTTTCCAATGCGACCACTACGCCGTAGCCTGCGCGGATCTCGGCGCGCAGCAGCGCCAGGTCGGCCCAGCAGGCCCAGGCCGGGAACCCCCAGGCCCCGGCAGCGGCGGCCGCAAAGCTCAAATTGCGCGGCCCGTCCGCACATTGGAAATCCCGCATGGCCAGCGCAAACTCCTCAGGCAGGATATCGGCCCCCCAGCGGTTGGTCAGGCTTGCCAGGCAGATGGCCAGGTCCATCACGCTGCGCAAAGCGGGGGCGCGCCGGGCAACGGCGTACGGCATCAGGTGCAGCCGGGCGTTTACCGCCCGCCCGCCCGCGGGGATTACATCCACCGAGTGAACGCTTACGCCCAGCAGGCTCACGGTGGGGGTGGATTTCTCCTGACTGGTGTACAGGTAGACACGCAGCTGTACCTGGGTGCCAAGCTTGGAATCCAGCCCCAGCTGGCTGTGGCGCAGCACCAGCGGCCCGCGGGTGGTTGGCTGGGCCCCTTCCCGGTTCAGGTAGGGGCTCCAGCGGCCAAAGCTCATCCAGGCAGTCCAGTTGCCATCCACCATCACACGGGCCTGGGCTTCCACGGCGGTGCCCGGCGGGGTGCCGGCGTTCCAGCTTACCCGCAGCGCGTCAAAGGCCGGCATCGGGATGGCCGGGCTGGTATAACAGCCATACGGAACATGCCCGCCCTGCACCAGGTCCAGCAAGATCCGGTTTTCAGCCACGGTTACGTTATCCAGCTCACCGCGCATGAATTCTTCGGTTTCGTTGAGAATGCAGGTGTTCTTTGCTTCCATCATACACCACCTTCCGCCGGCTGTGCCGCTGCGCGGTCAGCTTCCCGCAGGCCGAACGCTTTGTCCAAAACAGGGAACAGAATAACAAGTGCACCGCACACCGGCAGCCAGAAACCGGTCACCAGCAGCACCGGCAGCGCATACCACCCGCCCAGCAGCATGGCCAGCCAATAAACCGCCTGCAGCAGCGTGGCGCCCAGCGTGCGCAGCGGAGCAGCCAAAAACAGCAGCCCCGCGTTCTTTAGCATGCTGCGCAGGGAAAGCTGCACAAGCACAACCTGGGCGTAGACATAGGTGAAATACCCCACAAGCAGGCAACTGCCCACGGCCATGCAAACCCAAACGGAAACCGGCACCCGCTGCATATCGGGCAAGGTCATGATTACCCAGCACCAGCAGCCCAGCAGCGCGCCGCTCAGCTCGCCAGCCGGCAGGGCGTCTTTCCAGTTCTGCCGCCAGGCCGCGCAATAGGTGGGCCACCAGCGGCCGGTGGCGGTGCCGCGCAGTGCGCGCAGCACAGTGTCCATCAAACCGCACAGCAGCGGAACGCCGATCACTCCGCCCAGTGCGCCGCCCAACAGCGTGACCCAGAACAGATTGATTCGGATGCCGCACAGCACCCCCGCCGCCCCCGGCAAAAAGCCGAGGCAGCAAAAAAGGCTTGCCAGATAGAACGGCCCGATGCAGCGCCGAACGGGCAGGCGACGCGGGGCAGAGGAATCGGTCTTGGGCATAAACCTACCTTCTTTCTTGCAAAATGGCTTCTTTATCAGTATCATACGATATTTTGCCACGGCATGCAAGCCGGGGCGGGCCAAAAAAGGTCAGAATAATTTCACAAATCCCACGCGAATTTGTGGTATAGTAAAAAGCAACTCGAAATTTGTTACAAGAAAGGGGAATCCCCATCATGGCATGGGTCACCAAAGACAGCCAGGAAACCTATGAAAAACCTGCGCCCCTGCGCGAATATACCAAAGCCGAAAAAGCCGGCAACTGGTGGGCGTACCACAAATGGTATGTCATCATTGGCGTTCTGATCGCGGCGATGCTTGTGTGGATCATCCGCGATATGCTTTTCCGAACCAGCCCGGATTATCAGATCGGCTATATCGGCATGGCCGAGCTGCCGGTTGACACGGCCGAAGCGCTGACCACAGCGTTGGAACAAAATTTCTGCACCGACCGAAACGGCGACGGTCAGGTGGTCGTGCAGCTCAACCAGTATACGCTGGATCTGACTTTTGACAACCAAAACATAGACCCCGCCGTGCAGATGGCCGGCGTAACCCAGCTCACGGCCGACCTTTCCAGCGCCGACGGCAGCTATATCTTTTTGATGGAGGACCCGCAGGCATTTGTGGAATACACCGGCGCGCTGCAATACCTGGACGGTACCCTGCCTGACCCGGATGCTGACCCCGCCACGCTGGACTGGACCAAGATGGTCTACCGCTGGACCGATTGCCCGGTACTGGCGGGGCTGGAGCTGGGCAGTTATACAGGCTACACCGCGGTGGATGATTCGACCGGCGAAAACCAGGATGTGCTCGGTCAGCTCTATGTTGGGCGGCTCGCCGTCTGGAATGAGGACCGCGCCGACAACTATACCGATGCCGCCGCGCTCTGGGACGCGCTGACCGCCGGCGCGGTCTCGACGGTGGAGGCCGAAGGCTGATGCGCCTGCGCCCCAAAGCCCCGCGCCCGGATGCCGCCGCGGCTGCGCCAAACCCTGCGGCAGAACCGCCCGCCGCCCCGCCGCCCGGCCCCGCAGGCCTGCAAAACCCTTACCGCCGCTTTTTTACCCAAACCCCGCGGCTGGAAGACCTGGCCCGCCGCGCCCGCGCCGAACAGGCGGCGAACCTAAACCCTGCCGGGGCGGGAAAGACTGCGGATTCGGAAAACCAGGAATAAGCAATAGGCGAAAAGAAAAAACAACCCGCACCCCCTGCCGATTTTGGCAAGGGTGCGGGTTTTGCTGTGCCGGTTTGCAGAAAGCGGGCGGCCGCAGCCGCCCGCCCGGGGGATTAGGGGGATGTTCGTTTGTGAAGGAGTTTTTTGAGCAGATGATAGGCAACAAGTTCGACAATTACCATCGCGATAACAAGGTACGCACCCCAAGCAAGAATATTGGTGATTTGGAAGCTGATGCCTGCCGTGGCTCCAAAGCTGCGATAGTCAACAAGCCTGTTTGCACTGTCAATTGTGACGTTCCATCGAATCGCTCTAAACGCAAACTCCAACGTGCAGGGACGTTCATCAGGCACCGGAATCGAAGCTGCAATGCGGTAGCGGTAGAAAAAAGGCGCACTTTCTATCGCCAGGAAGCGAGTGCTTCCGTCTGGCTCGAGGATTACCCAAAAACGGTTGTCCCACTGATCGACTCTGGTTGCCCCCTCGTACTGCGCATCAAGCTGCCCCGGGTCGCCGGAGGCATAGGCGCTGTGCGGGATGGGGTAGTGAATGAAATAGAGATACGCCAAAATCAAGACGACGTTCAGCGCAATCAGGCCGACTACAACAAGGATGCTTCGGACGGTCAACGGCTTGCTGCTTGGCTGTTTCATGGCAGGCTCTCCTTTCGTGGGGCACGCCGGGCGCAGGCCCTTTCTTCATCTTCAGAATAGCATAGCGGAACAGAGCTGTCAATTATACTATTCCACAACAAGTATTGACGAGAACTGGTAAATTTGCCATACTTATACTAAGGAATTTTAGGCTTTCAGGTATTTGGTATGGGAATTTCTGACAATTTGAAGCGCGGCGTGACCGAACTGGTGCTGCTGGGCCTTTTATCCGAGCAGGATATGTACGGGTATGAGATGGCGCAGGCTTTGCGGGAGCGCAGCCACGGGAAGTTTGTTTTGCAGGAAACATCGATGTACCCAACCCTCTACCGCCTGCAGGATGGGGGCTATATCTCGGCGCGGGAAGAGCTGGTCGGCAAGCGGCGCAAGCGCACCTACTACCACCTCGAACCCGCCGGCCAAACCTACTTCCGCCAGAGTCTGGCGGAATACCTTGGCGTGCAGGAAGGCATCCGCGCCATCCTGCGCCTGGATGGGGAAGGAGGAACCCAAGATGGCTGATACCGCCCGCGCCGCGGCCGATCTTATGCGCCGATACACCCGCGCCTTTGCCCGCGCGATGGCCCCGCTGCCCCAGCTGCGCCGCCGCACCCGGCGGGATATGCGCGCCAGCCTGGAAGAGTTCCTCGCCCGCAGTCCCGCCGCCGGCTGGGACGACCTTGTCGAAGCCTTCGGCACGCCGGAACAGGCGGCCGAAAACGTGTTGAACGGCATGGACGCCGGCCAGATTCTGGCCGAGGCAAAGCGCTACAGCTGGCGGCGGCTGGCCGCCATCGTCGTCATCGGTCTGGCCTGGGCCGGCCTTGCGCTCTGCTGCGGGCTGAGCTTTGTGCAGCTGGCCACCCAGCCCGCCCTGACCGCCGAGGTATCCGAGATCGAACTGGGCGCGTTTTCACAGACCTTTTCGGATGGCAGCTCGATCCAGATACAGGCCCACTACGGCGAACCCGACCTCATCAACCAGAACATCACAGCGCAGAAGCGCTACGCCTGCTATGAAAACGGCGAACTCGTCTGGGTCTACACCCTGCGCGCCAGGTTCGCGCTGCTGCCCGACGGTATGAGAAGCGTGATGGCCGACGACCGCTGCCTGATTTATGACGAGGACTGGCAGTGCGTGGAAAGAACCCCCGGCGCGCGCAACAACGACGAAGCCTACGCCACCGCCATCTTCCGCCGCCAGAGCGACGGGCGGGAGGTCTACCCCTCGCTGACCCTGACGATGGACGAGGACGGGACGCTGCGATAAGCGCAGCCAATCATGCGGACAAGGGGGACAATAAATCAGTAAGGATTTGGCAGATTGCGCCCCGGGACGTGATCTGCCACTTTTCTATCCTAGCCATTCAACCGCGCTCGCACCCCGCCAATTTTCCCTCCATTTTTCTCCTTTCCCCCTTGTGATACAGACCGCTTTATGGTATAGTAAAACCAGAATCGTATCGACGCAAAGGGGGACCCCGTATGGATGATTTGCAGCAGGCGCGTGCGGCGATTGATGAGATCGACGCCGAGATGGCTGCCCTGTTTGAGCGCCGGATGCAGGCCGTGGGCCAGGTGGCCCGCTACAAGGCCGCCACCGGCAAACCGGTGTTCGACCCCGCGCGGGAGGACGCCGTCATCGCCAAAAACATCGCCCGTTTGCAGGACGAAACCCTGCGCGGGTACTACCGCAGCTTTTTGCAGCAGGCAATGGCAGTCTCCCGCGCCTACCAGCGGCAGCTGCTCGGGCGGGACGTCGCGGCCTACCAGGGGGTAGAGGGCGCGTGGAGCCACATCGCGCTGCGCAAGCTGCTGCCCGCGGCCAAGCCCCGCGCCTTTGCCACCTGGGCCGAAGTCTGCGAGGCCGTCGCGGCCGGGGATGCGGGCTACGGCGTGCTGCCGTTTGAAAATTCCAGCGCCGGGGATGTCTCCGCCGTGCTCGATCTGCTTTACGCCCACCCGGAGCTTGCGATTGTGCGGATGTTCGATCTGCCCATCCGGCAGGATCTGCTCGCGCTGCCCGGCGCGCAGCTCTCGGATATACGTCTCGTCATCAGCCACCAGCAGGCGCTCGCGCAGTCCAGCGCGTTTTTGCAGTCCCGCAAGCTGCCCACCCGCGCCTGGGGCAACACGGCCGACGCCGCCCGCCATGTGGCCGAAAGCGGGGATAAAACCCTCGCCGCGATCGCCTCGGCCCAGACCGCCGAACTCTATGGCCTTGAAATCCTCGCTCCCGGCGTCAACGAGGACGGCGACAACACGACCCGGTTCCTCGTCATCGCCCGCGCCGATGCGGCCGCCCCGGTGCCGCCGGCCGCCGGCCGCCGGATGGCGCTGCTTTTCACCGTCGATCACAAGCCCGGTAAACTGGCCGAGGTCATCCGCCTGATCGGCGAGCAGGGCTTTAATATGGAAAACATCAAGAGCCGTCCGCTGCCCCATGTGCCGTTTGAGTATTATTTCTACGTCCAGCTTGTCTGCCCGGACACAGACGCCCCGGCCCGCTGCGCCGCGCTGTGCGATGCGCTGCAGAATCTCTGCCGCACGCTGCGCAGCCTGGGCGTGTTTGAGACCGGCCCCGACGAAACGCCGCTGTGACGGCCGTTTATGATAAAAGGAGGTTCCCCCATGAAGCTGACCATGCACCTCGGAGCCCGCAGCTATGATATCATCCTCAAGCGCGGCTGCCTGGCCAATCTCCACCAGTTTACCGATCTGACCCACCGCCGCGTTTTCATCCTGACCGACAGCGGCGTGCCCGCGGCTTACGCCCAAAACCTGCTGGCACAGTGCGCCGAAGGCAAGGTCTGCACCGTGCCCCAGGGCGAGGGCAGCAAATGCTTAAAGACCTACGGCGAGGTACTTGCAGCCATGCTCGATTTCGGCATGACCCGCAAAGACCTGCTCGTTGCGGTGGGCGGCGGCGTTGTGGGGGATCTGGGCGGGTTCTGCGCTGCCAGCTATATGCGCGGCATCGATTTCGTCAACTGCCCCACCACCACCCTCTCCCAGATTGATTCCTCGATCGGCGGCAAGACCGGCATCGACCTTGGCCCAACCAAAAACATCGTCGGCGCGTTCTGGCAGCCCAAAGCCGTGCTGATCGACCCCGATACCCTCGCCACCCTGCCGCGCCGCCACTTTGTCAACGGCCTGGCCGAAGCTGTCAAGGCCGGCCTGATCGCCGATCCGGCGCTGTTTGAACTGTTTGAAACCGGCGACCCTGACGCCGATATCGAGACGATCATCTATCGCAGCCTGCTCGTCAAAAAGAAGATTGTCGAACAGGACGAGCGGGAGGGCGGCGCGCGCCGCGCGCTCAACTTCGGCCACACAATCGGCCACGGCATCGAGGCTGTCAAGGGCATCCGCGGCCGCCGAACAAACGGGCTCTACCACGGTGAGTGCGTCGCGCTCGGGATGCTGCCGATGATTGAGGACAGGCAGCTGCAAAAGCGCGCCCGCGCCGTGCTGCGCAAGCTCGGCCTGCCGGTGCGCACCGGCGTCGATAAGCACAAGGTGCTCGACTATATGCGCCACGATAAAAAGAGTGCCGGCAGTACGATCACCGTCATCAAGGTGCCGGGCCTCGGCTGCTGGCGGGCCGATACCATCCCGACAACCGCCCTGCCCGCCCTGCTCGGCCTGCCGGACGAAGAGGCGTAAGGGGGCGCGCAGATGAAAAACACCTTTGGCAGCGCGGTGTCGATGACCATCTTTGGCGAAAGCCACGGCCCGGCCATCGGCGCAGTGCTGGACGGCCTGGCCGCCGGCTTGCCGGTTGACCCGGATTTTCTGGCCGTGCGGATGGACCGCCGCCGCGCCCGCGGGGACGGGCTTTCGACCGCCCGCACCGAGCCGGACAAGATCGAGTTCCTTTCCGGCGTGTTGGATGGGCATACCACCGGCACCCCGGTCACGATGCTGCTGCGCAACACCAACACCCGCAGCAAAGACTACGCGGCCACCGCCGCCCTGCTGCGCCCCGGCCACGCCGATTACACGGCCTATGCGAAATACGAGGGCTTTCAGGATGCGCGCGGCGGCGGGCATTTCTCCGGCCGGCTGACCGCCGCTGCCGTTGCGGCCGGCGCGCTGTGCGAAAGCGTGCTGCAAAGCCTTGGCGTGCGGGTGTACACCCACATCGCATCCTGCGCCGGTGTTGACGACGCCCCGCTTTCAAGCGCGGCGGGGCTTGTTCTGCCCGAGCCGGCACCCGGCCATTTTGCACTGCTTGACCCCGGCAAAGAAATCCCGATGCAGGAAGCCATCCGGGCGGCCGGGGCCGAAGGGGACAGCGTTGGCGGTATACTCGAAACCGTCGTCACCGGCCTGCCCGCCGGCATCGGCGAACCCTGGTTTGACAGCGTGGAAAGTATGCTTGCCCACCTGCTGTTTGCGATTCCCGCCGTCAAAGGGGTGGAATTCGGCGCGGGGTTCGGCTTCGCCAAACTGCGCGGCAGCACGGCGAACGATGCGTTCCGAATGCAAGGCGACCGGGTTGTCACCGCCACCAACCGCAACGGCGGGGTGAACGGCGGCATTACCAACGGGATGCCGGTTGTTTTCCGCACCGCAGTGAAACCGACGCCGAGCATTTATAAACAGCAGGACACGGTGGATTATGCCGCCCGCGCAGACGCCGCTTTGCAGATCCAGGGCCGGCATGACCCCTGCATTGTGCCGCGCGCGGCGGTTGTGCAGAACAGCCTGGCCGCCTTCGGCCTGCTGGACCTTCTCACCCAGCGTTACGGCACCCTGGCGCAGCGCCATGGCCTGCCAAAGGTTTGATCCAACTGCAACAAAAGGGGGGACCTTTATGGAATATGGTTTGATCGGGGGCAAGCTTGGCCACAGCTACTCCCGTCTGATTCATGAGCAGGTCGGCGGTTATGCCTATGAGCTGCGCCCTCTGCCCACCGAGGAGGCCGCCCGCGCCTTTTTTCAGGCCCGGGCTTTCCGCGCTGTCAATGTCACAATCCCGTATAAAAAGCTGGCGCTGGCCTGCTGCGATGTTGTGGACCCGGCCGCCGCAGCCATCGGCGCAGTGAATACCGTTGTCAACAAAAACGGTACGCTGTACGGGTATAACACGGACTATGCCGGCTTCCGCTGGCTGGCCCGCAAGCATGATGTGCGCCTGACCGGCAAGACGGTGCTGATCCTGGGAACCGGCGGCACCAGCGCAACGGTTTCGGCTGTCTGCCGGGACGCCGGCGCGGCCAGAATCTATACAGTCAGCCGCTCGGGGCGGGATGGCGCCCTGACCTATGAACAGGCCGCTGCCCACCGGGAAGCCGAAATCCTTATCAACACCACGCCGGCCGGCATGTACCCGGATGTTGGCAACTGCCTGGTTGACCTGGCCAACTACCCCCGGCTGGAGGCGGCGCTTGATGTGGTGTACAACCCGTTCCGCACCGAACTGCTTCTGCGTGCGGAAGAGCTTGGCCTGCCCGGCTACTGCGGGTTTGAGATGCTGGTGGCCCAGGCCGTCTATGCGGCTGAGTATTTCACCGGCAAAACAATGGACAAGGACCTTTTGATTGAAACAACCCATCGCGGCCTCAAGCGTCAGCTGACCAATATATCGCTGATCGGCATGCCGGGCTGCGGCAAGAGCAGCATCGGCGAAGCGCTGGCCGCGGAACTGGGCAAAACCTACATCGATCTTGATGAAGTCATTGAGCTGCGCGCCGGTATGCCGATCCCCGACATCTTTGAGCGGCAGGGGGAAGCCGCCTTCCGCCGCTTTGAAGCAGAGGCCGTCGCAGAGGTCAGCCGCGAAAGCGGGCAGGTCATCGCCTGTGGCGGCGGTGTGATCAAAACGCCGGGCAACACCCGCCATCTGCGGATGAACGGCCCTGTTATCTGGATACGGCGCCCGGTCGAATTTTTGGCTATGAGCGGGCGGCCGCTTTCCACCGGGCGGGACGCGCTGCGCCGCATGCAGGTGGAGCGCGAACCCGCCTACCGCGCGGCGGCCGATGCCGCTGTTGATAACACCGGCTCGCTCAAAGATACCGTTTCGGCGGTACGCGCTGCGTTTGAGCAGGTGTTTGACTACGCCTATTGACGGCGGTTCCGTTTACGCATTGACCCGAAATTGATCCGAAAGGTTGGTACACCCTTGCAAGTCACACTCCGCGTCAGCAGGCTGGGCGGTACGGCGACGGTTCCGCCCAGTAAAAGCATGGCACACCGCGCGGTGCTCTGCGCCGCGCTGGCGGTCGGCGCCAGCCGCATTACCCATATTGAATATTCCGATGACATCCGTGCCACCCTGGACGCTGTGCGCCAGCTGGGCGCGAAGGTTGTGGAGGAGGAAGACGCTGTCACAATCACCGGCTGCGGTGGCGACAGCTTCGCCACCGTGACCAGGCCGGTTTTCTGCAATGAAAGCGGCAGCACGCTGCGCTTTTTGATCCCGCTGTTCAGCCTGACCGCCCAGAAAATCCGGTTTACCGGCGCGGGCCGGCTGTTTGCCCGCCCGCAGGAGGTTTACCGCCTGCTGTTTCACCGCCAGGGCCTGCGGTTTGAGCAGGAAACTGATGGCATCACGATCTTCGGCCGGCTGCGCCCCGGCGGGTTCACATTGCCGGGCGATGTCTCAAGCCAGTTCATCAGCGGGCTGCTGCTGGCCGCGCCCTTGCTTGAATCCGATTCCTCCATCGAGGTGCTGGCCCCGTACGAAAGCCGCAGCTATGTGGACCTGACCATTGAATCCATGCGCCGGTTCGGCGTCAAGGTTGCCCAGCGCGCCCGCAAGGATGGAAGCGTGCTCTACCGCGTGGCGGCGCCGCAGCGGTATACGGCGGCCGACATGGCGATTGAAGGGGATTACAGCCAGGCCGCGTTCCTGGCTGTGCTCGGCGTGCTGGCCGGCGGCATCACCGTAACCGGGCTGGAGCCTGCAAGCCGCCAGGGGGACCGGGTTATCCTGGATATTCTCAAGCGTTGCGGCGGCAAATATACAGTAGGGGAAAGCGGGGTGCGGTTTTCCCGCAGTTTGCTCTGTGCAACCGAGATTGACCTGGCCGACTGCCCCGACCTTGGCCCGGTGCTGATCGCGCTCGGCTGCTTCTGCCGCGGCACAACCGTGATCCGCAACGCCGGCCGGCTGCGGCTCAAAGAATCTGACCGCATTGCCGCCATGCAGCAGGAACTTGCCAAGTTCGGCGCAAGGGTGGAAGCCGACGCCGACACCGTTACGATCACCGGCGGGGCACTGCGCGCGCCCGAAGCGCCGCTTGACGGCCACAACGACCACCGCATTGTGATGGCGCTTGCGGTTGCGGCGCTCGGCGCCGGGCTGCCCGCTGTCATCCGCGGTGCGGAGGCTGTGCGCAAAAGCTGGCCGGGATTTTTCGGTGTGATGGAAACCCTGGGGGCCCAGCTTGAGCGCCAGGAACAGGAATGAACGAAGACAACAGGGGAGGGAAGCCTTATGTTGGACCGCAGCAAAACCTTTCTGATCGTTGGCCTTGGGCTGCTGGGCGGTAAATATGCCCAGGTGCTTTCGGGCAAAGGGTTCCGGGTGTTTGGGATTGACTGTGACCCCGCCGCCGTCGCCTATGCGAAGGAGCGGGATTACATCGCCTGCGGGGCCGCCGCAGATTTTGACGAACTCATCGCCGGGGCCGATTATGTGGTCTTTGCGCTGTATCCCACGGCTTTCCTGGCTTGGATACGCGAACATGGCTGCAAACTGCGCCCCGGCACCCTTGTCACCGATGTATCGGGCGTCAAGCGCGGGGTGGTCGCCCCGGTGCAGGACGCTTTGCCCGAAGGGGTGGAGTTTATCGCCAGCCACCCGATGGCCGGCCGTGAAACCAGCGGCATCGCCCATGCGGCTGAGGTAGACTTCGCCCCCGCCAATTTTATCATCACGCCGACTGAGCGCAACACCCCCGAAGCTGTCGCCTGGTGTGAGGAACTGGCCCGCACGCTGGGGTTTGCCCGCATCTCCACTTTGAGCCCGGCTGAACACGACCGGATGATCGGGTATGTCAGCCAGCTTTGCCATGCGATTGCGGTTTGCCTGATGTGCGCATCCGACAATACCGAACTTGCGCGCTACACCGGCGATTCTTTCCGCGATCTGACCCGCATTGCACGCATCAACGCCACGATGTGGGCCGAACTGTTTTTGTGGAACAAGGACAATCTGATCGGGGAGATTGACATGTTCGAAACCGCCCTGACGGCTTTGCGTGAACGGCTGGTCAGCGGCGACCGGGAAGGCCTTGAAGAAATGTTCCGCCTTTCCACCAGGCGCCGCGCGGCGTTTGACACCAAATAACCCCATCAGCGAGGAGGGACGACCATGCCCCGCAAAGAAGGACAAAAACTCAAACTGCTGGCCCTGCTGCAGATTCTGGCCCGTGATACCGATGAAACCCACCCCCTGAGCGTGCCGCGCCTTGTGGAAATGCTGCAGGAACGCGGCATCAAGGCGGAACGCAAAAGCATCTATGACGACATCCAAACCCTCAACGAGATCGAGAACGCGCCGTTTGAAATTGTGCAGCAGCGCGGCCGCGGCGGCGGGTATTATATGACCGACACCCCCTTTGAACTCGCCGAGCTCAAACTGCTTGTGGATGCGGTGTACGCCAGCAAGTTTATCACGGCCCGCAAAACCCGCACCCTCATTGACAAGCTTGGCCGCTTTACATCGCGGTATCACCAGGCCGAACTGAACCGCGCGGTGCTGGTTTCGGGCCGGATCAAAAGCCAGGATGAAAAAATCTTTTACAGCGTGGATGCATTGCACCGCGCCCTGACCGAAGGCTGCCAGGTACAGTTCAAATACTGTGACTGGACGCTGGAAAAAACGATGGTCCCCCGCCACGGCGGGCAGCTTTACCGTGTCAGTCCCTGGGCGCTTGTGTGGGAAAACGGCAATTACTATTTGATCGCCTATACCGATGGACACCTGCGTCATTACCGGGTGGACAAGATGCTCAAGGTGGAACCGCTGTTTGACACCCGGCGTGAAGGCGCTGAAGAATATGCCAATTTCGATGTCAACACCTATGTGCAGCAGACCTTTGGCATGTTCAACGGCCCGATCAAAAAAGTTACGCTCAAATGTGAGAACCGGCTTGCCGGCGCAATGATCGACCGCTTTGGCACCGGGCCGACCCTTGTGCCCTATGCAGGGGGTGAGGCGTTTGTCATCACGGTGGATGTGCAGGTCAGCCCGCAGTTCTATGGCTGGGTGGCCGGTTTTGGCGCGGGGATCGAAATTCTTTCCCCGCCGGAAGTGCGCGCCGAAATGCGCAAAACGCTGGATACGCTGGAGACGATTTATCGGTAAACCAAAAATGTAGGGGCGGATTCTATATCCGCCCGCGTATAGCGCGCCGGAAGCCGGGCCGATATGGAATCGGCCCCTACAATCTCTGCATTTTCAAAGCGGCCACAGGCTGCCGAACCACCAAAATTCCGAATTCCGAACTTCTAATTTTCCTTTGACGCTCAATCTCATAAAAAGGAGCGCTTTCATGCAAGCAAAACCCCTTCGCCGGCTGCGGCGCGCTGTGCCGTGGCTGGCGCTGCTGGCGGTGCTGGCCGGTCTGGCCGCTGTGCGCGGGCTGGATCACTGCTACAACATCAGCTATGAAATTACCAACGGCGATTTTCAAAACTACAACCCGGTGCGGCATTTGCTGGCCTGCCAGGTGCCTTTCCGTGATTTCACGGTCTACCTTGGCGCTGGCGAGCTGTACAGCGTCGGCGCAATGCTGCTTGTGCTCGGCAACAGTTTTGGCCGCAGCATGTTTGCGACCGGCTTTTTGACCTGGTTCTGTTTTGAACTGCTTGTGTTTGCGGTTTGTGCCGTCGTCATGGGCAAAGGGCGCGGCGCGCGCGCCCTGGCCATCGCGCTGTGCGGCGTGCTGTTTATGCAGGTACAGGGCTGGGTCTCGCTGCCCGGGCCGTTCGGCGCCTGGCTTGAATATGCGGCCGACCCCGGCAACAGCGCCCGGATGATGCGTTCAGCTGCGCTTCCGCTGGCGGTGCTGCTTTCGTTTGCACTGTTGCGCCGGCCCCGCCATGCCCCGGCACAGCCGACCGGCGGCTGGCGGCGTTTTCTGCCGCCCTGGCAGGCCGCCGTTACCCCTGCCCTGGCGGGGGCGCTTGTTGTGTGGAGCAACGATATGGGCGCGGCGATGTACATCGCCGTCGCGCTCGGTTATGGTTTGTTCCTGCTGCGTCGGTACGGGCGCAAGATCAGCATGGTGGCGCTGCGGGTCGCGCAGTATATCGCCGTCAGCTGTCTCGGGCTCGGCGCCGCGGTGCTGCTCGTCAGCTGGGGGCATCCGCTCGCCTGGCTGCGCCAGACCCGCGGCAGCGGCGCCTTCCAATCCTGGTACTATGGAACCGAGAACACCGCCAAACTCTGCTATATCACCGATTATGTCCCCCAGCTCGCCGGCGGCATCTGTCTGGCGCTTGCCGTCGCGTTTGCAATCGGCATCTTCCGCTGCAAAACCAATCGCTCGGCCGTGCTCGCGGCCGGCGGGTTTGCGCTCTGCCTTGGTATGCAGCTGTGGAACCTGCTTTACTGTCTTCTCTCGGCTGTCCCGCAGGAAGGCCCGGCCGGCGGCGCGCAGGCGTTGCTGGCGGCCCTGCTGCCGGCACTGGCGGTGCGCGGCGCGCTGCTGTTGGCCGGCCGGCTCTGGCGCGGCAAAGAAGCCCTGGCCCGCGCGCTGCACCGGTTTGTACCGGCTGTTTGCGCAGGGCTTGGCTGCCTGCTCGTCGCGGCGGGCGGCGTCGCCCAGGTGCAAAGCCGAATCGGCGGGCATGAAGGGCTGACCCATCTGCCGGCGCTTGGCGGCTGGCTCGGCGACCAGGCGGGCAACCTGACGACGGAGCAGGCCCTTGCCGGTGAGGCGCGGCTCTTCGGCACCTATTCGAGCGCGCTCGAAGCCATGAACGGCCAGCTGCAGCCGACCGGCACCGATTACATCATCCACGCCCTTGGCGACAGGCAGCGGCTGCACTATCTGACCACCTTCCAGCAGGGGGATTTTGACCTGGTTGTCACCCCCAGCCCCAAAGTGGCCCAGTATGAACGCTGGAGCCGCAATGCAAACTGGTGGTTCTACCGCGAGCTCTACCGCTGGTACGCCCCGGTGGCCAACACCTTCAACAGCGGCGGGATGCACCTGTTCTGGCAGCGCACCGGCGTCTGCAACGACCTTGGGCAGGAATTTTCGGTCGAAGTTTCGCCGGCCGGCCAGAGCGTGACCATCACCCTCACCGCCGCTGACCCGACCTTTAACGGCGTGGCCGACCTGCGCATCGGGTATGCGTTTGACCTGCCCGACGATTATCTTCTGCGCGGCGGGCTCTACGGCTTCCTGCTCTGCTACCCCGATACCGAAACGGCGCTCTGGGCCGAGCGCGGGCGGGAAGGCGGCGACGCCGGCTTCTACCTGCCGACCGACCGCAGCGTTTACAACATCCCGGTGACCGTCGCCGACGGCACCGGCACCGTCACCCTGCAGGCGCTGCCGGCCGATGCAGCTGCCGTCACGGTCACAGAGGCTGTGGTTGAGGCCAGTTATACCGACTGGGAGTATTTCTTTGAGTGAGGCCGCCGCCAAAGCCTGTCTTGCAACGCCGGCGGGAGTGTGGTATCCTATAAAGATAAGCGCCGCTGATTCAAAACGGGAAGGGAGGGGCCGCGGCTATGCTGGAAAAGAACCAACGCATCCTGTCGGTTGGCAGCAGCGTGCTGGACGCCCTGCTGCTGTTTGCCGCCTATCTGCTTGCGAACTTCCTGCGGTTCAACTTCCTGCCTTATATCCAGCCCGGCGGCGCCGGCCCTGCGCTGGATATCGCGCAGGATACCATCTTTTTTGGCGCGATCTATGCGGTTATAGCGGTCGGAGCGTTCTGGCTTTGCGGGCTGTACAGCGCCTCCCGCCTGCGGGGGCTGTGGCAGCGCAGCCGGATGATCCTGGTTGTCAATGCGGTGGGGATTCTGGCGTTTGAGGCCTGCCTGTACCAATTCCGGGTGGTCAACTTCAACCGCCTGGTTGTGCTGCTGTTTTACCTGTTCGGCACCGGTTTTTTGATCTTCAAGCGGATGCTCCGCCGCTGGTACGACCGTTGGCGCCACCGCCGCGGCGAAGGATTCCGCCACATTCTGCTGGTTGGCGGCGGCAAGATGGCCGCGCAGTACCTGCTTGCGCTTGAACACAACCCTTACTACGGTTTCCGGGTTGACGGCTATATTGCACTGCGCCCCACGCCGGGATTCACCTCGCGTTACCTTGGCGGATATGACAAGCTCGATCTGGCATTGTCGGAACCCGGTATCGACGAGGTGGTTGTCGCGCTTGACGCCGATGAGATGGACCGCATCTCCAAAGTTTTCGCCGCCTGCGACAAGCAGGGGGTGCGGATCACGATGGTACCGTTTTATAATGACTATCTGCCGGCCCGCCCCACCATCGACGCACTTGGAGACTGCAAGCTGATCAATGTCCGCCAGACCCCGTTTGACAATATCCTGAACGCCTTTGTCAAACGCCTGCTGGACGTTTTGGGCAGCCTGTGCCTGATTGTGCTGACCAGCCCGATCATGCTGGCTGTTGCGGTCGGGGTCAAACTTTCAAGCCCCGGCCCGATCATCTTCAAACAAAAACGGGTGGGGCTGAACAAGCGGGAGTTTATGATGTACAAATTCCGGTCAATGCGCCAGAATGCCGGCGAACAGACCGGGTGGAGCACCGATTCCGACCCGCGTAAAACCCGGTTTGGCAGCCTGATCCGCAAATTCAGCCTGGATGAGCTGCCCCAGTTTTTCAATGTTCTCAAAGGGGATATGAGCCTTGTCGGCCCGCGGCCGGAGGTCCCGTTCCATGTTGAACATTTTAAAGAAGAAATCCCCCGTTATCTTGTGCGCCAGCAGGTACGTCCCGGCGTGACCGGCTGGGCCCAGATCAACGGCCTGCGCGGCGACACCGATATCGCTGAGCGCATCCGCTACGACATCTGGTATATTGAAAACTGGACGCTTGCTCTTGATATCAAGATCCTCTTCCGCACCGTCTTCGGCGGCAAGATGATCAACGATGAGAAACTGAACTGACGCAGCATCCAAAAAGGAGGCAGGGTATGGTAAACAAAAAGCCGAAAGTCGCCATTGTCCACGACTGGTTGGTGGGCTATGCGGGCGGCGACCGCGTGGTGGACTGTATGCACCATATCTTCCCCGACGCGCCGATCTACACCCTTGTTTACGACAAAGACAAAATGCCGGCCTGGTTCCGTGACTATGACATCCGCACAACCTGGGTGCAGAAGCTCCCGTTTGCCACCCGGCTCTATAAAGGAATGCTGCCGCTGATGCCCCGCGCGTTTGAAGCGCTCGATTTGTCTGAATACGACCTTGTGCTCTCCTCCTGTTCATCCTGCAGCAAAGGGGTCATCACCCGGCCGGACGCCGTCCATATCTGCTACTGCCATACCCCGACCCGCTATGTCTGGGATTTCTATTATACCTACCGCGCCAATGCAAACCCGCTTGTGCGGGCGGTCATGCCGGGGCAGATGCTCAAACTGCGCCAGTGGGATAAATGCGCGGCCGACCGGGTCGATTATTTCATCGCGAACTCCCACTACATCGCCCGCAGGATCAAGAAATACTATCGGCGGGATTCGGATGTGATCTACCCCTGCGTGCACATCAACGAAAGTCCCTTTGTCCCCAAAGAGGACTTCTACCTCACAGTTGGCCGGCTGACCTGGTACAAGCGGGTCGATCTGGCAGTTGCCGCCTGCACAAAGCTTGGCCGCCCTCTTGTCGTCATCGGCGGCGGGGATGAGGAAGCCCACCTGCGTGCGATCGCCGGGCCTTCGGTACAGTTTTTGGGCGGCGGTTTAACCGACGAGGAAGTCCGCGGCTATTATCTGCGGGCCAAGGCCTTCCTCTTTCCCGGAGAGGAAGACTTCGGCATCACCCCGGTTGAAGCCCAAAGCGCCGGCACCCCGGTGCTGGCCTTTGGCCGCGGCGGCGCCTGTGAAACGGTGGAGGACGGCGTGACCGGCCTGCTTTTTGTAGAGCAGACGGTTGACAGCCTTATCGATTGCATCCAGCAGTTTGAAACGTCCGGCGTCAGCGCCGGGCCGGAGGAGATCCGTGACCACAGCCGCCGCTTCAGTGAGGAGCGGTTTGAGCGCGAACTGCGTGCGTACTGCGCCCGTCGGCTGGAAGATTGGGCCGGGGAATTGTACGCCTGTTCCCACCATACGCCCCCAACGGAGGATTGATTTCATTTGAGACCCATTGTCATCAACGGCACCGTTCTGTGTGACCCGATCACCGGCATTCCGCGCTATGTGTATGAGGTTGTCACCCGTCTGGACCCGCTTTTGGCCGGCACCGGGCTGGATGTGCGCCTGTGTTACCGCGACGACGGCCGCCCCTTACAGCTGCCGCCGCTGCAAAACATCCACATCGTACCGCTCAAGGCGGTCAAATACAGTTATAACCTTGTCGTGCTGCCGCAATATCTGCGCAAGCATAAGGCGTTTTTCCTGGGGCTTGCCAGCGATATGCTCATGACCCGGCACAGCGCCGTCGTCCTGCATGATATCCGCCCGCTCGTTATGGATACCGACCGCGGCTTTTTCCGGTTCAAGTTCTGGGTGCACTGCCTGAGCGTGCGGGCTTTTGCCCGGCGGGTTTACACCGTCAGCGATGACCAGCGCCGGCTCATCAGCGATCGGCTGCACATCCCGGTTTCCAAAATCGGGCTGACCTATAACGGTTGGGAACATATGCAGCGCGCCGAGGAGGACGACACAGTCTTTGACAAGCTGCCCGGCGTTGAAAAGGGCAACTATTACTATGCACTGGGCAGCCTGGCCAAGCACAAAAACTACCGCTGGGTGCGGGAAGTTGCCGCCCGAAACCCGGATAAAACTTTTGTTGTTGCCGGCGGCAAGGACCTGGCTGCCTTTGGGGACGATGCCGACGCGGTCAGCGGCGGCAACCTGCACTATCCCGGCTATGTCAAAGACGGCGAAAACAAAGCCCTGATGCGCCATTGCAAAGGATTTTTGCATCCGGCTGTCTTTGAAGGGTTCGGCATCCCGCCGCTCGAAGCGCTCAGCCTTGGCGCGCCGGTCGCGGTGGCGAACGCCTCCTGCCTGCCGGAACTTTATGGCGATACGGTGCGCTATTTTGACCCGTATGATTATGAGGTTGACCTTGACGCGCTGTTTGCCCGGCCTGTCGCCCCGCCGGATACGGTGCTCAAAACCTATAGCTGGCCGGCCACCGCGGCCTTCTGGCTCGAAGAAATCCGCCGCTTTGCGGCCGAGTAGGGGAGGAAAGAGCATGGACGAGATCGCCGTATTGATCCCCTGTTACAATGAAGCGGCTACCGTGGCCAAGGTTGTGGCGGATTACCGCGCCGCGCTGCCCGGGGCAACCATCTATGTGTACGATAACAACTCGACCGACGGCACCGGCGCACTGGCGGCGGCGGCCGGCGCTGTGGTGCGCCGTGAAGCCCAGCAGGGCAAAGGAAATGTGCTGCGCCGGATGTTCCGCGAAGTGGACGCCCGGTGCTACCTGCTGGTTGACGGCGACGATACCTACCCGGCGGACGCCGCCCCCAAGATGGTGGCCGCTGTGCTGGAACATGGGGCGGATATGGTGGTGGGGGACCGCCTTTCCAGCACCTATTTTACCGAGAACAAACGCCCGTTTCACAACTTTGGCAACAGCCTTGTCCGGTTTTCGATCAACAGGCTTTTCGGCAGCCGGATTCAGGATATCATGACAGGATACCGCGCGTTCAGCTTCCTGTTTGCCAAAACTTTTCCTGTGCTTTCCCGCGGGTTTGAAATTGAAACTGAAATGTCCATCCACGCGGTGGAGCGCAATATGCAGATTGAAAACGTTGTCGTGGAATACCGCGACCGTCCGGCGGGCAGCGAAAGCAAGCTCAACACCTATTCCGACGGCGCCAAGGTGCTTGGCACAATCCTGCGGCTGTACAAAAATTACCGTCCGTTCGGCTTTTTCAGCCTGCTGGCGGCGATGCTTGCCGTGTTAAGCGCCGGGTTTATGGTGCCGGTTGTGGCCGAATACTTCCGCACGGGGCTTGTGCCGCGTTTCCCGACCCTGATCGTCTGCGCCTGCGGCATGGTGGCGGCGCTTTTGCTGTTTACCGCCGGCATCGTATTGTCCAATCTGCTCACCCAGGACGCCCGAAATTTTGAGTTCAAGCTCCAGCAGGCCGAACGCTGGCGGCGCGAAGCCGAGCGCCGCGGGTGAGCAGGCCGCAGTTCTTTGCACCGGGTATTCCCCGGCGCCAGCTCTTCAGCATGTATACAAGCAGGTCTTTTACCAAGGAGGAACGAGTATGGCAAAACCGTATGATTACCTGATTGTCGGCGCCGGGCTGTTTGGCGCTGTCTTTGCCCGGCAGGCCACGAAAGCCGGCCGCAAATGCCTGGTCATTGACAAAAGGGACCACATCGCCGGCAATATCTACACCGAATCGATCGAAGGCATCCAGGTTCACCGCTACGGTGCGCACATCTTCCACACCAACAACAAGCGTGTGTGGGACTATGTCAACGAATTCGTGGTTTTCAACCGGTACACCAACTCACCCGTAGCCAATTACCACGGCGAGCTGTACAACCTGCCCTTCAATATGAACACCTTCAACAAGATGTGGGGCGTTGTCACACCGGCCGAAGCAGCCGCCAAAATAGCCGAGCAGCGGGCCGCCCACTTTACCGCCGAGCCCAAAAACCTCGAAGAACAGGCCATCAACCTTGTCGGCACCGACATCTATGAAAAGCTCATCAAAGGTTACACAGAAAAGCAGTGGGGCCGCCCCTGCGACGAACTGCCCGCCTTTATCATCAAGCGGCTGCCGGTGCGCCTGACCTTCGACAACAACTATTTCAACGCCCTCTACCAGGGCATCCCGAACGGCGGCTACACCCAGATGGTGGCCAATATGCTGCAGGGCATTGAGGTACGCCTTGGCGTCAACTACCTCAAAGAGAAAGCCGAGCTGGACGCGCTGGCCGGGCGGGTTATCTACACCGGCCCGATTGATGCATACTTTGATTACGCGCTCGGCGCGCTGCAGTACCGCAGCGTCCGGTTTGAGACGGAAGTCCTGGACTGCCCGAATTACCAGGGCAATGCGGTGATCAACTATACCGACGCCGAAACCCCTTACACCCGCATCATCGAGCACAAACATTTTGAGTTCGGCTCAACCGAACCTGGCACAAAAACGGTGATCAGCCGTGAATATTCGGCCGAATGGCAGCCTGGCGACGAACCGTATTACCCGGTCAACGATGAACCGAACATGGCCCTTTACGCCCGGTATAAGGCGATGGCCGATGCGGAACCGCATGTTGTTTTCGGCGGACGGCTGGGTGAATACCGGTATTATGATATGGACAAGGTGATCGAAAGCGCGCTGGACTGCGTTGCGGTGCAGCTTGATAAGATCAACCAGTACAAATAACCCTGCGTTTCCCTCAAAATTTCGTCGAAGGGGTTTCCAAAAGGGGAAATAGCCGCGTTAGGCAAAGCCGGTCTCCGGCCTAAGAGCCGGGCCTGCGGCCCGGTTGGCCTCCGACACGCCGCTGCGGCGGCAGTACGCGGCTGTTGCCCCTTTTGCAGCGTGTCGAGTTTCTCGACACGCTGCAATCTGCCTGCGGCAGGTTCACAGCGCCTGCAAAACCATGCCTTACGGGTTCCAGCGGTACCCATACCCCCACACCGTCAGGATGTGGGTCGGGCTGCTGGGCTCGTCCTCGATCTTCATGCGCAGGCGGCGGATGTTGACATCCACGATCTTGACATCGCCGTAATACCCGCTGCCCCAGACCCCTTCCAGGATCTTTTCCCTCACCAGCGCAGTGCCGGGGTTGCGGAAGAAAAGCTCCATGATCTGGAACTCCACCTGGGTCAGGTCGATCGGCTTACCGGCCTTGTAAAGCACCCGGCTTTTTTCGTCCAGCACAAAACTGCCGCTGACAAGCTGGTCCGGCGTGCCGTCACGGCCTTCGCCGGCGTTGCGGTGCACGCGGCGGGCCAGCGCTTCGATCCGGGCGATCAGCTCCGAAACCGAAAACGGTTTGGTGATGTAATCATCCGCCCCGATGGAAAGCCCGCGGATCTTATCCGCCTCCTGACCTTTGGCCGACACAATGATGATGCCGATGTCGGGGTCGTCACGGCGGATTGTTTCGCACAGCGAAAGGCCGTCCATACCGGGCAGCATGATATCGAGCAGCGCGGCGTCACATGGCGGGTTCTGGTGCAGCAGTTCCAGCGCGCGCTCGGCCGAAGGCGCTTCCAGCACTTCCCACCCGGCCATCCGCAGGTTGAGCACCTCCATCTCCCGGATGCTGTTTTCGTCTTCCACTACCAGGACACGTTTCATACAACACGTCTCTCCTTTCGCGTCATCTTGCATCTTCAGGTTATCGGCCTGCGGCCGCTCATTCCAGTACGGTCACGCCGTCAATGATGTCATCAAGCTCGAGCCCGTAATATTCGGTAACCATCCGGGCCTGCAGCTGTTTGCCTCCAAGGTTTGCCACCCGTGAAAACGAGGCGGCCCCCTCTTCGGTGGAAAGCTCCGCGCCTTCCTCATTGAGGTCAACAACCCGCAGTTCACAGTAGGTCACAGTGCCGGACAGGTTGCAGACAGCCCATCCGTCGCCGCCCAAATTTCCGCGCAGCATCACATTGCCGTGCATGGATTCGGGCAGTTCCAAAAAGAAACGGTACTCACTGTCATAAACGCCGAAAATATTGTTGCCGCCCTCCTGTGTTGCAAAATCCCGCCAGAGCAGGTACCGCAGCCGGTTTTCCAGCGAGGCGCTCAGTTCGCCGCCGTCGGTGATTTCGGTCGGGATGTCAACGGTACCGTCCCCGTTGACATCGGTCGAGAGCAGGTTGACGTCATACCGCAGGGTGGCGCGGTAAAAGCCGGTCACCTGCGGCGGGTTGTACACCTGCAAAAAACCTGCCTGGGCGTCATAGGTAATCATGCTGGAAGCCAGCGCATTGCCGCCGGTGCCCGCCCAGCCGTCCAGCACCAGGTAGTGGGTCCCGTCCGGCATGGTGCCGGTCTGCAGGCCGGCGCAGCCGCTGTATTCCCCCTGGCCCACGGCCAGTGTCTGGGCCGCCAGGAAGGAAGAGGCCTCTTCCCCGGTATAGGTCAGCAGCTGCAGGTCGATACCGCCGTTTTCGGTTTCGGTGGGCAAGGCCAGAATCAAGTCCTGGATTCCGTCCCCGCTGCCGGTCATATCCGCCAGGATCATATCGGTGTACGCCTGTTGGTTGACAACCTGCAGCGTTTCGTCTTCATTATACAGGTACACCACCATATAGCGGTCGCCCTGCGGGCTATCATAGCCAACCAGCAGCTGCAAAGATTCCGCATCGCGCAGATGGGCGGTGTTGACGCTCTCCACCTCGCCGGAAAGGCCTTCAATCTGCTGGGAAACCCGCCAGTCCTCGCCGTCCGGTTCCAGAATGGCGAGCCAGACATTTGTCCCGCTGGATTCGGTTGTGTATAGGACAGCGGCCTCCTCCGCGCCGTCGCCGTCCCAATCGCCAAACAAAAACGGAGAAAGGAAATCCCCGGTGGAAGGGTATTTCAGCGCTGCCACACCGCCCAAGTGGCTGTTAAGCGCCTGCTGGACGCCGCTTGTCTCGCCTGAAAGGCGCGGGGCGCGCAGCAGGCTCTCCACATCGGCGCCGGGCAGCATGCTGCACCCCGGCAGCAGCGCCGCCGCCAGGCAGAGCGCCGCCGCGCGGCAGATAGTTCTTGGCATGGGCGGCCCCCTTCCAGACAGGCGTTTCGCCAGAATACACAGCTGTATAGATATACAGGGTTAGTATACCACAAACCGCTTTTGCCCGCAATCCCGTGTGATTTTTTCAGCCCCGGCGCGGGGCGGTAGCACAACTTTTTTTCACATTGCTGTATATTTTCTGGGTTGACAGGCCTATAAAGCGCGTGGTATAGTGGGTGTAATAAATAAATTAAAGGAGGGTTGTAGATAATTTTTAGGCATATTGTCAAGAAACATGGTTTTTTTGACAAAACTGGGATCGACAGCCCCCTGGTCAAAGCGGACGGGCCGCAGGCCGGAGGGCACAACCCCAGGGCGCCGCAAAAGCTGCCCGCCTTTTCCCGTTTGCAGGGTGTGCGCCGCGGTTTTTGCCGCCGGCCACAGATGGCTTGGCGTTTTTCATGCGCCTATCCCGCCGGCCCCCGGCAGGGTACTGTACGCTGACAGATTGTTTTTTGTCCCAACGGGACAAAAAAGGAAGGGTTTCCGCACAAGGAAACCGGCGTCGCCCTCGGCCGGCCCTTTACAGTAAGGAGGAAAGAACCCCACAATGGCAAAAGAACTATCCACCAAAATCCCGAAGCTGACGTTTAAAAACGTGATCGGCTACGGCTGCGGCGATGCCGGCGGCGTTATCACACTGTACATTGTCACCATGAACATGACCCGCTATTTGCAGGTGCATCTGGCGGTCGATCCGGTCATCCTGGCCGGCATGCTCTTTATCTGGAGCGCTTGGGACACCATCAATGACCCGCTGATGGGCACTTTGATGGACCTTGTCTTCCAGAAAGCCAAACCCGGGCGCGACAAGTTCCGCCCCTGGATTCTCGCCTCGATCCCGGTCATGCTGTTCGGCGGCATCGCGTTCTACAATGTTCCCGGCCGTCTGGGCGGCGGCTGGCCGATGGTCATCTCGCTCTTCATCCTGAAGATCATCTACGAGGGCGGCTACACGATGATGAACATCGGCATGGGCTCGCTGCTCGGCGCCATGTCCACCAACGACCAGGAACGTGCCACCCTCTCCTCCGCCCGCGGCATGGGCTCGACGGTCGGCGGCCTGATCGCCGGCATCGTCATCCCGCAGCTGATCTCCCGTTTTGGCGACAATGCGACCGGCTACGGCATTATGGCGGCGATCATGTTCCCGCTCGCGATGGTCATCGTTTTCCTGCACTACGCGCTGACCCAGGAGCGCAACAAGGCCGCAATGATGGCCGAAGCCGCGCAGGCCAAGAGCGGTGACCAGCAAAAAACAAAGCTCAGCTTTAAGGATATCTACGGCATCTTCATCCACAACCGTGCCTTCCTTGCGCTGGTTCTGCACTCGATCTCGATCACCGGCGTCCAGTCGCTCGGCACCGGTATGGCCGCTTATGTGTATGCCGACGTTCTCGGCGACATCGGCCTGCAGTCTTATGCAAACGGCCTTTCGCAGATCCTTCAGGTCTGCCTGCTGCTCCTTGCGCCAATCCTGACCAAGAAGTGGGATCTTGTTTCGATCATCCGTGTCTGCCTGATTTCCGGCATCGTGATTTTCAGCGGCCTGCTGGCCTATGTCACCATCTCCCCGACCACCAATGTTTGGATCTTCATTATTTCCAGTTCGGTGGCCGCCGGCCTGATTATCATGTCGGTTCAGATGCAGTGGGGCCTTGTGGCCGAAGCCATCGACTACAACGAGTATAAGACCGGCAAACGTTCCGAAGGCACGATCTACGGCTTCTTCTCGCTGTCCCGCCGCATTGCCGGCACCGTCACCGGTTCGATCACCGTCCTGCTGATCGCCGCAATCGGCTACAACGCCGCCGCCTCGCAGGCCGGCCTGCCGCAGTCCGACTTTACGGTCCAGGGTCTTGAGACCTGCTACATCGGCTTCCAGATCGCGGCCGCCGTCCTGTCCTTCCTCTGCTTCACCTTCATCTGGAACATCAACGACGATCTTCGCGGCAAAATCAAGGCCTGGAAGACCGGTACCGGCCCTGCCGAGTATGAGCTGAACAAATAAATCCTTTGCTTTGCATTTCTTCTCTTAGAAAACAATACCGCCGCGCCCGGCCGGGCGCGGCGGTATTGTTTTCTGCCGTTTTCAATGATGGTCAGCCAGATCCTCTTCCCGGATGGCATCGTTTGCTTCCTTGTAAGCCGCGGCAGTCTCTTCATCCAGCACATAGACCGTGACCGGGATAACCGCATTCTCCACCGATTCGGCGTAGGTTTCATAGTACAGGTCAATGAAGGCGTGGCCGGTCTGCATCGCGGTACCGGTATCGGCCGCGTAGGCGTACCCGTAAACAAACCGCCCGTCGTCCGAAGTTATGTACAGCAGCGAACCGTACGGAATCACATTCGGGTTCACCGCAACGGTGCCGTAGGTCAGCCGCTGGCCCGAAGCCCCTTTCGCCGTCAGCGAAGCCGAGTAGCCGGTTGCCCGCTGGCCGCTGTAGACGGCTGCCACCCCTTCAGCCGGGGCGCCATCGACAATTTCCGGCCCGGTGAAGATGGAGACCGGCGCGCCCTCTCCATAGCACTTGATGACGGTGGGTTCCATAGGTGTGATGGTCTCACGCCCTGTTTCCACGGTTTCGACAAGTTCACCGTCCACATACACTTCACGGTAGCTGACCCGTTCCACCCCTTCGCTTCCCCCAGACATTGTCTGGGTATAATCCTGGTCGCGGTAAAACAGGCTCGAATATTGGTACTCTGTCTCAACCGGTATGGTTTCTTCCACCGTATACTCGTTGTAAGTCACCCGCTGCAGCGTAACGGTGTCGCCGGGTTCCAGCGCCTCATCCGCGGCGGGTGTCAGGATATCGTTGGTTCCAACCGCTATATTGGCTTCCGCCAGCAGTTCCCCCACCGTCTCGTCGGTTGCAATGAGATCCGCCGTACCGCCGTCCGCCATAACCGACACCGTAAACGCCCGCAGCACATGGATGCGGTCACGGCCGTCGGCTTCGGTAATACGCAGCTCATCCTCCGCCGCGGGGGCCTCAACACCGGCCTGCTGCATAATGTCGCTGACCGTGGTGGCGCAGGTAATCACGGTGCCGGAATCCCCCTCGGTATCGGTGATTTCAACCACCCGCATCGAATCACTGATAAAAAACAGCGAAAGCCCCAACGCGGCAGCCCCTGTGCCCAGCGCTCCCAAACGCGGCAGAAAGCGCGCCGCACACCGGTACAGATGTTCACGGGTTTTGGTGGAAAGCATATGCAGGAACCTGCCTTTGTGAAAAATTCAATCCCTTGTTTCCCGCCGGGCGGCGGGGCCCGGCCGTTTACAAGTTTTTTCGGCCAATAAAAAAGCCGGCCGCCTCTTGGCGGAGCGTGCACGCTCCGCTGTGTCGAAAGGGCCGGCGCAGCGCCGGGCGTAACCGCCCGCGCTGCCGCCAAGTTGTGAAGTATTATACTTCACTTTGGCTCGATTGTCCAGCGAAGCCGGTCGAAATGGGAAAAATTCACAGTTCCTTCGCAAAAAATCGCAGGTTTTCTTTGGGTTTTTACGCAGCCGCGCCGGTTTCCCGCCCCGCCGCTTTGATTTTCCTGTACGCAAAGAACAGGTACCCGCCGTGCAGGATCGCCACAACCGCGCAGGGAAGGATTGCTTTGGTGATCCCCAGCACAAGGATGCTGACCATGGCGTAGATATGCAGGAAGGCAGGCATCCAGAACATCAGCCGGTCCCGGCCGGCATCGTAGGGAATGTCGTATCTGGAATACTTCAGCACCAGGAAGATGCAGACGGCAAAATTCACCACCAGCATAATCAGTTTCGGCGTTTTCTGATACATGGGGAAAAGGGGCGCCATGAACAGAAGGAACATATTGACGGTGCACTGCAGAATCAGCGTGCCAAGCATGGCAAAAACCGGGTAGGCATAGCCGATCCATTCCTTTTTCTTTTTCCGGTAGACGTTTCTTCCGATCATGCAAAATGCCATGAAGAACGATAACATTTCCTCGTTCTGATTCTTTTACCTGCAAGATATGATTATGAGGAAAACAAGAGAAAACAGCATCCGGGATAGCGAAGCCTGACATTACTGCTATGAGATCCCGAGCTGTTTTCAACGATAGTCCTTGCGGATTAATTCTCATTTTGTTTTTTGGCACGGAAAAGGATCATCAAAAGGGCTCCCCCAGACACCAGCAGGAGTGCCCACCATACCAACAACTGTCCGTCATCTCCTGTCTGGGGAGACGAACCGCCGGACTGAGACGTGTCGCCGGGCTGGGACGTGTCACCGGGCTGGGACGTGTCGCCGGGCTGGGACGTGTCGCCGGGCTGGGACGTGTCGCCGGGTTGAGACGGGTCCCCGTCAGAGGGCTGGCCGGAGCCATCCTCGTCCGGGTCATCCGGCTCTACAGGCGTATTGATCCCGTCTGTCTCTGCCAGCACATAATAGCTGTTGTGATTGGTGGTAAATGTAACAGCCGTGCCCTGTGCCTGAGATTCCATCTCTGTGACAGCTCCGCTCTCAGCCAGATCGAACACCGCCGGGGCCTGATAGTCACCCGTGTAGGTCACAGTAACGGTAATAGCGGACTGGACTTCTACCCGGTCGCCCTGGCTGTCCACAAAATACAGATCCAGGGGGTACAGGTTGGTCCCGTATTTTTCCATGCAGGATTCCATCCACGCCCAGGCCTGTTCATCGCTGCGGGGGATCGGGTACACCACAAGGGTCAATCCATTCAGTGCCTTGCCGCTCACCGTAACCTGTACGCCATCCTCCAGCTGGACGCTGGCCTGCCCCTCTACGACAGGGGCTTCTGCCCATGCTGTCTCCTGAACAGATTGCGCCACCACCGGAATTTCCTCCGGTTCCGGCGCGGCGGCAAACGCCGGCATCGTAAACAATAGGGCAGACAGCGCCGACACAAAAATAGTCTGAAACAGTTTCTTCATCTCAACCTCCTGATTGTATCGTGGTATTCAGAGTGACAGCACCGCCGGAGTGGTATGTCTCCGGCTCATAGGCCATCAGCTTCATGGAAATCGCCGTGCCGGGCGCCGGGACCGTGTCAAAGGTGACGGACTGCACATATTCCCCGGGACGGATCAGCCCGGTCTCACCCAGAACAGTTCCATTTTCATCCATTATCCGCAGCTTGAGCCAGACGGTGTTGCTCTCCGGATTGGTGAGCCACACATCCGCCTGACTGCCTTCCACTACAACAGCCCCGCATACCCCCACCCGGAATGCCTGGGCGTCCAGTTCCTGCCATCCAAGCCCGTCCGGCACATCGGGCGTCCCTGATACAGCAGACGCATCGAAGGAAGGCGGGACAAATTCCGACTGGGCGGCAGGAGCGGCGGTATAAAACAAGGCCGCACACATTCCCGCAAGGCACACAAAGCACAATACCGCCAGAATGGGTAATACCGGCTTTTGCCTGGAAGCATTTTGTTTTCCTGTCAAAACGGCATCACGCTCCTTTCTCTCATGTCTGGACACTGGCTGAGCCAGTGCCCGGACATCAGAGGTCAAGGGACGGATTTTTCCTGCCCCTTGACAACTGAAGCTGTTGATTACTCCGCAGCAGCGATGCTTACGGTGATGGTACCGATCTTGCCGCCATTGGCGGTCTGGGCCAGAGAGCCGGTGGGGGTGATGGTGATGGTGGCGCTGGGGGCCTTGGCAAACTCGGTGCCCTCGGCGGTGGCCACGGTGGCTCCGTTGTTGCCGAAGGTCATGCTGGTGGTCTCATAGCCGGGGAGGGCCTCAAAGGAGGCGGTGACGGTGACCGCGGCGTTGGAGTGGTTGATGACGGTGACGGAGGCGTTGCTGTCCGTCCAGGAAGCCTCGGTGCCGCCCTCATACTGGTGGGTCTCCGGGTTCCAGGTACCTTCACCGGCGCCGGTATAAGTAAAGTTCATGTCGGTCCAGGCGATGTCCACGCTGTATACAACAGCGCCGGAGCCGCCGGGTTGATAGGTGCCCTTGACATCAGCGCTATAGCTGCCCGTGCCGTCCCCGCTTTGTTCGCTTTGAATGGTAAACGAGGTCGCCGGGACGGGGCCGGTTTCATCGGTTCCGGCTTCGATGACCATGCCGCCCGCTCCCGAAGTCTCATTGAAAATATCCGCCTCTTCATTCAGCGAATACCCCTCCGCAAGCGCGAGGGAGCCGCCGTAGATCACCAGCGCTCCTGCGGAACCTTCGCAGTCGAGGGAGCCGGCGCCCTTCAGCGTCAGGCTGCTTCCCACACAGGCAATTCCCGCTGCATCTAAGCCATTCATGACGTTTTCGCCCTTCAGCACCAGCGTAATGGCTCGGCCTTCGGCTTGGATTCCAATGCCGCCTTCCGCTTCCGTGTCATACGTCCGGGCAAAGCCGTTCAGCGTCAGCGTGCAGGTGTCTCTATCCCAGGTATATCCCTCGCCGGACGCCGAAGCACCGGAGGTCAGCATGAGCATTGCCGTGCCCTGCTCGTTTCCCTTTGTATCATAGGCCATACCGCCGATGCAGACCGTGCCTTCGCCGGAGAAGTTGCCCCAATCCGGCTCGGTTCCCGCCGGCAGGTTCAGTGTGCTGTTTTTGTCTACGGTGACCTTGCCGCTGCAGTTCCACTTGGTGGTAACGGTAAGTTTGCCGCCGGCCGATACATTAACCTTCGAACAGGAAAAGGTCCCGACGGTCACAGACGAAGAAACTTGCAGCTCTTTTGCGCTCAGTTCACCGGAGCAGATCAAATAGGCGCTGCCGGACACATCCACCATTCCATCCACGGTGATGGAAGGCGCTGTCAGAATTGCATTGCTGTCGATCTGAATGGGGTTCTCCGAACGGAGCGGCTGATCATAGGTTTTTTCCGCCACCAAAAACCAGGTGCCATCACTTAGCTGCGTCCACCCGTCCTCCTCGCTGGGGGTGGCGTAGTCGGTCTCGCCCTCCCCGTTCAGCAGTGTGGGCGTGCCCGTCTCCAGGCCGTCCGCCAGGGCCGCCGTCGGCAGCAGCGTCAGGCACAGGCACAGGGCACAGAAAATGCTCAAAAGTCGTCTTTTCATACGTTTCCTCCTTTTTTTCAGCAAAAACAGTTCTTCCCCATGACAGGGATGGGCCAGAGCCGCCGGAAATGGTTTTTTCATCCATCTTCCACCTGCACGACCGTATTCAGAGTAACAGCACCGCCGGAATGGTATGTCTCCGGCTCATAGGCCATCAGCTTCATGGAAATCGTTGCACCGGGCGCAGGGACCGTGTCGAAGGTTACGGACTGCACATATTCCCCGGGCCGGATCAGTCCGGTCTCACCCAGAACAGTTCCATTTTCATCCATTATCCGCAACTTGAGCCAAACGATGTTGCTCTCCGGGTTGGTGAGCCATATATCCGCCCGGTTGCCTTCCAATAAAACAGCCCCGCATACCCCCACCCGGAATGCCTGAGCGTCCAGTTCCTGCCAGCCCAATTCTTCCGGCACATCCGGGATACCGGACACAGCCGATTCCTCAAAAGGCGGCGGGATAAATTCCCCCTGTGCGGGGCTTTGTGTATATACCAGAGCTGCGGCCATCATCGCCAGACACAGCAGGCAGACCGCCGCCAGAACGGGAACCGCCCATTTTTTGGCTTGGTTTTTCCCTGCCACAGCAGCATCACGCTCCTTTCTCTCATGTCTGGACATTGGCTGAACCAATGCCCGGACATCAGAGGTCAAGGGACAGGGCAAAACTGCCCCTTGACGCCTGACGCGATTTACATTACTGGGCAGCGGCAATCGTAACCGTGATGGTGCCGATCTTGCCGCCATTGGCAGTGTCAGCCAGTGTTCCGCCGGGGGTGACGGTGATGGTGGCGCTGGGGGCCGCGCTCACTTGGGTGCCCTCGGCAGTGACCACGGTAGCCCCGTTGTTGCCAAATTCCATACTGGTGCTTTCATAGCCGGAATCCGCCTCAAATTTGGCAGTGGCCGTCACCGCGGCGTTGGAGTGGTTGGTCACGGTAATGTCCTTGCTTTCAGACCAGGAAGCCTCGCTGGCGTCGTCATATTCATGGGTCTCCGGGTTCCAGGTACCCTCGCCGGCGGCGGTGTAGGTAAAGCTCATGTCTTCCCAGGTAATGTCCACGCTATACACGGTAGCAGAAGCGCCACCGGCCTGATAGGTACCCTTGACATCAGCGTTATAGTTGCCGGTGCCTACGCCGGTCTGATCTGCCGCAAAAGCGGTGGTGCTCATGGTGCAGACCAGGGCGGCCGCGGCCAGTACGGAAGTGATTTTTTTCAGTTTCATAGTTGATTCTCCTATATGTTATATTTTGATGTTTTTTAGCTGATGGTCACGGTGATAGTGCCCACGGTGACGCCCTCTGCTGTCACGGTGTCGTTGGGCGTGCCGGAAATGGTCAGCGTGGCGAACTTCGTGCTGGCGCCTTCAGGATCACCTTCCGGACCGGCTTTGAAACTGAACTCCGTCACGTTCAATGCTCCCGTTATGCCAGTGCCCTCCACAGGGGTATAGGTCAGATCCACATCTACCGCCACGTTGGAGTGGTTCGTCATCTGGATCGTGGCTGTGGTTTTATCCCAACCGGAAGTGGTGCTGTCCGTATAGGTGTGGGTGTCCGGATTCCAGGTTCTGGTGCCGGATTCGTTGTAAGTAAAGGTCATATCCTCCCATGTGAGATCCACGCTGTACACGGCAGGCTCCGTGGTGCTGTCGTTGTATTTGGCGGTGACATCAATGGGATCCTGTGAACCTACGCCGGCGCCGTCCACACTGCCGGCGGCCAGAGCGGTGGTGCTCAGGCTCAGGGTCATAGTCAATGCCAGAGCGGTTGCAATCAATTTCTTCATGGATAGTTCCTCCTTATAACTCATGTTTGATTTATTCCTGCACCGTAATGGTGATAGGGATCTCGGTGTTGACCACGGCCTTTTCGCCGGAGTCGGGGTCATAGTAGAACACGACAAATTTGCCGTCATACCCGCCGGGTTGGAGCTGTTTTTCCGCTCCGTCCAGCAGGTTCAGGGTGGTGACCTGGTTGCCCGGCTTTAAGGTGCCGGACTGGACGATCACCGTCTCGTCGATGACGATCTGCACCACCATATCCTGCAAGGACTTGCCGGGATTGGCAAACACAAGGCTGGCCGCTTTATCGGACAGGTCGATGGTGACCTCATTGGAATAGGTGAGGCTTACCGCCCCGCCGCCTTCTTCAGCCTCCAGCTTTTCACCGCTGTCGTCCTCAATGGCCTGGGCATTGGATTCCTCCTCCACCGGGGCGTAATCCGGGGCCAGCACCGGGGCCGTGTCCCGGAAGCACAAGGCCCAGATGGTCACGCCGATGGCAATCAACGTAATCAGAAGCAGCACAGGAATCAAAATTTTCTTTCCCTTCATTCGCTCTCACCTCCAATCGTTACGGTCACGCTGCCGATTTTGGCGTGATCCAGATTTTGCTCCGGTTTGCCGGCCAGTATCAGATAAACGGTGCTGCTGCCATTTTCAGGCAGGGCCACGGGGGCGGAAACCGGGTTCTCCCCGTCGGTGAAGCTGCCGGTGATGCCGTCCACGGTGGCATTGTATGCAAAGGAAACGCTGACAGCCGTGTTGCCGTTGTTTTCCACCTTCACTGTGTTGCCGCCTTCCTTGTCCACCGTCCAGCCCTCGCCGTCATATTCGTGGGTGTCCGGATTCCAGGTGCCGTCGCTGTAAGTAAAGCTGAGATCACCCCAGGTGATGTCCACGCTGATGATCACAGGAGGTTGGCTGTTGGGGTCATTGCTATAGAACACAGGGTCCGCTTCAATGCGGTAGACGATGCCGTGGCTGCTGTCCAGCACCGGAACGTTGTCCTTTTCCTTTCCGTTGTCCAGGTTCTGGTACCAGACCAGGTCGCCCTCACTGGTGGAGCCGTTGAGCAGGTACGTCACCTCGCCGGAGGCGAACGCCGTGTCGGTTTTGGCGGTGGCGGTGCCTTTGCCGGTGCCGCCGATGGCGCTGGAACAGGTGGTATCCAGATAGTAGCAGTTGGTGATGGAATTCTCGTCACTGCTCTTGTTGTTGCCGCAGACGCCGTAATCCGTCGCGCCGGCGTTATGGCAGTTGGCGATGGCGCCGCCGTTGCCGCCGCAGACGCCGCCGGTATATTGTCCGGCGGAGAGGCTGCCGGTGTTATAGCAGTTGGTGACGGAGGCGTTTGCGTCGGAATAGCCGCAGACGCCGCCCACATATTTGCCCGTGGACACTCTGCCGGTGTTGTAGCAGCCGGTGACAGTGCAGTTGGCATAGCCGCAGACGCCACCAGTGTTCTGGGTGCGGCCGGTGACCGTGCCTGTGTTGGTGCAGTCCTGAATCGTACCGCCGTTGGCAGAGCCGCAGACGCCGCCGGTATCCCTGTCGCTGCCGGTGACCGCACCGTCGTTGGTGCAGCCGGTGATGCCGGCATCCGCGAAGCCGCAGATACCGCCCGTTCTGTCACCGCCGTTGACCGCACCGCTGTTGGTGCAGTCCTGGATGGTGACGCCATTGACGCTGTCATCAATATAGCCGACGATGCCGCCCACATGTCTCTGGCCGCCGCCGTCGATGTCACCGTCGTTGGTGCAGCCGGTGATGGAGGTATGGGAGTAACCGCAGATACCGCCCACCGTCTCCGCGCCGCTGTTGGTTACCTTGCCGTTGTTGGTGCAGCTTTCCACGGTGCCCAGATTGTGGCCGCAGATGCCGCCCAGGTCGCCGCTGCCGTTGACCGCACCGTTGTTGGTGCAGCCGGTGATGGTGCCGGCGTCATTCCAGCCGCAGATTGCGCCGGTATATTTGCCGCCGGTGACGGAGCCGTTCTCGCCCAGGGTCAGGTTCTGGATGGCGCCCGCGCCCAGGTAAGACACAAAGCCCTGATGCTGGGCTCTGCCGCCCTCGATCTTCAGGCCGTCGATGGTATAGTTTGCACCGTCAAAGGTGCCGGTGTAGGGAGCGCTCTGGCTGCCGATGGACGTCCATTTGTAACCATCGGGGATGGTGATGTCGTTCATCAGCTTCGCGCTGGCCGCAGCGTTCTGGCTGTCGAATTCCGCATGGGTCTCGTCCCCGTTGACCAGAGCCGCGAACCAGAACAGCTGGCCTGCGTTGGAAATTTCGTAGACATCCGCATTCTTCTCGGCAGGCTGGTACTGACCACATACGGTGCAGAAGCCGTCTTCACTGTAAGGATGCTCCGGGTCAGTGACGGAGTTGGAATATTTGCCGCTGATTTTGCCATTGCAGAGATATTTCGCGTAGACAACTTTGTGGCTGCTGTCCAGCACAGGGAGCGTATCCACCGTGCCGTCGTCCAGGTTCTGACGCCAGACGTTGGTATCGCTGGGGTTGGCGCCGTTGAGCAGGTAAGTCACTTCACCGGAGGCGAACTGGCTGGTAGACTTTACGTCGCCCGTCGCATTGCCGACCTGGGTGCCCACCAATTTCGTGTCCGAATAGCAGTTGGTGACCGTGCCGATCAAAGTGCCGGTTTTTGCATCGTTCTGGTTATCGCCAACCAGGTGTCCGATACGGCTGTGGCCCGTGATGGTGTTGCCGTATTCAAAGCAGTTGACAATATTGCCGCCGTAGTTGGCGCCAGCAATCGCACCGGCGATTTTGCTCTCACTCTTGACGGTGGAATTGCGCACAAAGCAATTCTCGATGGTACCGTTCGTCAGCAGCAGGCCGCACAACGCGCCAAACCGGCCGTCATAGCTGCCGTTGTTGTTAAAGCTGACACCGACGACGCCCAGGTTCCGGATGGTGCCGGTGACTGCGCCGAAGATGCCGTTGGTTTTGTATGTGCTGTTGACACCGAGCGAGAGGTTGGAGATGGTGTGGCCCTGGCCGTCAAAAGTACCGCCATAGCTGATGTCGGTGGTATCTGCCACCGTGGTAGCACTGGAGGAGAACGTTTTGCTGGCCGCAATGGCCACCCAAACCCTGCCATAGGGGATGGTGGCGGGGATGGTGATGTCGTTCGCTAGCACTGCTTTGGCATTGCTGTCCTGCGGTGTCTGGAGGATGACATCACGGTCGCCGTTGACCAGCGCCGCAAACCAGAACAGATTACCGGCGGTACGAATCACGTAGGCACCGCTTGCGTTCTTGCTCGTAGGCTCGCCCGCCCCGCAGACGGTGCAGAAACCATTCTCGTCATATCCATAATGAGAAGTCGGCATATCTGTGCCTTGTGTGTTGCTGTAAGCGAGAGATGCGCAGTCGCTTTCATAGGTGCGGTAGACGACATTGTGGGAGGAATCCGGCACAGGCAGCGAATCTATTGTACCCTTGTCCACGTTCTGCCGCCAGGCAGGGGAGCTGGTGCTGCCCCCGTTAAGCAGGTAGCACACTTCGCCGTTGGCAAAGGCCTCGCTGGATTTTGCGGTGGCTTCGCCGGCGTTGCCGCTGTAAATGCCACTGTCGCAAACAACGGTATCCAGCCAGTAGCAGTTGTTGATGGTACCGGTGTTGGTGTTATTGCCGCAGACACCGCCCACATAACTCGTTGAAGCAGCACTGACCGCGCCGGTGTTATAGCAGTTGGTGATGGTCGCGTTGGAGTTAACAGCGCAGACGCCGCCCGTATCCCCCCGCGAGGAGGTGATGACATCGCCGGTGTTATAGCAGTTGGTGAGGGTCGCGCTGCTGGTGCCGGTCTCGTTATAGCCGCAGACGCCGCCTGCACGACTTTTAGCGTAGATATCGCCGGTGTTCCAGCAATTGGAGATGCTCTTGTAATTTTGGCCGCAGACGCCGCCCACACTTTCGTAGGCACTCCTAACCGTGCCGGTGTTATAGCTGTTGGTGATGGTTCCGCCATTGTAGCCGCTGACGCCACCCACATAATTTGCATATTCACCGGTTCCAGTGACATTGCCGTCGTTATGGCAGTTGCTGACAGTATTGGAGCTGAGGCCGCAGATGCCGCCCACCAGCTCACTGGAGCCACGGACGCTTCCGGTGTTATCGCAGTTGGTGACTATGCCATTGTTTTCGCCGCAGATGCCGCCCACATATTCGGCGCCGGTGACATTGCCATTGTTATGGCAGTTGGTGATGGTGCCCTCATTGATGCCGCAGATGCTGCCGGTACGATTTCTGCCGGTGACGGAGCAGCTACTGCCCAGGGTCAGGTCTTTGATGGTGCCCTTCAGGGATACCACAAAGCCCATGTAAGATACGCCCGGCTGGTTGGCCACCAGGTTGTCAATGGTGTGGCCCGCACCGTCAAAGGTACCGGTGTAAGGGGCGGCAGCGTTGGCAATGGGTGTCCAGCTGTAACCATCGGGGATGGTGATGTCGTTCATCAGCTTCCCGTTGACGGAGTAGGTATACGTGGAATTGATGTAGTTCGCAAACCAGAGCAGCTGGCCGGCGTTGGAGATCTGATAAACGCCGTCCACAAGCAAAGCCGGCTGTTTTTCACCGCACTCGCAGAAGCCATCCTCCGAAAATGCATGCACATGGCCTGTAGGATCATTGGTGTACTTGCCATCGACCTCATAAACCAAGCTGTGCGACAAATCCAGCGTCGGGTACGCATCCCGGGACAGGGTCTGACGCCAGAACGTATACGCGGTTTTTTTCTCGTTGAGCATATAGGTCACATAGCCGGAGGCGATCTGCTCCATGGTCACTTTTTCGGCCCGTTTCTGGTCGCCGTTGCCCACGTCCCTGTCGTTTCCGTCTATGTAATAGCACCAATGTATTTCTGCCTGGTGGGTTGGGTCACGCCCGATGATGCCGCCCACATATTGGTTGCCGCTGACCGCAACGCCGTTGAGGCAGTTACGGATTATGATTTCGTTGTTGTTGCAATAGCCGATGATGCCGCCTACGTCCTGGTTTCCTCCGCTGACTTTGCCCAGGTTGGCACAGTTTGTAATATCACCGATCCAGGCATAGCCGACAATACCACCCAACTGATCCGCTTTGGTATTATCCCCTACAGTGATGTTGCCTCCATTGATGCACCGATTCACTATGGGGTGGGTGCCATTGTCGTAGATATCGCCGAGGATGCCGCCGATGTGTGCGATACCTGTCAAACCGCTGCCAATTTGGATGTCTACATTACTGTTCACACACATAATCGCTGAGCCTTGTTTCGAGGCGCCCGCCACGCCGCCGACATAACAAACATCCGAGCTGTTGATTGTGATGGTGCCCTCGACGGTAAATATATCCACTTCGGCTCCATTGCCGAGATAGCCAAACAGGCCGGAATAACTGGTGGCGTTGTCGATGCGCAGGCCCGAGATTGTTGTGCTGTATTGATCGACGCCAGTAAATCTGCCTGTGTAGGGATGCTCTTTGGTGCCGATGGGGGTCCATTGCTCGTTACCCAGGTCGATGGAATTCCACACCTTGGCCCAGGCGGCGGAGTTCTGCTCCGTACCGTCGGTCAGCGTGCCGTTGACCAGCGCAGCGAACCAGAACATTTCCTCCTTATAGTAGATGTTATAGGGATTTGACTCTATGCCCTCTCCTTGCGGTCTTCTGAGGCCGACCATCGTCGTGCCCCCGCCCAGGATGACAGACACAGTAAGGCCGGCCGCATCGGCGGACAGGGCGTACCCCTCGGGCAGCGCAGCCGTAAAGGTGTACTCGCCCTCGGTGGCCTGGGCGGGGAAGCCCTCGCAGGACCAGGTCAGGGCAAGCTCGGCAGGTTCCTCGCTGCCCGCCACCGTGGCGGTGACGCCGGTGGGCAGCATGGTAACCACCGTGTCAAAGTCCACGGGGTTTGCCTCGCCCGCGCCGGTCAGAGGCAGGGTGCCTTCGTTAAGGTTATCCGCCCCGATCCACTCCCAGGCCGTGACGGTCTGTTCCGCGGGGTTCTGGGCAGGATCCGTTTCCTCCGCAGCGTCTCCTTCTTCCACGGTTCCGGCGCAGGCGGTCAGGTCCGCACCCTCCGCCGAACAGACGGGACAGTCAGGATTGACACTGTCCGCCGTGCAAAGGGTCTCACAGGTACATTCCGCCGGGGCCTCTCCTTGGCAGGCGGCAATATCCTGAGTGCAGACGGGGCAGTTAAGGTTGCCCACCCCCTCGGTGCAAAGGGTCTCACAGGTACATTCCGCCGGACCTTCCGGTTCGCCGCTGTCCGTCGGGTTGCAGAGTTCGCAGTCCGACGGGTCAAAGGTGCAGGGACTTCCCTCGGAATAGCCGCAGGTCTCATCGTGGACGTGCGGACAGTTCAATTCTTTTGTGATGCAGCCGCTTTCCTCGCTGCACACATGGGTACAGGCGTCGGCTGCTTTTTCTTCGCCCTCGGCAGGGAGTATCCCGTCGCTGTAACACTCCGCCGTATGCTCATGGACACACTGGGTCACGAGGGTGTAACAATCGTCGGTGTGTTCGTGGGTGCAAGGCGTACCCTCGGAATAGCCGCAGGTCTCATCGTGCACATGATGGGGGCATACAGCGGAAGCCCCTGTTTCCATATCCGCAGCGTACACAGGTGTACCGGACATGGAAAACATCATGGCCACTGACAAGAGCAGCGCCAGTGGCCGCTTCCATTTTTGTTTCAATCTTCCTTCCTCCTTAAAGCAGTAGGGCATTCCTGCGTCAGACAGGAACCTGTCTGACGCAAGGGGGCGCCCCCTTGTGATGGTGTCTTATTTTCTTCATATCGGGCGCAGACCGCCGCAATCAGCGGCAGGCTCTTTGCCCCGATTGATCGGATTTCCAACAACTTTTCCGGTCCTGCCCGCTGTATGGCGCAAAGCTGCTCCATGTGCTCCACTCCGCCCCGGCGCAGAGCCAGGGAGAGCCGCATCAGCTGGGTGCGTTTGGCTGGAAACGCCTGCTCGCAGGCGGTAAAGTATGCTTTGACCATGATCTCTCCTTTCTCCGGCGGCGCTCTCGTTGCGCTATTAGAAATATTTTATGGGATTTTTGTGCCTCTTTCCAGTACGAGAGATGCCGCAACCCGCGACAAAACTGGTACTTGACAAATTGACATTTTTGTGTATATGCCGTAAAATAGAAGAAAATAATGGGAAACGGAGGATCAGAATGGAACAACTCGTGATTGCCATCTGCGATGATCTGCCGGAGGAGAGAGAAAAGCTGGTTTCCCTGCTGGAACATTCTTCGATTCCGGCAGCCTATAGCCAATTTGAAAGCAGCGAAGAACTGCTGGAAGTGTTCCGCCCCGGCAAATTCGACCTGCTGCTGATGGATATTTATATGGACGGCATGACCGGCGTGGAGGCGGTGCAAAAAATCCGGGAGATGGACGAAACAATCCCCATCGCCTTTACCACCACCAGCACCGAGCATACCCTGGAGAGCTACCGGCTGTCGGTGCTGAAATATCTGGAAAAGCCTGTGCGCCAAAAAGACATCAATGACCTGCTGCATCTGGTGAAGCTGCAACGGGACAGTGTTCCCCGGCTGACCGTCCGGCAAGGCGGCGAGACGCAAAGAATCCCGCTTTCAGAGCTTTTCTATCTGGAGCAGAAGGCCCATCATGTGTTTCTGTATCGCAGGGACGGAGGCACGCTCCAGCTCTACGGCAAGCTGTCCGACCTGCTGCCCCAGCTGGAGGGACAGCCCTTTTTCTGCCCCCACAAAAGCTACTGCGTGAACCTGGCCTTTGTCCGGGGGATCAACGAGGAATATCAGTGCTATGAACTGGCGGACGGGAACCAAGTCCCCATCAGCCGCGTCAATCGTTCCAGGGCGAAGCGGGCCTGGGAGGACTTCCTGTTTGCCCGGACAAGGGGGGAGAAATGATGGAACAGCTATTTTATATTTTCTGCACCACGCTGCCCGGTCATGTCCTGCCCCTGGCTCTGCTCTGGCACTTCCCCTGGCGCTCCAGAAGGACGGCGCTGGTACTGGTGCTCTGCAATGTCCTGTGCAAAACGGCGGCGACCGCTGCCTGCATTGCCAATGGCATCAGCTTTCGCGGTCTGGAAATTCTGTTTTCCTTCCTCGGCTTTGTGATCTACCTTTGCTGCTCCCGGCTGGACTTTTTCCGGCTGCTCTCCGTTTTTATCCTCACGGTGGACTACCTGCTGCTGATCCGGGGCATTTCGTCCTTCCTGACCGTCCGGCTGTTTTCCACCCTCTCCCAGAGCTGGGAGAGCAGCGTGTGCGCCTTGCTCTTAGGCGCAATCTCCCTGCCGCTGCTGTTCCGGGTGTGTGGACCGTCCATGCGACAGATCTACCAGACCGATGCCCCCAGGTTGTGGCGGGTGATCTGGCTGGTGCCGGGTCTGCTCACCGTGATGACCATTCTGTTCACCAACGCTTACCGGCAGGACAGCGCGGAACGCTGGGAATTTCTCTTTTTCCGGGTCAGTCTGCTGATCTGCGTGATGGTGACCTATTATGTCCTGCTGCAATCCCTGGAGAGTCTGCGCAGGCAGGTGGCTCTGGAGCAGCAGTTGATGTTTGATAAAGAACTTCTGGAGATACAGACCTTGGAACAGAGCAAGCGCAGCCAACTCCTCATGGAGACCGCCGAACAGACCCGTCAGATACGCCACGACCTGCGCCATCATCTGAGGTTGATCCAGGCCATGGCCGGGAATGATAACCCCAGACTGTGCGAATATATCGCCACGCTGATTCGAGACATCCCCACCGCCGTCCGGGACTACTGCGAAAATCCCACCGTCAATGCGGTGGTGTCCCACTATGCCGCCCGCTGCCAGCAGGAGGGCATCGCCTTTACCGCCCGGCTGACGGTCCCCGCGCAGAACGAAAATCTGGATGACCGCGCCCTGTGCGTCGTGTTCGCCAATTTGCTGGAAAACGGGGTGGAAGCCTGTGGGCGCATGGCCGGGGGCAAGAAATTCATCCAGCTCAACAGCTCCCTGGAATACGGCGTCCTGACCGTCACCATGGACAACAGCTTTGACGGGCAGGCGCGGCAGGAGGACGGGAAGTTCCTCTCCAGCAAGCGGGCGGGTGTGCCCGGCGTGGGCCTTAGCTCCATCCGGGCCGTGGCAAAGGCCCACCAGGGAGACGCCCGCTTTGAGGCGGACGGGCAGGTGTTCCGCTCGTCGGTGTACGCGAAGCTGTAAATTTACGAATAAGAAAGCGGCAAGCGATGCCTGTGGCTATCCAGATAGCCCCACGCGCTTGTTGAGGGAAGCCCCCCAAGCCCCCTTTGAACACAGATTTTCAATCTGTGGCTGCGCGTTCATCTCCGGCCCAAGAGCCGCCTTCGGCGGTTGGCCTCCGAAACGCTCTCTGCGGAGAGTGTGCGAACGCTTTTGACCGCGACCAGCTCACCGCTGGCCGTGGCCTTTTTCTTTCTGTTGCGGCTCGGTCTGCTCCATCGCAAGTACCCGATCCACATTGTTCTTGACGGTCAGCAGTTCCCGCATGGCAGCGCGGGCCTGCCGGTATTCGCCATAAGCCTTTTTCTTGTCCGCCAACAGCTGGGCATACTCGCTCTGAAGCTCCTTGATGGTGGGCAGTTTCTTCATGTTCAGCTCATTAAAGGCTTCCTTGGCCGCCTGGTGCAGCCGGATCTCATCCTCATGCTCCGCGTAAAATTTCCGGGAGTATCCGGCCTTGCGGTAGGCCACAGCGGAGCAGCCTGCACAGCTGTTAGCTTTCGGGGAGTATGCTCCTTTTGGCCTGAAAGAACGGCCAGCAGATCACCCAGCGTGTAGCCGTCACCCAGCCGGTCGAAGCGGACGTTGTTGCCCCAGCCCTCCGCGCTGATGGAGATGGTTTTACCGCGCCGGTGAACGGTAAAGCCGTCCTGTCCCAGCAGGCGCAGCAGTTCTTCCAGGCTGGCCGGTTTCTGTGCCAGCGCCCGGTCGATAGACTGGCGCAGCTGCTCCTTGTGGGAGGGCTTGGCCGTGTCGCCCAGCCACTTGTTGTAGCTCTGGCCGCGCCGCTTGGGGGCCTCCACGATGGAGTAACCGTTCTCGATGCAGATGGTGTCGCTCAGGCGGTGAACAGCGCGGGTGCTGCCCCAAAAGTTGCGGAACTTACGGTCACACTCCAGCGTGGTGGAGTTCCATATAATATGGTTGTGGACGTGGGCTTTGTCAATGTGGGTACAGACGATGAAAGCGTGCTTGCCTTTGGTAAAGCGCCGGGCCAGCTCCACGCCCAGCCGGTTGGCTTCCTCCGGCGTGATCTCGCCCGGCACAAAGGACTGCCGCAGGTGGTAGGCGATCACATCATCCTTGCCGCGCACCCGGCCGGTGCGGGCAGCGTAGGTCTGCTTGTCCAGCAGGAACTGGGCATCGGCCACGCGGCCATCGCATTGGTAGCTGGTGATGAGCCTGCCGTGGTCGGTCTTGTCTGGATTTTTCACATAGTCGATGATGTCGCTGATTGCCTTGCCGACCGTGCGACCCTTGCCGGCGTGCAGTGGTATGATGCGGGTGGTGGCCATTTGGTAGTCCTCCTTTCTCCCGGTGTACGGGTAAAACTCTGCTCATCATGTGCGGTTTTCACAGCCCATGATACAGCCCATGACACAGGCCATGATACAGGCCATGATCCTCATAACTTGGTCAGTGACCAAGTTAGTGACTAAGATAGTGACCAAGATGGTTTGCCCCTCATGTTGTACTTTCTCTTACCAAATGGGTTTGATAATGCGCAAGAAATCCCGTATAATAAGAACATATAAATCCACATCGAAAGGGGGGCTGTTGCTCCTATGACAGAAGCCGAACTTCTGAAACTGATTCAAGGCGGCGAAAACATCCAGGTGGAGTTTAAGAAATCCACTACCGAGATCACAAAGGATGTTTACGATACCGTCTGCTCGTTTTCCAACCGGGACGGCGGCACCATCCTTCTGGGCGTCAAAGACAGCGGGGAGATTTTGGGTGTGGCCCCGGACGCGGTGGACCGCATGAAGAAGGACTTTGTGACTTCCATCAACAACGGACAGAAAATCAATCCGCCTCTTTACTTGCAGCCGGAAACCTGTGCGGTGAATGGTCGTACCCTGCTGGTCATTCAGGTGCCATCCGGCAGCCAGGTCTGCCGCCACCACGGACGCATTTTTGACCGCAACCACGAAGCGGATATTGATATAACCGACAACTCCGACCTGGTGTACCAGCTGTACGCCCGGAAAAGCGGCAGCTACTTTGTCAACAAAGTGACGCGCTTCCAAATGGAGGACCTGCGCCCCGACCTGATGGAACGCGCCAGAGCCATGACGGCCAGCCGCACTGCCAACCATCCGTGGAAGTCCATGTCAGACGAAGAACTGCTGCGCAGCGCCGGTCTGATCTTAAAAGACCCCGAAAGGCAGCTTGAAGGCATTACCCTGGCAGCAATTCTTCTGTTCGGGAAGGACAGCACGATCCTGGCTGTATTGCCGCAGCACAAAACGGACGCCATTTTCCGGGTGGAAAATCTGGATCGCTATGATGACCGGGATGTCATCATCACGAATCTGCTGGAAACCTATGACCGGCTGATCGCTTTCGGTCAAAAGCACCTCAGTGACCCCTTTGTGCAGGAGGGCCTCCAGAGCGTCAGCGCCAGAGACCGCATCCTGCGCGAAATTTTCTCCAACAGCCTGGCGCACCGGGATTACTCCAGCGGCTATGTGGCAAAATTCGTAATTGAGCGTAACCGGCTCTACACCGAAAATGCCAACCGTTCCCACGGGCACGGCGCTCTGCACCTTTCCTCCTTTGAGCCGTATGCCAAGAACCCGCCCATTTCCAAAGTGTTCCGTGAGATTGGACTGGCGGACGAGCTGGGGTCCGGGATGCGGAATACTTACAAATACACGAAGCTCTATTCCGGTGGAACCCCGGAATTTATCGAGGGCGATGTGTTCCGCACCGTGGTTCCGCTGGCCCCGATTGCGGTGGAAAAGGTTGGGCCGCAGGACGAGACCCAAGTGAGGACCCAAGTGGGGCCCCAAGTGGGAACCCAAGTGACACTTACAGACCAGATTTTAGCCTTTTGTGCAGAACCGCGCTCGAAAGCTGAAATTGCGGAACATTGTGGGTATAAAAACACAAAGGGATTTACAAAGAGGTACTTGCGTCCACTGCTGGACAATGGACAACTGCAAATGACCATCCCAGATAAGCCCAGAAGCCAACATCAAAAATATGTAACGGTGCAAAAGCCTGCACCAGAAAATTGAACCAAATCAGGGTGTCGGAGGAAGTTGTATGCTCCGACACCCTGATTTTTTATATGCCTTTGATGTGCGTGGACTTTACTTTCATGCTAATCTCATCACTGTCCCTTGAGCGTGTCCAGATACTGCCGCAGGATGGTCTCCCGGCTCATGGCGTTCACCAGGGACACCTCCATGCCGGAGAGCTGGATGTCAGCGGGCATCAGGTCCACGCCCTCCGGGTGGCGCAGGATGCCCTCACCGGGGCGGAGCGGCTCGTCCATCAGGATGCGGCCCATTGCATTTCCTGCTGCTCCGCGATTTTCTCGCGGGTTTTGGCAATCTCCTGGTCGATACGCTCGATTTTGTTCTTAGCCATAGTCAATCACTCCATTCCATATCGCTCTTTCCAAGCGTAGTTGCGCCCCAATCCCTTGACGGTCTTGAGATTGGGTATTGCGTTTTCTTCGATGGCAAGCGCCCGCCGGTACAGGTCGGGGTGTTGCCGTTTCAAGGCTTCTACTTCGTCGCGCTTTATACTGGGGCAGAAAAAGCAGGACGATTTGCCGGGCAGAGGCAAACCCGCCTCCTGGATCGCCCGAATACAATTGTCGCTGTTTGGGGCGATAGCCGGAAGTCGGATAGGGACGCGGGGCAAGGTCTGTCCGGCGGCGGTGCGGCTCCCTTTTTTCCTGTGAGAAGTTCCACGGCTTCGGTGAAGCTCTTGCCGAAAAACTCCATGACAAAATCAACGGGGCCGCCGCCCTTGCTCTGGCTGTGCCTGTACCATTTGTTTCCCCGGACGGTCAAGCTGTCATGCCGTTTCCAGCGGTATTCATTTCCGGCGCGAGTAAGCTGCTCGCCCTGTGATTGCAGGAAAGAAACAAGGTCAGCTTGGTTCGCCCGGTCTATCTGTTCTTGGGTGTAGTACATGGTTGATACCTCGCTTTCTGTGGTTGAATAGTTCGCAATAATGGATTAGAATAATAACAAACGGTCTGAATTGAAGGAGGGTGTTCATTGATGAAATGTCCTAAGTGTGGGAAAGATATGCAACCCGGCTTTTTACAAACCGCAAAGATAGTTGCATTCAATAAAACAAGGCATAAAATATCTCTAAATCCTAAAGATAAAGAGGACATTGTATTAGCAAGGAAAGCATTTACGGGTACGGACTTTCAAGGTTTTATTTGCAAAGAGTGTGGCTTGGTTGTATTTGATTATAAAAATGACCTTTCACGCTTTTGATTATCGCTCCTGTTCGTGCCGCTTGGTGCGGGTCTGCTCCGGCTGGTCTGCTTTCAGTGCAATATCAACGCACTTGCGGATATTGTGCAGCTCGGCAACCTCCGCGCGGGTGTCTTTCAGCTTGGTATATTCCGCTGTTCTCTGCCCGCTGAGAGTGGCGTACTCTTTTTCCCATTCAGAGATAGGCAAGCTCTTTGTCCCTTTCGGCAGATTTGCATGGAGATAGCGGTTTGCCGCGTTCCATAGGGTATGTTTCACCTCGTTTCTGTTGATTGCGTTCGGTTCTGGAAATAGAAAAAGCCGCCACTTCTTTCGTTAAAAAGAGTGACGGCTTTTTCTGATCCCGGAACATCAATCCCCGGAAATGCAAAAAGCGCCCAGCAGGAACACTGAGCGCTTTCGCAATAAAATCATATTCATTTGTTCAGATTTGGTCAAACTTTGCCAAACCGATTTTGCATAAAAATGCGGAGGGCTTAAAAGGCAAAAACGACCTTGGGGGAGAGGGAAAGGCCAAAAAAGTTGTCCTATAATTTAACCCATTAGCCCTCATTTTAGGGGTGGTTGTCCTTTATTTAACCCATAAAAATCGGGTTAAAACAGGTCAGACTATGCCAAAACAGGGCAAACAATCTGAAAAGGAAAAACCCCGAAAACCGCATGGTTTCGGGGTTTTTGAGCTGTTTTGAACTGAAATCAGCGCTTGCTGAACTTGTCCGGTGCGGCGAATGTGTTAGCTTTGCTTCGGTTTGAGCGTTTTCCGGAGGCAATAATAACACAGAACCGTACATTTTACAATCATTCAGGCAAAAGTTTTCATAACTTCAGCCAGAATCCACGAGGAATCTTGCTTCTTTTTTGCTTCTTATCCACGGCAGCTCAGGGCTGTGGAGGGAGTGTAAAGGATAGAAGGTCATCAAACAGCAAAGGCGGGCTGGAAGCGGCAAAACGTCCAGCCCGCCTTTCTTATGAAATTCCTTACTATAGTGACTTATGCTATCGGCTCCTGTTTCTAAATCCAATCATCCTTTTACTCTCACAGTTTTTAACGCCGCCGAATACAACAAATCACCCCAACAATTACACAGCCTACTACAAGCACTAAGACAACGTACAACAAAACAACATGAACTGTTCCGTAGCTCCGCCCCGACTGTATGGGTAAATAATACCACGACTTGAAGATAAATTCCATATAAGCAATCTGTTCTTTGTGATAAAATCCTATCTTAGGGTGTAGAAGTGTATAGAAATCATATAGAAAGTCTTGGATTAGAATGGCCGAGCTGCGATTATTATTGAAATAATGGAGATTCTACAAATGAACGAGAAAATTTTCAAAAAGAAACGTAAGGGACTAAAGATTTTTTTATCAATATGTGGAGTGCTAATGGCTTTGCTCTTGACACTCTACCTTGTCGCCACAAATAATACCCAAACCGTGATCGGGATGCTTCAAAAATTATCGTATGGCGATAACCCGATCAATTCATATGAACCGTTTTATGATCCCGTTAACGGGAAGAAGGACAACGGACAATATCTTATCAGCGAAATTAATTATGATAGTGAATATCCGAATGGCTTTCTCGACATAACCTATCCCGATGAAAACAGAGATGTCGATCGTCCTACGCTTTTTTATTTTCACGGTGGCGGTTTCTTTGCCGGGAGTAAGAACATGGGCGACCCTTTGGCGGCAACAGAAGCGACCTATCTTTTGGATGACATCTGCGCCGCCGGATACAATATCGTCAATGTGGATTACGCGCTCGTTCCGGATTATCGGTTTCCGGTTCCGCTGATTCAAGCGAACAAAGCGTTTGCCTATATACAAGAACATGCCGATGAATATCACCTGAATATGGACAATGTCGTAATTATGGGTTCATCAGCAGGAGCTATCATGGCCAGCCAGCTCGGCAGTATCATAACCAATCCTGAATACGCGGAACTGCTTGGAATTACGCCTGCATTGAAACCCGAACAGGTAAAGGCAGTCGTGATAGACGACGCCCCCCTCGACTACAAAGCATTTTCTTTGGCAACCAAAATAATTATAGGGAACTATGTCAAAGGAAGCATCTATCTTTCGGAAGAAGAAATAAAGCAATACGATAATATTCAAAACCTTACTGCAAATTACCCCGCCGCTGTATTACTTGGCAGCGAATACAGACACGATATGGAAGTAATGCACGAGGAACTGAATAAACTCGGCTGCGAGCATCTTCATATCGACCCGTATATAGAACACGGACTTACAAAACCTCACTGTTTTGTTTCGACAGAACGTACTGACCCTATTGCAAAAGATGCATTCGATAGGATGATTTCATTCCTGAACGAAAAGACGAAATAAATGGAGCATTATATATGAAGTTTGTTTAGCAGGGAACCCATGAACAGGGACTATAGGAAAATATAGCTGAGAAAAGTCGCCCAAGCAGATTCTATCTGCTCGGGCGACTTTTTTGTTAATTGTCCATAGGATTATTTGGCATTTGAAGGCCCACGACAGACGTATCCAGAAGCAAATCAATGATGAGCTTGCACAGAGAGTTCAACGTTCTTCTGTCATAGTATACGTCTTTCGATATTCAGAAGGAGTTTGTTTCATATGCTTTCGAAATACCTTGACAAAGTAACTGCTATCGGAAAATCCACATTTACAACTGATTTCCTTAACAGATAGTGTAGAGGTTAATAATAGTCTTTGAGCCTGCTGCAAACGATAGCGAATCAAATAAGACATCGGCGTATCAGCATAATACTTTTGGAAGCATCGGCCAGCTTCGCTCCGGCTGATGTTGGCCGATGCTGCCAGATCTTCAAGGGAAATCATTTCGGAAAAGTGCTTTTGAATATACTGAACCATTTGCTGCATCCGAATTTGTGTCTTAGAATCCAGCGGTTGAATCTTTGAACGAGAGAATTCGGATTGATTGTTATACAGTATCTTGAAAAATTCAAATAAACTCTGATGCACTTCCAATTCCGGACAATCCGAATGACTTTGTTTTGGCAATAAAATGCTGAAATCCAGCACATCTTGACCTGCTTCGCTACCAAGAACTTGATAAACACGGAATAAGCACGACAACATTTGTTTTTGCCAAGGTACATATGGCGATAACGTTATATACGGTAAACTGGAATCATGGAGTAGCGGGTAAAAATATTTCTGGAAAATTGTGCTTGTCAATGGGGCTAATACATTTTCTGCAAAGACAATGTTCGGGCACAAACATTTCCGAGTCGAATCAGTCAAACTGTATCTATGTAATTGTCCACTTCCAATCAAAATACTTTCTCCGGGCAAAAGTGTCAAGCGTTTTTCTCCGACTTGTATCATCACTTCTTGATTGAAAGCAGAAAAAATTTCATATCCAAAATGCCAATGCAGCGGCACCTGCCCATCGGGCCATTGATTCAAGTCATCAATATAAAATTGTATAGGGAATGAAGGATCTGGAAAAGAAAACTCCTCTTTTAGCATATGATCAAGTATTAATTGTTCCATAGGATGCCCCTCCCGTGTTTGAGTAAATATTACCACGATTTGAGTAAAAAAACCATATAAGTGCTTGATTTGTTGTGATAGAATTCTATTTTAGAACATGGAGGGGTGCATATATGGCAACAATTCTGCTTGTTTTTATTTATATTTTTTACATTGGCCTGGGGATTCCCGATTCTCTTCTTGGTGCTGCATGGCCAGCTATTTATGGTGATTTATCTGTTCCTATTTCCTACGCCAGCTTAGTTTCGGTAATCATTTCATGTGGAACAGTTCTTTCGAGTTTATTTAGCGCACATGTTATTGCGAAGTTAGGAACTCCACGTGTAACGGTACTCTCAACAAGCCTCACTGCAATTGCGCTGCTTGGATTTTCTTTTTCACAAAATTTTTTATGGCTTTGTATCTGTGCGGTTCCATTAGGGATTGGTGCGGGCTCTATTGATACTGCATTGAATAATTATGTGGTTTTACACTACAATTCTATGCAAGTTAATTTTCTCCATTGTTTTTACGGAGTGGGGGTTACTGTCAGCCCTTATTTAATGTCCCTTGCATTATCAGACAATATGAATTGGCGAGGTGGCTATAAAACAGTCTTTTTCATCCAACTTACTATTGCGGCTCTATCCATAATTAGCCTTCCCATATGGAAAAGGATAAGTCAGGCAAATCCACAAGAGAAACCTATTCAGGTGTTGTCTTTGTCACAGATGCTGAAACGAAAAAAGGTCTGGGCATCCTGTGGCGTATTCATCGGAATCAGTGCTTTGGAATCCACCTGCTTGATTTGGGGAAGTACATTTTTAGCCGAAAGCGTGGGAATACCTGCAGATACTGCTGCCGCCCTGATTACCTTCTATTTTATCGGTATGACTTTAAGTCGGCTTTTATCTGGAGTGCTTACCATAAAATATTCTGATTGGCAAATTATTTTTTCTGGACAAGCGGTTATATTTATTGCTGTTGTTTTGTTGCTGATACAAAACAACGTAATGGCAGCGACTCTGGGTCTGTTTTTAATTGGACTTGGCAATGGTCCTATTTTCCCAAATATTACACATCTTACTCCCGAATTATACAGTAAAGAAGCTTCGCAATCTATAATCGGTATCCAAATCGCATTTTCTTATCTCAGTGTTATGCTGACGCCCGTTTTATTTAGTGTAGTAACTACCTTTGCTGGGATCTCTGTCTTTCCAAATTTCCTGCTTGTTATGTTCCTGCTTATGATTGCTTGTACAATTATACTTAAAATCGGCGATGCTAAAAGTCGTACAAAAAGACAAAATGTATAAATCATTCTGAGCAACAAGGAGATATGAAATGACGACACTCTTATTACTTATTATTTACATTGCGTTTATTAGTTTAGGAATTCCTGATTCACTATTTGGGACAGCTTGGCCAGCTATTTACTCTGAACTAACTTTGCCAATTTCCTATGGAAGTTTTGTAACAATCATAATATCCTGCGGAACTATTATTTCCAGTCTTTTAAGTTCACGGTTGCTTGCTCGATTTGGAACTGGATTTATTTGTATATTCAGCACGGCATTAACGGCAATTGCGTTGTTGCTATTTTCCTTTTCTAATAACTTTTACTTGTTATGCGTCTGCGCCTTACCGCTTGGATTAGGCGCAGGAGCAATCGATATTGCACTTAACAATTACGTTGCCCTCCATTATTCCGCAATACACATGAGCTTTTTACACTGTTTCTACGGTGTAGGTGTATCGGCCAGCCCATATATCTTATCAGAAATTATTGGATCACAAGGAAACTGGCGCATCGGGTACCAAACTGCCGCCAGTATTCAATTTGCAATTCTACTATTATTGATAGCCACAATAACCCTTTGGGGCAAAACTAAGATTTCGGTATCTTCTGCTTCTGTACGCCATGCATCCACTCTTTCTTTTCGCACAATGGTCCGGATGCCAGGAGTCAAAGAAATCTGCTGTATGTTTATAACATCTTGCGGAATAGAATATACCTGTGGGAATTGGTGCAGTACATTTCTCGTTGAAAATAAAAATATGCCGATTGCCAACGCGGCTCAAGTAGTTATGTTATATTATATTGGCCTTACGCTTGGACGATTTTGTTCCGGTTTATTAGCTGTGCGGCTACATAGCTGGAAAATCATTCGATTGGGGCAAATTGTTCTTGGTGCAGGAATTCTCTTGCTCTTTATGCCTTTCCTGACAACATCCGTTATAGGCTTTTTCTTGATCGGCTTGGGTAACGGGCCGTTATTTCCAAACTTAAACTATTTAACCCCTGAGAATTTTGGAGAAAATATTTCTCAAAACGTTATGGGAATACAGATGGCAGCTTCGTATCTGGGGATTATGTTGGCACCAGCCGTGTTCGGTATTCTAGGACAATGGATTGGGGTATGGTTACTGCCACTCTTTCTCATCTGTTTTTATTTTGTTATGTTGGCTTCACATTCACGGGCAAAACATCACATCCAAACAAAGATTCAGTAATTTGCAAGCAATGCTTGTGGCTATCCATCGCCACAAACCGCTTGTTGAGGTCTGTGCCCCCAATCCCCTTTTGAACACAGACTTTCATTCTGTGGCTGCGCGTTCTCCGAACGCTTTTAGGCCACGGCCAACTCACCGCTGGCCGTGGTCCTTTTCTTTTTCGCACTTCAACTCATCGTCCATTTTTAGCATCTGTTCTACGTTGCCCATTACTGTCAGAAGTTCCCGCATTTCTTCACGAGAATGCCGAAAAGCTGGATGTCGGCGGGCATCAGGTCAACGCCTTCCGGGTGGTGTAGGATACCCTCACCAGGACGCAACAGCTCATCCATCAGGATGCGGCCCATTGCGTCAGATAAGGTGAAGAGCAGCTTGTCTGGTCTGGGATTCCCCAAACTGATAGTCAGGCTGCCCTGCGGGTCCCCGTCAATCAGCAGCACTTTCTTCCCGGCCTGTGCCAGCCCGATCCCCAAGTTTGCGCAGGTGGTTGTCTTGCCAACGCCGCCTTTTTGGTTGGCGATGGCGATGATTTGCGTGTTCAATGACTTCACCTCATTTCTGATTTTTTCTATGGCTTCTGGAAATAGAAAAAGCCGCCACTTCAAAAAAAAGAAAGTGACGGCCTTTTCTTATCCCGGAATGAAATTCCCCGGAAACGCAAAAAGCGCCCAGTAGAAAATACTGAGCGCTTGGCGATTAGATTTATTCTCTTTTGTTCAAATTAGGTCAAATTCAGACAAACCGTTTTCACGAAAAAGGTCTCTTGGAGATGTATAAATAAACATCCCCTTGGCATCCCAAAATCGCGTCTCGGTTGTCCTATTTTTTAACCCATAAGCCCTCTTTTTGGGGTGGTTGTCCACCATTTAACCCATAGAAAACGGGTTAAAAGAGGCTTCGTTCTGTCAAATTGCGTCAAACCATTTGAAAAGGAAAAACCCCGGAAACCGCGTAGTTCCGGGGTTTTTGACCACTTTTGATAAAGTTTAGCGCTTGCTGAACTGCGGAGCGCGACGGGCAGCCTTGAGGCCGTACTTCTTACGTTCCTTCATACGAGGATCGCGGGTCAGGAAGCCGGCCTTCTTGAGGGTGGGGCGCAGTTCAGGGTTGAACTGCAGCAGCGCGCGGGACAGGCCGTGGCGGATGGCGCCGGCCTGGCCGGAGCAGCCGCCGCCGACAACGTTGACAACAACGTCGAACTGGCCTTCGGTGCCGGTGAGCACCAGCGGGCTGCGGGCGAGCAGCTTCAGGGTGTCGAGGCCGATGTAGTCGTCGATATCACGGCCATTGATGGTGAACTTGCCGGTGCCGTTGTACACGCGCACGCGGGCGACAGAGTGCTTGCGGCGGCCGGTGCCGTAGAAATATTCCTTGGTTTCGTACATGGGTTGCCTCCTTAGAACTCGACCGCTTCAGGCTTCTGGGCGGCGTGGACGTGTTCGGCGGTCTTGTAGCAGTGCAGGCGGGTCATCGCCTTGGCGCCCAGCGTGTTGGAGGGCACCATGCCCTTGACGGCGTAGGTCATGGCCTTGTCGCTGGCCTCAGCCATCAGGGTCTTGTACTGGGTCTCCTTCAGGCCGCCGATCCAGCCGGAATGGGTGCGATGGAACTTCTTTTCCAGCTTCTTGCCGGTGAGGACAGCTTCGTCGCAGTTGATGATGATGACATGGTCACCACAGTCAACATTGGGGGTGAAGGTGGGCTTGTTCTTGCCACGCAGCAGGACGGCGGCCTTGGCGGCGACGCGGCCCAGCGGCTTGCCGGCGGCGTCGATCACATACCACTTGCGGTCGACCATCTCGGCGGGCTTAGCGAGTGTCGTGCTCATAGTTTGGAACTCCTCTCTGCATGGGGCCTGCGGCCCCGGACAATCAACCCCGGCGCACGGGGTGCTATTGGCACGCCCACAAGGGGCGCTTTGTTACGCATCTGGGATTATAGCAAAGAATAGCGGGCGCGTCAACGGTTTTTTGAAGGTTTTTTAATTTATTCTTTGTTTGCTCTCATTTTCTTCCATTTGCTCTTGTTTGCTCTTGTTTTCGTGTATGGTATTTTCGGCCTTGTTTTTCTTTTGCGCGGGTGGCGGTGCACTGGTCAAACCGGGCTGCGTATGGTATACTATCATGTTGTAACCATTACGATCCTGCCAGAGGGAGGGTGTGCCATGAAACGGGATTCCTACGGGGTTGAGCACCACTGTTGGGCGGAGATTGATCTTGACGCGCTGCGGCATAATTTCTGCTGGGTGCGCCAGCAGGTGGGCGGGCCGGTGTGCGCCGTCCTCAAAGCGGATGCCTACGGCCATGGCGATGTGGCGGTGGCGCGCGCGCTGCACCAAGCCGGCGCGGCCGGCTTCGCCGTCAGCTGCTTGAGCGAGGCCCGCCACCTGCGCCGCCATGGCGTAACGCTGCCAATTTTGATCCTGGGCTATACCGACCCGGCGTTTGCCGGTGATCTTGCCCGCCGGAGCATCACCCAGGCTGTGTTTTCAGCCGAATATGCCCGCGCGCTCAGTGAAGCGGCGGTCGCGGCCGGGGTTTCGGTTTCCTGCCACCTCAAAGTCGATACCGGCATGGGGCGCATCGGTTTTGCGGTGCGCAGCGGCTTTGAAGAGGCGCTGGCCGCAATGGCCGCCTGTTATGCCTTGCCCGGGCTTTCGGTCACCGGGGTGTTCCAGCATTTTGCGGCGGCCGACAGCGAGGACGACGGCGACATCGCCTACACCGAGGAACAGCACGCGCTGTTCGCCCGCACTCTCGACGCGCTGCGGGCGGCCGGCTGCCACCCCGGCACCGTGCACTGCGCGAACAGCGCGGCCCAGCTGTGCCACCCGGAATGGCGCGGCAGCATAACCCGCGCCGGCATCGTGCTTTACGGCCTTGACCCGAGCGAAGACCTGCATTTTCCTGCGCTGCGCCCGGTCATGGCACTGAAAGCCCGCATTGCCCAGGTCAAGACGCTTCTGCCCGGGCAAAGCGTCTGCTACGGACGCACGTTTACGGCCGAAACCCCGCGCCGGGTTGCAACCGTAACCGTCGGCTATGCCGATGGCTACCCGCGGTTGTGTTCCGGCAGCCAGGGCGGCGGGGTCATGCTCATCCACGGCCGGCCCGCGCCGGTGCTGGGCCGGGTCTGCATGGACCAGACCGTGGTGGATGTGACGGATATTCCCGGCGCTGCGATGGGCGATGAAGTCACCGTATTCGGCGCAGAGGCGACGGCAGGCGGCGATACCGCCGCGACGATCGCCCGCAAAACCGGTACCATTCCGTATGAAATTGTCTGCGGCATATCCCGCCGCGTTCCCCGCCAGTATTGGCAGGGCGGCGCCCTGGTGGGGGTGTGGGATGGACTGGAAGGATAAGTTTTTTGAGCTTGGAGTTTAGATTCAAACCGGAGGTTTCCATGTCCCAGGATAAAATTCGCAATTTTTGCATTATTGCCCACATTGACCACGGCAAAAGCACGCTGTCCGACCGCATCCTTGAGCTGACAGACAGTGTTGACAAGCGCACAATGGAGGACCAGATCCTTGACGATATGGACCTCGAGCGTGAGCGCGGCATTACGATCAAGGCCCGCGCCGTAACCATGCGCTACAAAGCCGATGACGGCGAGACCTATGCGTTCAACCTCATCGACACGCCGGGTCACGTGGACTTCCAGTACGAGGTCAGCCGCAGCCTGGCCGCCTGCGAGGGCGCGGTGCTCGTTGTGGATGCAAGCCAGGGCGTTGAGGCCCAGACCCTCGCCAACTGCTATCTCGCAATCGACCACAACCTTGAAGTGGTGCCGATCCTGAACAAGATCGACCTGCCTTCGGCCGACCCCGAAGCCGCCGCCAAAGAAGTGGAAGACATCATCGGCCTGCCGTGTGAGGATGCCCCCCGCGTTTCGGCCAAGCTTGGCGTCGGCATCAAGGATGTGCTTGAGCGGGTCGTGCGGGACATCCCCGCCCCTTCGGGCGATCCCGAAGCACCGCTCAAGGCGCTGATTTTTGACTCCATCTACGACAGCTACAAGGGCGTCATCGTCTATGTTCGCGTCTTTGACGGCTGCGTGCGTCCCGGCGATACAATCCGGCTGATGAGCACCGGCGCCCAGTTCCAGCTTGTCGAGGTCGGCCACATGGGCGCAACCTCCCTGGCCCCCTGTGACTGCCTGCGCGCCGGCGAGGTCGGCTACCTGACCGCCAGCATCAAGACGGTACGGGACACCCGGGTCGGCGACACCGTAACGCTGGCCGCCAACCCGACCCCTGAGGCGCTGCCCGGCTTCCGCAAGGTGACGCCGATGGTTTTCTGCGGCATCTACCCGGCCGACGGCGCCGATTACCCCGACCTCAAAGACGCGCTGGAAAAATTACAGCTCAACGACGCTTCGCTGAGCTTTGAGCCCGAAACCTCGGCCGCGCTGGGTTTCGGCTTCCGGTGCGGATTTTTGGGGCTCCTGCATATGGAGATCATCACCGAGCGGCTTGAGCGGGAGTTTGACCTTGACCTGATCACGACGACGCCGGGCGTCCAGTATCGGCTGACCCTGACCGACGGCGAGGTGGAGGTTATCGACAATCCGGCCGCCTACCCCGACCCGACCCGGATTGAGCGGGCCGAGGAACCCTTTGTGGACGCCCATATCTACACCCCGAACGATTATGTCGGCCCGCTGATGGACTTGTGCCAATCCAAGCGCGGCGTACTCATTGAGATGAACTATCTTGACGAAACCCGGGTTGACCTGCATTACCAGCTGCCGCTTGGCGAGATCGTTTACGACTTTTTCGACGCGATCAAGAGCCGCAGCCGCGGGTATGCGAGCTATGACTACGAATGGGAAGGCTGGCATGATTCCAAACTCGTCAAGCTTGATTTCCTGCTCAACGGCGAAGCGGTGGACGCCCTCTCGATGATCGTTTTTGCCGACAACGCCTACGCCAAGGGCCGCCGCATCTGCGAAAAGCTCAAGGAAAACATTCCCCGCGCGCTGTTCGAGATCCCGATCCAGGCTGCGGTCGGCGGCAAGATCATCGCGCGCGAGACGGTCAAGGCGATGCGCAAGGACGTGCTCGCCAAATGCTACGGCGGCGACATCACCCGCAAAAAGAAGCTGCTGGAAAAGCAGAAAGCCGGCAAAAAGAAAATGCGCAAACTCGGCAGCGTAACCCTGCCCAGCGAAGCTTTCACCGCCGTGCTGAAGCTGGATTCGGATTCGTAAGCCCGCCCACATGCTATAAGTAAAACAGGACGCCCCTGCCGCGGCTATGCCGCGCAGGAGCGTCCTTTCTTTTTTTAATCTTTTCTCGGTGCAGTTGTAGCCATCTTTGGGATGACCGGCGACCGCGTCGTCGCCGATTACGAGCTGCTCTACCTTGCCCAAGCTTTGCAGGTATCCCTGCAAGACCTGCTGCCCATGCCGTGACACCGTTGCCTACAAAACGGCACAGCAAAAAACAGGTCTATGCCCGCACTGCCGGCCGGCATAGACCTGTTTTTGTATCCGGCGCCTCACACGCCGCTTTTGCTGTTTTTCTTATTCGTGCCGGATGGCTTCCAGCGCGCTGATCTTGACCGCCCGGTTGGCCGGCGCAATGCCGGACAACACCCCGATCACCGTGGCGAATGCAAGCGCCGCAGCCACCAGCCAGGGCGGTATGACGGAAATGACGGTGCTGCCCGTACCGGTGGTGCTGGCCAGCAGCGTATACACATCAATGTTTGCCTGGATGCCGAGCATGTTCAGCAGCGCCATCAGCCCGCCGGCAATCGTGATCAGGTTGTTGAGCACCAACCCGACCCCGCAGCTGAGCAACGCGCCCGCCACCCCGCCGATGAAGCCGATGAAACCGCTTTCGATCAAGAACATCCGCCGGATGTTGCGCAGTTCACAGCCAAGCACCTTCATCACGCCGATTTCGCGCGTGCGCTCATAAATTGCCATGGTCATGGTGTTTGCAATGTTCAGCGCCGCCACAAACAGGCTGATTGCGGCCAGGCCGCCCAGCATCATCTGGTTCCGGGCCACCTGCTGCTGCATGGCTTCCCGCGTGTCCGACATGGAGTAGGTGCCGAAACCCAGGTCCTTGATGGCCTGGCTGACCTCATCGACATGGTCAAGCTCATCCACCTTGACATAGACGTTTTGGTACTCGTTTTCACCGGTGGAACCATAGAAGGTGTTGGGGGAAAGCGACTTGCTTTCTTTGGCCAGCATCTTCATATCTTTCAGGCGCAGCACAATGCCGTTCTGCGTCCAGTAGTTGCGCTCGTCCATTGCCATTGTGCCGACAACCTTGAGCTTCCAGGTTTTTGTTTTGGGGTTGTCGATATCGCCGTTTGTCAGCGTCAGGGTCAAATCGTCCTTGTTGACATTGACAAACGGTTCGAGTGGGTTGCCATTCGCATCGGTCTGCCCCTGGTAGCGGTAGCGCTTGGCGCTGTTCTGGCTGCGGCGGGTATCTTCAAAGTTATATCCGGTCGCCTCGCCCACCAGGATCGGCAGCACATCGCGGCCATAATTGCCGGTGTCGGACATCCATTCGCCGCTGGTCAGCGAAAACCCCATCGGTTCCATCGCCGCCGGGTCGATGCCGTAAAGGTTGTACAAGCCGCTCATCCGGTAGCGGTCGTTCAGGCCGGAGGTGATATACCCGTTGAGGCTGTACCCTTCCATATACGGGGTAGCCGCAACGACATGGTCCATCTTTTTAAATGATTCCACCATTTCGTCGTTGAGCTTGGCCGGCTCCGAAGAGCTGCCGCTGTCCGAGCTGATCATTGTGGAACCAACCGAAACCGACACACTGACGCCGCCGCCATAGACCTGGATCTGGGTCAGATCCCCCCAGGTGGAAAGCATTTCGTCATAGGCCTTGTTCTGGGCGATGCCGAGGCTGATCATGACAATGACCGCGCAGGTGCCCACCACAACGCCGATGACGGTCAGCGCGGTGCGCCCCTTGCGGCGGGACAGGTTTTTGGCGGCCAGCGCCACCTGATCAGAGATCCTCATCTTCTTCCTCCAGGCTGGCCAGAGCGGCCGCCTTCTTGCGCTTACGGCGGATCACCAGCACAACCACGACCACCGCCACAATCACGGCCACCACAATCAACACAATGCCCCACACCGGGAAACCGGGCTGGGCGGGTTCCATCATGCCGGGGTCGGTCATCATACTGTCGTCAAAGGTCGGTGTTTCCATCACGTTGAAAGAAAATTCCTTCGAAACGGTCTTAAGCGTGCCGTCCTGCGCTTCATAGTTCAGGGTGATCGTGCCGGATACCGGGCCGGTTGCGCTGGGAACCAGGTCAAAGTCAACGCTGTTCTCACTGCCGGCGTTGAGGTTGCCAATGTACTGCTGGGTCAGTTCCGCGCCGAGGTTTTCGCCGCTGATCGAAGCTTCAATGTTGGAGACGACATCCCGCCCTTTGTTGACAAAATTCAGCGTGACGGTCTGGGTGTCGCCGAGGTAGATCGAATCATTCAGCTGCAGCTGACCAAGCTCGAACCGGTCAGGCTGGCTGATCGGCACCGAGATTACGGTCGAACCGTTGACAGCCGAACCGCTGGTTGCGCCGGCGCCGACAATATTGACTGTGATGTTGGCCACACCGGCCGTGAAGCCGGCCGTGCTCTGCATTTCAAACGTGACATCCCGGGTGGCGCGCGGTTCCATCGAGCCGACATAGGTCGAAAGCGTGCCGCCGGTAGTGGAAACGCCCTCAGGCAGGTTGAGCGAAGCGACGACATCCGAGACGCCCTCGGTGCCGTTGGTCGCGTAGAGCTGCAGCGACAGCGTGAAGTTGGAGCCGGCCGTGATCGTCTCGGTGCCATAGGAAGCCTGGCGGACAATGATGCTCGGCGCGCGGGCCTTGGTGGGGTCGTTGGGGTCTTTGTCCACGCATTGACCGATCGTCACGCTGAACTGCTGCATCGGCAGCGTCGAATCGAGATAGCTCAGGTTGACCGGGAAGGTGTTGCCGCCGCCGTTATAAATCACATCCCGGAACAGCAGCGTATACGAATAATAAGGTCCATAGCTGTCTTCGGCTTCGGTCAACTGGCCAATCTCGGCGTTGCCGGTGAAGGTGAAGATGGACGAATTGACGCGGGCCGAAATCTGGGACGGATCAATATCAAACTGGGCCGAAGAGTGGTCGATCACCTTGAGCACAACGTTCACCCGGTCGTTCCACTTGACTTCCGGGATCTCGCCGCCGGCCGTATCGGTCACCGTGGCAGCCGTGACATACACGCCCTGGCCGCTGTAGGGGGTCGGTTCAGGGGTAGCTTCGGGGGCGGGTTCCTCCGAAGGCAGCGGGGCTTCGGTCGGGGCGGCCGTGGGGGTCGCGGTGGGCGGGTTGGGGTTGTCGTAGTTCGGCTCCTCGCCCGTCGTCGTATCCGAGGTACGCGGCTGCGCCACGATCACCGGGGCCTGGGTCGGTTCAGGTTCCGAGCTGGCCGTGGCTGCGGCGGTCGGGGTGGGGGCAACCTCCGCCGCCAGGGCCGGGGTTGCCAAAGGGCTGACGCAAAGGGCTGCCGCCAGCAGCACCGAAGCAGCCAGCCGGGTGATTGGTTGTTTCACGGGGGATTCCTCCTTCATATTCCTGCATAGTTTTTGCAAATTTCAAACGTTTTGCCCCACCGTTCACGAAGCGGCTGTCGGGGCTTCCTTGGCGGCGGCGCCGCCGATCTCGAGGTTTCCGGCGATCGAAGCGAACAGCGCATCGCGGGCTTTCTGTTTTTCGGTTTCCGGCGGCTGGAGATTGCTTTGCACCTTGCCATCCAGGATCGTAATGATCCGGTCCGCACAGGCCGCAAGCGACGGCTCATGTGTGACCATAACAAAGGTGATGCTTTCCTGTTTGGAAAGTTCGAGCATCCGCCACAGCACCTGCTTCGAGGTGACCGAGTCAAGGTTGCCGGTGGGTTCATCGGCAAAGATGACCTTGGGCCGGCTGACAAAGGCGCGTGCAATGCCGACACGCTGCTGCTGGCCGCCGCTCATCTCGGTGGGCAGGTGGTTGGCCCGGCCCGAAAGCCCGAGGTTTTTGAGTTCTTTTTTTGCCATCGCCAGCCGTGTTTTGGGCGGCACGCCCTTGAACATCAGCGGCAGGGCAACATTTTCGGCCGCCGTCATGCTGGGCAGCAGGTTGTAGCTCTGAAAAATAAAGCCGAGATGGGCCTGGCGGAAATGGGCGAGTTCGTCCTCGCTCATTGCACTGATCTCATGTTGGCCGATAAAGACCTTGCCGCGGGTTGGTTTTTCAAGCCCCGCAAGCTGGTTGAGCAAGGTGGACTTGCCGCTGCCGGATTGGCCGACAATGCAGCAGAACTCCCCTTTTTCGATCGCGATATCGACATCATTGAGCGCGACGACCCGCTCCTTGCCTACGGCGTAGACCTTGCGCAGCTTTTCGGTGTGGATGATCGGCGCCACGTCACGCCCTCCTTTCCTGTTCCCCGTTCGAGTTCTGGGGAACACTTGGCATTATCATACCATAGCTTGCCGCCGAAAGGAAGGGTTTTGGGCGCAAAGAATCGAAATTTACAACTCATAATGGACGCCTGCCCCTGCGGGCCGGGCAGATATGGAATCTGCCCCTTCTTTTTAATTTCAACACAAAACGCGCCCCCCCGACCGGGGGGCGCGTTTTGCTTGCCTTATTCGCTTTCCGGCACCGTGAACAGCGCCTGGTTGCGGTGGGCGTGGGTGCCGATGTTGTTGTACTCGAGGGCGAAGTAGCCGTGCACCCATTCGTCCATCGCGGCGTTTTCGCCGTAGGTATGGGTTACGCCGGAAGCGTCCATGAAGTCGTTGCCGGCGGTAAAGACGGTCACGTCCTCCCGCATCGCGAGCATATAGCTGTAGTAGGGGGTCAGCGGCAGGCCTGCCTGCTCGGCCAGCACCGGGGCCAGCATACACATATCGATCCGGTTGTAGGGGTCGTTGGCGCTGGTCTCGCCGGCGTTTTCAAGCGGGTAGTTGGCCCAGATCACATACGGGGTGCTGCGCTGCAGAATCTGCAGGTCGTTTTCCGGCGCGACCGAAGCGTCCGAGACATGGGTCACAAAGCTCGGCGCATGGTCGCCTGCCAGCGCAACAATAACCTTGCGGCCGGTTTCCTCATAGAGGTTGGTGAAATACTCGGTCAGTTCGCCAAAGGCCTGGTCGGTCAGATAGATGCAGGAGAGATACTCATCCATCAAATCGTCATACTCACCGTAATCGGTTGCAGCATGGACCAGGTCGAGCTCAGCGTCATTCATGTTGTAATCGCCGTGGCTCTGGATGCTGACCAGGAAGGTGAAACGCGGCTGGTCGGCCGGCATCGCCTCATACAGCGTCTCAAAATCGCGGTAGGTCGCGCTGTCGGTCTGGTAAGGCCGATTGCCATAGGTTTCCTTGGTCGGGAAACTGTCCTCGAAATAGACTTCATCAAAGCCAAGGTTGAGCCAGGCCGAGTTGCGCCGATAGTTCGAGTTTGTGTAGGGGTGAGCGGCCAGCGTCGCATAGCCAAGGTCCTCCAAATAGCTGACAATGCTGTTGGCGTTATAGAGGTTGAGCCAGTTGAAGGGGGTGATGCTCGGCATCAGCATCATCGAGTTGGAGGTCAGCATCTCATACTCACTCGAATTGGTCCCGCCGCCGACATGCGGGCTGACGGTGTGACCATAGATGCTGTTCGGGGTGTTTTTGATGACGCTGAGCACGTCCTGGTCGGCGCCGGTATCGGTGACAAGGTCAAAGTCATACAGGCTTTCGGAAAGGATCAGCACCACATCGGGGTATTCCTGTTCCGAAACCGTCTGCACTGCCGGGGTGTAGTCCGCCGCGCGGGCCGCCGCCTCCGCGGCCGCCTCATCGGAATAATAATCCGGTTCGACAATCGGGTTCATCAGCAGACCGGCCGATTCGATCGTGCCGGCCAGGTACCCGTATGTATAGTAGGTGGTCTGCCAGGCCCAGCCATAGGTCTGCTTGGGCTTGATGGAAAACGGCGCGAAGTAGCCGACATAGAGGATGGCAAAAATGCCCGCCGCACAGCCGGCCCAGCGGCCAAGCCGGCGCGGCCAGCCAATCTTGCCCTTTTTCGGGCCGGAAAGCCAGCGCTGCACCGCAGCAATGGCCGCAAGCGGCACCAGGCAGAGCGCAATGGTCTTTACTGTGGAAGTGATGCGCAGCGTGTAGCTGCCCATCACGGCGGCGGCCGTCGTGATGTTGAGCACATCCTGCGGCATGAGCGCGGTGCCGTGCAGGTCGCGGGTATAGTAGTTCGCAATGGCCAGCACCGTGAACAGAACCCCCGAGATGCCGGTGGACAGCCACCACCGCCCGCACAGCGCAAAGAGCAGCAGGGTTATGCAAAAAGCCGTGAAGGCGTTGAGCGGCGCATACAGCGGCCACTGCCCGGCCAGATAATCCGGCGTAACGCCGTCCGATACTTCAAGCTGGTACCGCGCGATGAAAGCCGCCGCGATCGCAAGCGCGAACGGCAGGAACTGCCGCAGCCAAAAATCCCGGCTGCGCAGCGTTTTGAGCAAGTGTTGCATGGGTTTCCTTCCTTTTTCCTGGGTGCGCCCCAAAAGGCCCGCTGCCCCGTTCCATTTGCTCAAACCGGCGCCTTGCGCGCCCCGCTGCGGTTTTGCGCCCCGTTTGCGCTGTTTCGGCAAATGGCAGGCACCGCCATCAGGTGCGGCCCAAACCTGTCAAGTGTATCGTTGCAGTTTTCGCAGCATGCTGCGTCAGAACACTTTATTATAGCACAGATTTGTGTGGAAACAAGGGGTGCCCCGCCCAAACCGACTCAGCCGTTGCGCAGGATCAAGTCCGCCCTGGCCGGGATGCCGTATTGCCGGTAGTACGCTTCCTCCAGCGGGACCCACCGGGCGCGGAAGGTATCGTAGCGGCGGCCTTCCCGCGCGCGCAGCCGGCTTTCCTGCACGGCGGGCAGGCAGGTCACAAACAGGGTCAGGTCATAGGCGCCCAGCGCCGGGTGCATCGCATAGCTGCCTTCGCACAGCACAAGGCGCCCGGCCGGGATCTGATAGCTTTCCCCCCAGCGGTCTTCGTGGGCGTTGTATGGGCGGCAGGCTGCGGGCCGGCCGGCGCGCAGCGGGTCCAGCACTTCCAGGCGCAGCCGGGCCAGGTCCATGTTGGCGGCCGGGGTCTGCTGCCAACCCGGGGCGCGGCAGTCAAACGCGAGGTAGTAATCATCGGTGTGGACAACCGGGCAGCCAAACACCCGGGCCAGCAGCGCGGCCAGCGTGGTTTTGCCGCTGCCGCTGCGGCCATCGATTGCGACAAGGGCGCCGCCCCGCCGCGCCAGGGCCGCCACCTCCCGCAAAGCGGGGGCAAACGCCGGGTAGGCCTGTTCGGCCGCCCGCAAAGTTTCAGGGCTAACGTTCATAAGGCAGGCTCCTTTCTTGCGCTTCATGCGCGGGCGGGGCGTTGCGCGCCGCCGGTTTTTGTATTAGAATAGTAAATGCGGGCAATGCCCGCAGATGCAAAGGAGGGCGCGGGCCATGTGGCACCCGATCAAACATTATAAAACGATCCACCACCACAAGATGCTGGTGATGCGGTACTGTTTCCGCTGCGGGCTGTACTGGCAGGGGCTGACCCATGATCTGAGCAAGCTTTCACCGGTGGAGTTCTGGGCCGGCGCCAAATACTGGCAGGGCAACTGCAGCCCCAACAATGCCCAGCGCCAGGCGGAAGGCTACAGCGCGGCCTGGCTGCATCACAAGGGCCGCAACCGCCACCACCTGGAATACTGGATTGACTACGCGCCGGACGGCGACCACGCAATGGCCGGCATGCCAATGCCGGAAAACTATGTGGCCGAAATGATCTGCGACAGGATCGCGGCGTCCCGCAACTACCTGGGCGACCGGTATACCGATGCCGCCGCCTGGGAGTATTATGACCGCAGCAAAGACCATTATATCCTGCACCCGCGCACCCGCGCCCAGCTCAAAACCGCGCTGCAGCTGCTGCGGGACAAGGGCGAGGACGCCTGCTTTTCTTATGTACGGCGGGAGCTGCTGGGGAAGAAACGGTGAACACCGCCCCGCACACAAAATTCACATCTACCGGGAGAGAACTATGTCTATTGAATCCGTACGCGAAAATCTGGCCGCCAAGGGGCTGGCTGACCGCATTTTAGAGTTTGAGGAATCCAGCGCAACGGTGGCCGAGGCCGCCCGCGACCTGGGCTGTGAGCCGGCCCGGATTGCCAAGACCATGGCGTTTGTAACCGGTGAAGGCCCGGTTTTGGTCGTGATGGCGGGCGACGCCAAGGTGGACAACCCGCGCTACAAGGCGCAGTTCCACTGCAAAGCCGCGATGGTCAAACCGGATGCGCTCGTTGCCGCCGTCGGCCACCCGATGGGCGGGGTCTGCCCGTTTGCCGTGACCGAAGGGGTACCGGTGTATCTGGATGAGAGCCTGCGCCGGTTTGAGGTTGTCTACCCTGCCGCCGGCACCGCCCGCAGCGCTGTACGGCTGCGCGTGCCAGAACTGGAAGCAAGCGTTGACCATTTTGCCGGGTGGATCAATATCGGCAAGGGATGGGGCGAAACCCCTGAGAATTGAAGATACGGAAAGAATAAACCGGTGTTCCGCGGCCTGCAGCCGCTAAAAAACGCCGGGAGGGTTTCGCCCAGTGTATTCCGCGCGCACTGCCGGCGCGCGGTTCGCCCTTTTTTCTTGCCGCGTTACTATTTCTTGCTTTTGCGCATAAGCGTTCACGATTCTGCAATGCCGAAGAAGTATTTGTTGAGCCGGATCTTGTTGGCTTCATACAGCCCGAGATGCTTGTACAGATCTTTATAGTAAGCCAGCAGCTCCCAGCGGGTGGTCAGCACCTTAACCGGGTTGAGGTTGTGCACAAGGCTTTCGGGGTTCTGTACATAGTTATAGACCGGGGTTGAGAGGGCGTAGAACCGCTCGGCATACCGGATGAAGCTGAGGTTAAAATAAAAGTCCTCGCTGTAGCTGAGTTCTTCGCTGCACTCCACATCCGGGTGGGTGCGGATCAGATCGGCGCGGTAGAGTTTGTTCCACATCACGCCGTAATAGAAGCTGGCCGGTTCCTGCATAAGGCCATAGGCAAACTGTGCCTTGGTCATCGCCCCTTCCAGCAGAAAGCCGAAGGTCTGCACCTTGACAAAGGGGTCGAAACCGGGTTCGGCTTCCTCCACCCGCCGGGGCGCACGGGGGTGCTCCTTTTCCTTGGGCGGCTCTATCCGGTTGTAATGCGCAATGACCATATCCGCGCCGGACGCCACAGCTTTTTCAACCAGCAGTTCGGTGGCGTAGGGCTGCAGGGTGTCATCCGAATCGACAAACTGGAAGTACACGCCGTGCGCCCGCCGCATGCCAAGGTTCCGTGTGGCCGAAACCCCGCTGTTCGCTTTGTCAATCAGAATGATGCGCGGGTCAACTTTGGCAAACATCCGGCAGACAGCAAGACTGACATCCTGGCTGCCATCGTTGAGAAGCAGGATTTCAAGATTGCGGTAGGTCTGGCGGCGGATACTTTCAATACAGCGGGCAATGTGATTTTTTGCGTTGTAGATCGGCACAATAACGCTGACCAGCGGCTGGTTTTCCGGCCTCACAGGCATTGTCGGCGCCCCCTTCCCTCATGTTTCCCTTCCTATAAGAAAAAGATACCACAAAATCAGGTCAAAAACAATGGCGGCGGAGTAAAGAATTGTTGCCTCCGGCGTGCACGCCGGAACGGGTTGCCGCGCGATTCGCCTTGTTTTTTCTTGTTCCACAAGGAGGTTTTCCTATGTCCATTTCCACAAAAAACGCGCTGCGGGCGCTGGAAAAGCAGCTCTATGCCTACAACTATGCCCAGGCCCTGATGAGCTGTGATGAAGCAACCGCCGCCCCGCCATGCAGCGAGGCCGGCCGCGCCGAAGCGGCCGAGGTACTGAGCCGCGCCGCCTTTGCCCTGCTGGTGAACGACGACACTGCCGCCCTGCTGCGCCAAGCCGCCGCCGAGACCGACCTTGACCCCCAGCTTGCCGCCGAAGTGCGAGAGCTTCAGCGCCGGTATGACGAGATCGCCCGGATACCGGCCGATGAATACGCGGCCTTTACCCGGCTTGTCCAGCAGGCAATCCCCGCCTGGGGGCGCGCCAAGCGGGCCAACGACTTTGCGGCGTTCGCCCCGTATCTGGAATCGATCGTGGAAGCCCGCCGCAAGCAGGCCGCCTATTTTGCACCCGAACGCCACCCGTACGAAGTGCTGCTGGACCGGTACGAGCGCGGGCTGACCATTGCAACCTGCGACCGTTTTTTTGCCGAACTGCGCGAAACGATCCTGCCCCTGCTGGACCAGATCCGCAGCCATGGCACACCGGTGCGCACCGATTTTCTTGACAACGACTGGCCGCTGCCCGCGCAGCAGGCCCTGGCCCGCGAGATCATGCGCCGCTGGGGGCTTGACCCCGACCACTGCGTGCTGGCCGAGAGCGAGCACCCTTTCACCGAAGGGCTGTGGCACGGCGATGTGCGGATCACGACCCACTATATGCCGCGGGATATGGTTTCCAGTTTGTACAGCGTCGCGCATGAAGGCGGTCACGCTCTGTATGAGCTGAACGTTGACGCGGCCTATGACTATACCGTGCTGGCCGGCGGTTCGACAATGGCGCTGCACGAAAGCCAGAGCCGGCTGTTTGAAAACCTGGTTGGCCGCAGCAAGGCCTTTTTGCAGGGGTTGTGGCCGGCGCTGACCGACCTGTTCCCTTCCCAGCTGGCCGGGGTGAGCCTGGAGGAATTTTACCGCGCCGTCAACCGGGCCGAGCCCGGCCTGATCCGCACCGACGCCGACGAACTGACCTACAGCCTGCACATTATGGTGCGGTATGAACTTGAGAAGGCGCTGATAGAAGGCAGCCTGGCCGTGCGCGACCTGCCCGCCGCCTGGAACGCCAGGTACCGGCAATACCTCGGCGTGGATGTGCCGGACGACGCGCACGGCGTGCTGCAGGACATCCACTGGGCCTGCGGCGATCTGGGCTACTTCCCGAGTTACGCGCTGGGTTCGGCCTACGGCGCGCAGGCCTGGGACGATCTGAACGCAAGGTTCGGCGCCGGCGTGCTGGACGCACAGCTGGCGGCAGGCAACCTGGAACCGCTGAAAGGCGCGCTGCGCGACCGCCTGTGGAAGTACGGCGCCTCCCGCGAGCCGGCCGAACTTGTAAAGAGCCTGTGCGGCGGCGACTTTGATGTGCGGCACTACACGCGCTATCTGCGTGACAAGTATGCGGCGCTTTACGCGCTGTAATGCATATATATGCAGTTTTTGCCGGGTCATATGCAGTATATTCCGGGTGTTTGTTGTAAGAATATACAAAATTGCATTTTCATCCCGCCAAAGTTTGTCAGGTTTCCCGGCTTGATTTTGCCTGTCAGGCGAGTATAATAAGAGACATCGCAACCAACCCTTTCCCGGTTTGAATAAATATGCAGCTCTGCTGCGGAAGGATGGACACCATGAAGAAGGATAAGAAAGACATCAAGAAGGTTGTGCTGGCCTACTCCGGCGGGCTGGATACCTCGATCATCATTCCCTGGTTGAAAGAGAACTACAACAACTGCGAAGTCATCGCCGTTTCGGGCGATGTCGGCCAGGGCACCGAGCTGGACGGCCTGGAAGAGAAGGCCAAAAAGACCGGCGCTTCCAAGCTGTACGTCCTTGACCTCAAGAAAGACTATGTCGAAAACTACATCTGGCCCTGCCTGAAGGCCGACGCCAAGTATGAGGACTACCTGCTCGGCACCTCCCACGCACGCCCCTGCATCGCGAAGGCGCTGGCCGAGGTCGCGATCCAGGAAGGCGCCGACGCGATCTGCCACGGCTGCACCGGCAAGGGCAACGACCAGGTGCGGTTTGAGCTGACCCTCAAAGCCTTTGCGCCGGATATGGCGATCATCGCCCCCTGGCGCGAGTGGGACATCAAGAGCCGTGACGAGGAGATCGACTACGCCGAGGCCCACAACATCCCGCTGAAGATCAGCCGTGAGACCAACTATTCGAAGGATAAGAACCTCTGGCACCTCTCGCACGAGGGCCTCGACCTCGAAGACCCGAAGAACGAGCCGCAGTACAACAAGGCCGGCTTTTTGGAGCTCGGCGTCTCGCCCGAGCAGGCGCCCGACACCCCGACTTATGTGACAATTCACTTTGAGAAAGGCATCCCGACCGCCCTCGACGGCGTCGAGATGGACGGCGTTGCGCTGATCGAAAAGCTCAACGCAATCGGCGGCGCGAACGGCATCGGCCTTTTGGACATTGTCGAAAACCGGCTTGTCGGCATGAAGAGCCGCGGCGTCTACGAGACCCCGGGCGGCGCGATCCTGTATAAGGCGCACAACGTCCTCGAGACCATCACCCTCGACAAGGAGTCCTTCCACTTCAAGGAGATCATCGCCCAGAAGATGGGCGAGCTCGTCTACAACGGCCAGTGGTTCACCCCGCTGCGCGAGGCGATCTGCGCTTTCACCGACGAGCTGCAGAAAACGGTCACCGGCGATGTGACCCTCAAGCTCTACAAGGGCAACATGATCAACGCCGGCGTCACCAGCCCCTACACGCTGTACGATGAGCAGACCGCCTCCTTCGGCGAGGACGAGGACTACAACCAGGCCGATTCGGCCGGGTTCATCAACCTGTTCGGCCTGCCGATCGCCGAGCGCGCCAAGCTCGCCAAGAAGTGGCCGAAGGATTGATCGCGCCTCTTAGCTGAAACTTTGACCCCCAGATGCTCACCGAAACGGACGCTGCGCCCCCAGGTGAGCGTCTTTTATTTCCGAAGAACGCCCGCGGGGCGTCGGGGACGCCGCCCTCTACGGATCATTTTTACGTTCGCCACCAACACAACAGGTTCGCAACCGCGCCCCCGCCATTTGTAGGGGCCGGATTCATCCGGCCCGCGGGAGTTCCCGCCGGCGCAAGGTTCCCCGGGCGGGAAGAATCCCGCCCCTACGCATGATGGTTTACCCCGTCACCACCTCCACCAGCGCACGGCTGCGTCCCCCCATTCGTAGGGGGCGACGTCCTCGACTGCGCCCAAACCCCCGGAAACAAACCACAATCCCAAGACGAAAGCAGGTACACAATGGCTACACAACTCTGGCAGGGCCGCGCTTCCAAGGCGGTGGACAGCCGCGTCAACGACTTCAACTCCTCGATCCGGTTCGACTGCCGGATGATCGAGCAGGACATCCGCGGCAGCCTGGCCCATTCTGCGATGCTCGGCAAGCAGGGCATCATCCCGGCCCCGGACGCCGCCGCGATTGCGCAGGGTCTGCGCGGTATCCTTGAGGATCTGCACACCGGCGCGCTCGCGATCGACCCGACAGCCGAGGACGTGCATACCTTTGTCGAGCAGACGCTGACCGCCCGCATCGGCGACGCCGGCAAGCGGCTGCACACCGGCCGCAGCCGCAACGACCAGGTCGCGCTGGACATCCGGCTCTGGCTGCGGGACGCCGTGGACAAGCTCTCGGATGAGCTCTGCGATCTGATCGAGGCCCTCTGCGCCCAGGCCGAGGGCGCGGCCGGCTATGTAATGCCGGGCTACACCCATCTGCAGCGCGCCCAGCCGGTCAGCTTCGGCCACCAGCTCATGGCCTATGCCTGGATGCTGCGCCGCGACCTGGGCCGCCTGGCCGACGCCAAGGCCCGGATGGATGCCGAGTGCCCGCTCGGCTCCGGCGCGCTGGCCGGCACGACCTACCCGCTCGACCGCAATTTCACGGCAGAAACCCTCGGCTTCGCCGCGCCCTGCGCGAACTCGATCGACGGGGTGTCCGACCGGGATTTCTGCATCGAGATTGCGGCGGCCATCGCCACCTGCATGATGCACCTCTCCCGCCTTTCGGAGGAAGTCATCCTCTGGTGCAGCTGGGAGTTCCGGTTCATCGAGCTTGACGACGCTTTCACGACCGGTTCCTCGATCATGCCGCAGAAGAAAAACCCCGACGTGACCGAGCTGATCCGCGGCAAGACCGGGCGGGTGTACGGCGACCTGAACACGCTGCTTGTGATGATGAAGGGTCTGCCGCTCGCCTACGACAAGGATATGCAGGAGGACAAGGAGGCGATCTTTGACGCCGTCGATACCCTCTCGCTCTGCCTGACGACGCTGACCCCGATGCTGGCCACGATGCGCCCGCTTCCCGAAAACATGCGCCGCGCCGCGGCCGCCGGCTTCATCAACGCGACCGACTGCGCCGACTACCTGACCCGCAAGGGGCTGCCGTTCCGCGACGCCTACAAGTGCACCGGCACGATGGTGGCCGGCTGCATCGCGGCCGGCAAGACGCTGGAAGAATTGACGCTCGACGAATTCAAAGCCTACAGCCCGCTGTTTGAGGCCGATATCTATGAGGCGATCGACCTGACTGCCTGCTGCGAAGGCCGCACAAGCTACGGCGGCCCGACCAAAGCGAGCGTGCTTGACCAGGTGGGCAAGATGCGCGCCCTGGTGGCCGAAGCCCGCGCCGCGCGGAAGGGGGCCACCGCATGAGCCGGCGGGTTTTCATCGACGGTTCGGCCGGCACAACCGGGCTGCGGATCGCCGACCGGCTTGCCGCGCGGGAGGAGCTCGAAGTTATCACCCTGACCGGCGAAGCCCGCAAGGACCCGGCCGCCCGCGCCGCGGCGATCAACGGCTGCGAGCTTGCCTTCCTCTGTTTGCCCGATGCGGCCGCGCGGGAGATTGTGCCGCTGGTTGATCCCGCCGTCAAGCTGCTGGATACCTCGACGGCACACCGCACCGCACCCGGCTGGGTCTACGGCCTGCCCGAGCTGGGCCGGCGCGAAGCGATTGCGGGGGCCAACCGGGTTGCGGTGCCGGGCTGCCACGCCACCGGCTTCATCACGCTGGCGGCGCCGCTCGTCGCGGCCGGGCTGCTGCCGGCTTCGGCCCAGCTTTCCTGCACAAGCCTGACCGGCTACTCCGGCGGCGGCAAGAGCATGATTGCCGATTACGAAGCCGCCGACCGTCCCGCAGGGCTGGCCAGCTGCCGGCCGTATGCGCTGGCGCTGCACCACAAGCACCTGCCCGAGATGCAGGCTGTCTGCGGCCTTTCCGCCCCGCCGCTGTTTGTGCCGGTGCTCGGCGATTATTACTGCGGGATGCTGACGATGGTTCCGCTCTTCCCGGCCGAGTACGGCACATCCGTCCCGGCGATTGCCGCGGCGCTGGCCGATGCTTATGCGGGCGAAGCGCTCATCCGCGTTCATCCGCTCGGCGAGATGCCGGCGGGCGCGGCGCTCGATGCAAACGCGCTGGCCGGGCGTGATTCCCTTGAAATCTTCTGCCTGCCCAGCCCTGACGGCGCGCAAGTACAGCTTATCAGCCTTTTCGACAATCTCGGCAAAGGTTCCTCCGGCGCCGCCGTACAGTGCATGAACCTGATGCTGGGGCTGGAAGAGACCGAAGGGTTGGCGCTGTAAAAAGTGAAAAATTAAAAATGAAGCGGTTTTTGAGGCGGCTTGGCCGCGCGATCCACCACAATTTTTCATTTTTAATTCTTCATTTTTCATTCTATCAGAAAAGAGGTTTCCATCATGTCCTCTATGTTTCCCACCCTCCCCGGCGGCATCTGTGCGCCGCTGGGGTTCCGGGCGGCCGGCGTGCACTGCGGCATCCGGCGCAACCAGCAAAAGCTCGACCTGGCGCTGATTGCGGCCGATGTGCGCTGCGCCGGCGCGGCCTGCTACACCACAAACAAAGTCTACGGCGCGCCGATCACGGTTGACCGCGCCCACCTGGCCGACGGCTACGCCCGGGCCATCCTTGTCAACAGCGGCAACGCGAACACCTGCGCGCCGAACGGCCTCGCTTTGGCCGAGGAAACCTGCGCCCTCGCCGGGCAGGCGCTCGGCATCCCGGCCGAGGATGTGCTGCCCTCCTCCACCGGCGTGATCGGCCAGGCGATGTCGATCGAGCCGTTCGCGGCCGGCATCCCGGCGGCCGCCGCCAAGCTCGACCGCAGCCCGGCCGCAAGCCTCGACGCCGCCACCGCGATCATGACGACCGACACCCATCCCAAAGAGATCGCCGTTGAGTGTGCGCTCGGCGGCAAGACCTGCCGCATCGGCGCGATCGCGAAGGGTTCCGGCATGATCCACCCGAACATGGCGACGATGCTGCTCTTCATCACAACCGACGCGGCCGCCGAACCGGCCGTGCTGCAGCAGGCGCTTTCGACCGTTGTGCCGGCTACCTTCAACCAGATTTCGGTGGACGGCGATACCTCGACGAACGACACCGTCCTGCTTCTCGCGAGCGGCCTGGCCGGCAATGAGCCGCTTAAACCGGGGAGCGCCGACTACGATACCTTCGTCGCCGCGCTGACCCAGGTGGCCGAAGCGCTCTGCCGGGAGCTCGCCGGCGACGGCGAGGGCGCGACCAAGCTGCTGGAGTGCACCGTGACCGGCGCGCCCGACCTTGAAACCGCGCGCGCGGTCTCCAAAAGCGTGATCCATTCGACGCTGTTCAAGGCCGCGATGTTCGGCGAGGACGCCAACTGGGGCCGGGTGCTCTGCGCGATCGGCTACACGCCGGGGGATTTTGACATTTCCAAGACAGCGGTGCGGCTGTGCAGCGCGGCGGGCGAGGTGTTTGTGTGCGAAAACGCCGCCTACCACCCCTACAGCGAGGAGGAGGCCGCCAAAGTCTTGGCCGAACCCGTGATCGAGATCCTCGTTGACCTGGGCAGCGGCGACGCTTCGGCCAAGGCCTGGGGCTGCGATTTGACCTACGACTATGTGAAGATCAACGGCGACTACCGCACCTGATCGGCAAAAGGGAAGGAAAACGATGAAGAACGTCGAGATGGCGCAGCTTTTTTCCGAAGCGACGCCTTATATCCAGAAATACCACGGCAAAACCCTCGTCATCAAATACGGCGGCAACGCAATGGTCAACGGCCAGCTCAAGCTCGCCGTTATGAACGACCTTGTCACCCTGACGCTGCTCGGCGTGCGGGTGGTTATGGTGCACGGCGGCGGGCCGGCCATCAATGCGATGCTCAAAAAGCTCGGCATTGAATCCCGGTTTGTCAACGGCCTGCGCTACACCGACGCCGAGACGATGCGGGTTGTGCAGCAGGTGCTGGCCGGCCAGGTCAACAAAGACCTTGTCGCGCTGCTCAAGGGCCGCGGCGTCGGGCTTTGCGGCATGGACGGCAACACGATCAACTGCCGCCGCTATACCGAGGCCGACCTCGGCTTTGTGGGCGAGATCACCCACATCGACACCCGGCTGATCAACCGCCTGCTCGACGACCAGTTCATCCCGGTCATCGCGACGGTCGGGATGGACGAGGAAAACGGCGTGCTCTACAACATCAACGCCGATACCGCCGCGGCCGCCATCGCGGTCGCATTGCAGGCCGAAAAGCTCGTGACAATGACCGATATCGCCGGCCTTTTGCGGGATAAGGACGACGAGAACACCCTGATCCCCGAGGTTGAACTTTCCGAAATCGAGGGCTACAAGCAGCAGGGCGTGATTTCCGGCGGGATGCTGCCCAAGATCGACGGCATGGCCGACGCGATCCGCCGCGGCGTGCACGAGGCGGTCATCATTGACGGCCGGGTGCCGCACAGCGTGCTGCTCGAGATGTTCTCCGACCGCGGGTCGGGCACGCTGTTTTACCAGAAGCAGAAACGCCGCTAACCCGGCATTGCAAGGAGGGTTTCCCCATGAATCGGGAAAAAGTCATCACGCGGGACGACGACTATGTCCTGCATACCTACGCCCGCAGCCCGCTTGTGATCGAGCGGGGCGAGGGGCTCATCGCCCGCGATGCCGGCGGCAAAGCCTATCTTGACTTTACCTCCGGCATCGGGGTCAACTCGCTCGGCTTCGCCCACCCGGCCTGGCTGCAAGCCGTAACCGAGCAGGCCGGCATGGTGCAGCACACCTCAAACCTCTACTATACCGCCCCCTGCGGGCGACTGGCCAAGCGGCTTTGTGCCCGCACCGGGTTCGACAAGGTGTTTTTCGGCAATTCGGGAGCCGAAGCGAACGAGGGCGCGATCAAGTTTGCACGCAAATACAGCGTTGACCACTACGGCGAGGGCCGCAGCCGGGTTGTCACGCTGCAAAATTCCTTCCACGGCCGGACGCTTGCCACCCTGACTGCAACCGGGCAGGATGCCTTCCACCACGATTTCGGCCCCTTCCCCGAAGATTTCGTCTATGTGCCGGCCGGCGACCTCGACGCGCTGGCCGCCGCGGCCGGGGACGGCCGCACCTGCGCCGTCATGATGGAGCTTGTGCAGGGCGAAGGCGGGGTCATTGCACTTGAACCGGATTATGTGCATAAAGTGGCTGAGTTCTGCGCCGCGCGGGACATTCTGCTGATTGTGGACGAAGTACAAACCGGTGTCGGCCGCACCGGCACCTTCCTGGCCTGTGAAAATTACCACTTGCAGCCCGATATCGTCACGCTGGCCAAGGGCCTGGGCGGCGGGCTGCCGATCGGCACGGTGCTTGTGCACGAGAAGGTCGCAGCCTGCATGGGCCCCAGCAGCCACGGTTCGACCTTCGGCGGCAACCCGGTTGCCTGCGCCGGTGCCTGCGCCGTCGTCGATACGATGGACGAGGAATTTCTGCACAATGTGCAGGACTGCGCGGCCGCGCTCTGGGCGGCTTTGCGCGGGCTTCCGCACGTTGTCGGGGTGACGGGACTTGGGCTGATGATCGGCATCCAGTTTGAGCCGTCCGTCCGCGCGGCCGAGGTGCGCGCCGCCTGCGAGCGCCGCGGCCTGCTGGTGCTGACCGCCAAAGACCGCCTGCGCCTGCTGCCGCCCTTGATCCTGACCCGGGATGATGTTGCCAAGGCAGTCGCAATCCTGCGGAAAGTTTTGGAGAACGTTTGAGTTGGAGTTTAGATAAAGTGTGCCTTCGGCACGGTTTTAGATTATAATACAGGAAAAAGCCGCAGCCTTCCCGTTTGAACTGCACCCCATTTGTTAGACAGTATGGTATACTGTATAATAAGTGGGGTGATTTATTATGCCAAAAGGGATACCCAACAAACGGTACACGCCAGAATTCAAGCAAATGGTAGTAGAAACGATGAGAGAGGAACACCTCAGCGTTCGAGAAGCAATGCGAAGGTTTGAAATTAGCGACCATGGCATCATCGAACGCTGGGAGCGAATCTATCTGGAGGAAGGGCCAGAAGGATTGGCGTTAGAACGGCGAGGGCGGAAACGTACTGATCTGCCAGCAAAGTTGCCTAAGAAGATTGAGGAGGATCTGATTGCAGAGAACCAACGGCTGCGTGCGGAGAACGATTACCTAAAAAATCTGCAAGCCTTGGTTTTGGAGAAACTATGAAAAACAGAATAAAAGAATTGCGAGAACAGCGAGGGCTGACGCAAGAGCAATTAGGAGAACTGGTTGGAGCTTCAAGGCAGGCGATAAATGCCATAGAAACAGAAAAATTTGAACCATCTATCTGGCTTGCATATGATATTTCTAAAGTATTTGAGTGTGCCATTGAGGAGGTATTTTTATTTGATGTAAGTCCTAGAAAATCAAGAGCTGACAGCAGCAGACAGGAGGTAAAAAGTGGCAACAAGATTTCTTCGTTATGACAGCGACCCTATATTAAGAAAAAATGTAAAGCTGTCCTAAAAGTTGATGATAAAACCAGGCAGCTCTTAGATGATATGCTTGATACATTACATGAAACAGAAAATGGAGCTGCACTGGCAGCAAATCAGGTTGGCGTTTTGAAACGGTTGGTTCTCATTGATTTTAACGATACACGATTAAAACTTGTAAATCCGAAAATGATAAGCCAAAGCGGTGTGCAGGAATGTGTTGAGGGATGCCTTAGTTTCCCGAACCGTTTTGTAAAAACAATTCGTCCACAAAAGGTCACGATTCAGGCACTCAATGAATATGGAGAGGAAATTATAGTTGACGGAGAAGATGAAATGGCAAAATGCTTCTGCCATGAGCTGGAACATCTGGACGGTATGATTTTTTTAGATAAAGCGATTGAAGAACTTTCTGCTTTGTAGTGCAAATTGATAGATGCCGTTTCGGAAAAAGAAAAGGAGTTTTATGAGCAAAGTTATTATGATGTGCGGCGTATGTGGTTCTGGAAAGACTACTTACGCCAAGAAAAAAGAACAGGAAGGATATATCAGACTTTCCATTGATGAAGAAATGTGGAAACTTTATGGAAGAAAGGGAATTGATTATCCGGAAGAACAATATGAAAAATTGTCAGAGCAGGTGGAGGCTGCGCTTCAAAAAAAGCTGCTGTCCCTGATTCAGCAGGGAAAAGACGTTGTGATTGATTTTAGTTTCTGGAGTAAGGAAAATCGGAATTTTTATAAAGAGCTGATCCAAAAAGCAGGCGCTGAAACGGAACTTGTCTATATGAAAGCCAGTAAGGAGCTTTTGCAAAAAAGACTATATAAAAGAAATCAGGTCTTAAATGCCAATTCGCCGTTTGTGATAACAGATGAAATATTGGAACATCATTATCACGCATTTCAGGAGCCATGCGGCGAAGGAGAAAAAGTAATTTTGCAGAAAGAGGATATTATACAGTATTCAAAAGAAGAAAGTAAAGCAATCTGGAATCAGAACGCTGAATTTTGGGATTGTGCAATGGGGGATGAATCAAATGATTTTCACAGAGAAGTTGTCCGTCCAAAAGTAACAGAGCTTCTAAATCCTGATCCAACAGATTATATTTTAGATATTGCCTGTGGAAATGGAAATTATTCTGCATATCTTGCAGAAAAAGCTGTCTCTGTTTTGGCTTTTGATTATAGTGAGAAAATGGTGGAACTGGCAAAAAAGCGCCAAAAACGGCATGCTGATCACATTGAGTTTTGTGTAGCAGACGCTACGAATGAAACAAGTCTGATGGCATTAAAAAGAAATAAGCCGTTTACAAAAGCAGTCTCAAACATGGCGGTCATGGATATTACAGACATTAAGCCGCTTTTTACCTCTGTTTATAAATTGCTTGAGGATAACGGAGTATTTGTATTTGCGACACAGCACCCCTGTTTTGTAACGCTTACAGAAAAATATATGACGCCGCACAGCTATTACGATATTGCGATTGAAGGACAGCCACAAAAACAATGTTATTATCATCGTTCTTTACAGGATATTTTTAATCTGTGTTTTGATACTGGTTTTGTCATAGACGGATTTTACGAAGAATGCTATTTTAATAAAGAAATCCCGGATATTATCATTGTCAGAGCCATAAAAATTGAGAGGTAGATAGTAGATTTGCCATTTCCTGTAATTGTAAAAAGCTTAAAACTATGTAGGTATCTATTTTGATTATAAGACAAGAAAGACCAGAAGATTATGATACGGTATATCATGTTGTAAAAGAAGCATTTGAAAATGCTGAATATACAGATGGAAATGAACAGAACTTAGTTGCTGCGTTAAGAAAAAGCAAATAGATGAATAAAGGTAGAATTATTGTAATCACAGGTTCGCCGGGAACAGGGAAAACTACAACGGCATGAATTAAATGTTATAGATACAACTGCGCACTCAATCAAAGATACTGTTTCAGCAGTAAAAGAAAAAATCGTAAGCGGTACGGCATTGCTCGCCCACGGACGTTCGCCCCACCGCAAGGTTCCCCCGGGCGGGATAAGTCCCGCCCCTACGCTATCATTCCAAAACCGTGCCGAAGGCACACCACATCCAAACTCTAAAAATTCCCCTCCAGCGCGCAGAGGATCTCTCCCATCCGGGCCGGGGATTCTTTGTAGCCGCGCAGGATCCAGGCGTTCACGACGCCGTAGAGCGCGTAGGCGGTCTCGTTGCTTTTGTAGTAGGCGATGACGTCCTCCTCCTGCTTTTCGGGGCGCAGAATTTGTAAATAGACGTCCAGAATCACCTGCTGATGCCCCACGCGGTAGAGCAGGTCGTTGATCTGCCGGATCGAGAGGCAGAACTCAAAAAACAGCCGTATCGCCGTCCGGGCGTCGTCGTTCGCCTGGAAATCCTGAATGTTGTGATCCTGGGCGAAGCGGTTCCACAGCTGCTGGATCTTAAAGACGAGCACCTCGTCCTTTGTCTTGAAATACCGGAAATACGTAGACCGCCCCACGTCCGCGCGGGCGGTCATCTCCTCAATGCTGATCTTCTCGATCGGCTTTTCCTGCATGAGTTCCAAAAGCGCCGTACCCATGCATTCCTTCAGGTATTCGGTCGTCGCCGTCGTCCTGCGCATCGTCTGCCTCCCATTGTGTCCCAAAGCGGGACGAAGGCGGGCCGGCCGTTTCTCTGGTACGGAACCGGCCGCATCGTCCCAGTTTTCTGTTCTCTCTTGATTTTTGCGGCGCATATGGTATATTAGTTTCTATGATACGAAAGTTTCTTTTATATTATCATCTCTCGCCGGCGCTGTCAAGCCGCGCCGCCATCCCCCTTGCGAAGGAGAACTTGCCATGTCGGCAGAAACCACACAGAACACCCACCGCATTTTTACCATTCCCAACCTGCTTTCGTTTTTCCGCATCTGCCTGATCCCCGTGATCGTCTGGCTGTATGTCTTTCGCGGGGATTTTTTGGCGACGACGCTGGTCTTGCTGTTGTCCGGCCTGACCGACGTCGTTGACGGCATCATCGCCCGCCGGTTCGGGATGGTCAGCGACCTGGGCAAAATCCTTGACCCGGTCGCCGACAAGCTGACACAGGGCGTCGTGCTGATCTGCCTGCTTGTGCGCTTTCCCCACATCGGCCTGCTGCTGGCCCTCTTCATCGTCAAGGAGGCTTTCGCCGCCGTGACCGGGCTGTGGGGCATCCGCCGGGCCAGGGTGGTCAAAGGGGCCGAGTGGCATGGCAAGCTGACGACGGTCGCGATCTACACGATGATCCTCGTTCACCTGGTCTGGGCCGATATCCCGCCGGCCGTCTCCACCATTCTGGTCGGCGTCTGCATGGGGATTATGCTGATGTCACTGGTGCTCTACGCAATCCGCAACATCAAGATGATCCGCGGCAAATCCTGAGCCTGCGATATCCTTGAAAAATCCCCTGAAAGTGTTATTGTATGGACACGCTTTTCATCCTGGTCGCCCTGGATGAAAACCACCTGCCCCATCTGCAGGTGCTGCCGATCACGCGGCCGGCCGGGGATCTGAACAGGAACGCCGCCCAAGGAGGTCCACAATGGACAAACAGACAAAACGCATCCTTTGCTACATCGCGTTCGGCGTCGGGCTGTTCGCGCTGCTCAACAACCTTGGCAGTGTGTGGGCGGTGGTGAAAACCGGCGCCTCCTTCCTGGTGCCGGTTTTCGGCGGCCTGCTCGTGGCGTTCATTTTGAGCGTACCGATGAAAGGGTTCGAGAATCTTCTGCTGCGCTTGCTGCCCAAAGGCCGCCGCCCGCGGGAGACCGCGCTGCAAGCGGCCGGCCTGCTGCTGACGCTGCTCAGCGTGGTTGTTGTGCTTGTGCTTGCCTTCACCCTCGTCATCCCTGAGATTGCGCGCTCGGTGCGCACCATCGCCGATTTGGTTGTGCAAGAGTGGCCCTCCTGGATGGAATATCTCGACGAACAGGGGTTCAACACCTCGCAGCTTTCGGCCCGGACCGAAGCGCTCGATGTTGACGCGCTGCTGCAATCGCTGTCCGGCAGCGCGGGCGCGCTGCTCGGTTCGATCATGGATACCTCAGCCTCGATCCTGTCCGGCCTTGCGAACGCCGGCATCGCGCTGGTGATCGCGGTGTATCTGCTGCTCAGCCGCCGCAGCCTCGCGCGAAAGAGCAAAAAGCTGCTCTACGCCTATCTGGCCAAGCCGCACGCCGACCGCGTCTGCCACATTGCCGGGCTTGTGCAGGCCGCCTACACCAAGTTTTTGTCCGGCCAATGCATCGAAGCGTGCATCCTCGGCGTGCTGATCTTCCTGGCGTTCTCGGCGTTCGGGCTGCCCTATGCCGGCCTTATCGGGTTTTTGACCGCGATTTCCGCCTTCATCCCCTATGTCGGGGCGTTTGTCGCCTGCGTGATCGGCGCGCTGCTGATTCTGCTTTCCTCGCCCGAGCAGGCGCTGATCAGCGTGCTTGTTTTTCTGGTTGTGCAGTTCGTCGAAAACCAGTTTATCTACCCCAACGTCGTCGGCACCTCGGTTGGGCTGCCGCCGCTCTTCACCTTCCTCGCCGCGCTGATCGGCGGCAACCTGTTCGGCCTGTTCGGCATGATCTTCTCGATCCCCCTTGCCTCGGTACTCTACGCCCTGCTGCGCGAGGACGCAAACCGGAGGGCGGAGGGGAAGGTTTCCATAAAAAATGATAAATAACAAATAATAAAATCGGTGTTCACGGCCTGCGGGCCGCCGGAATATTCGATTGTGTGGGGGGGCCGATGCTCGTATCGGCCCGTGGAACCTCCCGCCGTCCCTACTATCCATACCAAAACAGGCCGCAGCCCCAAAAAGGCTGCGGCCTATTCTTTATATCATATCAAACCAATTTCAAAACCGTGGCGAAGGCACAGCATCTAAACTCTCGAAACAAAGGCCGTCAAGCCTCCGCTCCCTGCAGCGTCGTATACCACGGCCGGCTCCCTGCGCCGAGGGCGTCCATCAGCTGCGCGTCCTGTTCCGGCGTGCCGGTGTAATCCGGGATGCCCACCGCCGCGGCGCAGGCGGCCCGGTTCTCGAGCGAAGGGTTGAGCCCGTTCGCGATGAAGGTGACAACCGCCGTCTGCCCGCGCCAGCCCATCAGCAGCTCGGACAAATCTCCCTCGGGGTCGGTCTCCTTCCGGTGACTTAGGTGCATCTGGGCGAGCTCCCGCAGCGTTGCCATACGCCAATCGATGGACGGCCGCGGCCAGCGCCGCCTGATGCGCTCGACATAATCGTCCTCCATCTCGCGGCGGGTTTCTTCGTCCAGCGTAAGGTTCAGCCGGTAAAATTCGAGCGTCTCTCCCTCCAGCGCGCGCTGGTCATCCGGGGCCTCCTGCACGGCGAGGTCGAGCCGCGGCTGCGCGCCCTCCGCCTCATAGGCAAGCGACCAGCCGAAGCGATATTGGATTGTGCGCTCCTCCTCCGAATCGGTGTAGACAAGAATCTCGTCGGCGTTCCAGTCCATCGGGCCGGAGGCGCCGTCGAAAGAAAAGCTCGATGCACCGTCGTCCAGCTTCTGATAGCCGAAACGTTGCAGGCCAAACCCGGCGCCCGCCAGGTTGCCCGCCAGATCGAGCGCGTACATCTTGTCGCCGGCGCAGGCCACCCAGATAACCCCATCCTCGCCGAAGGATTCCACAATCGCCTCCGGCGGGCCGCCCTCGCGCTCCGGCGTGATCGAACCCCGGTTTTCGTTCCCGCAGCCGGCCAGGCCGACCGCCACCAGCAGGCCAAGCCCACCGCACACAACACGACGCAACATACCAAAGCACCTCCCTGAGGGGCAGTTCCGGACACACCTCGCCATTGCCAGATGCATCCGTCAGGCTATCTTTTCATTTCTATACTACAAAACGCACCTCCTTTTGGCAAGCCTTTCTCCACACAAAAAGAGAACTTTTACAACTGCGCCAAAATCGGCCGGCAAAATTTTGTCACTTTGCCCGGGTTGCTTTTTGGGCCGGCGGGTGCTAGAGTGATGCCAGATACTTTTTCCCCACCGCCAAAGGAGGAACCTGTAATGCCGCACACACCATATTTTGAACAGCAGGGCAGCGCCTTGCTCTACCGCAATGACGGTGAAACAGTCCGGGTTGAACCCTGGGGCCCGGATAGCCTGCGGGTACGCGCCGGCTTGCTGGATGACCTGGAACACGGCAGCATCGCCCTGCTTGCCCCTTCCCCCGCCGATGCGGACGATATCGCCGTTTCCATCATGGAAAACTGTGCCACCCTGCGCCATGGCAAGATCACGGTAGAAATGCGGCTGCAGGATTGGGGCCACGCACTGCAGCTTCGGTTTTACAACGCCCGCGGTGAACTTTTGCTGCAGGAAATCCCGAACGGGTATGCGCTGTCTCTGCGGGCACGGCACTACAAACCCCTGCCGGGCGGAAATTTCCGGCTCAGGGCCAGCTTTGTCTCTGACCCCGATGAAAAGATCTACGGCATGGGCCAGTACCAACAGGAGCGGATCAACTGGAAGGGCTGCAACCTGGAGCTGGCGCATCGCAACTCACAGGTCAGCATACCGTTTTACCTTTCGAGCAAGGGGTACGGGTTCCTTTGGCACAATGCCGCGGTGGGCGAAGTGCATTTTGGGCTGAACACCACCCAGTGGGAGGCTGAAAGCACCCGCCAGCTCGATTACTGGATCACGGCCGGCGACACCCCGAAAGAGATCGAGCACCACTACACCGAAATGACCGGCCGTGCCCCGATGATGCCGGAATATGGGCTGGGGTTCTGGCAGTGCAAGCTGCGGTATTACAACCAGCAGCAGGTGCTTGACGTAGCGCGGGAATATAGGCGCCGGGGCATCCCGCTGGATGTGTTGATTATTGACTACTACCACTGGCCCCGCTGCGGCGATTACCGCTTTGACCCCGAGTATTTCCCCGTCCCGGCCGAGATGATCCGGGAGCTGGACGAAATGGGGATCGCGACCATGGTTTCGGTCTGGCCGCAGATTGACTGGCGCAGCGAAAATTATGCCGAGATGAAACAGCTGGGCCTGCTGGTCAAGGCCAACACCGGCGTGGATGTCCAGATGGTGTTCCATGGCAACAATGTCTTTTTTGACGCCACCAACCCACGCGCCCGGGCCTATGTATGGGACAAGATCCGCCAGAATTATGCCGCGCTCGGGGTGCGCGCCTTCTGGCTGGATGAAGCCGAGCCCGAGTTTACCACCTATGATTATGACAACTACCGGTATTATGCCGGGCCGGTAACCGAAATCGGTAACATTTACCCGCGTGAGTATGCCAAAATGTTCTATGAAGGCCAGCAGCGGGAAGGCCGGACCGACATTGTCAGCCTGACCCGCTGCGCCTGGGTTGGCAGCCAGCGCTATGGCGCGCTGGTTTGGAGCGGGGATATCTTCTCCACCTGGGAAGATTTCCGCAAACAGGTTTGCGCCGGGCTGCACATGGGGCTGGCCGGCATCCCCTGGTGGACGACCGACATTGGCGGATTCCACGGCGGCTGCATAGATGACCCCGCCTTCCAGGAACTGCTTGTGCGGTGGTTCCAGTTCGGAGCCTTCTGCCCGGTCATGCGCATCCACGGCAACCGCGCCCCCCACCAGCCAATTGTCAACCAGGCCGGCGAGGAACGCGAACAGACAGGCGCCGGCAACGAAGTATGGAGTTTCGGGCCGCAGAATGAGGAAATTTTGGTGCGTTACATCCGCCTGCGGGAAACCATGCGCCCCTATCTGCGTGCCGTCATGCAGGACGCCCACAGCGAGGGGAACCCGGTGCTGCGCACGCTGTTTTATGAATTTCCTCAGGATGCCGCCGCCTGGGATTGCCAGGACGAATACTGCTTCGGCCCCGATCTGCTGGTGGCCCCGGTGCTTGAACCGGGTGCACAGAGCCGCCCGGTTTACCTGCCCGCCGGCGCCAGCTGGACCGAGCTGCACACCGGCGCCGTGTATGCCGGCGGGCAAACCGTTGCCGCCGCTGCACCGCTTGCCACCATACCGGTTTTCCTGCGGGATGGCCGCCACACCGATTGGATCGGCCTTATCTGAATGCCGCGGCACCCACGCTGTGTGCCCGTTCTGTTTGGGGCGGGAAAAGAGCGAGAAAAGATTTGCCCGGCCACCTTGCAATTTGCGAGGCAACATGGTATAATAATTGTTGTCCTCGCGAGAACTCTCCGGGCAATCATCTGCGGTCGTAGCTCAGCTGGATAGAGCGTTGGACTCCGACAACTGTGACACATTAGGCAACCGACAAGAAATTGTTTGGCATAACGTAAAAAAGCAAGCACATCACCCGGTGGTTCGCGGTAGACTGACCACGAATTGACCACCAACCCGATTTTCACAATTTTATACGATGAATCTCGTCCCAGCGACGATTTTCATAAATGTGCGGTCGTAGCTCAGCTGGATAGAGCGTTGGACTCCGACTCCAAAGGCCAGAGGTTCGAATCCCCCCGGCCGCACCAAAAAGGTCGCTGTATTGCAGTACAGCGACCTTTTTTATTTTGTCACGGCTCAGTGCTTGTCAATCCATCTTTTGACGCTACGCGGTAACATCGGCCATGACAGACACGAAAAAACTGATAAGATAGCTCATGGAATCTCCTTTCCGTGCTGGTTTTGTAATTGGGCAGCACGAGAGCTATTTTATCAGTTTTTGTTTTTATAAAAAATCCGATACAAGGTTTCGGACGCCAGTCGTGGGCCCAAAAGGCTCACAGCGGGGCTTGTTGCCAGCAGAGGATAACCCGTCGCCCCTTACTCGAACCGCGCCGAAAAGGCTGTCATTCCGCCTCACGGGGGGCATAAGAGATTACGCTTCTGTCCGTTCTGCCTTTTCCATTTGTTTCAGAAGTTGAGTTTCTTTTTTTAAGAGCTCCTTTACAACCTTTCTGACACAGTCAGAAACGGAATCCTCAAAGCTGTCGTTTTCTTCAATTTTATACCATCCGGTTCGGAACAAACGCTTATAACGGAAATTCTCTCTTCTTTTATCTCCCGGCTTTAATATCTCTATCATTTTCTGCATGGTTTGCATTTGCTGTTCCGGGACATTCCATCCCCCGATTTCAAACACGCCGCAGAGCTGATTTTCGCGGATGGCAATCCAATACGAATATATATATTCGTTGCCCCACGAACTTGTTGGCGTGTCTATGGGCGGCAAATAGTGATTCATCTCGTTTGTGCGGAACACAAAGAAGTTTGTATTAATCGGCGATGTACAAATAACATCTTCTTCAGTAAGAGCTGTAAGTGTTGCTTTGATTCCATCCGCAAGTTGTGTCCGGCCATCGGTCCGATGTTCAAAGATAAGGTCAAGGGCTCTTTTGTGCTTTGCATAGATTTTGTTACAAACTTCTATCAGCTTTTCGTCTTCCACAATGTCCCTCCTTATAACGTCTATATAATTGCCAATTACCAGCGAAACATCTGGTGCAAGGTCCATCGTATTTTGTAACTCACTAAGCGTTGCCGCGATATCCCGATACGTCAAAACATCCCAATTATCACAGTCGCTGGGATCTTCTCCCTCCGGTGTAAGATACAGAAGCATCTTCTTATAATTGAGATAGTCCGTTTCCAACGTACGGCGATATCTTTTGAGCTGATGATCATGTTCGTGGGAACCGATTTTATTTTCTATCGCAATCAAAAATTTTTCTGTATCTGACACCAGTAAAAGATCGATGTATTTCCACTCCCGGTATACAGTAAAACTGTAAAAATCCATCAGCAGCGTATCCAGAACATTATAGCGACCGTTATCATCTTCTTGAACCACGCATTGAATGATGGCTCGAAGAAAGGCGTCGCCCAGACCATGATTTTCATTGGGAGTTAAAAGCCATCCCAATATGTTGCTATGCCGGATCTCTGTGCGGGAGATTTTTAACACATCAAACAGGTTAAAACGTTTGGTCCAGGGAATCAGTTCATCCAGACAGTCAATATCAAGCAAAAAGTTTTGCAGAACTTCCTCATCCGTAAGGGCGGAACCATCTTTTATCACGATGTTATCCTCCTGTATAAATGTAATTACATGTCACCACGCTGGTTTCCCAAACTCGTGAACGGACCGCGGCAGCCGCTTGTCCATCGGGACTTCCGCCTGCAGCTTGCGGAGCGCTGCCAGCGATATAGGCCGCTGACCGTTCTTCTGCATTTTTCCGCAGTGGCACCAGGCCAGTGCGCCGGGGCCGTTATATTCTTCGGTAAAGGTGCCGTCGGGGTGAATCTTCAGCACAAGCAGCCATTCCGGTTCACTGGACAGAGCCACCCGGTCAATCTGGGTGGCCTTGATCTGCACAAGGCGCCCGTCGGGGGCTTTGGCGTCGTGGGTTTCTGCCCCCGCCTCAAACAGTTCCAGCCCGTACCAGCTGGCGGCCAAGGCTTCCCCGATACTGCCGACCATGTGGCCGTCCGGCGTGTAATGTCTGCCGGGGAAAAGCTGCTCCAATTCCCGGGAGATGGCGTACAGTGCCTTGATCTTTTCGGCCACCGATTTCTGCAAAGAAACAGGGTCCATCTTTATCCTTCCTTTCTGGTACAGAATCCGCGCACAACACACGCATCACAGTGCGGGGTGGCTGTGCAGATTTCTCCATAGTGGCTGGCGCAGTAGCTCCAAAGAATGCTGTCGATCTCCACCATGGGCAGATGCAGCTGCTCGCTCATTTTGTGGACGATAGCCACAGCTTCGTCGGGTGCAGCCTGTTCCTGTTCGGATTCCCCCATGCGGTCGGCACCCAGAAAGCGGCAGACGTGAATGTCGGGCTTGACCCCATCGATACCCACATTTCGCAGATATTCCCAGGCAAGGGCCGGGCCGATGCCGTATAACTTGTGTGGCCCTGCGGCAAGGTCCCGGACGATTTCTTCTGGTGGTGCCGAGGTCACATAGGCATCCATGCTGCCATATTCATCAGCAATCCGCCGAAGTTTTTCAATGTTTTCGCCCAGATGCTTCATCTGGCGATTGGTACACTGACTGGCGCAGGAAAGTTGTTTCAGCCCTGCCGTAAAATAGCTGCTCTCCCGAGCCAGGATGGCCTGTTCATCATATTGGAAGAACAATTCATCCACCCGGGGCAGCTTGGGGGCCACACGATGCCACTGGGTGTGGGCGCTCAACTGGGCATAAAGCAGTCCTCGCAGATGTTCCCGGAAAGTGAAAACCTTGCCCTGCTGCCGTTGGCGGACCAGCTGGGGAAAGGTGGTGGAGTACAGTTTGCCGGATGCTTGCAGGAAGTCCCTCATCACCAGCAGATAGCGGTAATCCTCTTTCTTGCGCACAGAGGTAAGTAAAATGCGTTTTTCAAACCCACCCCGCTGGGCAGCTTTGTCCGCCCGCAACTGTTCCAGCTGCTCCGGCGTCCAGCCTCGTGCCCGGACCACGGCCTGCACTACCTCCAGCAGATCGGCCAATTTCTCCAAGGTTTTGTTCTCCCGGTATTCCTCCAGCTCCTCGTTCAGCTTTTCGTCCAGCAGATGGAGGTAGACTTCGTCGGAGAGAGTCTCCCAGGTACAGATTTTGCCGTCTTCTTCGATGATCTCCGGGATGCGGTCCCGGACCAGTTTGTGATATTGCATGCTCTACCTCGTTACCCCAACAGATCCTGCTCCTCGGGGTGCATCTCAAACCAGTGTATGGCGTAGGAACAGGTGGCCTTGGCTTTGCGGCCATCCTGGCGCAGGGTATCAGCCACCGCACGCAGAAGCTGTCCGGTGATTCCCTGTCCCCGCAGAGAACCGTCCACAAAGGTATGGTTGATGACGGCAACCCCCTCCCGTTCCGGGAAAGTCACCTCCGCCAGCAGCTTTCCTGTTGCATCCGTGGCAAAAATCCGGCCCGGTTCTTTGCGAAACTCCATAATAATCACCTCTGCTCTCAGTGTAGCAAAGAAACTCGGCAATAGCAACAGCCATGTTCCTGACGCTTTGTCAGGAATATGGCTATATGGATTTATTTATAGCCCCATCACCTTTCCCAGCTTTTCCTGCGCCTCTCGCTTGGTTTTATCAAAGGCGTGGGCATAGATGTCTAGTGTGGTACTGGGCTGGGAGTGACCAAGCAGCCCTGCCACGGTGCGGACATCCACGCCCTGGGCAATGAGCAGGCTGGCGTTGGTATGGCGCAGGCTGTGGACAGATAAGTTTTGAGGCAACCCGTTTTCCTTGAGAATTTTCTTGAAACGGAAGGTAAAGGTCGTGGGGACCATGGGATCGCCGCTCGGCTGCCGGAAGAGGTAATCTTCCTCCGTCAGGGCCTGCCCTTCTGCCTGTTCCATCTGCCAGGCACATTCCTGTTTCCACGCTTTCAACAGCTTGCACATCTCTTTGCTGATGTACACCCTCCGGTTGCCGCTTGCGGTTTTTGGCTCCTTGGTAAAGATCTTTTGTCCGCTGAGTTTGACCACTGTCCGCTGCACATGGATGGTCCGGTGCCTCCAGTCAATGTCAGACCAGCGTAATCCGCAGGCTTCGCCGCGGCGCATCCCGGTGGCCAGTACCAGTTTGAAGTACACTTCGTATTTCATACTTTGTGTTTCCAAAGCAGCAATCAGCTTCTGCACCGTTTCCTCGTCGGCCACCGGGCGCTCTTTGCGCACGCCTTTTGGTTTGTATACCCGCCAGGCCGGGTTATGGGTCAGGTAGCCTTCATCCACCGCACCGGACAAGATGCTGCACAGTGTGTTGTGCAGGCCCTCCACGGATTTTTCAGCAAGCGGTTTGCCATCGGTCAGCTTCGGCGCCTTTCGCATTTCCTCGTAAAAGTCCCGAATGACCTCTTTGCGTAAATCAGTGAGCTTGTAATGCCCCAGCGCGGGAAGGATACGCCGCACGTCCTGCTGGTCGCGGGAAAAGGTGGTTTTCGCCAGTTTTTTCGGTGCCACCTCTGCCAGCCAGTGATCGATGTACTTTGCCAATGTAATGCTCTTGTTCACCGGCTCCGTGGTGTGGTGTACTTCCCTCTCAAACAGCACTGCCTGTTCTTGCAGCCACTTCTCTCGCTGCTTCGGTTTCAGCTCCACCGGCGGATGCACGGTTTTCTGTGCCGATTTCAGCCGGTTGCCCTCGTAGTCGTACCCGCGGGATACAACTATTAAATAGCTGTTCTCTCCCCGTTTGCGAATGGATGCCATACTGCCACGTCCTTTCTAATGTG
>URKR01000005.1 GCA_900548355.1 uncultured Oscillospiraceae bacterium
GCCGTGCGCGGCTGTTGCCCCTTTTGCAGCGTGTCGAGTTTCTCGACACGCTGAGGCGGCAGTTGCCGCCTCAATCCATCAAAAAGTTTAAAATCTCCTGCCTGCTTGCGTTACGGCTGCCGCCACTTCCAAAGCAGGTATTTCACATTGGTGGTAAAGTAGCGCTTAAAAAGGCGTTTGGGGTCCTGCAAAAGGCGGAACAGCCATTCCAGATTATGCTTTTGCATCCACTGCGGTGCGCGCTGGATGTTGCCGGCCTCATAGTCAAATGCCGCCCCAACCCCGATCATCAGCGCCTGCACGCGGTCTTCATGCGCAGCCATCCAGCGCTCTTGCTTGGGGGCGCCAAGGCCGACCCAGACAAAATCCGGCTGCGTGGCGTTGATCTGCGCAACAATCTCGGCGTCCTCCTGCGGCGTCAGGCTGCGGAACGGTGGGGAGTACATCCCGGCAATCTGGGTGCCGGGGTATCGTTCATCGATCTTTTGCCGCAACAGATCCAGCGTTTGCTGGGTGGAACCGTAAAAGTAATGCCGCCAGCCTTTTTCAGCGCTGAGGGAAAGGATCTCTCGCATCAGATCCGGCCCGGTTACGCGGCGGGCCTCGGTAAAGCCTTGCTTCCGGCTGTATTGGGAAAGCGGGCCGCCGTCCGGCAAAGCCATCACGGCGTTATTTTGAATCTGCTGGTATTTTGTGTCCTCATGCGCGGTTACGGTGGTGTGTACGTTGGCCACGCAAATATATTTCCCGCGCCAGGTTTCCAGCTGGTCTTCAATCAGGGAAACCGTTTTGTTCATATTGGTTACGTTGATGTTGACCCCCATGACATCGCAGGTTTGCCGCATATGCAGGTCCACCGTATACAACCCGGAGTCGCTGGATTCTTCGGCGTGCGAATAAAGAAAGTCGCTATAAATCGGTACCACGCTTAGCCGTATGCGGTAGCTTTCGGCCAAGGCGGCCAGCCGCCGCATCTGGGTTGCGCTCTGCACATCCTGGGCCGCAACAATCTGATCAACATGTTGTTTGGACAATACTTTGGCCAGCGTTTGCTCGGTCCCGAGATAACCGGGCAGGCTGTCGGCGGGCTGGGGGGCCAGATACCCGATGTACTTGATTCCTTTTTGCGCGGCGATGACGTTTTCATAATAGCGCAGGGCCAGCTGCCCGGCGCCGATCAACAAAACACGCGGCGCTACATCATGCTGACGCGCATAGAGCTGGGCCGACTTGTGGACGACCCAACGCTTAGCGACAATGGCGACAACGGAAAGAAGATAAAAGTAAGCCAAAAGCAGCCGGGAAAACTGGGAAAGGCTGAATACATACAGCACCGTGGCTGCCAGTGCAAACCCGATCAGGCTGCTGATGGCAACCCGGATGGTCTCCCGCGCCAGGCTGCGCAGCCGGATGGTCTCATAGCTGCCTTGCAGCGCATAAACGGCGACCATCGCCACCGCGTAAAGAAGACCGACCGGGAAATACCGGTAGACATCCACCAGATAAAACAGCGCGCCCCAAGGGCTGACCACGCGCAGCAGCCCGGCGCAGACAAAAACTGCCAAAAGCAGAACGAATTCCAGACAAGCGTTGAGAATATGAAGCGGTTTGGAATGTTTATAATGCATCGTCAATTCCCTTATGTATGAATGTTTGTTTACGCATTACCTGCCGGCCAAGGCCGGAAGGTTCTGCTGGCTGTATTATATCGCAACTGCGCGGCAAGTTCAATACAAAGAATGTCGAGAAAAAACGGGGAAGAACAGCCGCACCGTTTGAAAACCACACAATGGCGGAACGGCGCGGTTCAGAAAAATGCGGCCTTCGGAAAGGGGCGCGGCGCAGACAGAGCAAAGTTCAGGCAAAGAAAAGAAAAAGGTTCCTGAAAAAAGACGTGAATATAGACAAAAGAGATCACTTCCAGTAGGCAATATTGCATAAAGTTACGGCGGCGGGAGATAAATTCCAGAAATTGACTGGATGTTTTTGGAAAGCTGTGGTAAGATTTATCAGGAAGGAACGTGAAAATTTAACCGGCTATGCTTTTTGCTTTCCCGTTTGCACCAAAAGCGAACGACCGCTGCGCATGCATGAAACCTCAAAAGCAGAACGCAGGGCCGGGCAGGCGGCCGGCTTAAAAATTTTACACGTTACCCGGAACGTTGAAAAAAGAAAGGAAGAAACAAAATGATGAAAAAGACAACCCGCAGCCGGATGGACGACAAAGGCTTTACATTGGTTGAAATGATTGTGGTGCTTGTTATCATAGCGGTTTTGGCTTCGGCCATCGTACCTTCCCTGACAGGATACATCAACCGCGCAAACAAAGAGAAGGCTGTTTCAGAGACGCGCTCGCTGGTCATGGCGGCGCAGACGGTGATTTCAGATGCATACGCAAACGGCTCGCTGGACGCGATTCTGGCGCAGGAAGCACCCGGAGACACCGATGCGATTGCAGAAATTCGGGAACTGGCCGGTTTCCCGCAGGGGGAACAAGACAACACCAGGCACTTTGTCGCGACTGTTTCCGGCACGGGGGAAATCGTGAAGCTCGAGTATCTGTATGCGGATGAGGAAGCTTGCGTGTACGACGGGCAAAGCGCCACTTACTCAACGGATGAGACGCCGTCCGATGATGTGAGGGAGACGGACGCGATTCTTGCGGCGGAAGCAGGCTGAGCGGCCCGCTCCCAGTGCCCTGCCTGGCTCAGAGCGGGAAACGGATGAACACTTTCCGGCAAAAAACAACCGACACAAAACAGGAGGCTTTCCCATGCGTATCTGCCGACGCTTGCTCACAGCAACCGCCGGGCCGGGGTACTATTCGCTCCGGACCGATGCGGTAGAACTGCGGCTGTGGTTTTTGACCGATACAATTCTTCGCATCCGCGCCGGTTTTGACGGCGACTGGGCCGAGCGTTCGTACACACTGCTGCGCACGGCCTGGCCGGATGCGATGGATTCCCTGCTTGCAGGCCAACGCCAGCGGGTGGAACCGGCCCCGGCAAGCCTGAGCGAAGAGCCAGACCGGTTTGTGCTGACCGGCGCCAAGCTGCGGGTGGAAATCGAAAAGGAGCCGTTCCGTCTGCTGATCTATGATACCGCCGGCAATCTGCTGCACGCCGATATCCCGGACATCGGCTATCACGAAGATTCCAACCGCCGCCGTATCCATACCAGTGAGATGGCCCCCGAAGATGCTTTCTACGGCTTTGGGGAGAAAACCGGCCCGCTGGACAAGCGCCTCGCCTTTATGACAATGGACCCGGGGGATGCGCTTGGCTACAACCCGCTGCATAGCGACCCGCTGTACAAACATATTCCGTTTTATATCAAGATGAACCGCCGCACACGCGGCGCGGTTGGCTACTTTTACCACAACACAGCGATCTGTGATTTTGATATGGGCCGTCAGCACAGCAATTACTGGGCCCCGCACACCCGCTACCGCACCGAAGCGGGGGATATCGACCTGTTTTTCATAGCCGGCCCCGCTATTACCGATGTCATTGCGGGCTACACCTTCCTGACAGGGACGAGCGCGATGCTGCCCAAGTACGCGCTCGGATACCTGGGTTCCAGCATGTATTATGCCGAACTTCCGAAGGATTGTGATAGTGCAATTGAACAGTTTGTCGATACCGCGCGGTCCTACGGCTTCCCGATCGACGGATTCCAGCTTTCGAGCGGTTACACAACCTATGCGGGCAAGCGCTGCGTCTTTACCTGGAACAAAGATCGTTTCCCCGATCCGCCTGCCTTCTTCCAGGCGCTGCGGGAACGCGGGGTGGAAGTTTCCCCCAACGTCAAGCCCGCGTTGCTGCTGATGCACCCGCTGCTGCCTGCCTTGCGGGAAAACGATATCTTTGTCCGCGACCCTGTGCAGGAAAAACCTTCGGTTGGCGCCTGGTGGGGCGGCCGCGGCGTCTTTGTGGATTTCACAGATCCGCATGCCCGCACCGTGTGGAAAGCGCTGCTGCAAGAGCATGTGCTGGAAAAAGGAACAACCTCTGTCTGGAACGACAACTGTGAATACGAAGGCGTGTATGACAAAGACGCCCGCGTCTGCCTTGAAGGTGCCGGCGGCACAGTGGGGGCCGTGCGCAGCGTGATGAGCAACCTGATGTGCCTGGTGACAGACGAAGCAATCCGGGAAACAAGCCCGGGGGAGCGGCCCTTCATTGTTTGCCGGGCCGGCCATGCGGGCATCCAGCGGCTGGCCCAGACCTGGGCGGGCGACAACTATACAAGCTGGGACTCCCTGCGCGGCAATATTGCTACCATCCTGGGGATGGGGCTGTCCGGCGTGGCCAACCACGGCTGCGACATCGGCGGGTTCTTTGGGCCGCGGCCGGAACCCGAACTGCTTGTGCGCTGGGTGCAGAACGGCATCTTCCAACCGCGTTTTTCGATCCATTCCACAAACACCGACAACACGGTTACAGAACCTTGGATGTATCCCGACTGCACAGATCTGATCCGGGAAGCCATCCGCCTGCGGTACCGGCTGTTCCCATACCTGTATACGCGGATGGCCTATGCGCACAAGACAGGTTTGCCGATCTGGCAGGCGATGGTCTGCGCCTTCCAGAATGACCCTGCCTGCGATGAACAAGGCATCGACTTCATGGTGGGCGATGCCCTGCTGGTGGCGAATGTCGTGGAACCCGGCGCTGCCGCCCGCTGCGTGTATCTGCCCAAAGAAGAAATTTTCTATGACCTTGAGACCCGCCGCCGCTATGAAGGCGGGCAGACCCTCACGCTGCCGGTTACGCTGGCTTCGATCCCGGCTTTTCTCCGGGCCGGGCAGGTTTTGATGCTGGCGGACAATCAGATGGACAATCTGCGGACCCAGCAGGTTACGGATCTGCGGCTGCTGCTCGCGACCGACCGGGATGCTTCCGGCACCTATTATGAGGACGACGGCCTTACCGAAGCATGGCGTGAAGGCGGCTGGCGCAAAACCCGGATTGAGTTGAAGACCGGCGAAGCCTGTACGCTGACCCTGACCCCGGAAGGCAGCTATCCCACTGCAGTGCAGCGCGTGATGCTGGACTTGATTCATCCGGGAAAAGCCCCCTTCTGGGTATCGCGCGGCGATGCAATGCTGCCGCAGTATCTTGACCAGCGCCGCTTTGCAGCGGCCGAGACCGGTTGGTATTATAACCCGGGTTTGCAGTCTGTCCAGATCAAGTACACAGATTTTTCGCGCTCGGATCAATTCACCATCTCGTTTGAGCCCAATGACCTGCTGGGGATGTAAAGCGGCTCGCATGTTAGAGGCGTCGGCATGAAGATTGAACGGTTTGTCCCGGCCAGGGATGCAAGCACGGCGGCGCAGCCGGAAGAAAAACGGGATGCCGGTGGCGTCGGGCTGCGCTTTCGCAACGGCCTGCTTGCGGCGTTTGGCCTGCGGGGCCAAAACATGCCGGACGCACAGCCGGATTCTGCCCGGGGGCTGGTTGTGGCTGAATCCACGGTGGTATTGCTGGACAAAATTCTGGCGGCGGCGATAAAAGTCGGCGCCTCTGACCTGCATATGGAACCGGAAGCCGAATGCGCACGGATTCGGCTGCGCCTGGACGGGATGATGCATGGCTGGTTTGAGCTCCCTTTGGTGCAGTACACTTCACTGCTGGCACGGATCAAGGTTTTGGCGGGATTGGATATTGCAGAGCGTTACCGCCCGCAGGACGGCCACTTTTCCTTTTCGCAAAACGATCGAACCTTTCACCTTCGGGTGGCGGTCATGCCGACCATGTATGGAGAAAAGGCTGTGCTCCGGCTGCTGTCCGAATGCCCGCAGCTTGACTATGCGAACCAGTTCGGCATGGAAGATGCTGTGTACCGAACGTTTCTCCCGCTGCTGGACCGGCCGGGCGGGCTGATCTATTTTACCGGCCCGATTGGCGCGGGAAAAACCACAACGCTGTATCTGGTGCTTGAAGAACTCAGCCGCCGCGGCTGGAGCCTGGCCACAATTGAAGACCCTGTTGAACGGCAGATCGAAGGAGTCAGCCAGACACAGATCAACCCGGCCGCCGGCCTGACCTTTGAAACCGGTTTGCGCGCCTTGCTGCGCCAGGACCCGGATGCGCTGATGGTAGGGGAAACGCGCGATACCGAAACGGCGCGCCTTTCGGTGCGCGCAGCCATTGCGGGGCATGCCGTTTATTCCACACTGCATACCCGCAGCGCCATCGGCGCCGTTTCGCGGCTCATTGACCTTGGGGTTGAACCCTATCTGCTGGCCGATGCGTTGGCCGCTCTTGTCGCACAGCGGCTGCTGCGCAAAGTCTGCCCGGCTTGTGCGGTGGAACGCCCGCCCACGCGGGAGGAAGCCCAGCTGCTTGGCCCGGGTGTGAAACAAATCCGCCGGGGCTGCGGTTGTACGGCCTGCCACAACACCGGTTACAGCGGCCGGGTGGCAATCCATGAACTGGTGCTGGTGGATGCGCCGCTGCGTGAAGAGATTGCCCGCCGGGTTACCGTTCAGCAGATGCGCGTCAACCTGCGCAAGCGGCAGCAGCTGCCAAGCCTGCGGGAACGGGCAATCGACCTGGTGCGGGAAGGCCTGACCACCCCGGAAGAAGTGCTGCGCACCACGGAAGCAGAATAAGGCAAAAGGGGGGATAACGCTATGTCCGGCCGTTTGTTCCGCCGCCGTCATCCGCTGCCGATGGGGCAACTCGGCGACCTTTGCAACCAGCTTGCCGGATTTCTGTACAGCGGGGTTACGGTAGTGCAGGCGCTGGATCTGCTGGCGTCAACAGCCGGTATGCCGAAAGCCAGCCGGCAAGCATGCCGCCTGCTCGCCAAAGAGCTGCGCAGCGGTCTGCTGCTGCCGGAAGCGATGCAGCGATTGAACCCGCTGTTCCCATCCACGCTGATCGCCGCCATGCGCGGTGCGGATGGACATGGCAAGCTGGCCGCAGCGCTGCTGCGAATGGGTAAGCAGTATACCTGGCGGCAGCAGCAAAAGCAGCAGATGTTGGCAGGCATGGCTTATCCGGCCTTGCTGAGCGGTATGGTATTGTGTGTGGCCTGGCTGGCGGTCAGCTGGTTGTTGCCCCAGATGGAACCGCTGCTGACCCAGATGGAGACCCTGCCGCCCGCAACCCGCATCTTGCTTGCCGGCGGTCGGCTGCTTCAGAACCAGGGCGGCGCGATCTTGGCGGGGGCGGTCGTGCTGGGGGTATTACTGCACTTCTTGTTTCGGCGCCCATCTGTTCAACTTGTCTGTGACAGGGCTGTGCTGCACCTGCCCTTGCTGGGGCGGGCCCAGCGACAGGTCGCGACGGCACGGTTTGCACGTACACTGGCAGATTTGTATGCCTGCGGCGCATCTATTTTGGAGGCTGTGGCCCTGGCGGCCGATGCAACCGGGAACCGGTGGATCCGCAAGCAGGCGGAAACAGCCATACGGCAGGTGGAGGAAGGCGGGGACTGGCCGCAGGCAATAGGCCGGATTGACGGGTTTATGCCGCAGCTGGCGCTTTGCTTGCAGATTGGCAGCCAGAGCGGCGCGCTCCGGGAACAGCTGGAGATGACCGCTGAGGTGATGGACAGGCAGAACGCCCTGGCATCCAAACAGATGCTGAACCTGCTGGAACCGGTTTCGACCGTGGTGCTTGGCGCATTGATACTGCTGCTGATGGCGGCTGTCCTGTTGCCGATGTATCAGTATTATGACAGCCTTTGGAGTCTTTACTGAATCATAAAGAGCCCCAAAACAAGCGCGGAAGCTTGTTTTGGGGCTCTTGCCATGACGGGGGAACGTTTAGTGGGAGGCTGCGCGCAGCGGCTGGCTTGCTTCGGGGTCTGCCTGGCCGCCCTGCATGCGGTGCAGCGCGGGTTGTGCCGGGGCGTTTTGCCGCCCATTCATCACAAGCATCTGCAGTCGGTTTTCAAGGTTGGCCTCACTGACATCGGGGTCAAAATCCAGCGGCAGGATCTGTGCATCGGGATAAAGTTCCTTGAGTCGTTTGGCAATACCGCGGCCCACCACATGGTTGGGCAGGCAGCCAAACGGCTGTAAGATGACAAAAGCGCGGCAACCGCGGGCGGCGTGATGCAAAATTTCGGCCGGGATCAGCACGCCCTCGCCGGCGTCAAACGTGTGCGGAATGATCGGATCGCTGAGCTTGACAAGTTCGGGCAGCCTGCAGGGCGGTTCATAGAGCGGGTGGGCTGCGGCGATCGAATCGGTCAGCGCATGGGCGCCCTCAAACACAGTGTTGGCAATGTGGAACCAGGCCTTGGTTGCCAGCGGGCGGTGCAGATGAAATTCGCGGTTTTGGGTATCGCGGCTGAAGTAGCTCTTGCGGATGACATCGGTCATATGCGCTTCGATGATTTCAAAGCCGTTCTTTTCAAGATAAGCTTCAATCTCGCGGTTGGCGCCGGGGTGGAAGTTCAGCAGATATTCACCAACAATCAGCACCTGCGGCTTCGGCTTGCTGCGGTCGCAGGGCACCTGTTTCAGGCGTGCAATGCCGCGGCGCAGACCCTGCTCAGCCCCGCGTACGCCATGCTTCTGCAGCCCGTCCACAACAAGGTCCATTGCCTCATCAAAGGCTTTCTGGGTGCTGCCGGGCACGGTTTCGTAAGGACGGATTTTTCGAAGCAAAGATTCCAGCGCATCGATCATCGGCATGGCATAAGCAATGCGGATCGACGTCAGCAGGTTCATGCGGAACCCCGGGTGTTGGTTGTGGCTGTCGGCGTCATCGTTTGTCAGGATCGGCACGTTTGCAAAGCCGGCGTCATCCAGCGCTTTGCGCAGCAGAGCGCTGTAGTGTGTCAGGCGGCAATCGCCAATATACTTGGCCATGGCAACCGCCACATGATCGGTGTCATACCGGCCGCTCTGAAGCGCGGCCAGCACCTCGCCAATGACCATCTGCGCCGGAAAGCAGATATCGTTGTGCACATACTGTTTCCCAAGCCGGATCGCCTCTTCACGCCCGAGTTCGAGCGGGACGGTGCGCAGGCCCTGGGTGGCAAATGCGGCGGACAGTACCCGGCAAAAAGCGTGCGAAGTGTTGGGAACCAGCACCAGGCGGGTTTTGCGGTCCTGTGCGGTGAACTTGACCGGGTACGGGTCCGGCAGCGGGTGGATTTCGGCGGACAGCCCGGCGGCGCGCCGCATGTTCAGCGTTTCAAGGAAGGAACGCACCCGGATCCGCAGCGGCCCCTGTACGTCGCTTTCGTCCAGCTTCAAAATCAGCGGCGTTCGGCCTGCAATTTCCCGCAGAAGTCGGGTGATTTCATCCGAAAGATAAGCGTCATGCCCGCAACCGAAACTGACAATCTGAATGTATTCAAGATGCGGGTTGCGCGCTGCGATCACGGCGCTCTCCAGCATCCGGGCGTGGTAATTGTTGACAATATCCAGCGCGCTTGCGTCCAGCGGGACATCGTCAAGGCCGGGCAGCGAATCCACCGTCAGAACGGGCACGCCAAAGCCGGTCAGCATGGCAGGCAGATCATGGTTGACAAGGGTGTCCGTCTGATACGGCCGGGAGGCCAGCACCACAGCATACTGTCCGGTGCGGGTTACCTCATCCAATACCTTTTGCCCGGCCTGCTGCATCTCGCGGCGGAATGCCTGCTGGGCCTTGTCGCCGGCCGTAATGGCAGCCCTGGTTAAAGCGGCGGAAATCTTCCAGTGCATCCAGCCCGATGAAACTGTGCGGCGCATTCCGGGCTTGCTCCTTGGTCAGCAGTGCGGCGCCGATCGCGCCCATGATTTCGGGATACGGTGCGCGGGTCACCTTCCGCCCGGTGTATTGTTCCATTGCGCGGAGTACGGCGTCATTGCGGAAAGTGCCGCCCTGCACGACAATTGTGTCGCCCAGCCGGTCAAGATTTGAAAGGCGGATGACCTTTGTGAAGACATTTTCAATGATCGACCGGCAGAGCCCCGCCATGATATCGCCGGCGCTTTTGCCGTTGCGCTGTTCGGTGATGATGCTGCTGTTCATGAACACGGTGCAGCGGCTGCCAAGCTTTGCCGGGTGCCGGGCGCGGAAAGCCTCTTCGGCAATCTGGTCAACCGGGATCTGCAGCGAAGCCGCAAAGTTTTCGAGGAAGGAGCCGCACCCGGACGAGCACGCTTCGTTTACAACGATGTTCGTGATGATGCCATGGTCCAGCCAGATCGCTTTCATATCCTGCCCGCCAATATCAAGCAGGAAAGAAGCGTTCGGCACATATTCGGCAGCCGCGCGGGCATGGGCGACCGTCTCCACCACATGGTATTCGGCAGAAAAGGCGTTGGCAAACAGCTGCTCGCCATATCCGGTGGTGCCTACACCAAGAATGTCCAGCTGTGCGCCGGCCTTGCGGTAACGGTCGCGCAGTGCAATCAAAGCGTCCCGTGCGACCAAAAGCGGTTCGCCGCGGTTGGGAGCATAAAAACTGTCCAGCAGTCGGCCATCTTCGCCCAGCAGCACAAACTTGGTTGTCGTACTGCCCGAATCAATGCCCAGGTACCCGCGCACCGTCTGCCCGGCGGCCGGCTGCAGCGGGGACCAGGCGGGCAGAGCATGGCGGGCCTTGAAAGCAGATTCTTCTTCTGCGGATGCAAAGTACAGCGGGCCGTCCTCGGTGTGGTCGGTTGGCCGGTTTTGAAGCCGGGTTAGAAGGTCACCGGCCGTAAGCGGCGCGCCCTGGTCTTTCCACAGATCGCGGGCTGACAGCGCCGCGCCGTATGCCATCATCCGTTCAGGATGTTCAGGCAGCAAAATATCTTCCGTACCAAGGCCCAACCGCTTGGAAAAAACCTGCACAAGGGTGTGGTTGAAGGTCAGCGGGCCGCCCTCAAACGCAACCGGCGGCTGAATGGTCAAACCTTGGGCCAGGCCGCCGATGGTCTGTTTGGCCACGGCATGAAAAGCGGACAACGCCAAATCGGCCCGGCTGACCCCCTGGTTGAGCAGCGGCTGAATATCGGTTTTGGCATACACGCCGCAACGCCCCGAAATGTCGTAAACGCAGCGGCCCTGGGCGGCCAGCGCATCCAGCTCTTCAACCGGCACGTCCAGAATCGAAGCGACTTCATCCAGAAAAGCGCCGGTGCCGCCCGCACAGCTTCCGTTCATCCGCATATCGGCGGTTTCAAGCTGGCCGGTGGCCTGGTTGCGGCGGAAGAAAATCATTTTGGCGTCTTGCCCGCCCAGTTCAATGGCGGTGCCAACCCGCACATACAGCGTGCGCAGCGCCAGCGCGTTTGCCACAACCTCCTGGGTAAAGGGCAGCCCCAGCGCATCGGCCAGCTGTTTGGCACCGGAACCGGTCAGAACCGGCTGCAGCCTGGCACCGGGAAAACGCCCGCTCAATTTCCACACCGCTTTCGAAACGCTGGCGGCCTGATCGGCATGGTGGCGCCGATAATCTGAATAAAGCACGGTGCCGTCCTTTGCATCCACCGCAACAATTTTGGTGGTAGTGGAACCGATATCAATCCCTACATACAAAATGGTTTGCTCGTATCGCATGCCTGTTTTACTCCCTGGCCTGTACGGCCATACTTTGAACCTTCCTGCCCTTTCCCGTTGCAAGCCTTGCGGGCAGCCGGGTTAAAAGCTGTGAATGTTTGCTTGGATCTGGCGCAAAATCTCCACAAAGCCTTCCAGCTGTTCAGGCGTCAAACCGCGGCACATCATGGCCTCCGCCGCCACAAGCTTGCGGCGGTTTTCCTCACATATGCCGCAGGCCTTGGCGGTCAGGTGAATACGCTTGCTGCGGCGGTCCAACGCGCTGGGAACCCGCAAAATCAGCCCTTTGCGCTCCATCGATTTGAGAATCTCTGTCGCGGTGGAACGCCGGATCTGAAACACGGATTCCAGGTCTTTCTGGTACACTTCGCGGTCATCATGCTCAAATACATACAAAAGAAACCACTGCTGCAGGCCGGTGGGGCCGTCGCCGCAAAAATCACGCCATACATCTTCAAACAGGGCGCGGCGCAAGGCGTTGGCGGTGCCCACAAGTTCCATCCCGACTGTTTTGTGTTGCATAGTGAAGCTCCATTTGTTAGGATTTGAACATTTTGACCTATCCTAGCACATCTTTTGTGAAAATGTCAATGGACAATTTGTTAAAAGATTATGCATCAAAAATCCAAGGTGTGGTGGATGAAAGAAAAGACAAAAGGCACGGCCGTGCACCGTGTGCGGCAAGAACCGGGTTAAGCGCAGAAGTGCGCGGAGATTTCTTTGCAATGGCCTTGTGTTTGCCCGGCGGTTGTGCTATGCTTTTGCTGATACGCCGGTTTTCTGGCACCAGAAAGGGGAAACAGAATCGGAATGGATCAAAATCGAACAGCTTTGTTTGAAACCCGCCCGGTGCCGAGCGCCGTGATGACGCTGGCGGTACCAACGATTATCAGCTCGCTGGTCATGGTGCTGTACAACCTGGCAGATACCTTCTTTGTCGGGATGCTCAACGACCCTGTTGAAAGCGCCGGCGTTGCATTGGCGGCGCCTGTGCTGCTGGCATTCAATGCCATCAACAACCTGTTTGGCGTTGGCAGTTCCAGTATGATGAGCCGGGCCCTTGGCCTGAAGGATGAAGATACCGTCGCCCGCAGTTCGGCTTTCGGGTTTTATTGCTCGCTGATCTGCGCGCTGCTTTTCTCACTTGGGTTTACGGTTTTCCAAACCCCGCTGCTGCGTTTGCTTGGCGCAGACCAAACAACCTTTGACGCAACGGCGGAGTATCTGTTCTGGACAGTCACCCTCGGCGCGGCGCCGTCCATCCTGAACGTCGTGCTCTCCTACCTGGTGCGGGCTGAAGGCTCCACCCTGCACGCAAGCATCGGCACAATGAGCGGGTGCATCCTCAACATTCTGCTTGACCCGATTTTTATTCTGCCCTGGGGCTTTAATATGGGGGCGGAAGGCGCGGGCCTGGCCACCTGCCTTTCGAACTGTGTGGCCTGCCTGTACTTTTTTGTGTTGCTTTATCTGCGCCGCCGCACCACGGCGGTCTGCATCTCGCCGCGGATGTTCGGCTTCCGCAAAAATATTGCGTTTGGCGTGTTCCAGGTGGGGGTTCCGGCTTCCATTCAGAATCTGCTCAATGTTACCGGTATGACCATTCTCAACAATTTTGCGGCAGGCTTTGGCGCCGACGCCGTCGCAGCCATCGGCATTGCCCAAAAGATTTATCAGGTGCCGTGGAACGTATCAAACGGGTTTTCGCAGGGGGTTATGCCGCTGGTGGGCTATAACTATGCCAGCGGCAACGCCGGCCGTATGAAGCAGGCGGTCCTTTTCTGCATGAAGGTTTCGGTTGGCTTTATGATACTGGCGGCGCTGGTGTGCCACCAGATGGCCGGGCCGCTGATCGGCCTGTTTATGAAAACGGAAAGCATTGTGGCATACGGCGCCGCTTTCCTGCAGGGGTTTGCGCTGTCCCTGCCGTTCCTGGCCGTAGACTTTTTGGCGGTCGGCGTTTTTCAGGCTTGCGGATTGGGGAAAAACTCGCTGATTTTTGCCATTATGCGCAAGGTTGTGCTCGAAATCCCGGCGCTCTGCCTGCTGAACTTCCTGTTCCCGCTGTATGGGCTGGCGTACGCCCAACTTGTGGCGGAAGTGATCCTTTGCATCGCGGCGGTTGTTGTGCTTCGGCATCTGTTTACCACGATGGATTCCCGCCAGGCTGCCGCTGCTTTGTCCGATGATTGAGAAAATGTACAAGCCCCCGCAAGGCCGTTTGGCTCTTGCGGGGGCTTGCTGTTTTTACAGGTTGGTGTATCCCATCAGGTAGCGGTCCACCGCGGCTGCGGCATCCTGCCCTTCGCGCAGTGCCCAGACAACCAGGCTCTGGCCGCGGCGCATATCGCCGCAGGCAAATACCTTGGGGACGTTGGTTGCAAAATGGTCGTCTTCCACCGTGTTGCGGGCGGTCAGCGCAACGCCGAACGCTTCGGCCGTATAGGGCTGGCAACCGGTAAAGCCGGCCGCAATCAACACAAGATCGCACTCAATCACAAACTCTTCGCCGGTGGGGACCATCGCACGGCGGCCGGTGGATTCATCCACAATTTGGCTTTCAAGCTTGGAGACCAATGCGGCGCAGACCTGCCCGGCTTCGTTTGCGTAAAATTCCTTGACCGTTGTCTGATAGATCCGCGGGTCTTGCCCAAAGATGGCGATCGCCTCCTGCTGGCCGTAATCGGTCTTGCGTACCCGCGGCCACTCGGGCCAGGCGTTGCCCGGCGCGCGGGCATCAGGGGGGCAGGGCATCATCTCCAGCTGCACAACACTTGCGCAGCCCTGGCGGATGGCCGTGCCAACGCAGTCGTTGCCAGTGTCGCCGCCGCCGATGACAAGCACCCGCTTGCCGGCGGCGTCAATCGCGCGCCCATCGGCAAAATGGGAGTCGAGCAGGCTGCGGGTCACGCTGGTCAGATAATCGACCGCAAAGTATATGCCGCCGGCCTCACGTCCCGGCAGATTCAGGTCCCGCGGCTGCTTGGCGCCGCAGCACAGCACAACGGCATCGGCGCTGTCCAGCAGGGCCTGGGCTGGCAGGTTGCCGCCGACATCGGCCCCGCAGGCGAAGGTAATGCCCTCCTTTTGCAGAATTTCGACACGGCGGTCGATAACCGATTTGTCCAGCTTCATGTTTGGGATGCCGTACATCAGCAGTCCGCCGATACGGTCGTCCCGCTCATACACCGTGACGGTGTGGCCGCGTTTGTTCAGCAGATCAGCCACGGCCAGGCCTGCCGGGCCGGAGCCTACAACAGCCACCTGTTTGCCGGTTCGCACCGGCGGCGGTACGGCGTGGATGGCGCCGCTCTCATACCCGTATTCAACAATTGCGCGCTCGTTTTCACGCACTGTTACCGGGTCGCCCACCGCCATGCCGCAGGTGCAGGCGGCTTCGCAGAGCGCCGGGCAGACACGGCTTGTAAATTCCGGGAAGCGGTTGGTTGCAATCAAGCGGTGCACCGCCAGATCCCAACGGCCCTGACAGACAAGGTCATTCCATTCGGGAATCAGGTTGTTCAGCGGGCAGCCGCTGGCCGCCCCGCCGATCATCATGCCGCTCTGGCAGAAGGGGACGCCGCAGTCCATGCAGCGGGCGCCCTGGGTTTGCTGTTCTTCGGGCGGCAGCGGGATATGAAATTCATTAAAGTTGACAATGCGTTCTTCGGGCGGCAGCTCGGTGCTGGTCTGCCGCGCGATCTCCAAAAATCCGGTCGGTTTTCCCATAAGTTTCTGCCTCCCTTACTGTGCGTTTTTCATGGCGTAGAACGCCTCGATCTGAGCCTGCTCGTTGTCCTGGCCCTTTTCTTCCATCTGGGCAATCAGACGCAGCATCTTGTCATAGTCATGCGGCAGCACCTTTTTGAACTTGGGCAGGTATTCGCCGAAATTGTCAAGGATTTCCTGCCCGCGCGGCGAGCCGGTGCGTTCAACATGTTCTCGGATCAAATCTTTGAGCAGCGAAACATCGTATTTGTGTTCCACCGGTTCCAGGCTGACCATATCTTTGTTGACACGCTGGTAAAAGTCCCAGTCTTCATCCAGCACATACGCAATACCGCCGCTCATGCCGGCTGCAAAGTTTTTGCCGGTCTTACCCAGCACCACCACGGTGCCGCCGGTCATATACTCACACCCATGGTCGCCGACGCCTTCCACAACCGCGATGCCGCCGGAATTGCGCACACAGAACCGTTCGCCAGCCATGCCGTTGATGAACGCTTTGCCGCCGGTGGCGCCGTACAGCGCAACGTTGCCGATCACAATGTTCCGGCTGCGGTCATATGTAACATCTTTGGGCGGGTAGACAACGATCTGCCCCCCTGAAAGCCCTTTGCCAAGGTAGTCGTTCGAATCACCAATCAGCTCCAGCGTCAGCCCTTTCGGAAGGAAGGCGCCAAAGCTCTGCCCGCCGTAACCGCGGCAGGTCACATGGAAGGTGTCGTCCGGCAGGGTGCTGCCGAACTTGGCCGTGATCTCGCTGCCGAAAATGGTGCCGAACGCGCGGTCGGTGTTGCCGACGCTGACTTCAATGCGCATCGGCCGGGGCTCGGCCATCTCAAAGCTCTTTTTGAATTTCTTCATCAGTACCCGCATATCGGGGGTTTTCTCAAGCTGGAAGTTGTACGCGGCCTTGGGGTCAAAGTGAACGTGGTTATCTGCAATCATGGGGTTCGAAAGCAGGGCGGTAAGGTCAAGCTCGCTTGCGCGGGAACCGGAAGGTTCAGGTTTGACCCGCAGCAGATCGGTGCGGCCGACAAGCTCCTCAACACTGCGCACGCCGAGCTTTGCCATATATTCACGCAATTCCTGCGCCATGAACCGCATAAAGTTCATGATATATTCCGGCTTGCCGATGAAATGCTTGCGCAGTTCGGGGTTTTGGGTGCAGATGCCCATCGGGCAGGTATCCAGGTTGCAGACGCGCATCATCACGCAGCCCATTGCGACAAGCGGGCCGGTGCCAAAACCGAATTCCTCCGCTCCGAGCATTGCCGCGATGGCAACGTCACGGCCGCTCATGAGTTTGCTGTCCGCTTCAATCCGTACCCGGCTGCGCAGCCCGTTCAGGATCAGGCACTGGTGTGCTTCGGCAATACCAAGCTCCCAGGGCAGGCCGGCGTTGTGAATAGAGTTGTTCGGCGCCGCGCCGGTTCCGCCATCAAATCCGGAAATCAAAATCACCTCGGCGCCTGCTTTGGCCACGCCGGCCGCAATGGTGCCGACGCCCGCCTCGCTTACCAGTTTGACATTGATGGCCGCCTTGCGGTTGGCACATTTGAGGTCATAGATCAGCTGGGCCAGATCCTCAATCGAGTAAATGTCGTGGTGCGGCGGGGGAGAAATCAGCCCCACGCCGGTGGTTGAATTGCGGGTCTTGGCCACCCAGGGGTACACTTTGGCGCCGGGCAGCTGCCCGCCCTCACCGGGCTTGGCGCCTTGGGCCATCTTAATCTGGATCTCACTGGCTGAGACAAGGTACTTGCTGGTTACGCCAAACCGGGCGGAAGCCACCTGCTTGATGGCGGAGTTACGTTCGGTGCCATACCGCTCCTCAGCTTCCCCGCCTTCACCGGTATTGCTCTTGCCTCCAAGCCGGTTCATAGCGATTGCCATACACTCGTGCGCTTCCTCTGAAAGGGCGCCGTAGCTCATCGCAGCGGTCTTGAACCGTTTGACAATCGAATCAACGCTTTCGACTTCCTCAATCGGCACGCCGGTTTCGGGGTAATTGAAAGCGAGCAGGCTGCGCAGATGCATCTCGTCGGGGCCGGTTGCGTCAATCGCCGCGGTATAGGCTTTGAATTTGTCGTAATCGCCGGTCCAGCAGGCCTGCTGCAGCAGGTGGATGGTCTGCGGGTTGTACAGGTGCTGTTCGGCCTGCGGGCCGCTGCGGAATTTATGGGTGCCAAGGCTCGGCAATTCGGCGACGGTATCCAGGCCGAGCGGGTCGTAAGCCTTCTGGTGGCGCTCTTCAAGATCCTGCTCAATGTCACGCAGTGTAATGCCGCCCACCCGGGTCACGGTGTTTGTAAAGTATTTGTTTACGACTTCCTCGCTGATGCCCAGCGCTTCAAAAATCTGGCTGCCCTGATAGGACTGGATTGTCGAAATGCCCATTTTGGAAGCGATCTTGACAATACCGTTCAGAATTGCCTTGTTGTAGTCCTGCACGGCGGCGTAATAGTCTTTGTCCAACAGCCCTTCCTCAATCAGCTGGCGGATGGTTTGCTGGGCAAGATACGGGTTGATTGCGCAAGCGCCGTACCCGAGCAGTGTTGCAAAATCGTGTACAAGCCGCGGTTCACCGCTTTCAAGAACAAGCGCCATGGCCGTGCGCTTTTTGGTGCGGACAAGATACTTTGACACTGCGCCTACCGCCAGCAGGCTCGGAATCGCAACGTGATACTCATCGATATCGCGGTCGGACAAAATCAGGATGTTCGCGCCGTCGCGGTAGGCGCGGTCAACATCAACAAACAGCCGGTCAATTGCCTTTTCCAGCTCGGTATTTTTATAATAGCAGATCGAGATCGTCTGCACCCGGAAACCGGGCACGCTCATCGCCTTGAGCTTGAGAATGTCCGTCTCGGTCAAAATCGGGTTGTTGATTTTCAGAACCTTGCAGTTTTCGCTGTTTTCTTCCAGCAGGTTGCCCTGCGCGCCGACATAGACGGTGGTTGAGGTGACGACCTTTTCCCGCAGGGCGTCAATCGGCGGGTTGGTTACCTGGGCAAACATCTGCTTGAAATAGTCAAAAAGCGGGGGATGGGTGTGGCTCAGCACTGCCAGCGGGGTATCGCTGCCCATCGCGCCAGCCGGTTCGCTGCCGTTTTTGGCCATCGGCAGGATCATGGTGGCGACATCTTCATACCGGTAACCGAAAGCCTTTTGCAGCCGCACGCGCGCTTCCGGCGTGGCGGTGGGAACCTTCTGGTTCGGGATCTTGAGATCGCTGAGATTGACAAGGTTGCGGTCGAGCCATTCGCCGTAGGGCTGGCGGTTGGCGTATTCTGCCTTGAGTTTTTCATCCTCAACAAGCGCACCCTTAACGGTATCGACAAGCAGCATTTTGCCCGGGCGCAGCCGGTCTTTGCAGACAATTTCGGAAGAGGGAATATCCAGCACGCCGACCTCGCTCGAAAGAATCAGCCGACCATCCTTTGTGATGTAGTAACGGGAAGGGCGCAGCCCGTTGCGGTCAAGCACCGCGCCCATCACATCGCCGTCCGAAAACAGGATCGAAGCCGGGCCGTCCCACGGTTCAAGCATCGTTGCATAATATTGGTAAAAATCCCGCTTTTTCGGGTCCATATTCTGGTTGTTGCTCCATGGTTCCGGGATTGTCACCATCACGGCGAGGGGCAGGTCCATGCCATTCATCACCATGAATTCGAGCGCGTTATCCAACATGGCCGAATCGCTGCCGCCCTGGTTGATGACCGGCAGAATCTTGGTCATGTCATCCTTGAGCACCTGGCTGCCGATTGTCTCTTCACGCGCGAGCATGGTGTCGGCATTGCCGCGGATCGTGTTGATTTCGCCGTTGTGCAGGATCAGCCGGTTCGGATGCGCGCGGTTCCAGCTTGGCGCGGTGTTGGTTGAAAACCGGCTGTGTACCATGCCGATCGCGCTTTCGTAGTCTTCATCCTGCAGATCAGGGTAGAACAGCCGCAGCTCTTTAACAAGGAACATCCCCTTATAGACAATTGTCCGGCTGGACAGGCTGCACACATAGGTTTCGGGGCTGGACTGTTCAAACACCCGGCGGGCCACATACAGGCGGCGGTCGAATTCGATGCCGGCGGATACGCGTGCCGGTTTGCCCACAAACCCCTGCCAGATGCTTGGCATGCAGCTGCGGGCCGTGTGGCCCAAAATATCAGGGCAGGTGGGAACTTCACGCCAACCCAGGAAGGGCAGGCCCTCCTTTTGGCAGATGATTTCAAACAGCTTTTTGGCCTGGTTGCGGCGCAGTTCTTCCTGCGGGAAGAAAAACATGCCGATTCCGTAGCTGCGCTCTTCACCCAGGGAGATCCCGGCGGCAGCGGCCGCTTTGGTAAAGAATTTGTGCCCGATCTGCATCAGGATGCCAACGCCGTCGCCGGTTTTGCCCTCGGCGTCTTTGCCGGCGCGGTGCTCCAGATGTTCAACAATCTGGAGGGCGTCATCGATGGTGCGGTGCGTTTTGCGGCCCTGGATATCCACCACCGCGCCAATGCCGCAGTTGTCATGCTCAAAACGCGGGTCGTACAAACCGGCCCTTTTTGTCGTAAAGTCCTGCATAAGCTTCTCCTTCCCGGCTGTCAGGTCTGCACTTTGGGCGGCGGCCGGCCGCCCAAAATGCAAAAAAGGCGCCCCCGGCATGGCGGCATACGGCCACCATGCGGGAACGCCTTTGTTCTTGCTAATCAGCATACCACGGATGGGCAGCTTTGGCAAGGGGAAAGCAAAATTATTTTTAGAATCGGGTATTGAATTCCTTTTCGAATTCAAATATAAGGCAAAAAACTTTCAAATCTTTTGCAATGGGGTGCTGCAGCTCAGACCAACAGCGCTGCCACCGTCTTTGCGGCGTTGTCCAGGAAGTCCCCGGCATAGGTTTCGATCATGCCGGCATCGGCTTCCTTTGCCAGCTCGGGATCGATCGGCATCTTTGCCAGAACCGGCAGATGATACTTCTCAGCTGTCTGTTCTACATGGCTGTCGCCAAAGACCTGGATGTGCTCGCCGCAATGCGGGCAGACCGCGTAGCTCATGTTCTCGATAATGCCAAGCACCGGGACCTTCATCATCTCGGCCATCTGCACAGCTTTGCCGACAATCATCCCGACGAGCTCCTGCGGGCTGGACACAATCACAATGCCATCCACCGGCAGCGTCTGGAAAACGGTCAGCGGCACGTCGCCGGTACCCGGAGGCATATCCACAAACAGGAAGTCAACATCCTCCCAGATAACATCCTGCCAGAACTGCTTGACCGCACCGGCGATAACCGGCCCGCGCCAGACAACCGGCGCTTCTTCGTCTTCCAGCAGCAGGTTGATGCTCATGATGTCAATGCCGGTGCGGCTCTTGATGGGGTAGATGCCGTCGTCATTGCCGGTGGCCGGTCCATGCACGCCGAACAGTTTCGGGATTGAAGGACCAGTGATATCGGCGTCCAAAATGCCGGCAGAGTGGCCCATCCGGCGCATTGCGACAGCCAGCATGGCGCTGGTCATGCTTTTGCCCACGCCGCCTTTGCCGGAAACTACGCCGATTACCTTTTTGATATGGCTTTTGGCGTGCGGCGGCTCGTGCTGCGGGGCGTTGCGGCTGGGGCAATCCGCGCCGCAGCTGCTGCAGTCATGGGTGCATTCTTCGCTCATTTACACATTCTCCTTTTCACCGGGGCGTTGGCTCCGGCGCACTCCGTTGTTGGAGCAGCCAACCGCCCCGGAAAAAGCGACGGCTGCACATACACACTATTTTACTGGATTGTACCCCAAAAAGCAAGCCATCCGTCAGCCTTTTACCGGTATGGCTGCCAGGATCGCGCAGACAAGCTGCTCAAACACCGGGCCGCGGCGGTTGGCAATTTCAATGACCTCCTCGCCGGAAAGTTTGCCCTTGCTCATGCCGGCAGCCAGATTGGTGATCAGGCTCATAGCCAAAACCGGCAGGCCGCAGTGGCTGGCGGCGATGGCCTCAGGCACCGTGCTCATGCCGACGGCATCGGCGCCAAGGATGCGGAACGCGCGGATCTCAGCCGGTGTCTCATAGCTCGGGCCCATGTAGCCGAGATAGACGCCCTCGCGCAGCGGTAAACCTTGGGCGGCAGCCACATCGCGCGCCACCTGCTGCAGCTCGGGGGTGTACACATGGCTCATATCGCAAAAACGCGGGCCGATGGCCTCGTCGTTTTCACCGCGCAGCGGATTGGCGCCCATGAAGTTGATATGGTCGGTGATCAACATAAAATCGCCGACCTGGAAATCGTAGTTGACGCCTCCGGCGGCATTGGTCAGCACCAGAGCCTGGCAGCCCAGCGCTTTGATGACCCGTACGGGCCGTGCAATGGCCTGCATATCATGGCCTTCATAAAAGTGGAAGCGCCCCTGCATGCAGAGCACTGCCCGTCCGGCCAGCCGCCCGGCCACAAACCGTCCGGCATGGCCCGGCGCGGTCGATACAGGCAAGCCCGGCACCTCGCTGTACGGGATATAGACCGGATTGTCGATGCGGTCGGCCAGCCCGCCCAGGCCGGAACCCAGCACAATCGCCAGTTCGGGGGATTCTGGCAGGCGGGTGCGCAAAAAGCTGACCGCCGCCTGGATCATTTCAGATTCACGCATGGTTTTGCATCCTTTCATAGGTACGTTGAGGCCGCCGGTATTCAACGGCGGCTGCCTTTATGTATTGTACCATGCGCGGCCGCGCGCGGCAAGCTTGACAGCCGTGCAGCGTTGCGGTATACTGAGCCCAATCAGAGAAAAAGGCGATGAGAAGAAACAGTACGCGCCTGTGGGGCCAACCAGAGAAAAGGCGGTTGGTGCAAGCCTTTGGCCCCGGGGCGCCGAACCCATCTTCGAGCTGTGCGCGAAAAGCAGGGAAGGACAAAAGTTCCCCGTCAAGCGCTACCGGGTTCTCCCGTTATCGAGAGCAGGCGTCGGAGCCAAGCTTCCCGCGCCCTGAGAGTGGAGCCTTTTCCAAAGTTAGGTGGTACCACGGACGATGTTTCGTTCGCCCTAAGCAGACCGTTTCGGTTTGTTTGGGGCGTTTTTATTTTTCTGAGCGGCAAATATGCCGGAAGACAGCGAACAGGAGGTTGTTATGAAACTGGCCAATCTTGCAGGCGCCCGGTTTAAGGAGCGTCCGTCCGACTGCGTTGTGGACAGCCACGCCCTGCTGGTGCGCGGCGGTTACATCAAACAGGTCATGAACGGGGTGTTTTCATCCTATGCGCCGCTTGTACGCGTGACCCGCAAGATCGAACAGATTCTGCGGGAAGAGATGGACGCCCTGGGCGGGCAGGAAGTAGAGTTGCCTGTCGTGATGCCGGCTTCGCTTTGGCAGGCATCGGGCCGGTACGCCAAGATCGGGCCGGAACTGGCCCGGTTTCGGGACCGCAGCGGCAATGAACTTGTCCTTGGCATGACCCATGAGGAAGCTGCCGTGCAGCTTGTGCGGGATGAAGCCCAAAGCTATGCGCAGTACCCGTTCATGATCTACCAGATCCAGACCAAATTCCGGGATGAAGCCCGCCCGCGTGCCGGGCTGATCCGGGTGCGGGAATTCACAATGAAGGATGCTTATTCTTTCCACACAAGCCAGCAGGATCTTGACGCTTTCTATGCGCGCTGCCTGGAAGCTTATCACCGCATCTTTGCCCGGGTCGGCCTGCCGCAGGTGGTTGCGGTCGCCTCGGACGCCGGGATGATGGGCGGCAGGGTCTCGCATGAGTTTATGTTGCTGACTCCGATCGGAGAGGATTCGATCGCACTCTGCCCGCATTGCGGTTACCGCGCCAACCTTGAAGCCGCGGCCTGCTGCCTGCCCCGGACGCCGCAGCGCCAGCCAAAGCCGCTTACCAAGGTGGCTACGCCGGGCGTGCACACAATAGAGGAACTATGTGCCTGCCTGCAGATCACACCGGAAGAGACCTGCAAGGCGGTCGCGTATGAGAAGGCCGGGGATGGCGGACTGGTGCTCGTGTTTTTGCGCGGCGATCTTGAAGTCAACGAAACAAAACTGACGCGTTACCTTGGCGGTGCGGTGTACCCGGCCACAAACCTGAAAGCAGGCGGTTTGTGCGCCGGTTCCATCGGGCCGGTCGGTTTGCCGGGCGGCGTGCAGGTTTTGTACGATCAATCCCTTGCGGCGTGCCAAACGCTTGCATGCGGTGCGAATGAGGAAGGCTTCCATTTCACCGGCATGTTTCCTGCCCGTGACCTGCCCGGCGCTTCGTTCGGGGACTTTGCCAAGGCGGTTGCCGGCGGTGTCTGCCCGGCCTGCGGGCAGGCGGGGCTTGCCATTTCGCGAGGCATCGAAGTCGGCAATATCTTCCAGCTTGGCGATACCTATACGGCGGCGCTCGGCATGACCTATCAGGACGCCGCCGGCCAGGTCCGCTACCCGCTGATGGGGTGTTATGGCATTGGCGTGGGGCGTCTCGCCGCGGCCATCTGTGAAGCCCATCATGATGACTGCGGCCCGATCTGGCCGATGGCCGTGGCCCCCTGGCAGCTGCATTTGTGTGCCGTGCGGGCCGGCGATGCACAGGTGCGCAGCTGCGCCGACGCACTGTACGCCGAACTGACCCGACGTGGAGTTGAGGTGATATACGATGACCGCGCTGTCAGCCCCGGCGTCCTTTTTGCCGATGCCGATTTGATGGGCGTGCCGTTCCGGGCGGTTGTCAGCCCGCGAAATTGCAAAGCCGGCGTGGTGGAAATCACAACCCGAGACAAACAAACCGCAACCCGCGTGCCGATCGGCGAGGCGGCCGATACGATCCAGCGCCTGATGGCCGAAGCGGCGCAGTAAAGGCATACCACCCCCGTTGCCCGCATACCCTGGCAGGGGAGAGGGGGCCTGCCCATGCGCTGGAAGCTGTATCTGAAAAACGCGGCACTGCTGACTGTTGGCAGTATGGCGCTGCGGGTGCTCGGCATGGGGTTCCGCGTATACATTGCGGCCTGGCTGGGCGGCGAGGGGATGGGGTTATACCAGCTGATCCTGGCGGTCTATTCGGTATTTGTGGCGCTTGCTTCGGCGGGGGTCAACGTGGCGGCTACCCGTTTGGCGGCGCAGAGCCTGGCGCGCAGGCGGGGCATGGGGCCGACGCTTTGGGGGCTTGTGAGTGCGGCGGCCTGTTTTGGCACGGCGGCTATGCTGGCCCAGGCAGCGCTTGCCGGCCCGGTGGCCCGGTTTATGCTGCATGACGCCAGGGCGGAACTTGGCCTGTGGGTGCTTGCGCCAAGTCTGCCGTTTCTTGCAGTTTCGGGGGCGCTGCGCGGCTGTTTTCTTGCACGGCGGCGGGTGGGGCCGAATGTCACAGCCCAGCTGATAGAGCAACTGGTCCGGCTTGTTGTGGCGGCCTTGGCGCTGCGTGTGCTGGCGCAGTGGGGCGCCGGCTACGCCTGCGCGGCGGTGTTGGTTGGCAACACGGTCAGCGAAGGCGTTTCCTGCCTGCTGATGGCGGCCTTTGCCGGGCGGGAACCGTCTTTTCGCCGGCAATCGGGCGACCCGGCCCGGGGGTTCACCGGGCGGGAATTGCTGCTTATAGCATTGCCGGTCGAAGGCAGCCGCTTGGCGGTCAGTGCCCTGCAGGCGGTGGAAAGCAGCCTGATCCCGCTTTGTCTGGCAATGTATCTTGGCGACCGCAGTGCGGCCGTTGCCCAGTATGGCGCGCTGAAGGGAATGGCGCTTCCGCTGATTTTTTTCCCGTTTGCGCTGCTGGGGGCCTTGTCCGGGCTTCTGATGCCGGAAATTACCCGCCTGCATACCTGCCGTGACAGCGCCGGTACTGCGCGCCTGATCCATGTGACCCTTGCGGTGGCCGGTCTGTTTTCAATGCTGGCGGGGGCGGCGCTGGTTTTGTTTGGGCAGGAACTTGCGTGGCTGCTGTATCGGGATGCCGAGGTCGGGCGCTATGTCCGGCTGCTTGGGTTCCTGGCGCCGGTACTCTATCTGGAAAGCATGGTGGATGGCATCCTCAAAGGTTTGGGCCAACAGTTTGCCACCTTCCGGTATTCGGTGCTCGATTGTGCGGTGCGGATTCTGTCGGCCTGTCTGCTTGTGCCGCGGTATGGGGCGCTCGGGTTTATCGGGATGATGGCGCTGTCCAATCTGTTGAGCTTTGGGCTCAACATGATACGGCTGCTGCGCTGCACCGGCATGCGCCCGGCCTGGGGCGGCTGGCTGGCACGGCCGGCGGTGGCCGCCGGTATGGGATCTCTGCTGGCTTTGGGCGCCGGTGCGGCCGGCGCGGCGTTTGGCATTGCAGAAGGAAGCTGGGCCCATTTGGCATGGCAGGTCTCCGGTTATCTGTTGGGGGCGGCGCCACCTGTGCTCTGGTTGCTGCTGCGAACCCCGGAACTGCGCCGGGCACAGCCAAAATAAAACCACGCGCAGGCGGGGCAGCCGGCCCTTGCCTGCGCGTGGTTTTTGGCTGGATTATTCCCAATCGGTACGGCCGTAGATTTCGGTTACATGGCGAAGCTTTTTGGCCAGGCGGGCGCTGAAGGCGCCGGGCTTGGCGCGCCAGCACCAGTTGCCGCCCAGTGTCGAAGGCGTATTCATCCGCGCCTCATGGCCGAGGCCCAAAATGTCCTGCGCCTGTACGATGGCAAGGTCTGCCACGCTTGACCAGATGCCCCGCAGCATCCCCCAGTGGTACCCTTCCTTTTTGGTCAGCTGCAGGTAATCAATCGCGCGGGCGGTATCCGCCGGGGCGGCTGTTTCAAACCAGCCGTTGACAGGTTCGTTGTCGTGGGTACCGGTGTAGGCAATGCAGCCGCGCGGATAATCATGCGGCAGGTAGTTGCCGCCGTCGCGGCTGTCGAACGCAAACTCCATAACCTTCATGCCCGGGTAGCCGGTTGCGTTCAGCAATGCATAAACATCATCGGTCAAAAAGCCGAGATCTTCGGCAATGATGTTCTGTTTGCCAAGCTCTCTTTCGATTGTTTGGAACAGCTCGATTCCCGGGCCTTCGCGCCAGCGGCCGTTGCAGGCGTCGGCGCTGCCGAACGGGATTGCGTAGTAACCCGCAAAGCCGCGGAAGTGGTCAATTCGTACAACGTCGTAGATACCGCACAGGTGCCGGATGCGCCGCACCCACCAGGCATATCCGGTTTTGCGCATGGCGTCCCAATCATACAGCGGGTTGCCCCAAAGCTGGCCGGTGGCGGAAAAAGCGTCCGGCGGGCAGCCGGCCACTTCGGTGGGAACAAGGTTTTCATCCAGCTGAAACTCCTGCGGGCTGCTCCAAACGTCTACGCTGTCGGCCGCCACATAGATCGGCAGGTCGCCAATGATCTGGATGCCTTTTTCGTTGGCATAGGCTTTGAGAGCCTTCCACTGCCGGAAGAACAGATACTGCACGGCTTTCCAGAACTGGATGGCGTCGGCATGGCTGGCACACGCTTCGGCCAGGGCTTCGGGGTCACGGCGGATCAGTTCGGGTTCCCATTCGCCCCAGGCGGCGCCGCTGTGCGCATCCTTAAGCGCCATGAACAGCGCGTAGTCCGGCAGCCAGAAAGCGTTTTCCTCGCAGAATTGGCGATAATCGGCCGGCGGGTTGGCCAGCAGGCGGGCCGTTGCTTTATGCAGGACCGGGTAGCGCAGTTCATACAGCCTGCCGTAGTCCACGCAGTCCGGTGTGCCGCCCCAGTCGATCGTCTGGTACTCCTCCGGCAGCAGCAGGCCGTCTTCGGCCAACAGGTCAAGATCGATAAAATACGGGTTGCCCGCAAAGGTGGAAAAAGACTGGTAAGGGCTGTCGCCATAGCTGGTGGGGCAGATTGGCAGGATTTGCCAATACCCCTGACCGGCCCTGTACAGAAAATCGACAAAATCGCGCGCAGCCTTGCCCATTGTGCCAATGCCATAGGGGGAGGCCAGGCTGGACAGGTGCATCAGGATACCGCTGGAACGCTTCATCAAACATCCACCTTTCAGGCGGCTGGCAGCCGCCGACATGTTTCTCTGTTCTTCATCATACACACCTTGCCGCAAAAAGACAAGAGAGAACGAAACAATTCGAAACATTTCAGCGAAACGCACGAAAAAGGAGTCACCGCTTTGTGCAAAAAAGCGGTGGCTCCTTGAATGGTATGTTACAGCGTTTGGCCGCTGACCAGGCCGTTCCACAGTCGATAGTAGATGCCTTTTTGAGCCAGCAGTTCCTCGTGGGTGCCTTCTTCTTCAATGCCTTCCTTGCCAAGCACCAGAATGCGGTCGGCATTTTTGATGGTGGTCAACCGGTGGGCGATGGTCAGGGTGGTACGGCCTTTTGCGAGTGCGTCCAAGCTCTGTCCCACAAGAATTTCACTCTCGTTGTCCAGCGCACTGGTCGCTTCGTCCAGCAGCAGAATCGGCGGATTTTTCAAAAACACCCGCGCAATTGAGATGCGCTGCTTTTGCCCGCCGGACAATTTGACGCCGCGCTCACCGACATAGGTGTCGTAGCCGTCCTTCAGGGCTCGCACAAACCCGTCAGCCCCGGCCAGTTTCGCCGCGGCGATAATTTCTTCCTGGCTTGCGCCCGGCTTGCCGTAGGCGATGTTTTCGGCTACCGTGCCGCTGAAAAGATAAACGTCCTGCTGTACAACGCCGATCGCCTCGCGCAAGCTTTTCAGGGTGACCTTGCGCACATCCTGGCCGTCAACCAAAATCTCGCCGCTGGTTACATCGTAAAAGCGGGGGATCAGGTTGCACAGCGTCGTTTTGCCGCCGCCTGAAGGCCCGACGAGAGCAAGATTCTCACCGGGGCGGATGCTCAGATTCACATCGCGCAGCACTTTGTTGTGATCGTCAGGGTATTCAAAGCTGACATGACGGAATTCAATGCCGCCCTGTTTGACAACCAACGGCTTGGCGTCAGGGGCATCCTCAATCTCTACGGGGGTATCCATTATCTCGTAAAAGCGTTCAATGCCGGTCACGCCGCGCTGGAACTGCTCAGCAAATTCGACAATGCGGCGGATGGTGGCAATCAACGTTGAGACATACAGCACATAAGCCACCAGGTCGCCGGCGTTGATCCTGTCATACACCAAAAACAGGCCGCCGGCCACAATAACAACCAGATACATCAACCCATCAAACAACCGGGTGGATGTATTGAACGCAGCCATCGCGTGGTAGGTTTTCTTTTTGATGGTCTGGAAAGTTTGGTTGCCGCGCTCAAATTTGGCGTTTTCCTGCTCTTCGGCGGCAAACGCTTTCACAACCCGCTGGCCAAGCAGGCTGTCTTCAATCGAAGCGTTCAACTCGCCAATCTGAAACCGCTGTTTGCGGAATGCCGCGCGCAGCCGCAGGTTCAGCCGGACCGAGACAACCATCATCAGCGGGACGCAGGCAAACACCACCAGGGTCAGCGGAACGCTCGCGCCGCACAGGATAACGAAGGAAGCGACAATTTTGATGCCGGCAATGAAAAACTCCTCCGGGCAGTGGTGGGCGAACTCGGTCACATCAAACAGGTCGTTGGTAATGCGGCCCATGATCTGGCCGACTTTGGTGTTGGAATAATAAGTGTGACTGAGCCGCTGCAGATGGGCGAATGCATCGCGCCGCATGTCAGTTTCAATGTAAACGCCCATTATATGGCCGGTGCCGGACATATAATACTGCGCAGCCCCGTCGATCAACCGCAGAACCAGATAGACAAGCGCCAGCCGCAGCACAACCCCCGCAGTCAGCACCACGCTGGAGTCGGTAGCGGCATTGGTCAGGTACCGCATGATGGAAGGCAGCACAATGTCACACAAGGTGGTCAGGGCGGCACAGAAAAGGTCAAAAATCAGAATCTTTCGGTATTTCAGCAGATACGGCGCAAACCGCAGCAGCTGAGATTGTTTGGCTTTGTTTTCGTTCATGATACATTCCTCTACACAGTGTTATACAGGCTGCCCCGTCTGGCGCCCTGCTCAGGCCGGGGCGATTTCAGCCGGCTGCGATTCGGCCGCAGGTTCGCTCGGAGCCGGCTGTTCGGTGGGAACCGGCGACGGGCTGGGTGAAGGGGTTGGCGCCGGCGTGGGTTCTTGGGTGGGTTCCGGCGTAGGCGCCGGGGTAGGGGCATCGGTGGGGACCGGTGTGGGGGCGGGCGTGGGAACTTCCGTCGGCAGCGGCGTCGCAGGCGTTTCGGTGGGAGCCGGAGTTGCCGTTGCGGGCGGGAGGGTCGGCGTGGGGGTGGGAAGCGCTGTGATCGGTTCGACCCGGGTTTTCTGGCACCGTGTGCAGGTGAAGGTGCGTTCGCCGGGAACGCCGGGCTGCGGTTCCTTTGTTACCTGGCCATCATCCCAACGGTGGCCCAGGGCTTCCAGCTTCTGTTCCCGCATTTCACCGCAGATAGAGCAGCGCTCCTTTACAAATCCTGCCGCTTCGCAGGTGGGCTCGGTGCGCTCATCGGTCTCAACGAACTGGTGGTCGTGAACGTCGGGAGTGAAGTGGGCGGTGACAACTACGCCGCCGGCGTCGGCATTGGATGGCACCGTAAAGCTCAGGCTGGCGCTGCTGCCTGTACTGCCGATCGAAGCAGACCAATGGTCAAACTTCCAGCCTGTATTGGGCACGGCGGTTACGGTGCTGCAGGTTGCCCCTTTTTTGGCAAGCTGGCTGGTGCTGCCGCTGATTGTCCCGCCGCCGGCGGAGACAAATTCCACCGGTACCTTGGCGCCGCGCACGGCGATCGGGTCGGACGAAATCAACCCAAGCGGTACGCCGTCCGGCTCCGGAATAGAGCCCAACGGCTGCGGCCGGCGGTCTTCCGTGATATACGCATGGGTGCGCACATACTCAAAGTAGGCGGTCACGGCCGTTTTGGAAAGGTGCACGCCATCCGAAAGGGTATAGTCTTTTTTGGCCCAGCCGGTCGCGCTGTCACGCAGCGTTTCGGCTGAATTGAGAAACTTGTACCCTTGCTCCTCGCACATCGCTTCAATGGCTTCGTTATAAGCATCTACCTGCACCATCTCAAGACGGGTGTTTTCACGCTGCTTGTCAAGTGGCGGAATCGCGCTGACAATCAGGTCTGCATAAGGCCAGGCGTCCACAATCGCCTGCAGGCCGGTGCGGTAGTTCTGGATAAAGGAGGTTGCATCGGTGGAAGTTCCGCCCAGGTTATTGGTGCCGTAGCAGATAATAATCCGCTGCGGTTTAAGCTTGGCGACAGCCTCCGGCACAGTGTACATCTTGCTGTCGCCTTTAAAACGTTCGCAAGGCAAGGTGGTGATGGCCTGGGCGCCCATGCTCACGACGCCGATGTTGTTGGCCAAAGTTGTAAACGGCTGGCCGGTTTCATCGGCGTACATCATGTATCGTGCGGTGTTGGAATCGCCGATAAACAGCGTTTCATCCAGGTAGCTGCGTCCGGCATCCGGTGTTTCGGGCAATACCGTGGCGGAGGAAACGGCGGCGGGCTGGGCGGCAGCCGGCGCTGCAGAAGGCGTCGGCACAGGGGTGGCGGCGGTTTCAACCGTGGCGGGCTGGCTGTGTACCTCGATCACAGCGTCACGCTGGCAGGCGGACAGGCTCAAACAAAAAGCGACCGCTAAGCCCAGTGCGGCCAGTCGTTGCAAAAACCTCAATCTTCCTTCTCCTTCCTGGCGGCAAAAGCGGAAAAAGGCGCGATTGCCAAACTTACCTTTAATAGTATACTGATTTGCTGATAATGTAAATACGCAGCCAGGTAAAACTTGACGAAAAATGGCAAAGAAAAAGCCGCAGGCAAACCTGCGGCTGAATCTGGTGGACCTGGAGGGATTCGAACCCTTGACCTCTCGGATGCGAACCGAACGCTCTCCCAACTGAGCTACAGGCCCAAATTTCGCTGACTTGGTTAGTATACCGCCTCGCGCAGAAAAAGTCAAGCGTTTTTGAAAAAAACTGGATTTTGCCCTGAAATGGCAGGTGCAGGACCATTCGGTTGAGGAAGAAACGCTTGCCTTTAAACGCTGCGGCAAAGAAAAGAAAACAAACGAAAATATATTGCGTATAAAAAGAACGATACACAGATGACTGATGCAAAACTGTGCTTATATTGCGCGAAGCGAAAGAAATCGTAAAACATGAATCGGCAGTTTTTGGTTGATTTCACCGGCCCCGACGCGTAATATGGAGTGGTAAGATCTGGAAAATTGGGCTGCGCGGTGTACCGTCCGGCGTTAGGCCCTGCGGGAGGTGTGGCAGATCATGGAGCCAGCGGCCAGTGAACGCCCTTTGGTCAGTTTTCGGCGGGCGTATTCCTGTATTGAAGGGCTACAGCCGGCCTATACGGTACGCTATGAGCTGTTTCTGGAAAAGAAAGGGTACCGATTGGAAGTGCGTCAAGCAGGCTTTTGTGACGGCAAAGCCAGCTGCCCGGTTACAGGGGTGACCGCGGCCCGGGCCGTAGAACTGCTGCGATATCTTTATGAAAATGGCGTGCCAGCCGCCCAGGCAGCCGAAGCGGTTCAGGATGTGTGCGGCGCAACTGCGTGGAACTGAGCCACCGTATGTGACCAAAAGTGGGGAAAAATAAAAGATGGATGCGATGAACGTGCAAAAATTGCACAGAGTAACCGTGCTGTACGCAGACAGTGACAGCGAACTTTGCCATGCAGTACAGCTGTATGCTGATGGGCGGCAGGAGATCGAAGCTTGTGCCATTGCACCCGATGGATGGAAGGTTCTGCAGCTGCTGGAGAAAGGCTTTCGCCCGCAGGTGATCGTGTTGGATTCGCTGGTCAGCGGCCCAACGCTCAGCCATATCCTGACCCAGATCTGTCTTCTGGGGGAACAACGCCCATACGTCATTTTGACAGGTATTCCGGGAACGCAGGCCATCCTGCAGCGGTTCTTGACAATGGGGGCCAATTATATTATCTTTAAACCATACACCCTGGACGATCTTTTCGCGGAGATATATCATTTCTGTGTGGATGATCTGCAGTGGGATATCTATCGCGCAAAAGCCCGTTTTTTGCAGCTTTTGCGCCAAATGCAATACAACTGCCGTCTGAGCGGACTGGTCTATCTGGAGCGGTGTGTCCTTCAGCTGGCGTTAGGCCGGCAGGACTATACGGCGAAAGAACTGTACCATCAGGCTGTTGAAGGAGAGCATATCCCCCTGGGCGCTGTTTCTTCAGCGATCGAGAGGGTCAATAAATCACTGCGCGCCAGCGGGCCGGAAGGATACGCTGCACTGTGCCGCGCAGTCGGCAAACCGGAAGGTGGCCACCTGACCAATCTGGAACTGATTCGAAGCTTGGCCGCTGAGGTACGCCGCGCTCTTCGCTGATCGGTTGGCTTGACGGGGAAGGAGCGTACCATGTGCCAATCACCTGCCGATCCTCATTGGGAAACGGATGCACTTTCGGACGATCAGCAGCTTGCCATACGCGGTGGCCTGCGCGGCCGGCTGGCGGAAGAATTTTGTGTTTTACAATGTGAACTGGACGCTTTGGTGCACTGTGTGGAACGTGACGGTGCCTTGACGGCCCGTGCGACGGTGCTTTCTCTGCTGGATAAAATGACTTCCCGTATTCAGCGTCTGGAGCGTTTGTCTGACCATGCGGCGGACCTGGCGCTCGGTGTGGCGCTGCGCCGCCAGCGTCAGCGGATGACGCTGGACCTGGTGCGGTACCTGCAGGGGTTTTGCCAAATCACCAATGAAGAACTTGCCGCCTGCGGCAGCGCGCTGCGCATCATATTTGAAACTGAAGAGGACAGGCGCTGGATAGAAACGGATGAACGCCTGATGGATGGGGTTCTGGCAAACCTGTTTTCAAATGCGGCAGCGGCCGGGGCAAGTTCCGTTAGCCTGAAGCTGAACGCAAACTGCCTGACCTACCAGGACAACGGCCCCGGTCCTGCGCCGGCCGTGCGTGCGCTGCTGCGGGAGGGCACGCTGGAGAAGGATCTTTTGGCCCAGGGCGGTACGGGAATCCTGATTGTGCGTGAATACGCCGATGCAATCCAATGGACGCTGTTCCTGCCGGAAGAAAAGGCGACCGGCCTGCTTTTGGGGTTCCGGCTGCCCGAATGGAGGCGAGAAGAGGATGGTTTGCTGCTGCAGGATGACAGCGTTGAACAGATTTTGCGGGAACGCTGCCAGCGCGCAACGCTGCAGCGAGAATTTGTGACGCTGCGGGCGGATACGGAACGCTGAAGGGGGGTGCCGGCGCGTGTTTGGCCGTACAGCCGGGCCGGGCTGAAAAGAAGAAAATCCGATTTTTACAGCACAGGGGGCGGATTTTGTCCGGATGTTCCCTGTGCTTTCCTTTTGGCAAATGTGTGTGCAGAAAAGACTTTTCGGGGGCAAATACTTTACTTTGCGGGCAAACTATTGTAAAATACAGGTAGTTCTTTTGTCTTGAAGACTGTCACAATCCAAAACCAGGTGGTGCAAATGATGCAGACTCAATATCAACGCGTGCTGCTGAAGCTCAGCGGCGAAGCCCTGGCCGGGGACAAAGGTTCCGGCTTTGACGAAGCGACCATTGCCTCGATCTGCGCCGGAATCCGGCAGGCCCATGACCTCGGCGTGCAGATCGGCATTGTGGTGGGCGGCGGCAACTTCTGGCGCGGCCGGTCCAGCGGAAAGATGGATCGTATGGACGCTGATAAAATCGGCATGCTGGCCACGGTGATGAATGCTCTGGCGGTAAAAGATGCATTGCGCCAGCAGGGGGTGCCGGCCGTTGTGATGACAAGCTCGGTCATGCCCCAGGTGGCGGAGCCATTCACAAGCGATAAGGCGATTGCGGCGCTTGAGGCAGGGACCGTCGTTGTGTTTGGCGGCGGTACCGGCAACCCGATTTTCTCCACAGATACGGCAAGCGCCCTGCGTGCGCTTGAGATCAGCGCGGACATTATGCTCAAAGCCACAATGGTGGATGGTGTTTATGACAAGGACCCGCACAAATTCCCGGATGCAGTGCGGTACGATACGCTGACCTTTACCAAGGTTCTGGATGAGCGTCTGGCTGTGATGGATTCCACCGCGGCCAGCCTGTGCCGGGATAACGGCCTGCCCATTCTGGTTTTTGATCTGGCGGATCCCGACAATATCGCCCGTGCCGTGCGCGGTGAACCGGTGGGAACCCTCGTCAAAGAATAACGCGAAACAATGGAGAACGCGGCCCCTTCACAAAAGCGGGCTGCTGAATAAAGGAGAACGTTTATGAGCAGTACGACCAAGCCCTATGAAGAAAAAATGAACAACTGCGTGGCCCATCTCAGCCGTGAACTGGCCACCATCCGTGCCGGCCGCGCCAACCCCGCCATTCTGGACAAAGTGGTGGTGGATTATTACGGCGCGCCCACCCCGATCAACCAGATCGCATCGGTTGCTGTGTCGGAAGCCCGTATCCTGACGGTTACCCCCTGGGACGGTAAGATGGTCAAAGCCATCTCGAAGGCGATCCAGACCAGCGACATCGGCATTAACCCGATTGACGACGGCCATACGATCCGCCTTGTTTTCCCCGCGCCCACCGAAGAGCGCCGCAAGCAGCTGACCCGCGATGTGCAAAAACAGGGCGAGGAAGCGAAGGTTGCGGTGCGCAATGTGCGCCGCGATGCGATGGACAAGTTTAAGGCGATGAAAAAGGCCGGCGAACTGACGGAGGATGACCAGAAATCGCTGGAAGAAGAAATTCAGAAACTAACCGATAAGTTCGTCAAACGGATTGACGAAACCTGTGCCACCAAGAACCAGGAGATCATGGAGGTCTGACACCTCGACAGGCTTCCTGCCGCATGTGCCGCGCCGTATTTGCAGCGCGGCACACGCTCTATTCCGGCAAGTTCCGGCGCGCCTTTGCATACGAATAGATTGTGCCGAACTGCTGTTGAAAGGACACCAACCCTGTATGAAAACACGCGTTTTGACGGCCGTTGTCGGGCTGTGCCTGCTGGCGGTCGTGCTGGTCTTTTTTGATACCGCCCTGTTTGACCTGGTGCTTGCGCTGATCTGCCTGATTGGCATGCATGAGGTGTATTCTGCCATGGGGTTTGGCCGGCGGCAGTGGTATCTGTTTGTCGCGGCTATTCCGTATACGCTGCTGGTTATGCTGTCCACCACCGAAGCCGTTCGGGTGCTGGTGCTGCCAGCCAGCTTTTTGATCGTCCTGTTTTACAATATCTGCCTTGTTGCCAAGCATGAAGAACTGGATTTCGGCAAGCTGTCCGGTTTCACCTATTTCAGCGGGGTGATTCTGTTCTGCTTTTATTCGCTTGTGCATCTCAAGCGTAAGCTGCCGGTGGATGTGTACGGCAACGACGCCATCTATTTCATCCTGTTGATCCTTTGCTTTGCCTGGGGGGGCGATACGGCGGCGTATTTCACCGGCCGCGCTTTCGGCAAACACAAACTTGCCCCGCGCGTCAGCCCGCACAAAACGGTGGAGGGCGCTGTTGGCGGGGTGTTGGGCAGCATGCTGGCCGGTGTGCTGCTGACCTTTGTGTACAACCAGCTTTCGGGACGGTTCGATCTGTTTTCGATCAACGTCACCGTGCGCCATTATCTCGTGCTTCTTGTGCTTGGCGCGGTGGCGTCGGTGCTTGGCATTTTTGGCGATCTGTTCGCTTCGGCGGTCAAACGGCAGGCCGGCATTAAGGATTATGGCACAATTTTTCCCGGCCACGGCGGTATTTTGGACCGATTTGACAGCGTGATGTTCATTGCGCCATTTGTATCGATTGCGGTGCGCTCCTTCTTTTACCTGATTGCGCGCTGAACCGCAGACCAAAAGGGGATAAGGACTTATGAGCAAAACAATCACTCTGCTGGGGTCTACCGGTTCGATCGGGACCCAAAGCCTGGATGTTGCCCGGATGCACGGGTATACGGTGTTCGGCCTGGCCGCCAACCGCAGCGTGGACCGGCTTCTGGCCCAGATTGCTGAGTTCCGTCCGCGCTATGTTGCGGTGGTGGACCCGGATGCCTATGAAAAACTGGCTGCTGCCCTTGCGGGTGTGGCCGATGCGCCGCAGCTGCTCAAAGGGGCGGAAGGTCTGCGCGCCCTTGCGGCGATGGAGGGCCCTGACGTGGTGCTGAACGCGGTGGTCGGTATTGCGGGGTTGGGGGCTTCGCTTGCGGCCATTGAGAGCGGGCACGACCTGGCGCTTGCCAACAAAGAAAGCCTGGTCACCGGCGGACATCTTGTCACCGATGCGGTGCGACGGCACGGCGTACACCTGCTGCCGGTGGACAGCGAACACAGCGCGATCTTCCAGTGCCTGCAGGACCAGCACGCTGCCAAACGGTTGACCAAAATTCTGCTGACCGCATCAGGCGGGCCGTTTTATGGCCTTAAAACGGCGCAACTGGCAGGCAAAAAGAAAGAAGACGCGCTCAAACATCCAAACTGGAATATGGGTGCCAAAATCACCATTGACTCAGCCACCCTGATGAACAAAGGGCTGGAATTGATTGAGGCTGTCTGGCTGTTTGGTCTGCCAGAAGACAAAATTCAGATTGTGGTCCAGCGGGAAAGCGTCATTCATTCAGCCGTGCAGTTTGCCGACAATTCGGTCATTGCCCAGCTCGGCGCGCCGGATATGCGTATTCCGATCCAATACGCGCTGACCTGGCCGGATCGTCTGCCGAGCCCTGCGCCGGAACTTGATTTTGCCACGCTGACCTCGCTGAGTTTTGGCGTTGCGGATGAGGAAACCTTCCGCTGCCTGGCTGCCTGCAAAAAGGCGATCAGAAAGGGCGGGCTGGCCCCCTGCGCGGCAAACGGGGCGAATGAGGAGGCCGTGCGCCTTTTCCTGCAGGATGAGATCGGCTTTTTGGATATTGGCCGCCTGGTTGAAGGCGTGGTAGACAGCGACAGCTTTGGCGGCAGCTATACGTTGGATGATGTCTGGGCCTGCGATGCTGCGGCCCGCGCCTATGTACGCGCCCACCTTTGACAGGGCGGGCAATGAACAATGAGATGAGGTGCCTATGCTCACAGTCCTTCTGACAGGGGTTGTTGCGGTTTTGGTTTTTGGTACTGTAGTGCTTGTGCATGAGGCGGGCCACTTCCTGGCGGCCCGGCGCTGCGGTATCTATGTGCAGGAATTCTCTATCGGTTTCGGCCCGGCGGTGTGGACGCGGGTAAAAAACGGCACCCGGTACAGCGTGCGGCTTTTCCCGGTTGGCGGGTATAATGCGATGCCAGGGGAAGAAAACACCGTGGAGGAAAGCGAAACCGAAAACCCGGACGAACCGCCGCGGCCGGGGCATCGTCCGTATGACAGGCACGCACCGGTACTGCCCACGGCGGTACAGGGCAAATGTTTTGACGAGGCAACCCCCTGGCAGCGCTTTTTTGTGATTCTGTGCGGCGCTCTGATGAATTTTGTGCTTGGTTACTTTGTGCTCATCGTCTTTTTGTGCGGACAGAAAGCCATTACAAGCTGCGTGGTTTACGATTTTCTTGGCGATAACCCGGCCAGTGCGGCAAGCGGCCTGCAGGCCGGGGACGAGATTGTGGCGGTCAACGGAAAACCGTGCTTTGTAGCGGAGGATATTATCTACGAACTGCAGCGTACCCAGGACTATACGGCTTCGATGACGGTCATCCGTGATCGTGAGCTTGTTCAGCTGCCGGCGGTTCATTTTGATTCCGCAACGGCGGAGGATGGCAGCACGACAATGGTGCTGGATTTCCAGGTGTATGGTATTGCAAAATCTCCGCGCACGGTTACAGCCTGGGCTGCGCGGTATTTTGCCTACTATGCCCGGGCTATTTTGCGCGGCTTTGCCGATATGGTCACCGGACGGGTCAGTATAAACCAGCTGTCCGGGCCGGTGGGGGTGGTCAGCACAATCAGCCAGGCCGTGCAGTATGGCTGGCAGGATGTGCTAAGCCTGGCGGCGCTGATCACAATCAATATCGGGATCTTCAATTTATTGCCGATCCCGGGGCTGGACGGCTGCAAGCTGATCTTCCTTGCGATTGAAGGCTTTAGCGGCCGTGCGGTACCGGCGCGGATTCAGGCTGGCATCAATGCGGCCGGGCTGATTGCGCTGTTTATGCTGATGATTATGGTTACCTTTTCGGACGTTTCCAGAATTTTCTGAGCGTGGCGGCGGAAGGGGGTAACCTGAAGAAACACTGAAAAATAAAGGAGTGTGGCACGATGACACGCAAAGTCAAACGGACGGTCCGCATCGGCAATATCACGATCGGCGGAAACAACCCAATTGCGGTGCAGACCATGCTCAACATTCCGGTTGAAGATATCGCCGGGAATGTTGCCCAGGCCCGCCGCGTAGCCGCCGCAGGCTGCCAGATCGTGCGGGTGACGGTGCCGACGCCGGCTGACGCCGCGGTGGTTTCGGCAATCAAGGAAGCGGTCGAGATTCCGGTTGTGGCTGATATCCATTTTGATTACAAGGCTGCCCTTGCGGCGATTGATGCCGGCGCCGATAAAATCCGCATCAACCCTGGCAACATCGGGGACGACGACCGTGTCAAGGCGGTGGCCGACGCCTGCAACGCTAAAAACATCCCGATCCGCATCGGGGTCAACGGCGGCAGCCTCGAAAAACATATTTTGGCCAAATACGGCGCCCCTGTGCCCGAGGCGATGGTCGAAAGCGCGCTGTACCATGTCCGGTTGCTTGAAAAGCATGATTTTACCAACATTGTCATTTCAATCAAATCCTCAAATGTGCCGCGTATGATGGCAGCCTACCGGATGCTCTCGGCACAGACCGATTATCCGCTGCATGTCGGCGTGACCGAAGCCGGCGGCAACCGGATGGGGTTGATCAAATCCGGCATGGGTATCGGCGGGCTGCTGCTGGAAGGCATCGGCGATACGCTGCGGGTCAGCCTGACCGATGAACCCGAAAACGAGGTGTACGCCGGGTATGATATTCTGCGCGCGGTCGGTTATGCGGTGGCCGGGCCTGAGATCATCAGCTGCCCGACATGCGGCCGCACCCAATACCCGATGATGGAAATTGCCAAACAGGTGGAAGACCGCCTGCGGGCCGACGGCTTCAAAAAGCCGCTTAAGATTGCCATTATGGGCTGCATTGTCAATGGCCCGGGGGAAGCCAGCGACGCCGACATCGGCATTGCAGGCGGCAAAGACTGCGCGCTGCTCTTTGTGCGGGGGGAAAAAGTCCGCATGCTCCGGGGCGATATTGTCGGTCAGTTTGTTGAGGAAATCTACAAACTTTGACGCAACGCTACAAACCGAATAAAGAGGAACCAAGTTGAAACCGTATGTTACCGAAGTCTGGCCGCAGTTCACGGCCGATACCCAATTTACCGCTGCGTTTGGCAACGTGGTGGTGGAACGGGTAGAACTGTACCGTACCGCCCGCAAGGTGGTGATCAGCCTGCGCAGCGCCGACCCGCTTGATACGGCGCTGAGCGGGCGTCTTTTGGCGTCCCTGCAGGTTCTGTTTGCCGGCTATGAGCTGACGCTGAAAAACTACTTCAACTATGCATCCATTACGCCGGATTCGGTGAAATTGATGATTGAAGAGCTTAAAGGCCAGGGGATGCCGGTCAACGGTTTTCTGGACCGGGAGCAGCCGGTTGCGTTTGAGCCCGATGGGCTGACCGTGCGGGTCAACGCCGGGCGGACGATTCTGGAAAGTGTTGAGTTTCCGCGCCACCTGGCTGAACTGATTCAGGAACGCACGGGTTCTTTGCCGATTGTGCGTATGCAGGATGTTGCGGCGCCGCTGGATGAGGCAGCCCTGGAACGCCGGGTGGCCGAGAAGGTTCCCGCCGTGCAGTTTAAAGCCAAAGAAGAGGTCGCGCCCTTTACGATCGATGGGCTTGCGCTGGCGGCCAAGCCGGCCAAGGTGTTCCACGGCAAGGCGTTCAAGCCGGCCGATCTGCGCCCGCTCAACGACCTGGGCGACGGCGGCAAGGTCACGGTCTGGGGCGATGTGTTTGCTACCGAGGTGAAAGGCAACCGCCGCAAGATTTATTTCACTTCGATTACCGATTACAACGGCTCGATCAACCTCAAAGTCCTCGGCGACGAAGGCGAGGATATGTCCAAGTGGGAGGGCCTCAAACCTGGCACCACCCTGATTGTGCGCGGCAACTATACCTACGATAAATACGAGCGCGATTATGTGCTGCTGCCCTATGATGTGCTGCAGGTGGAGCGTATGCCCCGCCAGGATAACGCGCCCGAAGGGCAGAAACGGGTTGAGCTGCACCTGCACACCAAATCGAGCTCGATGGACGGCTTCTGCGACCCCGGTAAGGTGGTGCGGCTGGCCCACCGCATGGGGCACCGTGCGATCGCGATCACCGATCACGGCGTCTGCCAGGGCTATCCCGAGGCGATGCTGGCAACCGACGATATCCATAAAGCAGACCCTGATTTCAAACTGATCTATGGCTGTGAGGCTTATTTTGTTGACGATATGGTGCCGACGGTGTACGGCAAAGCCCGGATGCCGATTTCAGGCAGCTTCGTTATTTTCGATACCGAAACGACTGGCCTGGACCCCAACAGCGACCGCCTGACCGAAATCGGCGCGGTCTTTGTTGAGAATGGTAAGATCAACGAAGAAAAGAAGTTTGGCACCTTCGTCAACCCCGGCCGGCCGATCCCGGCGCGGGTCGTGGAGCTGACCGGCATCAACGATGCGATGGTGGCAGACGCCCCCAGCCCGGAGGAAGCGATCCGCCAATTCAAGGAATTCTGTGGGGATCACATCCTGGTTGCCCACAATGCCAGCAGCTTTGATATGCTCTTTATCCGGCGTGCGGGCGAACGGGCCGGCGTCGATTTTTCGAACACCTATATTGATACGCTGCCGATGGGCCAGGCGCTTTATCCCGGGCTGCACAACTATAAGCTGGATACAATCAACAAGCATCTTGAAATTCCGCCTTTCAACCATCACCGCGCGGTGGATGACGCGATGGCACTGGCCCGTATCTTTGAAAAGATGCTGGAAGACCTCGAAGTAAAAGAGATCCGAACGGTGGAGGAGATCAACACCGGTCTGGGCGGCAACAAAGAGGTGCTGAAAAAGAAATATTATCACCTGATTATCTTGGTCAAAAACCAGACCGGGCTCAAAAACCTGTACCGCATTGTCAGTGAAGCGCACACCAAGTATTTCTTCAAAAAACCGCGTGTGCCGCGCAGCCTGCTCAACCAGTACCGCGAGGGGCTGATCCTCTCCTCAGCCTGTGAAGCCGGCGAACTTTACAGGGCGATTGTGGCAGGCAAAAGCCACGATGAACTGTTGCGCATTGCCGATTACTATGACCTGCTGGAAATCCAGCCGCTCGGCAACAATGAGTTTATGGTGCGCAACGGCCAGGTCGAATCGTTTGAGACAATCAAGAAGTTCAACCGCACCGTTGTCGCCCTCGGTGAAGAGCTGCACAAACCGGTTATTGCAACCGGCGATGTCCATTTTCAGGAACCGGAGGATGCGGCGTACCGTGCGATCCTGCAGGCCGGCAACGGTTTTAAGGATGCCGACAACCAGGCCCCGCTGTATTACCGCACCACCCAGGATATGCTGGAAGATTTCAGCTATCTGGGCAAGGAAAAGGCGTTTGAGGTTGTGGTGACCAACCCGAACAAGGTAGCCGCCACGATTGACGGCAACCTGCGGGCCATCCCCAAGGGAACCTACCCGCCCTCGATCCCCGGCGCGGAGGAGCAGCTGCGCTCCGGCACCTGGGAACACGCCCGCAGCGGGTACGGCAACCCGGTGCCCGATATCATGCAAAAGCGGCTCAAAAAGGAGCTTGATTCAATCTGCGGCCACGGGTACGCGGTTCTCTATGTCATTGCGGTCAAGCTCGTGGCGTTTTCGAACGCCGGCGGCTACCAGGTCGGCAGCCGCGGCTCGGTTGGCTCCTCGGCCGTGGCCCACTTTGCCGGTATCTCGGAGGTCAACAGTATGCCGCCGCACTACCTGTGCCCCGAATGTCAGCACAGCGAATGGATTGATGACGGCGTTACGATGGACGGTTTCGACTTGCCAGACAAGCGCTGCCCGGTCTGCGGTACCCCGATGGTTATGGATGGCCATGACATCCCGTTCGAAACCTTCCTCGGTTTCTATGGTGATAAGGAGCCTGATATCGACCTGAACTTCTCGGGTATGTACCAGTCGAACGTCCATCGCTATACCGAGGAACTCTTCGGCAAGGAGAACGTCTTTAAGGCGGGTACCGTCTCGGGTTTGCAGGATAAAACCGCCTACGGCTATGTCAAAAAGTACCTCGAGGAACGCGGTCGCACCGTCAACCGCGCCGAGGAAAACCGCCTGTGCATCGGCTGCACCGGCGTCAAGCGGACAACCGGCCAGCACCCGGGCGGCATGGTCGTTGTGCCGGATACCTTTGATATCTACGATTTCTGCGCGATCCAGCACCCGGCCGACGACGTCAAGGGCGGTTTGCTGACCACCCACTTCGAATTCAAATATCTGCACGATACGCTGCTCAAGCTTGACGAGCTTGGGCACGATGTGCCGACCTTCTATAAGTATTTTGAGGAATACTCCGGCATCCCGATCGACTCGGTGCCGATGAATGACCCCAAGGTCTACAGCCTGCTCACTTCGACCGAGGCGCTCGGCGTCACGCCGGAGCAGATCGGCAGCCAGACCGGCACCTTTGGCATCCCTGAAATGGGTACCAACTTTGTGCGTCAGATGCTGCTTGACGCCCAGCCCAAGAATTTTTCGGAGCTGATTCAGATTTCCGGCCTTTCCCACGGCACCGATGTCTGGACCAACAACGCCGATGAACTCATCCGCTCCAAAACCTGCACGATCGCCGAGGTGATCGGCTGCCGCGACAGTATCATGCTCTACCTGCTGCGCAAAGGTCTTGAGCCTAAAACTGCCTTCGATATCATGGAGGCCGTGCGTAAAGGGAAGGTCGCGAAGGGCGGCTTCCAGCCCGGCTGGGAGGAAACGATGCGGGAGCATGATGTGCCGGATTGGTACATTGAATCTTGCCGCAAGATCAAGTATATGTTCCCCAAAGCCCACGCCGTGGCCTACCTGATGGCGGCCATCCGGCTCATGTGGTTCAAAGTCTACCATCCGGCTGTATTCTACGCAGTCTACTTCACCGTCCGCGGCGCCGATATCGACTACGAGGCCGCCGTCGGCGGCGTGCGGGTTGCCAAAGAACACCTGCGTGACAACGAGCGTATTCCCAAAGAGGAACGCACCGCCAAAGACGACGACGCCCTTGTCAGCCTGCAGCTGGAAAACGAGATGCTGCAGCGCGGCTGTCAGTTTTTGCCGATTGAGCTCGGCAAAAGCCGCGCAAGCAAATATCTGGTGGAGGACGGCAAGGTGCGCCTGCCTTTTACGGCGCTGCGTGGACTGGGTGAAAGCGCTGCGATTGCGCTGGAGGAAGCTACGATCCACGGGCAGGAATATATCTCGATTGAAGAGCTGCAACAGGCTTCGGGGGTATCGCAGTCGATTTTTGATAAACTCCGCAGTGTCGGTGCGCTCGGAAACTTGCCTGAGACCAGTCAGGTGGATTTCTTCAGTATGATGGGGTAACGCCCGCTTTTTTTGACAGCCGGTTTGAATGCCGGCTGTTTTTTGCATATAAAATGGAAAGCACGCTTGACATTTTCTGCCGGTATGCTATACTATAGGCAGGGATGGAAAGCGAACTTTCCATTTTAAGAAAGAAAAAGGCCCCAACCCGTTCAGAGAGGAGGGCGCGATGAAAAACCGCCTTGAGGAATTGCGCAAACAGCGCGGCATCAACCAGGAACAGCTGGCAGAGGCACTGGAGGTATCCCGCCAGACAATCGGCTCACTGGAAAACGGCCGATACAACCCGTCCATCCTGCTGGCCTTCAAAATCGCCCGCTATTTTGATCTGCCGATTGAAGAAATCTTCATCTATGAGGAGGCGTAACCCGATGAAACACAAATATGCAATCCTGACCCTGCTCGGCCTGGCCGTGGCGGTCGCCGGCCTTGCACTGCTGCGCCTGGCGCCGGCAAGCATCGAAACGCCGCTGCCGTATGTGATGCTCGGCATTGGCACTGGCGTGTTCGGCTGGGGCGCCGGGGAGCTGCTCAAGCGCCGTGCGGTGGAAGGCGACCCCGCGATCGAGAAGCGGCTGCGGATCGAGCAGCAGGACGAGCGCAACCGCACGATTGCCGACCGCGCCAAGGCGCGCGCCTACGACGCCTCGCTCTACATTTTCAGCGCGCTCATGCTCTGCTTTACCCTGATGCGGGTCGATCTTGCTGTGATCCTGCTGCTGGTGGGGGCGTACCTGCTCGTCGTCGGTATCAACATCTATTACCACGTCAAATACAACCGTGAATTGTAAAGGAGGAAACCATGCGTACCTGTCTGCGCTGCGGCGCCGCAATGCAAGAAAACTGCGATCTCAAGGTCGAAGGGGCCGGCTACGGCCTTGTCCTTTCGAACGATGCCGGCAAGCTCTTCGGCGGCCGGATCGGAAAACCCTGCGTGGCGATCTGCCCGCAATGCGGCGAAGTATCGATCTATCTGCCGGAACCGAGCCGGCTCAAACAAAACTGAAGAAAAGGCACATCTCAAACAGGCAGCGGTCGGGCAGCCCCCGGCCGTTGTTTTTGCGTGTGTACAGCAGCAAAAAACAACTGATAGTTGTTGATTTTGCGGCCCGGTCATTGACAAAACCTTCCAACTTATGGTTTAATTATAGTTACGCGCAAAATATTGCAGAGAAACGATTGCAGAGAACGACCCAAGGGGGTAGGACGCCGCATGGCAAAAAAAGAGGTTTACGGCAACGAAAGTATCAAGGCGCTCAAGGGCGCAGACCGGGTGCGCAAGCGCCCGGCTGTCATCTTCGGCTCCGACGGGGTGGAAGGCTGCGCCCATTCGATCTTTGAGATCATCTCGAATTCGATCGACGAAGCGCGCGACGGCCACGGCGACCGCATCAACGTCACCCTCTTCGATGACCACAGCGTCGAGGTCGAGGACTTCGGCCGCGGTATCCCGGTCGATTACAACAAGGCCGAACAGCGTTGGAACTGGGATCTCGTGTTCTGTGAGCTGTACGCCGGCGGCAAATACGGCGAGGGCAGCGGCACCTACGATTTCGCCCTCGGCCTCAACGGTCTGGGCCTGTGCGCTACCCAGTACGCGAGCGCCTGGATGACCGCCGATATCTATCGCGACGGCTACCACTATCACCTTGACTTCAAAAAAGGTGAGAATGTCGGCGGGCTGAAAAAGGAAGCCTATACAGGCCGGCGTACCGGTTCGGTTGTGCGCTGGCTGCCGGATACCGAGGTCTTTACCGATATCGCAGTCAGTCCCGATACCTTCCGGGATATGCTGCGCCGCCAGGCCATCGTCAACGCCGGCGTGACCCTTATTTTCAACGATCGATCGGGTGAGCGGGCGGAGAAGGTCTCCTACTATTATGAAAACGGCATCGTCGACCATGTGGCTGAGCTGGCGGGTGAAACCTCGCTCACGCCGGTGCACGCCTGCGCGGGCTCGGCCACCGGCCGCGATCGCGCCGACCAGCCTGATTACCAGGTCAAGATGAACGTTGCGTTCTGCTTTTCCAACCAGAACCAGACGCTGGAATACTACCACAACTCGAGCTGGCTCGAGCACGGCGGCAGCCCGGACCGCGCAGTGCGGCTTGCCTTTGTCAACCAGATCAACGCCTGGCTCAAGCAGAAGGGGCTGTACAAAAAAAACGAGAGCGCGATCACCTTCGCCGATGTGCAGGATTGCCTGATCCTTGTCTCATCGAGCTTTTCGACCCGCACAAGCTACGAAAACCAGACCAAAAAGGCGATTACCAACAAGTTTGTGGCCCAGGCCATGACCGATTTCCTCAAGCATCAGATCGAGGTCTATTTCATCGAACACCCTGACGAAGCCGAAAAAGCCTGCAAGCAGGTGCTCATCAACAAGCAGAGCCGCGAACACGCCGAGAAGGCCCGCATCTCGATCAAGAAAAACATCACCCAACAGATGGATCTGGCCAACCGGGTGCAGAAGTTTGTCGATTGCCGCACCAAGGACGCCGCCCGCCGCGAACTCTACATCGTCGAGGGCGATTCGGCTATGGGCGCGGTCAAGCAGAGCCGTGATTCCGAGTTCCAGGCCATCATGCCGATCCGCGGCAAGATCCTCAACTGCCTGAAAGCCGATTACAGCCGCATTTTCAAGTCTGAAATCATCACCGACCTGATCCGGGTCATGGGCTGCGGGGTGGAGCTTGGCGGTTCGCACAACAAGGATCTCGCGACCTTCAACCTCGACAACCTGCGGTTTAATAAAATCGTCATCTGTACCGACGCCGACGTTGACGGTTACCAGATCCGTACCCTTGTGCTCACGATGCTTTACCGCCTGACCCCGACTTTGATCCAGAAAGGCTATGTCTACATTGCCGAGAGCCCGCTGTATGAGATCAACACAAAAAACAAGACCTATTTCGCCTATACCGAACCCGAAAAAACCGACATCCTGCGCCGGATTGAAGGGGAAAAGTACACGATTCAGCGCTCGAAAGGCTTGGGCGAGAACGACCCCGAGATGATGTGGCTGACCACGATGAGCCCCGAAAGCCGCCGCCTGATCAAGGTGCTGCCCACCGACGCCCAGCGCACGGCCGAGGTGTTTGACCTGCTGCTGGGGGATAACCTCCAGGGCCGCAAGGAGCACATCGCAGAGCACGGCGCCGAATATCTTGACGATCTCGACGTGTCCTGATTGGTCAAGGGAGGAACAAGCATGGCAAAACGACGCGAAAAGAAAGTTATACCCGCCCGGCCGCAGCTTGGCGATAATGTCGAGATCCTCTCGGCCGGAGAGGTCATCGAAACCCCGATCACCGATACCCTCGAAACCAACTATATGCCCTATGCGATGAGCGTCATCGTATCCCGCGCATTGCCCGAGATTGATGGATTCAAGCCGGCCCACCGCAAGCTGCTCTATACGATGTACGGCATGGGGCTGCTCAAAGGCGGGCGTACCAAAAGCGCGAACATCGTCGGCGCGACAATGCGGCTGAACCCCCACGGAGACGCCGCCATCTACGATACGATGGTGCGCATGGGCCGCTCAAACGAGAGTCTGCTTGTGCCCTATGTTGATTCCAAGGGCAACTTCGGCAAGGCGTACAGCCGGGATATGGCTTATGCTGCCGCCCGGTATACCGAGGCCAAGCTCGAACCGGTCTGTGAGGAGCTCTTCGGCGATATCGACAAAGATACCGTGGATTTTGTTCCAAACTATGACGGCACCACCACTGAGCCTACGCTGCTGCCGGTTACCTTCCCGACAATCCTGGCCAACAACACTTTAGGCATCGCGGTCGGTATGGCCTCCAACATCTGCTCCTTCAACCTGACTGAGCTCTGCAACGCAACGATCGCGCTGATGAAAGACCCTGACGCCGATCTTATGCAGATTCTGCCGGCGCCGGATTTCGTCGGCGGCGGTACCATCCTCTACGATGCGGCCGAGATGCGCAATGTGCTCGAAAACGGCCGCGGCAGCGTGCGGGTGCGGGCGGTTTGGCAGTATGACAAGACCAACAACTGCATCGATATCACCCGCATCCCGCCCACGACGACGGTCGAGGCGGTCATGGATAAGATCACCGAACTTGTCAAGGCCGGCAAGATCCGCGAAATCAGCGATATGCGGGACGAGACCGACCTGAATGGTCTCAAACTGACCATCGACCTCAAGCGTGGCCAGGACCCCGACAAGCTCATGGCGCGCCTGTTCAAGGCAACCCCGCTCGAGGATTCCTTCGCCTGCAACTTCAATCTGCTGATCGGCGGCCAGCCGCGGGTGCTCGGCGTGCGCGGCATTTTGACCGAGTGGATCGCCTTCCGCACTGAGTGCGTGCGCCGCCGCACTTACCATGATCTGCAGGGCAAGCAGAAGCGGCTGCACCTGCTGCGCGGCCTGGAAGCGATTTTGCTCGATATCGACAAAGCCATCCGCATTGTGCGGGAGACGGCTGAGGAAGCGGAGGTTGTGCCCAACCTGATGATCGGTTTCGGCATTGACGAAGTCCAGGCCGAATATGTGGCTGAAATCAAGCTGCGCCACCTCAACCGGGAATACATCCTCAAGCGCACCGATGAGATCGAAGCGCTCGAGAAGGAGATTGCCGATCTGGAGGATATCCTCAGCCGTCCGGCCCGCGTGCGCCGTATTATCATGGAGGAGCTCGGTGCGGTGGCCAAAAAGTATGGCAAACCCCGCCGCTGCGAAATCCTCTACGACCTGCCGGATGACACAGCCGATGAGGTGGAGGCCGAGACCCCCGATTACCCGGTGCATCTCTTCTTCACGAAAGAAGGCTACTTCAAAAAGATCACCCCGCAGAGCCTTCGGATGTCGGGTGAGCAGAAACTCAAGGACGGCGACGAGATCGCCTACACCTGTGAAGCAACCAACAACACCGAACTGCTCTTCTTCACCAACCATGCCCAGGTGTATAAAACCCGTGCAGCGGAGTTCGGCGATACCAAGGCGAGTGTGCTCGGCGATTATGTCGCGACGACGCTTGGTATGGAGGATGGTGAGTTCCCGCTGTTCATGGCGGTGACCGCCGACTACAGCGGGCATATGCTCTTCTTCTTCCAGAACGGCAAGTGTGCCAAGGTGCCGCTGGCAAGCTACCAGACCAAGCAGAACCGCCGCAAACTGCTCAAAGCCTACAGCGATAAGGCTGAGCTTGCTGCCATGCTGCAGATGGGCGAGGAAGCCGAGCTGGCAATCTTCATTGCGGCCGGCCCTGCCACCACCCGGCTTTTGCTGGTTGGCAGCGCGCTGATCCCTGAAAAGACAACCCGGGATACCGCCGGCGTCAACGTTGTCAATCTCAAGAAAAATGCCCGCATCGCCAAGGTGCGCCCGGCCGCCGGCCTTGAACTGGCCGACGAGCACCGTTATCGCGTGCGTACGCTGCCGGCCGCCGGCGCGCTGCTCAAGCAGAGCGATGCGGCCGAACAGATGTCGTTGTAAAGCCCAAAGTAAAGCAAAAGGGAGAGCCCCGCGCGGGCTCTCCCTTTGTGTCTATCGGCGGATTGTCTGTCGGTGCTGTTATCCGTGCGCCTCTTCGTCGTGTATGGCGGCCGAAGAAGGCCCGTGCGCGAGAATCCGGTCAAACCGGGTCAGGAAGGTGATGACAGTGACGATTGCGGCCAGAATATCGCTGATAGGCTCGGCCAAAAAGACCGCCAAAACCTTGTTCGGCATGAATTGCGGCAGAATAAAGATCAGGGGGATCAGCAGGATCAACTTACGCAGGCAGGCAAGCAAAAGGCTGACTTTTGCCTGGCCCAGTGCGACAAAACTTTGCTGGCAGGCTACCTGGAAACCGGTTGAGAAGATGCCGAGCATATAAATCCGCATGGCCCAAACTGTATAGGAAATCAGTTCGGTGTCGTTGCTGAACACCCGTGCAAAGAGCTGAGGAACCAGCATCACAAGCGCCCAGAAGCCTACCGCATATACCACACAGGTAATAAACTGGCAGCGGAACGCTTCCTTGACCCGCTTTTTCTGTCCGGCGCCGTAATTGTAACTGATCAGCGGCTGTCCACCCTGGCACACACCGGAAACCGGCATGGAAATAAGCTGGTTGACGCTGGTGATGATCGTCATGGCGCCTACGGCAATGTCGCCGCCATAGCGCGAAAGGCTTGCGTTAAAACTGATGTTGAGAATGCTTTCGGTCGCAACCATCACAAACGAAGAAACGCCCAGGGCCAGACAGGGAAGGATAATGCCAGGTTCCAACCGAAGATAACGCCGCCGGAGCTTGAGGATGGTACGTTTGCCGCACAAAAACCAAAGAACCCAGACGGCGCTGACGCCCTGGCTGAAAACGGTTGCAATGGCGGCGCCGGCAACCCCCATCTTAAAGCCGAAGATCAGGATAGGGTCCAGTACAATGTTGCACACGGCGCCGATCACCGTCGTCATCATACTGAACTTGGCAAAGCCCTGTGTGGTCACAAATGGGTTCATCCCCATCACCAGCAGCACAAACACACTGCCCAGCACATAGATGCGGGTGTATTCCAACGCATAGGGCAGGGTTGCTTCACTGGCGCCAAACCAAACAAGCAGTTGCGGGGCTGCGGCATAAAATACAATGGTCAGAACCACGGCCAGGCCCAGCAGGGCTGCCATGCAGTTGCCCATAATGCGTTCGGCCTGGTTATTATCTTGCTGGCCCATTGCAATGGCTGCGCGGGGGGCGCCGCCGGAACCGCACAGCATGGCGAAGGCGTTGAGCAGGATCAGGATCGGCATGCACAATCCTACGCCGGTCAGGGCGGTGGCGCCAACTTCGGGCAGGTGGCCAATGTAAATTCGGTCAACAATGTTGTACAGCAGATTGATGATCTGCGCTACGACTGCGGGCAGAGCCAGCTGCACCATCCAGCTGCGCACGCTGCCGGTGCCCATATCTTTGTTTACAGTGGAGGTCCCTGACATGGGAAACCGCCCCTTTCACTGAATTTTTCCCGGTAAAGGCGATGGGGCAGCCCTTGCGGCCGCCCCATCGTATACAACAGGTGAAAAGCGGTGTCAGCCGCGGCAATCAATACCGCAAGCCAAACCCATATTCGTAATAGTTGCCGGCCGCATCGCGGTACGCGTATGCCTTGCCGTTTTCGTCCTTCAAGGAATCCGGCATATATTGATCCTTGTCATAGCCGGGCACATCATTGGGGCTGATGCAGACGCCCTCGGCATTCACAGCCAGCACATCGTCACCGCGCGGCAGGGTCAGCGGCAGGCAGCCAACCGGCGCAAAGCTGCCGCAGATCACGTCCAGCGTGGCTTCGGGGTAAGTATCGAAGCCGGCGGTCAGCGCGTCGCAAAGCGGCTCCAGGTTGCCAACCTGCCAGGCCAGCGTGAAGTTCAGGTTCGCGATCACCTTGCCGCCCCGGTCATGGACGATCTTGGCAATTTCAGCAATCCGGCCCATGCCGGTTACGGTGGTCTCCTCATGGGTTTCGGGAGCGGGGCGGCCTTCCTCGTCCACATTATGCACCGTCTTGCCTTCGCACAGATCCAGTTCCAGATAACCGGGCGTTGCGTTGAAATAAGCACCCGATTGCGGCGCCACAAACACAAGCGCGTAATCTGCTTCGGCCGGGTCGTCGGTCAGGGTCAGATCTTCCAGCAGCGCGCGCAGTTTGGCGGTGGACTGCTCAGACAGGCGCGGATCTTTGTGGAACGCTTCGGCGTAGATCTTTTTGCCGGCCAGCTTTTCGTTGGTCAGCGGCAGGGTGCCGTCGTTTTTCAGCAGCACAACGCTTTCGCGGTGTACGCGGGCGGCTTCGTCCCAGTCGGCCTTGTTGGCGACAACTTCTTCCGCTTCGACCGGGTCGCGATACGGGTCGTCCACCATGCCAACTTCAAACATCTCGGTCAGTGTGCGGGTCACTGCGCGGTCCAGCGCTTCGTCCGTCAGCACAATTTGATCGACGGTAAAACCTTCGGGCACCGGGTGGGTGTCATAATAGCCGTTCTTGCTGCGGTTGTACGCCTCTTGGGCGGCTTCCACATCAAACATGCCGCTGATGATGTCCACGCCGGCGTTGTTGATCGCAAAGCCGACGCGCTCGGCGACATCCAGCATCTCAACGCCCCAGGCCATGTTGCGGGTAATGCCTGAGTCAGAGTTGATATATCCCTTGAAGCCCATCTGGCCGCGCAGAATCGTATCAATGAAATACTTGTTGTAGGCAAATCCGTACGGGGCAAAATCAATCACATTGCCGGCAGGGTCTTTCTGGGGGGCGCTCTTCCCGGCCGAAGGCTTTGAATAATAGGGCATAATCGAGGAGGTCGCGCAGTCCACTGCGGCCTGGAACGGCGGCAGGTGGTACTTTTCCAGGCTGCCTTCGGTGGCGTACACGTTCCACTGGCCGGCTGCGTAATGCGGGTCAAAACCGTTTTCACGCGCGCCGCCGCCCGGGAAATGCTTGGTTGTTACGGCCACGCCGTCCTTGGCCACGCCATCCGGCTTGCCCTGGATGCCGGGAATCAGGTGGCGCATAATTTCGCTGATCAGGGTCGGGTCCTCACCAAAGGTGCCGTAGGTGCGCTGCCAGCGCGGGTCGGTGACCGTGTCGGCCATGTACATGTAGCCCTTGCGCATGCCGCACGCATTCCATTCGCGCCGGATGGTATCGGCAAACTTGTCAATAATATCAATTCGGCCGGTACCCTTGACAGCGGCCGCAATGCCCAGCGTGCCGGGCCAGGTGGCCAGAACGCCGAACGCATCGTTCATGCCGTACACCAGTTCGCCGTTTTCATTGCGGGAGTTGGAGGTTGCCGACATCGGGATAAAGTGGTCGCATTCCTCGCACACGGCATTGACCTGGTTGATCCAGTCGGCCAGGTCGGTCGGGGTGGCGTTGGCGCGCAGAATGACATGGCGGTAGAAATTTTCTTTGAGCATCTGGGTCGTGCCGATCAGATGCTGTTTGCCAAAGATGGTCTCAGCATCGCATTCGGTCTCGTCCAGCACGCCGGTTTCATCGTAAACCGGGTTTTCAATTTTGGGGGCGTTCGGGCCGGCGCCGGGGTATTTGGCCATCCGCCAATCGGCCACAAAGAGCTGGGCGATTTTTTCGTGGATGGTAAGGGTTTTGGCATAGGCCTTGGCGCGCTCGGCGGCAGGCAGGCGCCAGTCGTTCACGGCGCTGACCACGCCGCTGCCGTCGATGTCTTTGAAGGTCAGGCCGTCCTGCTCAATCAGCGTGCGGCTTACGGTGCTGACACAGGCGCCGTTCGGGTTTTTGACTCGGCGGAATGTTTGGGATGCTTTGGGGGCCATAGGGAAAAACCTCGCTTTCGTTTGAATTTTCCGGTGAGAGTGCGTATTCTTAAACCAAAGCCCAGCGGAGGAGCCCAAAACTCCTCCGCTGGGGCGGATCAAACCATGTTTGGCTGTACCCGCGTTTCCTTAGCCTTTGTAGCCATCAGGCAGGGAAGTCCAGCGGGCGCGGAAATTGAAGGCGGCGTCCTTCGGCTGGCGCTGGCGGGTGAAGATGCCCTTCTTGTTGCCGTTGACACGCATGATGCCTTCGGTCGTCTGGAAGTCTGCAAAGTTCCAAACCAGCTCGCCCTGAATGAAGTCATAGGAATCAAAGACGCGGTGGTTCATATCCAGATACTCGTTCTGGTATTCCTGGCTCCACATCACGCTGGGCAGTTTGTGCTCCGTCGGCAGGGTATCGGCGCCGTATTCGGTAAAGATCATCGGGCGGCCGTTGAGCACCTGGGCCCAGCCATCCAGCTCCTTGCGGAATGCAGCTTCGGCGTCCACAATGCCGTTGCCACCCATGACATACCAGCCATAGTAGCGGTTCAGGCTGATGAAATCAGCGAACTGCTGGCCTTTGCTGGTGTTGGGCAGGCTCATCATAACAACGGCGTAGGTGCGCGGGCGCTTCTGCGGGTCAAGCTCATGCGCCAGGTCGAACAGCGGCTTGAAGTAGGCTTCGGTGCCATCGCTGGTGCACTGGGGCTCGTTCAGGATGCTCCACGCAATGACCGAGGCGTGGTTTTTGTCGCGGGTGATCATCTCGGTCAGGGCCTGCTTGTGGTTTTCCAGCAGCTGCGGGGTGGTGTCTTTTTCAAAGAAGCCAACCTTCTTGCCGGTGCCCTGGTTGGCTGCCAGGAAGTTCATCGTGCTTTCCATGAAACCGACAGCGGGCACTTCGTCAATAATCAGGAAGCCTTCTTCATCGGCCATCTGGTACATCTCATCGGCATAGGGGTAATGGCTGGTGCGGAAGCAGTTCGCGCCGATCCACTTCATGCACTCATAGTCACGCTTGATTGTGACAAGGTCCAGCCCGCGGCCGCGCAGGTCGGCGTCCTCATGCTTGCCAAAGCCGCGCAGATAGATCGGCTTGCCGTTAAGCAGGAACTTGCCGTCCTTGATCTCAAAGGTACGCACGCCGATCTTCTCATAATACTCATCCACAATGGCGGTACCATCCATAATCCGCACAACAAAGTTGTACAGGTAGGAAGCGTGCACATTCCACAGATGGGCGTTTGCAATGTGGAGGGTGCCGGTCTTGCCGGTGCTCTCGGCAACCTTGTTGCCCTCGGTGTCGTAGACCTCAACCACACAGTCGTGGTCGCCGTTGGTCACAACAGTGTAATCCACATCGGCGTCGGCGCCATTCAGGTGGTGAACAACCGAGAAATCGGTGACCTGTTCTTTCGGCAGGCAAAGCAGCTTGACCGGGCGCTGCAGGCCGGCGTAGTTGTAGAAGTCGAAATACGGTGCGGCGACCTTTTTGCCGTTGGACAACACAGCGGTGCGGCCGGCGGGCAGCATGTATTCGTTCAGCTCATTGTTGAGCAGAACGGCCAGCTTGTTGTACTGGTTATACCGCACAATTTCGGTCACATCAGCGTTGAACGGCAGGAAACCGCCCTCATGGCTGGTCACTTCGACGCCGTTGACAAAGACGCGGGCACGGTGGGTGGCCGAACCAAAACGGATCACGACATCGCTGCCGTTCCATTCGCCGGGAACAAAGAAATCAGTCTCATACCAGAAATCGCCGCAATATTCACGGCTGTCTTTGTCGGTAAACAGGTCGCAGAAGGAAGAGGGGACCGGCATCAAAACGGGGGCGGGCAAACCGTTGGCCCAGTTGGCCCCAACACCGGCGCTTTCAGGATCAAACTGGAACTTCCACATGCCATCCAGGCTGACGACACGGCGGGAAGCAGAGGAAACAGGGTACAAAAGTGAAGAATTCATGACTACTTACCTCCTGTGGTGTGAAGCATCGGGGCCGGGCACACGCCCAGTCCATCCAGCTTGTACTCATTATCGCACATAAAATCGCGGGGGCGTTAGTAGTATTTTGTGCAAAAACCGGAATATCCTCTTTTTTCTGCCGCCGGAAAGCGCGGCGGGTTTTGCCTGTAGCTGCCGCGCAAACCTTCTGGACAGGGGCGGGCCGCAGGGCGGCTGGCAAGAGTGTCAGATCCCCCAAAGCCGGAAAATCGCGGCCGGATTGTGCGAAAATGATTGCCAAACGCCCGGGTTGCATTGTATAATAAACCTATGCCAATTGTGACTTTGTCGCACTTTCGGCCTGCAGGCGCAAAGGAAAAACCTTTGAAAAGGCCGACTGCCACATGGTCGGACGGCAAAAACAAGGAACAGGAGGATTTTTATGCAGGTCGATCTTTTGCAAGTGATCCAGACTTTGATGGCGGCACAGAATCTTCAGGTGACCTTGTCCACACCGCCGTTTGATGGATTGCAGCAGTTTGACTTTGGGCTGCGGCAATCGCTCGACCCGGTCTTTGACTGGAAGGAGTTCGGCCGGACGCTGCTCACCGTAGTGCCGGAACGCACGCTGATTTTTACGGAGGATATCTTTGAACTGCACTTCGCGATCTTCCGCCTGCCGGACAGGGAGGATACGGTTTGCATAATCGGCCCGTGGGTGACCGGGCCGCGCAGCGCTGAACAGGTAAGTCATCTGGAACAGCTGATCGGGCAGAAGGCTACCGATGCCGTGCAGGAATATTACAATGGCATCCGCATGGTGGATACCTCCCAGCTGGCCCCGCAGATTACGGCGCTGGTTTCGATGATCAATCCGGCGGAAGGCATGAAGGTGCGGGAAACGCAGGAGTTTTTGCCGCTGAATTTCCGCCCGGATACCCGCTATTTCAACGAACCGGCGTTTGAGCAGGAAATCCCGGCAGCAATGCTGGAACGCCGTTATGCGGCAGAAAACCGCCTGCTGGAAGCGATAGGCCGCGGTGATACCGAAGCCGCCCTGCTGGCGATGAACCTGATGGGCAGGTTCCGCATAAAGGGCCGCTTTTCCGATACGCCGGAGCAGACAAAATCTTTGCTGACGGTGTTTAATACGTTGTTTCGCAAAACGATCGAGGGCAGCACGGTGCACCCTTATTATATTGATGAGATATCCGGCCGCTATGCCCGCCGGATTGAAAACCTCTCCGCTTCCGATCGAAGCCGGCTGCTGTCCGATATGGTGCGTGAATACTGTGCGTATGTGCGTGAATATTCTCTGAAAGCGTATTCGCCTTTGGTCCAAAAGGTAATCAACCACATCAACTTGAACTTAAATACAGAGCTTTCCTTGAAATCATTGGCTGCCATGTGTTATATCAGCCCCAGTTATCTTTCCAACCTGTTCAAAAGGGAAACAGGTACAACGCTGATTGATTATATCAACACCCAGCGCACCCAGCGTGCGGCCCATTTGTTGGTGGGCACCAAGCAAAGCGTAGCGGCCATTGCGGCACAGGTGGGGATATTGGATGTGAACTATTTTGCCAGGCTTTTCAAAAAGGCGTTGGGCCAAACCCCGACCCAGTATCGCCGCAGCCATCGCACGGAACCATAAACAGGGCCGCTTGAAGCCGAGAACGCCGGAAATCCGGTTTTCTTGCAGCAAACCCTTGCAATCAGCGGCTGTATGTGGTATAGTATACACTGCATGAGACTTTGAAGGAGTGCTATGAATGGAAATTTATGAAATCATCGTCGGTGTGGTACTGATTATTGCCTGCCTGCTGATCATTGTTTTCACCCTTGCACAGGAACAGAAGGGCCAGGGTCTGTCTGCCGCCATCATGGGCGACAACAGCTTCATGGCTGCCGGCCGGGAGCGTGGCCTTGATGCCAAGCTGGCCAAACTGACCCGTGTGCTGGGTGTGGTTTTCATGGTCGCTGCGCTGGTGGTCAGCGTGGTTAACAGCCGCCTGTAATCTGTTCTTGCCATCGAACGGCCCGCCGATGTTTCGCGGGCCGTTTTTTGTGGGAAGCATATAAGAGAGCATCTGAGAAAATCTTCAGCCTGCTTTACACTGTATCGGATGCACCATGGGAAAGTAGCTGCGGCGGCCGGGATGCTGTGCCCCGCAAGCTGGAAGGGCCCTGCCGGGCGGCAGGGCGACGTTCGGGAGGAGAATACAATGACACAACTGCAAAAGAACATTTTGGCCGCCGTCAAGCGGCGCCCGCACACGCTGCGCGAACTGCAGAACAACCTGCAGGTGGATAACAGCCGGCTGCGCAGTACTGTATCGGGGATGGTGGCCCTTGGTCTGCTGACTTCGCAGGACGGGCGGTATGCCCCGGGCTTGGCCACAATGGAAAACGAGGCCGCCCCCGCAACCATCCCCTGCACATTGGTCAAACTTGCGGCCCGGTTTGGTTTCGCAACACGGGACGATGGCACCGGCGATATCTTTATCCCCGGCCGCGCGCTGCACGGCGCAATGCCGCAGGATAAAATCCTCGTCAAACTGTTCGACCGCCCCCGTGTGGAAGGCAGCGCCGAAGGCGAGGTAGTTGAGATCACCACCCCGCACAACAGTTTTGCGGGTACGGTCACCGTTACCGAGGATGGCCGCCTTGCGGTTGAGCCGGACGGCTGCCGCAATGTCCATATTATCCTGCAGAAAGACGGTGTCGAAGGCGCACAGATTGGCGATAAAGTCGGCGCCTTGCTGACCGCCCGCGGAAACCGCCATGCCGACCACCGTGCGGCGGTAACCGAGCGGTTCGGTTCTTCGGAATATGCGAGCGAATGCGCCAAGGCGATTCTCTATGGCCGTGATGTGCGCCAGGAATTCCCCGAGGAAGTCCTCGCCGAAGCGGCAGCCTATGACGATGCCGTGATCGATGCGGCCGAGGCAGCCAACCGTATGGATCTGCGCGGGCTGCCGATCTTCACGATCGACAGCGCCGAAACAAAGGATATCGACGACGCGATCAGTCTGATGAAGCTGCAGGACGGCGGTTTTGAGCTCGGCGTCCACATCGCCGATGTCAGCCACTATGTCAAGCCCGGCTCGGCGCTTGACGACGAGGCGTTCGCCCGCGCGACCAGCATCTACTACGCCGATAAGGTCATCCCGATGCTGCCGACCCAGCTTTCGAACGGCATCTGCAGCTTGAACCCAGGTGTGGATCGGCTGGCGTTTTCCTGCCTGATGCGGCTCGATGATGCGGGCAACATCCACAGCTATCAATTTGTCAAAACCGTAATCCGCAGCCGGGTCAAGGGCGTGTACAAAGAGATCAACGCCCTGCTGGAAGACACAGCGGACGACGGTTTGAAAGAAAAGTACGCCGAGGTGCTCGCGCAGCTGCCGGCCATGCAGGAACTGTATGAAAAGCGGCTGACCCTGCGCCGGGAACGCGGCGCGATGGAAATCGAATCCGACGAAGCCAAGCTTGTCATGGATGAAGACGGCCGCTGCATTGATATCGTCAAGCGCGGCCGCGGCACCTCCGAGTGTATGATTGAGGAGTTTATGCTGCTGGCAAACCAGTGTGCGGCCAACGCGGGCCGTACCCACAAAGTGCCGTTCGTGTATCGCGTTCACGAAGCCCCTGATGCGGAGAAAATGGAGCGCCTGCGCGAAACTCTCAAGGCCTGCGGGCTCAACGTCCATTTCCAGGGCGAGGTGCCGACCCAGCTTGAACTTTCAAGGATTCTGGATGAAACCCGCGACCAACCCATCCGCATCCCGGTACACACCGGCATTTTGCGCAGCATGATGAAGGCGCGTTACAGCCCCGAACCGCTCGGCCACTACGGCCTTGTGCTCAAAGATTACGCCCACTTTACCAGCCCGATCCGCCGTTACCCTGACCTTGCCATCCACCGTATCCTGACCGATATGCTTGTTGGGACCGCGCAGGATCGCCTGGTCAAGGATTATACCGAGTTTGCAACCCGTGCCAGCGTGCAGTCCAGCCAGCAGGAGACTGCTGCTGTGCGGATTGAGCGGGATGTGGAGGACTGCTACAAGGCCGAGTATATGCACAGCCGCATTGGTGAGGTATACGAGGGCACGATTTCGGGCGTGACGCCGCGCGGCGTCTTTGTCGCGCTCGAAAACACCGTCGAGGGCTTTATCCCGGCTGCTCAGCTCTGCAAGGGCGAGCCCACCGTCACCGAAGGCGTCCGCCTCTACGACCCGCTGACTGGTCGTCACTGGATGCTTGGCGATGCGATCAAGATCAAAGTTACCGGGGCTGATGTGCCGCTCGGCCGTATCGATTTTGATTTTATCCCGGCCTGATCGGCCTTGCCGCCAAACCCAAACCATAGCGAAGGCCGCCGGCCCCCGCGTTTCCCGGAAAGGAAACTGCAGGGCCGGCGGCCTTTTTGCATCATAGGATCAGGGATCAGTTGCCCATAAAGAAGTCGAGCACATCCCATCCGTCGCCGCCGGTTTCGCGGTACAGCTCGGTATAACCGCACTGGCAGCAGCTTACGGTGACAAACTTTTTGTTTTGCACATCAAACAGTTTGGCAAAGTTGCCGCCGGTTGCCTGGAGACGGTCGGCTTCGTACTGCCGGCAGCCGCATTTGGGGCAGAGATATTCACGCTTTTCCATACAGATACTCCTTTATGTTGGGATGAGCAGACGGACTCAGCCCAGGTTCAATTTTTTACTGATCAGGTGTTGGGTAACTATCCACAGGATAGCATTTGCCGCCACAAAAAGCAAGAGGATTCCGCTCAGGAACGGGAAGAAAAGCACGGCGTCCGAAGGCTGGTAGCCCCGCACCATAATGCCGATATCCGAAACATAGAACAGCGCCAGCGCAAGCAGAGCAACAACCCCCACAAACTGCAGCACAAAGGTCAGCACAAAGTAAGCGATGACACTTGCCGCCAGCCGGTGCTGCGCCCACTGCGCGCCGATGGCGATGCAGAGATAGAAGAACAGGTAACCGGCCGTGAGCATCAGCAGCATGAGTGCCGCCAGATACAGCCTTATCGCGGAAATCGGCAGCTGGATCGGTTGTCCGTCAATCCGCAGGATCGAAAAATCGGGATCGACCCGGACGGGGGCAAAATCCGACGAAACGCCTGTGCTGTCCGCCGTGCCGAGCCCAAGAACAAAGCCGCACAGGAATAGGGCGAGAACCGAAAGCACCGTCGATCCGCAGGCGCAGAGCAGCTTGGCCGCAATCTGCTGCCAGGGCTTGACCGGCAGGCTGAAATAGAGATACCCGCGGGTGCCGAGCATCGCGTAAAAACGCTGCACATTCACAATCACGGCGGCAGCCATCACGGCCAAAAAAGAAAGCGCAGCGAGCAGCTCCACAACAACCTGCAAAATCATCACAACGGTCAGGTGTGTGGCAGCCGGGAGCGCGCTTTGCAGCGCATTGATTCCTGCCGCGAGCAGGCAGAGCGCAAACGCCCCCAACCATACCGGCACAAGAACCCGCCCCACGGCCAGGGCTTCATACTTGAGCAGTTTATTCATAAATCATACCGCCTTTCAATGAGAGAATTTGTCCTGGCGATTTGTGAAAGCTTCCTTAGCACCGGAATACCTCCCGGAAGTACTCATCCAGGCTTTTGCCACTTTCCTCGCGCAGGGCATCGACGTTCTGGTGGGCCAGTAGGGACCCTTCACGCAGCAGCAGCACTTCGTCAAGTGCGGTCTCAATATCCTCAATCAGATGGGTTGAGATCACGACAGCTGCGTCCTCGGAATAATTGCGCAGGATGGTGTTGAGGATATACTCCCGCGCAGCCGGATCAACGCCGCCGAGCGGTTCATCCAACAGGTATAGTTTGGCGGCACGGCTCATGGTCAGGCAGAGCTGCATCTTCTCCTGGGTGCCTTTGCTCATGGCACTGATCCGCTGTTTGGGTTCCAGTTTGAGATCCCGCAGCATCGCGTCGGCCTTGGCGGCGTCAAAATCAAGGAAGAAATCGTGATAGAACGCCACGGCGTCGTCTACCCGGAATTCGGTCGGCAGGGCCATGCGGTCGGGTAGGTAGCTGGTCACGGCCTTTGTGGCGGGGCCGGGCTGGTTCCCGGCAATCCGCACAAGGCCGACGGTCGGGGTCAGCAAACCGGCTGATATTTTGAGCAGAGTGGTTTTGCCGCTGCCGTTTGGGCCGAGCAGCCCGACCAACCGACCGGCTTCCACTGTGAAGCTGACATTGTTCAGGGCGGTTTTGCGGCCGTAGAGCTTGGTCAGAGCAGCAGCCTCATAAACAGGGGTCATTGTGATTCCTCCTTTGCGGGTGGGGCGGCGCAGGCATCGGCCGCCGGTTCTGTTAACAGTGCGCGAACTTCTTCATCCCCAATGCCCAGCGCCTGCATCTCTGCCAAGAATTCGGCCGCACGCTGCCGGGCCCGGGCGTCACGCACCGCGTTCAGTCTGGCAATGTCCGCTGTGACGGTACGACCGGCTGTGCGCTGCGTTTGCAGCAGCCCGCGGGATTCCAGCTCCTGCAAGGCCCGCTGCATCGTATTGGGGTTTACGCCGGCTTCGGCGGCAAGCTCCCGTACCGGGGGAACCCGCGCGCCGGGGCCAAGCTGGCCGGTTATAATCGCCAGTTCCAGCTGTTCGATCAATTGCAGATACACCGGGCGGTCGCCGGTGATGGTCCAGTTCATGCAACCACCTCCTGTATTATTGTGTTAGCATCTTAATACAATAATACACGATCTGCGCCAGATGTCAACCCCCTTTGCAAAAAATTGATTTTGCGGTATCATAAAAAAGTTAACGATCCCTTTATTATGGAATAGAGAGGAGCCTTTGCATGCCCCGGATTTTGATTGTGGAAGATGATACTGATATCAACAACGCGATCTGCGAATATCTGACCCAAAAAGGCTGCGCCTGTACCCAGGCGTTTTCCGGCACCGAAGGCCGACTGTATTGGCAGCAGGGTGGGCTGGACCTTGTAGTGGCTGACCTTATGCTGCCCGGAATCTCGGGCCAGCAGCTGATTGCGCAGATCCGCCGGGATGCGGCCCTGCCGGTCATTGTGCTGTCAGCCCGCACGGCGCTTGAGGATAAGGCGGAGCTTTTCGGCCTTGGCGCCGACGATTACATGACCAAGCCGTTCTCGCTTGAGGAACTCTGGCTGCGCATCGGGGTACAGCTTCGGCACGCAGGCGGCAGCGGCGGGCATGAAGCAGCCCTTACATATAAAGATTGGACAATCAATACAGAAACCCGTACCCTGACTGTCAAAGGGGAGCCGGTAGTGCTGACACTGCATGAATTTGAGATTGTGGCGCTGCTGGCGGCCCGTCCGCAAAAAGTTTTTACCCGGCAGGAAATTTTTGAGCGGGTCTGGAACCAGGCCTACTTTGTTGAGGACAAAACCATCAACGTCCATATTTCTAATATCCGGGCCAAGCTGCGCCCCACAGGAACTGACGGCTATATCAAGACGGTCTGGGGAATTGGTTTTAAGCTGGAATAAGCGTGCAGAGAGCGTATGGATTTTATACTTTCTTTATCTTTTCTTGGCGATAGCTTTCCCATGGTCTGGTAGGATAAGGGCATACTGAATGAGGAGTTGATGCTATGAAAACCGTTATCCGCACCACCGGGCTGTGCAAGCGCTACCGCGGCAAACCGGCGGTTGACCACCTGGATATGCAGGTGGAGCAGGGAGCTATTTACGGGTTTATCGGCCAGAACGGCGCCGGCAAATCCACAACGTTCAAAATGCTTGCAGGCCTGGCCCGGCCCACTGCCGGCCAGATCGAACTGTTCGGGCGCCCCCTGCAGGACCCGACCGCCCGTAGGCGGCTCGGCGTTCTGATTGAGGATGCCGGGCTTTACCCCAACCTTTCGGCACGGGAAAACTGTATGCTTAAGGCAATCGCACTCGGTCTCGACGAGGAGGAAAAGGCCGTTGACCGTGTTCTGGCGGAAACCGGTTTGCAGGATATGGGTACCAAAGCCTGCAAAAAATTCTCTATGGGCCAACGCCGCCGGTTAGGGTTGGCGCTTGCGCTGGTGGGCAGCCCGGATCTGCTGCTGCTGGACGAGCCGACCAACGGCCTTGACCCGGAGGGAATCCACGATGTACGCGCCCTGTTGACCCGCCTGCAGGCAGAGCGCGGTGTGACCATTGTGGTCAGCAGCCATATTTTGGGGGAACTTGAAAAGATTGCGACCTGCTACGGAATCCTGCGCACAGGAAAGATGGTGCGAGAGATTTCGGCCGCAGAGCTTGACGCCCAGTGCCGCGATTATATCGCCCTGCAGACAGCCGAGCCGCACCGTGCGGCGGCGCTGCTGGAAGAGCGCTTGCACCTGCACAATTATGAAGTGATGCCGGAAGGGGAAGTTCATATTTTTGACCCGGCTGACCCGGCGGCAATCACCGCAGCGCTGGCCGGCGCCGGGGTTCCGGTGCGGGGCATCGGCGTCCACCGCCAGGAACTCGAGGATTACTTCCTCTCTTTGATGGGAGGTCCGGCCGATGTTTGAATTGATCCGAATGGACCTGCGCAGGGCCTGCCGGCAGGGGTATCTGTTTATCGGCATGGCTCTGCTCATCGGGATGATGTTGCTCAGCTATGTGTTGATGCTTTTGGTTTCTAGCCCGGAAAACCTCAGTGAGATGGCCGCCCAGGGCGCCGAGGTGGTGGCAGATGACTATGCGCAGGCTGAGCGGATGCAAAACATGTCGGTACTTGAATATCTGCACGGCATGCTGTTTAACGGCGCCATGTGGCTGCTGATGACGGCGGAACTGTCCGGCGTTTTCTGTACGGAAGATTTTACCCACGGAGCAGCCAAAAACATATTTTCGCTGCTGGGCAACCCCTGGCTCTACCTTGGGGCACGAGCTGTTTCGCTGTTTGTCATAGTGGCCGGCATCGAAGGCGCGCTCTTTCTGTTTGCGCTGGTATGCAAACCTCTTTCAATCTTTCCCGCATGGGGCGGTACCGTGCTGGATTGGCTGCAACTTTACGGCAGTGGTTTGCTGCTGGGCTGGGCCATGTCGCTTTGTATGATGTTTGTCTCCATCCTTTTCCGGCGGGAAGGCGTGACCGTGCTGCTGGGCGTAATATTCGGCTGCGGCTTGCTGGTCTCGGCGCTGGGGCAGGTGCGCAGGGCGCTGGGGTGGCAACCGCTGGAGCAGTGGACGATCTCGGCCCGCAGCCAGGCGGTTGGCCTGACCTTTGTGCCGGCGGATTACGCCGTTACCCTGGCTGTCTGCGCCGGGTGGGCGGCTGTCTATCTGCTGGGCAGCCGGCTTGTACTGAGCTGGCGAGACCTGGCGTAAGGAGGGCTTATGTATAATCTGTTTCGCGCTGATTGGCGCCGCATGTGCAAAAGCCGTTGGCTGCTTGTCACCAGCTTTGGATATATTGCCGCGCTGGCGTGCGTCTATCTTATCCTTGTCTGTGTCTTTCACCCTTCGGTACTTCCCGTTTTGCAAGGGCAGGGGGCGGTGATCGACGCTGCCCAGTGGGAGGAACTGGCAGGCCGCACCATGCTGGACTTCGTTTACCACATTTTGTATGATAGCAATTTGTGGTTGAGTTCTGTTGGCATCAGCGCCGGGCTTTTCTGCCTGGCCGATTATTCGGATGGCGCGGTCAAGAACATTCTGCCGATTCTCGGCGACGCCGGGCCATACCTCGGCGCGCGGGCGCTCTCGCTGCTGGTGCTGGCACTTGTACCGCAGACGGCGGTTTTCCTCTTCGCCATCCTGTGCAAACCGCTGACCGTGTTTGCGGACTGGGGCAGCCCGGCCGGCTGGGCGGTCCTGTATCTTGGGGGCGCCCTGATCAGCTGGGCGGTGGCGCTTTGTGTACAGTTCCTGGCGCTGCTTTTGCGGCGAGAGTGGAGTATGGCGCTTGCGGTGGTTCTGCTTGGAAGCGGGATGGTGGCCCAGCTCGTCTCTTTCCTTGGGGTGCAGCTGGGGGTACCGTCGCTCGGACACTTTACGCTGTACGGGCTCGGCCGGCAGGTTAACCCTGAATTGACACTGCCGGCTTGCGCCGTACTGGCCGCGGCCTGCCTTGTCTGGGGGGCGCTGTACAGCGCGGCTGCCCATCTGGTGCTAGCTTTGCGGGACAGCGTCTGAATTTGCGGAAAGGGGAACAACCATGCTGTATCTGGTGCTTGCGGCGCTGGCGTTTGCAGTTTTGCTGCTTGGTATGCTGCTGATGCGGGTGCTGCGCCAGCTGAATGCCTGGGCCGACCTGTTGGAGGCAACCGATGAGGATTCGAACATCCGGCTGCCGGCGGCAGTGCGGCTGACTTCAGTGCTGCGGGCCTGCCGCGCAATCAACCGAAGGCTGGATAAAAGCCAGGCGCGCGCTTTGGATGCCCGCCGTGCCGGTGCCGAACTGCAAACCACGATGGCGGCGGTCAGCCATGATATCCGCACACCGCTTGCGGCAGCCAGCGGCTATCTGGAATTGCTGCGTGGTGAGCAGGACCCTGTGCGCCGCCAGCAGCACCTGACTGTCATCGCCCGGCGGCTGGCGGACCTGGAAACCCTGCTGGACGAACTGTTCCTGTACACCCGGCTCAATGCCGGCTCGGCTCCGCCGCTGGCCTGCCGGCCTATTGCAATCTGGCCGGCGCTCTGTGAGGCGCTTGCCGCGCTGTATCCGCAGCTCGAAGCGGCCGGCCTGGAACCCGCCCTTGATCTGCCCGACCAGGCGGGGAGCGTACAGGCAGACCCGGATGCATTTGGCCGGGTGCTTCGCAACCTGATTCTCAACGCCGCGCAGCACGGCGCGGGCAGCCTTTCAATCCGCTGGCAGTCAGGAAAGCTGCTCTTTGTAAACCCGGTGCCAGAACCCGCCGCGCTGAATCCCGACCATATCTTTGATCGCTTCTGGCGGGCGGACCCGGCCCGCCGCGGCGGCAGTGGCGGGGCAGGGCTGGGGCTGGCAATTGTGCGCCAGCTGACCGAGGCAATGGGCGGCACAGTTACAGCCAGTTTGCAGGGAAGTACGTTAACCATTTCGCTGGCGTTGCCGCCAGCCGCATAAACTGCACATCAAAAGCCGCGCAGCCGCGCGGCTTTTTGATGTGCAGAAGAGAAAAATACGATTTCTTTTCCTCAATTTTGCAAAAAAGTGATTGACACATCACCCCAAGGCGGTATAATGAATTTTGTGTTTGTTCGATAAAAAGGCAATGGTGCCGCTGCGCAGTATAAGCTGCGGCGCGCCGCCGGGGCTGTGCGGTGCAGCCCAAGACAGGAGGACGTGTAAATGAATGAGTCGCTGGTTGTATCCCTGCAGGATATTGTTGTCGATTTTGACGGCGAGCGTATCCTGGACGGCCTCTCGCTCGATATACATGACAAGGAGTTTGTTACGTTCCTGGGGCCTTCGGGCTGCGGAAAAACCACAACTCTGCGCGTGATCGCCGGCTTTTTGTCCCCGCGCTCCGGCCGTGTTCTGTTTGACGGCAAGGATATCACAAACCTGCCGCCCTACAAGCGTCAGGTCAATACGGTGTTCCAGAAGTATGCGCTCTTCCCGCATCTCAATGTGTTTGAAAATGTGGCGTTTGCACTGCGGCTGCGCAAGCTGCCCGAAGACCAGATCCGATCCAAGGTGCTTGAAATGCTGGAAACAGTCGGCCTTAAAGGCTTTGAGCGCCGCAGCATCCACCAGCTTTCGGGCGGTCAGCAGCAGCGGGTGGCAATCGCCCGCAGCCTGGTCAACTCACCGCGTGTGCTGCTGCTTGACGAACCGCTCGGAGCGCTGGACTTAAAGCTGCGCAAGGAGATGCAGCTTGAGCTCAAGCGCCTGCAGCGGGAGATGAACATCACTTTTGTCTATGTCACCCATGACCAGGAGGAAGCCCTGACCATGTCCGACACGGTCGTCGTTATGAACAAGGGCAAAATCCAGCAGATCGGCAGCCCCGAAGATATTTATAATGAGCCGCAGAACGCCTTCATCGCGAACTTTATTGGTGATTCCAATATTGTGGATGGCATTATGCTGAAGGATTTCCTTGTGAGCTTTGCTGGGCACGAGTTTACTTGTGTGGATCGCGGATTCCAGCGCAATGAACCGGTGCAGGTTGTTGTTCGGCCGGAAGATGTTGTGATCGTGCCGCCTTCGGCTGGCATGCTGACCGGCCTTGTGCGGGAAGTTATCTTCAAAGGCGTCCATTTTGAGATGCATGTCGATGTTGAGGGCAAGGAATGGCTGATCCATTCAACCCAGGCCAGCCAGCCCGGGGAATGGATCGGTATGAACATCGGCCCTGATGAGATTCACATCATGGCAAAAGAGGAGGTCTGACGCCGCATGATCCGTTCCAAAGCTTCCCGCTGGGCGGCGGCGCCCTATCTTGTCTGGATGGCCGCCTTTATTGTGGTTCCGCTCTTCATTGTGATCTGGTACGCGCTGACCAACAGCGAGGGACAGCCAACGCTTGAAAACCTCGCCGCCATTGGGCGGTATTCTTCGGTCTTTGCGCGCAGTCTGCTGCTCGCGGCCGAGGCAACCATCATCTGCCTGGTGCTGGCTTTTCCGGTTGGGTATTTTCTGTCCCGCCTGCGGGCGAACAAGCAGCACATCATGCTGATGCTCGTCATGCTGCCGATGTGGATGAACTTTCTGCTGCGTACCTATGCCTGGATGACTCTGCTTGAGCGAAACGGCCTGATCAACCGGCTGCTTGGCCTGTTTGGCCTGGGCCCGGTCGAGATGATCAACACTTCGGGCGCGGTTGTGCTTGGCATGGTGTATAACTACCTGCCCTATATGATTCTGCCGCTTTATACGGCGATGACCAAAATTGACGATTCGGTGATTGAGGCGGCGCAGGATCTTGGCTGCAACACCTTCAAGGTGGTTACCAGAGTTTTGATCCCTCTGTCCGGCCCCGGTATCGCCACCGGCATTACGATGGTGTTTGTGCCGGCGGTGTCCACCTTTATCATCAGCCGAATGCTTGGCGGCGGTTCCAATCTGCTGATCGGCGATCTGATCGAACTGCAGTTCCTCGGCAATTCTTACAATCTCAACCTCGGCTCGGCAATGAGCCTGGTGCTTATGGTGATTGTGCTGCTCTGTATGAGCTTTACTTCAAGTTTTGATGAATCCGAAATGGAGGGCGTGATGTAATGAAAACCCAACACAAGCGCCTGTTGCAGCGCACTTATATTGTGCTGATTTTCGGCTTTATGTATCTGCCCATTGCGGTGCTCATCGCATACAGTTTCAACGAAAACCGCAGCCGTGCCGTCTTCACCGGTTTTACGCTGGATTGGTACCGCAGCCTTTTCCACAATGAAATGATCCTTTCGGCGCTGGGGCTGTCCATTGTTCTGGCAGTCGTTTCGTCAGTGGTGGCGACGGTGCTTGGCACGCTGGCGACAATTGGGATCAATGCGATGGGACGGCGCGCCCAGCTGGTTATCAACAACATCAGCTATGTGCCGGTTGTCAACCCTGAAATCATCACCGGCGTTTCGCTTATGCTGATGTTTGTGCTGCTGCAGCGTGCCGGCCTTGGCGGTGAAGGCGGTATCTTTGGCTGGGCGACGCTGCTGGTTGCCCATATTACCTTCAATGTCCCCTATGTCATCTTCAATGTGGCGCCCAAACTTCGCCAGTTGGACGCAAGCCTGTACAATGCAGCGCTTGACCTGGGCTGCACGCCTTCGCAGGCTTTCTTTAAGGTGATTCTGCCGCAGCTTACACCGGCGATTCTGTCAGCCTTTTTGATCTGCCTGACCTACTCGATCGATGATTTCATGATTTCCTATTTCAATTGCGGTACCATGCAAACGCTGCCGATTGCCATTTACTCAATGACCCGCCGCCGTGTCAGCCCTGAGATCAATGCGCTCTCCGCCGTGATGTTCCTTGTGATCCTTTCGATTATCCTGGTTTCGAACGCGATGGATGGGCGCGCCTACCGCCGCAACCAGGCCGCGATCCGCAAAAGCGCGGCTGAAGCGTAAAGGAGGCGGGGGAAGATGAAGAACTTCAAACTGTGTGCGACGCTGGCCGCAGCGGTTCTGCTGTGCGCCGGCGCCCTGCCTGCCCGCGCGGCCGGCCCCATCACGGTAGGAGAGGATATCATCGTTTCGGGAGATTACGACTGGGACCGTTTGGCCGCAGAGAACATCACCCTTAACGTCTACAATTGGGGGCTTTATATTTCAGACGGCTCGGATGAAAGCGTCGATGTCCTTTCCGCTTTTGAAGAACTGACCGGAATCCATCTGAACTATACGACTTTTGATTCCAATGAAAGCCTGTATGCCAAGATGAAGTCGGGCGGCGCAAGCTATGACGTCATTGTGCCGTCAGATTATATGGTGGGCCGGCTCATTGCCGAAGATATGCTGGCCCCGCTCGATTATGATAATATCCCAAACATTGCCGCAATCGGGGAAGAGTACCTCGGCTGGGACTTTGACCCTGACAATACCTATAGCGTACCGTATATGTGGGGGACAACAGGGCTGATCTATAATACGACGATGGTAGAGGAAGCCCCCACAAGCTGGTCGGCGCTGTGGGATGTGCAGTATGCCAACAACGTATTGATGTTCAACAATTCCCGCGATGCCTATGCGATTGCCGCCAAAAAGCTCGGCCTTTCCTTGAACCCGGCAAGCGTAGAAGAAGTCGATACTGTCATGCAGGAACTGCAGGCCCAGAAATCGGTTGTGCAGGCCTATGTTATGGACGAAATTTTTGACAAGATGGAAGGGGGAGAGGCGGCTCTGGCCCCCTACTATGCCGGGGATGCGCTGACCATGATCGCCGACAACCCCGACCTTGCCTTTGTACACCCGGAAGAGGGCGTCAACTTCTTTGTTGACAGCATGTGTATCCCGGCGACCAGCCGCAACAAAGAAGCGGCTGAAATCTTTATCAATTATATGTGCGAAACTTCGGTTGGCGCTGCCAACTGCGATTATATCGGGTACTCCACCCCGCTGACGGCAGTTTGGGAACAGCTTGATGACGACCTTAAGTACAGTCCGATAGCTTATCCGGGCGAAGAAGTTATGTCCAAAGCCGAGGTCTTTACCACACTGCCCGATGATGTCAACGCTGAGATGGACGCCCAATGGAGCGAAATGAAAAGCTATGACGAAAACGGCAACGGCTGGATGGTGATTTTGTTCCTGGTTGCCGCAGTGCTGCTTTCAGGCTTCAACATTTGGCGGAAAGTGCGCCGGAAAATGCGCGATGAATACTGAACCCTACCCCAAGGAGACAGACCAATGCCCCAAGACATGACCGAATTTACCGAGAAATTTCAGGTCTACCGCCACGACGGAGACTGCTTTGGCCAGGTGCAGCCGGCATCCATGCTGCGCTATGCCCAGCAAATTGCGGGCGAGCATGCGATTTTGCTGGGCCTGAACGATGCGCTGTACGCCCGCACCCATACGGCCTATGTATTGGTCAAACAGGCGCTGCATTTTGATCGGGTTCCCCGTGTGGACGAGTATCTGACCCTTGTCACCAAACCGGAAGCGCTCAAACGTGCGGTGAACAAACGCATTACAATGGTCTATGACGAACAGAAGGCGCTAATTGCCACGGTAGACAGCCGCTGGGTGCTGATTGATACGGACAAGCGGATGATTCTGCGCAAGCACCCGGAAGAGTTTGCCTCCGCCCATTGGGCTGCCCAGGTGCCGGAAGAACTGCCGATGAAGATGGAAAAAGCCGGCCCTGAAGACTGTGAAGCAGTGGGACTGTACACGGCTTCCTATAGCCAGTGCGATATGAACGGGCATATGAACAACGCCCGGTATATTGATGTTGTCTGCGATGCGTTGCCGGCCGGCGTGCTGGATGCGGCGTATGTGCAGGATCTTGTGATCTACTATCATAAAGAGGTGCCCCGCGGTGGGCAGTTTGCACTGCGCCGTGCCCAGACAGCCCCGCGACAGTGGTATTTTGCAGGCGATCAACAGGGAAAGTGCTGTTTTGAAGCCAGCCTAACGCTCGCACCGCGCAGATAAGGGGAAAGAGCAGAGCACCAAAATAAATGGTTACAATTTTTTTACAACTTTTCCTTTGTAATCACTTGACATCTGGTTTCAAAACGGTTACAATTTAGTTGCAAGCAAAGCTAATCCCACTTTTTCATGTGTTCTTCTCCTCCTTTCTCCGGCCCCCGCCTTCCCTCAGGCGGGGGCTACTTTTTTTGATAGACAGCGGCGCAGCTGCTGATTAAAAAGATCCTGCCCGATGCTATGCCGGCAGGATCTTTTTGAACAAATTATAAAGCTTTGGAAAACCTATTGCATTTCCCCATATTATATGTTATATAATATACAACAAGATGCAACATTGCAAGAAACACGGCTTGTCTGTGTTGGAAAGGAGGGCCGCATGACCTTTACCTCCAGCGCGGCGCTGTTGGATGCTATTGTGCTGGCGGTTGTCTCACGGGAAAAAAACGGTACCTATGGGTACCGGATTACCCAGCAGGTCAAAGAAGTGCTTGATCTGTCTGAGTCAGCGCTGTATCCGGCATTGCGCCGGCTGCAAAAAAATGACTTCCTAACCGCCCACGATGAAGTAGTCAACGGCCGGAACCGCCGCTATTACGAACCGACCGCCAAAGGCCTGCAACAGCTGGATGTCTACCGAGCAGAGTGGAAAGACTACAGCGAAAAAGTGAATCTGTTGTTTGGGGGGAAATCACAATGACCAAATATGAATACCTTGCCGAGCTCGAGCGGCTGCTTTCCGCTTTGCCGGAACAGGAGCGCCGCGATGCGATGAACTATTATGAGGAATATTTCGTTTCCGCCGGCCCCGAAAAAGAGGCCGAGGCCATCCATGAATTGGGAACGCCACAGCAGGTTGCCCGCAAAATTTTGGAGGAAGCCGGCGTCAACCCGGGCGACCAGGCAGCTGGCAACCCGATTTATGCCGCTGCGCAGCCGTCTGGTCGTCGTAAGCTGTCCACGCCGATGATTGTGTTGCTGGTCGTTGTGGCGGTTCTGGTGGTTGTTCCTATCATTGCTGGTTTGTTGGGAGGCCTGGCGTTTGGCAGCTTTACAGCCCAGACCACCGCGGCGGTTGAAAGCGAGCCGGTTGCCGGTTCCTCGGGTGGTTCGGCCGAAAGCCTTCCGCAGCCAACGGCCGGCAGCGGCACCGCAGAAACCGCATCCAACGGTACGGTTTCTCTCGGGGCCGATCTGCGCAAACTGGAAATAGATATCTATAACGTTGATCTGACTGTCGAAGTCGATCCGGGCGTTGCATGGCCGGTTGTTTCCGCCCCCGAGCTGCCGCAGGACCAGGTGGTTGTGCGGCGTGAAAGCGATGGGGAGGCCAAGCTCTATCTTGGCAATCGCGATGACCTCAGAAACCAGGGAACCCTGATTCCGGTCCCGGCAACCCTGACCCTGCCGGCAGACGTATCCACCAAGGATATGGATTTTGAGCTGTATGCAGGCAGTGTTTCAATACCGGATCTTACGTTGCAGGAACTGGATATCAGTGTCAACGCCGGAGAGGTAACGCTGGGCGCGGTGGAAGCGCAGTCGATCGATATTGAGACCAATGCGGGCTCGGTGGTTGCAACCGCCCTCACGGCGAATGAGGTGGACCTTGGAACCAACGCAGGATCCATCGAAGTGGAATCGGTCACGGCCGGTTCCGCCGGGATGGAAACCAACGCCGGTGGAATCACGGTTAACCGGCTCGAAGCCAGCCGTGAAGGGGAATTTGATGTTCGTGCCGGCACCATGCAGGTGGGACTGGCTGGTCAGGAAACCGAGTATAATCTGATTGCGGATATTACCGGCGGCAGCCTGAATTATGGCGCGCAGACCTATTGGAACACGGAGATTCGCGGCCAGGGCACTGGAATGATAACGCTCGAAATCGACGTAACGGCCGGCGATGCAACGTTCAGTTTTGTCGGATGAGCACGGAATGGATTGCGATCTTGTATAAAAAAGCGAGGATGGTCCTCTAACGCGGGGGCCATCCTCGTTTTTTGGTTGGCGGTGAACAGCCATGAAGTGATAGGGCGAAGGAGTGCAGGATTGCCTGTGCACCGCTTTGGCAGTTGCCGCAAAAGAAGGTGCACTTTTTGATTGTGTGCTATGCCTATTTCGCAGAGGGCCCGCATATAGATGCAACGAAAACCCGCAGAGTTACATTGCATGGAGGGAGGACCTGCATGATGGAGTTGAAGGTGGAAAACAACACGCTGGCCGCCTATGGCGGCCGGTGGGAAACACGGCTGGAACTGCCGGTAGAAACCGAAATACTGATCCCGGATTATCTGCCCGCGGTGTTTAAGATCGTCAAGTGTATGATTGAACCGGTTGTTTTGCACAATGCGGTGGCCGGGGCCCGCTGGCAAGGGGATGGATATCTGCGCTGTACGGTGCTTTATCAATCCGATGAAGCCGGCGCGCGGCTGTGGCGCACCGAACAGAAATTTTCCTTTGAAAAAACGGCCGAGCTACCCGCCGGCCGGTATGCAGCCGGGCCTGCCCAGATCTGGGGTGAAGTGGAATACTGCAACTGCCGCGCGATTAGTGAGCACCGAATTGATCTGCGCGGGGCCTATACGCTCTGTGTCGCAGCGCTGGTAGTTCAGGAGCATGAACTGCCGGCAGCCTTGTCTGACTGCGGTATTGAACAGCGGCCGCTGACGCTGTCTGGTGTGGTGCTGTCGGCTGCGTCCGAAAAAACTTACACGGCGCAGGCAAGTTTTCCGCTCCCCGGCGCAGGGGAGGCAATTCTGTCGATGGGAGGCTGCTTTATACCGCAGGGGGTAACGGTGCAAAACGGACAGATCAGCTGCCAGGGGATCTTGCGGCTTGAGATTGTCTGGCGCGGCGAAGGGGAGGAGACTTTTACGGTAAGGCAAAAAGAGCAGCCGGTCCAGCTGACAATGGATGTGGAAGGGGCTGCCGAAGGGGATGACTGCACCTGTTGGGGAGAGGTGCTTTCCGCCAGCCTGGCCGCACCGGAAGGCAATGAAACGGACCCGACAATGACGGCTACCTGGATGCTGCACGCCGAGCTTTGGCGCCCGGTTGCCTGCAGCGCCATTGCGGACGCGTATTCGACGCTGTGTGAGACAACGGTGACCACTGTGGATTGTCAACTGCTGCACAAGCAGGCTGCGCTGGACCTGACGGTGCCGGTCGTGGTGGAAGACGAGCTGCCCGACCCTGACCTGGTTGTGTATGGCTGCTTTGTAACACTCGGCGCTGTCGGGGCCACCCGCTGTGAAGCTGCCGGCGCACCGCCAGCCACCGGGCTGGTCGGCAAAGGTGTGGCGCATCTGCTATGCGCTGACGGCCGCGGCGAGATGGCCTGCTACGACAAGCCGTTCAGCTATCAGCTTCCGGAAACCTGGCCCGGGGAACCCGGTGTCTTTTTGCCGCGGGTGGGGGTTCATGTGAGCCAGGTAAATTCCGGACGCAACGGAACCAAGATGCGCGTGGATCTGGAGGTGGCGGTTCACGGGCTGCTCCTGCAGGTGCAGAGCTGCCCGGTCGTGTCGGATGTGGCGCTGGGGGAAGAGTTTACCGATAAGGCGGAAGGCCCGGCGCTTTATCTCTATTATGCCCGTGCAGGCGAACGCTTGTTCGACATTGCAAAGCGTTACCATGCCCGTGCCGGAGACCTGCTTGCCGCAAACAAACTGAACACCGAGGACGAGGCCCCGCAGACCACAGCCGAACCCGTCTGCCTGTTGGTTCCGGCCGCGCTTTAAGAAAGGGGAGAGACGCCTTGACCCAGGAACAAATTTATCAAACCATTGCCAAGCGCACGGGCGGTGATATTTATATCGGCGTTGTGGGACCGGTGCGCAGCGGAAAAAGCAGCTTTATCAAGCGGTTCGCCGAACTGATGCTGCTGCCTCATATCCAAAGTGAAGCGCTGCGCAGCCGCGCCAACGATGAACTGCCGCAATCGGCGGCCGGGCGCACCATCATGACAACCGAGCCCAAGTTTATACCGGAGCAGGCTGTCGAAATCGAGCTCAAGGGGGGCGGGCATTTCCGCGCACGGCTCATTGACTGTGTCGGCTATATGGTGGAGGGGGCGCTGGGCCATGAGGAAGACGGTGCGCCGCGCCTTGTCAAAAGCCCCTGGTACGATAAGGCCGTGCCGTTTGACCTTGCGGCCGAAACAGGCACTCGCCGCGTGATACGAGAGCACGCTACAATCGGCCTGGTGATGACGACAGATGGCTCGATTGCCGACCTGCCGCGAGAGGCGTACCTTGATGCCGAACATCGCATCATCGATGAACTTGAGCAGATCGGCAAGCCCTATCTGATCCTTTTGAACTGTACCGAGCCCCACAGCGAGGCCAGCCGGACGCTGGCGGCCCGGATGCAGGAAGGGTATGGCCGCCCGGTCGTACCGATCAACTGCCTGGAACTGACAGCCGCCCAACTGGATGAGATCCTGCAAAAATTGTTATACGAATTTCCCGTGCAGGAGATGGCAATCCAGATGTCTGCCTGGGTGCCGATGCTGGAGCCGGGCCACTGGCTGCAAAGCGCCATCTATGAAGCGCTGCTGGCTTATGCGACCCGCGTGCAGAAGATGGGGGATGTGCGCGCCCAGCTGCCGCTTGACTGCGAGTATGTGACAGGTACGGCCCTGACCGGTATGGATCTGGCAACCGGCAGCGCCCAGCTGCGGGTGAGCCTGGCGCCGGCAATGTTTTACAAAATCCTTGGTGAGCAGACCGGCCTGGATATTGTGGACGAAGCGAGCCTGCTGCCCTGTGTGGTGGAGCTGGCCCGCGCCAAGCGTGCCTATGAAAAAATCCAGGGCGCCCTGGCCCAGGTGGATGCGACCGGGTACGGTATTGTGATGCCGGGGCTGGAGGAACTCAAACTGGAAGAACCCGAGATTGTTCGCCAGGGCGGACAATATGGTGTGCGGCTTTCGGCAAGCGCGCCTTCACTGCATATCATGCGGGCAACCATTCATACCGAGCTTTCCCCCACCGTCGGCAGTGAAGAACAGGGGGAGGAACTGATCCGTGACCTGCTCAAAGATTTTGAGAACGACCCGGGTAAACTGTGGAGCACCAATATATTTGGCAAAAGCTTGAATGAACTTGTCAACGAAGGCTTGCAGGCCAAACTGCTGCATATGCCGCAGGCAGCCCGCAACCGGCTGCAGGTGACGCTGGAGCGCATCATTAACGAAGGATGTGACGGATTGATTTGCATTTTGCTGTGAAAGGAGGAACGAAGATGCGCCCCACGGTTTGGCCTGACCGCACGGCCCGCAGGCGTCGCCGCGCAAGGGCGGCCGCCGAGGAAGCGCTGCGGGAGACTTATCGGGCATTGCGCGCCAATGACCACGCCTTTCAAACCGCCCAGGATCGGTTTGTGATCGAACAGCTGATCTTTGAACATGCGGCGCTGGAATGCCGCTGCCGGGCGCTGTTGCGTGAACTCAGGGGGAGGTGAAGCGGTATGCCTCCGGTTTGGACAGCGGTTGGCGTCTGTTGCCTGGTCATTGTGCTGCGTGCGGCCGCCGCGCAGCGGCACACGGTGCGTGCCTTGCTGACAAGCGCGTTGTGTGGGGCTGCCGGGCTTGCGGCGGTTTCCCTGCTGACGCCCTGGACCGGTGTGCGCCTGCCGGTGAATGCTTTTACCGGCGGTGTGGCGGCGGTGCTGGGGCTGCCCGGCGTTATTCTTATGCTGTTGCTGCCCTGCTTTTTGTAACGCGCTGTTTATGATTCTGCAGAAAAAAGCCCGCACCCCCTGTTTTGAGGTGCGGGCCTTTTTTGCAAAGAAACGACTGGACCGTAAGCCGGGTTCTGTACTAAACGACGATCTATCTTGACCTTGCGTTGCCGCAAGGCTCCGCGCGCGGGCCGCAGGGGTCCGCAGCGCATGCCATCTCCGGGACGTGCGAGGCTTCCACATATGTCCCATACGGATGTTGCTTCTGACAGGGTTTACATAGCCGCAAAGTCGCCAGTGCGCTGGTGAGCTCTTACCTCGCCTTTCCATCCTTACCGCCTCAATGGGCGGCGGTTTCTTTCTGTTGCACTTTCCCTGGGGTCACCCCCGGCTGCCGTTAGCAGTTGCCATGCCTCTGAGAAGCCCGGACTTTCCTCAGGGCGGTCGCTGTTGCCATCGCCGCCCCGCCGCCGTATGTTCCACTCGTTTACGCACTAATTTATACCACATCTATGAAATTTTGGCAAGCCCTTTGCAAGGAATGCTGCTTTATGCTATAATAACAACCGTATATGTGTGGGAAAGGGGTGTGCGTTTTGCCGTGGCTGCGCTTCTCGGTGCCGGCGTCGGCAGACGGCCAGCGCCTTGGCGTGTTTTTGCGCACGCGGGGGGTGAGTGCCTCCTGCATCAAAGCGGTCAAGCACCAGGGCAATGGCTTTTTTGCTGATGATGCCCCCCTGCACACCGACCAGCCGGTTCATGCCGGGCAATGCGTTGCCTTTGCACTGCCGCCGGAGCCGCCCACTTCGGTTGAACCCCAGCCTGTCCCGTTTGAGACGGTGTATGAGGATGACTTCGCCGCTGTGGTAGATAAGCCCGCCGGTCTTGCCGTGCACCCCACTCTCAATTATCCTGACGCCACGCTTGCGAACGGGTGGCTGTACCGCCTTGCCGGGCAAGGCCGCACCGGCGTGTTTCGCCCGGTGAACCGGCTGGATAAAAACACAAGCGGGCTGGTGCTGCTGGCACAAAACGCGTTTGCCGCGCCGCTATTGGCCGCATCGGCTGCAAAATGCTATCTGGCCCTGGCTGAGGGGAATATCGAACCCGGTCCGCATACGGTGGATGCGCCGATTGCGCGCCGCGGCGATACAATTATCGGCCGGTGTGTGCGTCAGGACGGCAAGCCCAGCCTCACAAAGCTGTGGGTATTGGCCTCTGCCGGCGGCCACACGTTGATTGCCTGCCGCCCCGTGACGGGCCGAACCCATCAGATTCGGGTCCATATGGCATACCTGGGCCATCCGCTGGCTGGGGACACCCTGTACGGTGGCCATACAGCACTGATACAGCGCCATGCCTTGCACTGTGCGATTCTTACTTTTCATGATCCGGTCACATCGGCGCCTCGCTGGTTTACCAGCCCGGCGCCGGGGGATCTGCATACCGCGCTGTGCAGCTGCGGGCTGCCTTCTGGTGCAGAGCTGTTCAAGCTTCTCAAAGCACTGCCGGCGGAATTTTCCCTTGGCATGGAAACACGCGCAGACGGCGTGGAAAGGAGCACCCTTTGAAACCTTCACCCCTGGAAGATAAACCGAAACATCGAAACACCGGCGCCAGCCGCTGGCAGGTTCTGATGGACCAGCTGTCCATTCAGCGTACGGTGCGTTCCTGGCGGCGCAGGACGCGCAAGCAGGCCCGCCGGCATAAGCTGAGCCGGCTGATAGAGCGGCTGCCCCATGCCAGGCTGATTGGAGATATTCTGTACCAGATTGGTTTCTGGTTTGAGTATATGCTGATCTGTGCCGGCCGCAGCGTTATGAAAACATGCAGGGCTGTCGCCATGCAGGCGGGCCGGCTGATGTTGCTGATCCTGCGGCCGTTCCTGCTGGGGATTATCACCCTATGGACCGACCTGACCGAGCCGTTTCGCCGGTTCAGATCCGGCATGCGGCATATCGGTGAACTTTCGGAAGTTTTGCCGACGGAGAGCGACCGTGAGATTCGCAAAGAAAAGTTCCGGTATTTTCGCCGCGGCACAAAACTGTATTTGCCGGTGGCGCTTAATGCGTTGTCCTACCTGCTGCCGGTTGCGGCGTGTGCTGCGCTTGTCTATATTGTTCACAACCAGCTGAATAACCAGTACATACTGGAAGTGCAGGTCGGCGGTGAAACGGTTGGTTTTGTTTCAAGCGAGCAGGTGTTTGAAAATGCCAGCGACGATGTGCAGAACCGCATCAACACTGCAAAAAGCGTGATGGAGGCCAGCGGCAATACGACCACGGACGATCAGTGGTCGATTGAGCCGAGTTATACCCTTACAGTGGGTACCCAGACCATGACCGAAGGAGAGGTGGCGAACGCCATTCTGAGCACGACCAGTGCTGAGGTGACGGAAGGAACCGCCGTGTATGTAGATGGGAACCTGCAGTTTATTCTCAATGACGGCGACCATCTGCGGGCTTATCTCGAGGCCATCAAAGCGCCCTATGAACAGTCTTCTGATTCCGATGCGCGGGTAAGTTTTGTACATGACATCTCTTTGGTGGATGGCGTATATCTGCAAAACTCGCTGACCACCTATGAGGAGGTTCTGCGGGCGCTCAATGAAGGCGGCGGTACGCAGACCTATACGGCTGCGGCAGGCGATACGGTTCAGACCGTGCTGGACGCAAGCGGCGTTTCCTGGGATTCGCTGGCTGCCCTGAACCCGGAATTGACCGATACCGAGCAGGAACTTGAAGAAGGCCAGCAGGTGATTACCGGTGTGGCTTCCCCGGACTTGCTGCAGGTGAAAGTGATTGTGCGGGACAGCTATACGAGCGAAATCCCCTACGACACAGTCGAAACTGAGAGCAGCGATTATGACTTCGGCGAGACGGTTGTCACAACCGAAGGCCAAAACGGCCTGCAGGAAATCACGCAGGATCTGACCTATATTGACGGCACCTTGACCGAAATCAGTACGGTATCGGTTGAAACGCTGATTGAGCCGGTGACCGAATATATAACCCGGGGCACCCACCTGCAGAGCGGTATGACCGCCAGCTATGGCACCGGGGAATGGATGTGGCCGGTGCCGCAGTATACCTATGTAAGCCGCTGGATGAGTTCTTACCACAATGGCGCTGATATCTGTGCGCCTTATGGTACGCCGATCTATGCCTCGGATTCGGGCGAGGTTGTTACGGCCGGCTCCCATTGGAGTTATGGCAACTATGTTGTGATTGACCATGGGAACGGCTGGACCACGCTTTACGGGCATATGTCGGCCTTGGGATGCAGTGTGGGGCAGGCGGTTGAGCGCGGTGACATCATTGGTTATGTGGGGTCCACCGGTGTTTCCACCGGCAACCACTGCCATTTTGAGATGCGGCACAACGGCGCGCTGGTCAGCGCCCAGAGTTTCTTTAGCGGTATGTAACGGCATGCAACACTCTGACCAAAAGAAATTTGCCGGCGCCAGAGTTTTTGCCCAAACTATGCAAATACTAAACCCGGTACTTTTCAAATGAAACTGCAAGGTGTATAATAATTAGAATGAGCGTGGCTTGGTTTGCCTCCAGGGAGGCCGAGCCGCCGGGAGCTGAACCGCTGCGTTTTTTGCGGTCGGTACAGCCCTTCCGCCCTGACCCTGACAGGGGCAGAGACTGCGGTCAACGCAAAGGAGCGTCACCACTTGGAAAAGTTTGTTATTCGTGGAGGCAAGGCCCTTTCGGGCGATGTTCTCATCGGCGGTGCCAAAAATGCCGCTGTTGCCATCCTGCCGGCCACTATTCTGGCAGCGGACAAGTGTCTGATTGAAAACCTGCCCTGTATCAGCGATGTGATGGCATCCCTGCAGATCCTGAGCGAGCTTGGGGCAGGCATCCGCATGATCAGCAAAAATACCTATGAAATTGATACCACCCACATTGACTGCACCGAGGTTTCCAATGAACTTTCGCGGCAGATGCGGGCAAGCTATTACTTTCTGGGCGCGCTGCTCGGCCGGTTCGGAGCCGGGCAGGTGGCGATGCCCGGCGGGTGCAACCTGGGCCCGCGGCCGATCGATCAGCATCTGAAAGCATTCACTGCGCTGGGGGCATCCGATTCGGTAGAATATGGAATGATCCGCGTTCATTCCGATCATCTGACCGGCGGCCACGTCTTTTTTGACACGGTATCGGTTGGTGCAACAATGAATGCGATGCTGGCGGCCGTGATGGCGGACGGGCAGACGATCCTTGAGAATGTCGCCCGCGAGCCGCATATTGTGGATCTTGCCAACTGTTTGAATATGATGGGGGCGGATATTCACGGGGCCGGTACCGATGTGATTAAAATCCGGGGCGTGAAACAACTGCATGGCTGTCATTATTCGATCATCCCGGATCAAATTGAAGCCGGCAGCTATATGGTTGCTGCAGCTATTACCAAAGGGGATGTGATGCTGCACAACGTCATTCCCAAACATATGGAACCGATTTCGGCCAAGTTGCGCGCCGCCGGCTGTGTGGTGGAGGAGTTTGACGATACAATGCGGATCACCCGTACCGGCCCGCTGAAGCCCCTTAAGATCAAAACGATGCCCCACCCCGGCTTTCCGACCGATATGCAGCCGTTGATGACGGTTTTGCTCTGCCTTGCCGAAGGTACCTCTATTGTGACAGAAGGCATCTGGGAAAACCGTTTCCGCTATGTGGATGAATTGATCCGCATGGGCGCAAGCATTCAGGTGGACGGCCAGGTGGCGGTTATTGAAGGCGTCAAGAAGCTGAGCCCCGCGCCGCTGCGCGCACTGGATTTGCGTGCCGGGGCGGCCATGGTCATGGCGGCCCTTGCGGCGGATGGCGTCAGCGAAATTGACGAAACCGCGCATATTGAGCGCGGCTATGAGAATATTGTGGAAAAGCTGCAGGCGCTCGGCGCAGACATCCGCCGTGTGGATACACCTGTGAACGCCGTTACCCGCGCAATGTGACAGGGGCGGCAAATGGCATTATTTACAACACTTTATTCGGGTTCCTCCGGAAATTGCGGCCTGGTGCTGCAGGATGGGCGGTACCTGCTGATTGACATGGGTAAAAGCTGCCGCACCACGTTGCGTGCGCTGAAAAGCCTGGGGTTGGCGGTTTCCGACTGCGAAGGAATCTTGATTACGCATGAGCATGCGGATCATGTCAGCGGGTTGGATACCTTTCTCAAACATTACAGTGTGCCGGTCTTTGCCGGCGCCGATACGCTGGATGCGCTTGATTCCCGCGGGGTGATTCCGCCCGCCGTGGATGCGGTGGCGATTGACGGCCGCACAGAAGAGATCGGCGGCTTTATGGTACATGCCTTTCCCACCAGCCACGATGTGCCATGTTGCGGGTACCGCATCCGAACGAGGGACGGCCATACAATGGCCCTGGCAACCGACCTTGGGATTGTGACGCCGGTGGTGGCGCAAAATCTGGCTGGCTGCGACCTTGTGGCGCTTGAGGCAAACTATGATGCGTTCAGCCTGCATGGCGGCCCGTACCCCTACTACCTCAAGGTGCGGATTGCGAGCGATCGCGGCCATTTGGACAACAAGGCCTGTGCGGCTGAGATTTTGGAATTGATTCAGGATGGCTGTAAAAAGTTTGCGCTTTGCCACCTTAGCCAGACAAACAACAGCCCTGAGCTGGCAATGACCACTGTATATAACGTTTTGCTTTCGGCGGGGGTCCAGCCCGGGCGGGATGCCGTTATCCAGGCAATGTGTCGCAACGAGGTCAGCCCGTACATAGAATTTTGAGAAAACGCGCCGCGCGCCGTACCATTTTGGGGTATGACGCGCGTTTTCATACAGCAAGACAAAGAAGGGGGACTATGCAAAATATTGATTTGATCTGTGTGGGAAAGCTCAATGCGAGCTATTTTGCTGAAGGGGTGGCGGAATATCAAAAGCGCCTGGGCGGGTTCTGCCGATTTCGTATTTTGGAATTGCCCGAAGCGCCGCTGCCGGATAAAAATGTGAATCAGGCCCAGATTGACAAGGCACTGGAAAAGGAGGGCAAAGCAATTTTGGCGGCGGTGCGCAAAGGCGCCTGCCTTGTGGCGCTGTGTGTGGAAGGCAAACAGGTTTCCAGTGAGGAACTGGCTGCTATGATCGCCCGGCGCGCCGGCAGCGGGGCCGGGGATATGGCTTTTGTGGTTGGCTCTTCGCATGGTTTGTCACCTGCCGTCAAAGCGGCCGCGCAAGCAAAAGTTTCGCTTGGGCGTATCACATTGCCCCACCAATTGGCCCGTCTTGTGCTTGTTGAACAACTTTACCGTGCCTGTACGATCAATGCGGGTATGAAGTATCATAAGTAAAACCCACAAAGCCCCACCGGCTTAAGCCGGTGGGGCTTTGTGGGTTTGGGCGAACACCCGAAAGAGAAAGGAGCCGGAAATATCAGTATTTCAAAGCTTCCAGATTCTCGCAATAGGGGTTGTCCACGGCATTGGTCATCGGGGCCTGCGCCTTGTATTTGGTCAGCATGGCGGCGCTGCGCGCAGGATCAGCCAGGGTGCCGGCGCCAGCAATGCAGCCGCCGGGGCAGGCCATGCCTTCCAGCAGGTAGCCGTTGTACTTACCGGCTTTGGCCATCATCATCATCTTGCGGCAGTCTGCCAGACCCTGGGCCGAAGCAACCTTAACCTCACGGTCAGGGTCGATCTTATGGATCGCGTTGACCACAGCCTGTGCTACGCCACCCGAAACGGCAAAGCCGCGGCCGTCGCCGCTCGCTTCGTCAAAGTTGTCGTTGGGGTCATCCGGCAGAGACTTGAAGTCAACTTCCTTCGCCTCAAACAAGCCCATCAACTCTTCAAAGGTCAGCACAAAATCGACCTCGCTGCGGACGGAACGACGGCTGGCTTCCAGCTTTTTGGCCGAGCAGGGGCCAACAAAGCAGATGCGGGCGTCTTTGTCCTTCTTCTTGATCAGGCGGGCGGTGAGAACCATCGGGGTCATTGTCATGCTGATGCATTCAGCATAATCGGGGAAGAGTTTCTTGGCCATTACGCTCCAGGCAGGGCAGCAGGAAGTGCCCATGAAGGGGAGCTTTTCGGGAACTTCTTTCATGAAGTCCTTGGCTTCGTCGATTGTGCACAGGTCGGCGCCGATCGCAACTTCCGAAATACCGGCGAAGCCGAGCATCTTCATGGCTTCACGCAGCTTGGCCGGGGTCATACCGGGGAACTGGTTGACAAAGGCCGGCGCGACAATAGCAATCACGCGGTCACCCCGCTTGATCGAACGGATCAGCTGGAAAATCTGCCCCTTGTCGGCAATTGCGCCAAACGGGCAGTTGACCAGGCACATACCGCAAGATACGCACTTGCTGTAATCAATCTCAGCGCGGCCATATTTATCCGAATGGATGGCATCCATGCCGCAGGCCTTGGCGCAGGGACGCTCGGTGCGGACAATGGCATTGTACGGGCAGGTGGCAACGCAGCGGCCGCACTTGATGCACAGGCTCTGGTCGATGTGGCTGCGGCCGTTGACAAAGCTGATCGCCTTTTTCGGGCAGACTTCCTGGCAGGGGTGCGCCAGACAGCCCTGGCACATCTCGGTTACACGGATAACCTTTTCAGGGCATTTGTTGCAGGCAAACTTGATAACGTTGATGAGCGGCGGTTCATAGTACTTTTCGGCAATCACGCTCTCTTCCAGGCCTTCGGCCGCCGAGACGCTCTCGTCAATCGGGCGCAGGGAAAGGCCCATCGCCAGGCGGATACGCTCCGAAACAATCGCTCTCTCCAAGAAGATGCTGCTGCGCAGCGAACGTTCCTCACCAGGAATGATCTCATAGGGCAGGCTGTGCATCAGATAGTCGAAATCGATCATATCATCGACTTCATAGGCCATCCGCGCCACCTCGGTGAATACCTTGCGGCGGATGTCTGTGACAGGGGTATAAATACCTCTCATTGCGTCTACTCTCCTTAATACGCAGATTGGGGGCCGCATCACGTCCCGTTTGCATGATCCTTTTGCCTCCTATTCAAATAGTACCAAGAATGATGCGGTTTGGCAAGGGGGAAAAAGGCAAAAAGACAGCCAAAACCGAAAAAACGATCATGATTTGCCGGTTTCAGCCAAAGAGGCCGCGAGCAAAGCGGCTTTGGCGCGCTGGCCGTCCCATTCGCCGATGCATACAGGCACAATGTCGCCGCTCTGATGGCCGGGCGCCTGTACCACAACCGGAAGGTACTGCCGGGTATAGCCGGTAAAAAGCGTGGCGGAAAGCGGCGTTTCCAACAGCACTTCGGCGTGCATGCCCCGCATGCCGGCGGCAACATCGGCCCGCACGGCTTCCACGGCTTCTCCCATACGGCGGCTGCGCGCTTCCTTCTCATGTTCCGGGATCTGGTCGGGGAAGTCGTAGGCCGCGGTACCCCTCCTGCGCGAATAGGGAAAGACGTGCACTTTCAAAAAGCGCTGCGCGCTGACGAAACGCAGGCTCTGTTCAAAATCCTCCTCGGTCTCGCCGGGAAAGCCGACGATCACGTCGGTGGTCAGGCTGAGGTTTTCGTCACCGAAGGCCTCGCGCAGCCGTGTGGCAATCGCAGCATATTGTTCCGCCGTGTATGGCCGGCGCATGGCGCGCAAGGTCTTGCTGCAGCCGCTTTGCAGGCTCAGGTGGAACTGCGGGCACAACTTTTTGACCGCTGCCAGCCGGCGAATGTCCGATTCGCTCAGCATATCAGGGTCAAGGCTGCCCAGCCGGATGCGCTCGATCCCTTCGACACCGGCGGCGTGTTCCACGAGTTCTGCCAGCCCGGTGCCGGTATCGCTGCCATAACTTGGCAGGCTGATGGCGGTCAGCACAACCTCACGGTAACCGGCTGCGGCCAGACGCCGCAACTCATCCAGGATGCTCGCTTCGCTGCGACTGCGCACCGGGCCGCGGGCGCGGGGAATTACACAGTAAGCGCAGCGGCGGTTGCAGCCATCCTCTACTTTGACAAAGGCACGGGTGTGCTCGGCAAAACGATCCATCGGCAGTTCTTCAAATTGTTCGCCTTTCTGATGGGGGCGGATATCGACGATCCGCTCGGCGTTCCCTTCCAGCAGCTGCTGCACATGGGACAAAATTGCATGCCGGTTGCCGGACCCTGTCACAATGTCGGCTTCCTCAACTTTTGCCGCTTCCTCGGGAAAGGCCTGTGGGTAACAACCGGTCAGCACGGTTATGGCGCCGGGGTGTTCCCTTTTTTGGCGGCGAAGCCATTTCCGGCTTTTTTGATCGCCGAAATTTGTGACGGTACAACTGTTGACAATATAAACGTCGGCCTCTTCTCCGGCGGCGGCGACGGTGTAACCGCTTGATTCAAACAGCTGCGCCAGCGCGCCGGTTTCGTTTTGGTTGACTTTGCAGCCAAGCGTATAAAAGCTGACCCGCATAGATTCTTCCATCCTTTTTGAAATTGTTTGCCTTTATTATACGGGAAAACGGCGAAGAGCACAAGCAGCCATATTCAGGCCGGCCGCCGCATAAAATGCCGTAACAGCCTGTGAGAAGAGGGAGGAACCTGCCATGATAAAAAAGATCTTTGCGCTGGCGGTGTGCTGGGCAGTGTGTTTAGCCGCAGTGCTGCCGGCGCGGGCGCTGGATGTTACGCCTGCCAACGACACAACTTTTGACCTGCCGTGTCAGGCTGCGATCCTGATCGATCAGGATTCCGGCACGGTACTTTATGAAAAGAACGCCGATGAGCAGCGGCCCATTGCTTCCATTACCAAGGTGATGACGTTGCTTCTGACCTTTGAAGCGCTGGAAAACGGACGGATCGCACGGGATGAGTACGTTCCGGTTTCGGAGCATGCCTACAGCATGGGCGGCAGCCAGATTTGGCTGGAACCAGGCGAGAAGATGACGCTGGACGATATGCTCAAGGCAATCTGCATTTCAAGCGCCAATGATGCGGCGGTGGCGGTAGCAGAGTATGTCGGCGGCAGCGAGGCCGCCTTTGTGGCGGCAATGAATGAAAAAGCCGCTGCACTTGGCATGACCAACACCCATTTTGAAAATGCATGCGGGTTGGATGCGCCGGGACATCTTTCCAGCGCGCGTGATGTTGCGATCATGAGCCGAGAAATGCTGCTGCACCATGCCGAGGTGGCGGATTACTGCACAATCTGGACCGATACGCTGCGCGGCGGGGAAACACAGCTTGTCAACACCAACAAACTGCTGCAGCGCTACAACGGCATCACCGGGCTGAAAACCGGCACAACCGGCCAGGCGGGGGTCTGCATTTCGGCCAGCGCTGAGAGGGACGGCCTCCGGCTGATTGCGGTGGTGCTGGGGGCGGCTTCGGGGGAGGAGCGCTTTGAGGCGGCCACTGCGCTGCTTGATTACGGGTTTGCCTACTTTGAAAACGTGCAGGCGCCGCTGCCGCAGGACGCACCCCGGCAGATTGCCGTTACCCATGGCATGGAAACCGCCATTGACCTGGAATACACAACGCCTGGGCAGTATCTGATGTACCGCGGGCAAAACGCTTCGCTGCGCACCGAAATTGAATTGCCGCAGAACCTGGCGGCACCGGTGCAGGCGGGACAACAGGTTGGAACCGTGAAAGTTTTGTGCGAGGAGGAAGAGGTGGACTCCTGCCCGATTCTGGCATCGGGTGACGTAGCGGCGCGTAGTTTTGCTGGTTGCTTTTGTCGGCTTGCCGAGGCGCTTCGCCCGGAATGCGAAAATTTTGTGCAAAACATAGGAAGTGAAGGGCGTTAAACGCTTGACAAGCCCGGTCGGAAACGGTATGATGGAACTATCAAAAATAAAAGGAGGAGCGAACGATGAGTGTCAAATATAATGGCAAGCATCTGGCAAAATTCATCCGTCCTGAAGAATATGAAGCGATCTTTCCGCAGGTCGAGCTCGCCCATCGGCAGCTGGAAACCAAAACCGGCGCCGGCAACGATTTTTTGGGCTGGCTCGACCTGCCTGTCAATTATGACAAAGAAGAGTTTGCCCGCATTCAGCAGGCGGCCGAAAAGATCCGCGCAGATTCCGACGTACTGCTCGTTGCAGGCATTGGCGGTTCGTACCTGGGTGCGCGCGCCGTGGTGGAAGCCGTCAAGGGCCAGTATCACAACGAAGTGGGCGACGGCCTGAAGATCTATTTCTGCGGCAACACCATTTCGCCGACCGCGCTGAACGACATCATTGCGCTGACCAAAGGCAAACGTTTTTCGATCAACGTAATTTCCAAGTCTGGTACCACAACCGAGACAGCGCTCGCATTCCGCGTTCTGCGCAAGCTTCTGGAAGATTCTGTCGGCGCCGAAGAGGCGAACCGCCGAATCTATGCCACAACGGACCGCGCCCGCGGTACCCTCAAACAGCTGGCGGACGCGCAGGGCTGGCCGACCTTTGTGGTGCCGGATGATGTCGGGGGACGCTATTCGGTGCTGACGGCTGTAGGCCTTCTGCCGATTGCCTGCGCCGGTATCGACATTGAAGCCCTGATGAAGGGCGCCGCCGATGCGCGTGAACAGTTCAGCGCCTGCAGCATGGATAACGACGCCTACCGCTATGCAATGACGCGCAACATCCTGTACCGTAAGGGCAAGAAGGTTGAGACACTGGCTGCTTTCGAGCCTGATTTTACCATGATGAATGAATGGTACAAGCAGCTTTTTGGCGAAAGCGAAGGCAAGGATCAGAAAGGCTTGATGCCGACAAGCTGCATCTTCTCGACCGACCTGCACTCAATGGGGCAGTTCCTGCAGGATGGCAGCCGCACGATGTTTGAAACTTATGTCGATATCAAGGAAACCCGTGAAGATTTCTTCATCCCGGAGCTGGAAGGCAACTTTGACGGGCTGAACTTCCTGGCAAATCAGAATATGTCGGTGGTCAACCGCAAAGCGATGGAGGGCACGATTCTGGCCCATACCGACGGCGGTGTTCCCCTCGGCGTAATCGAAGTGGACAAGCTGGACGCGTACAATGTCGGCAGCCTGATCTATTTCTTCTGGAAAGCCTGCGCGGTGTCCGGCTACCTGCTTTCGGTCAACCCGTTCGACCAGCCTGGTGTTGAAAGCTACAAAAAGAATATGTTTGCATTGCTGGGCAAGCCCGGGTATGAATCCCAGAAAGCAGAACTTGAAGCAAAGCTGAACAACTGATCCCGCAAATAAAATGCCTGTACCCGCAGGCGTTGCCATAGATTGAAGGAGGCACGCAAAATGATCAAACTCATCGTAGGCGCCAAAGGCTCCGGCAAGACCAAGACCCTCATTGATATGATCAATGAGGCAACCAAGACCAGCGCCGGCAACATCGTCGTGATTGAAAAGTCGATGAAGCTGACCACTGAAATCAACCACAAAGCCCGTCTGCTTGATGTGGACGAATATGACATCAGCGGCGCGCAGATGTTTTATGGGTTCGTGGCCGGTGTGCTGGCCGGCAACTATGATATCACCGAGCTTTTCGTCGATGGTCTGCTGAAGGTTGTGGATCACAACATGGATGAAGCGGCCAAGGTGCTGGCAGAGATTGATAAGATCACGGCCAACAATGTCGAAGTTGTGGTGACTGTTTCCGCCAATGCGGATGACCTCCCGCCGGAAATCAAAAAGTACCTGTAAACAGGGTTGTGCGGGGCAGGGCCGGGGGCTCTGCCCCGTTTTTTATGACGCAAGGCGAATTCTTCAAATTTTTCTTGCGGTTTTTGTAAGATTTGTGTTGACAAGGGCACCTGACTTGTGTATACTAGATAGGCAACCTTTTGAGGTGAAGTATGCAATTTGATCTGAGAAACTTTTTGCTGAACGCAAAAGTGCCTTATACCGCACAGTTTTCCGCTGACTTTTCCGCGGAAGATTTTGGCGGTTCCAGTGTGTCGGCCCCGGTATCGTGTGTTTTTACCGCCACGCCAACTATGGAAGGCGCAACATTGACATTGCAGGTCCAGGCCGTCGCCAACGGGGAATGCGCCCGTTGCCTGGCGCCAGTGGAACAGACTTATGACTTCACAAGAACCTATACCGTTCGTCCGCGGGAGCTTGACGACCCCGATTTCGAATTGCCGCTGGATGAGAAGGGTTGCTTGAATGTGCGGGAGCTCGCTTATCAGGAATTGATTTTTGAGATCCCGCGGGTGCTGCTGTGCAGCGCCGATTGTCTTGGCCTATGCCCCATCTGCGGCAAGCGCAGGGTGGAAGGCTGTCACTGCCGGCTCACCCAGGAAGAATCCCCCGTAGATGCAAGGCTTAGCATACTAAAACAACTGCTTAGTTGAAATTTCACCAAGGAGGTGCTATAAAATGGCAGTACCCAAGAGAAAGCAGTCCAAAGCCCGTCGCGACAAGCGCCGCTCCAATGTCTGGAAGCTGGAAGCTCCTACGCTGGTGAAATGTCCTCAGTGCGGCGAGCTGAAGGTGCCCCATCAGGTTTGTGGCAAGTGCGGTTATTATAAGGGCCGCGAAGTCGTGAAGGTCAGCAAGGACGCCTGATTGCGCCCGCGTTCGGTCTTTTTCGCAACGATCAGAAAGCAGGGGAGGGGGCTTGTGCCCTCTCTTTTTTGTTGCCAAAACGGTTGGTATTTTGTTTTGCTGCATGATATAATAAGAACAACCGTCCCGGAAAGGAGGAAACCGATGCCTTTGCAGGTGCAACAGATTGCAGAAGGCTCAACCGCGCAGCGGCTGGGTTTGCGGGTGGGGTCTACACTCGTTTCCATTGACGGCAACCCGCTTCATGACGCGCTCGACTATCAGTTTTATACTGCGGCGGAACATTTTGTCCTCACTGTCTGTGAGAATGGCGTTCAGCGGCAGGTTGAAGTCACAAAACCGGAGTATGAACCCTTCGGCTGCGATTTCAAAACCTACCTCGGGGATGAAAAGCACAGTTGTGACAACCACTGTATGTTCTGCTTTATTGACCAGCTGCCGCCCGGAATGCGCGAGCCGCTCTATTTTAAGGATGATGATGAGCGGCTCTCCTTCCTGTACGGCAACTATATCACGATGACCAACCTCAGTGATGAAGAAGTCGAGCGGATTGTGAAGATGCATATCAGCCCGATCTTCATCTCCGTGCACACGACAAACCCGGCGCTTCGGGTGCGGATGATGGCCAACAAACGGGCGGCGGAAACGCTGCGTTACCTGGATGTCTTTGCCAAGGGCGGCATTGAGATGAACTGCCAGATTGTTTTGTGCCGTGGGATCAACGATGGAAATGAACTGCGCCGCACGCTGGATGATCTGCTGGCATTGCGTCCGCAGGTGGGCAGCATTGCGGTTGTGCCGGCCGGGGTGACAGCGTACCGTGACAAGCTGTTCAAACTTGAGGCCTACGACGCCGAAACGGCAGCTGAAGCGCTTGCGATTATGGAAGAATACAGCCATCGCTGCCGGAAAACCTATGGCCGCAGCATTGTATATCCGAGTGATGAATGGTATCTGACGGCCGGTCGCCCGATTCCGCCGGCAGATTTTTATGATGAATTTGCCCAGCTCGAGGATGGCGTCGGCATGTGGCGGCGCTACCACGATACTTTTTTGGAAGAGCTTGCTCGCCCGCGCCGCCTGGTGATTCCCCGTAAGCTGGATGTTGTTACCGGTACGCTCGCCGCGCCGCTGATTGCACAGATGGCGCAGGCTGTTGGGCGGCGTTACCCTGGGGTACGGGTCTTTGTCCACCCCATCGAAAACCGCTTTTTTGGCGGCAATGTCAGCGTGGCAGGCCTGGTTACCGCCACGGATATTATTGACCAATGCAAGGGCCGTCTGCATAGCCGTGTTCTGGCTGTGCCGCAGGTGATGCTGCAGGACGAGGGCGACCGTTTTTTGGATGATATCACGCTGCCGCAGCTCGGCGAAGCGCTGGGGTGCCAGGCAGTCTCGATTCCGACGGATGGCGCCGGCTGCTGCCGGGCTTATCTGGGAACGCGGGTTTTGAAAGCTGCGCGTGCCGCGCAAACCTAAAAGGAGGGATGAGTATGGCAAAACCCATTGTGGCGATTGTTGGACGGCCCAACGTGGGCAAATCCACCATCTTCAACAAATTGACCGGCCAGCGCATCGCGATTGTTGAGGATACCCCGGGCGTGACCAGGGACCGTATCTTTTGCGAATGTGAGTGGACGGGACATAGCTTTTTGCTGGTGGACACCGGGGGTATTGAACCGCATATTGATGATGGTTTGCTCGCCCATATGCGCCAGCAAGCGCAAATTGCGATTGATTCGGCTGACTGTATCATTATGGTGGCGGATCTTCGTTCCGGTGTGACCCCGCAGGACCGTGAAGTGGCAAGCATGCTGATGCGCAGCGGCAAACCGGTGGTGCTGGCGGTTAATAAATGCGACAAGGTTGGCGAGCCGCCACTGGAACTTTATGATTTTTATTCGTTGGGAATTGGGGAACTGATCCCGGTTTCTGGCGTTCATGGGCATGGCACCGGGGATTTGCTGGATGCAGTGTGCGCTCACCTGCAATTTGGGGAAGAACAGCCCGGGGAGGATGACCGCATACCGGTTGCGGTGATCGGCCGCCCCAATGTGGGAAAATCCAGCCTGATCAACCGTATCCTTGGGGAGGACCGCCTGATTGTGGCCAATGAGGCCGGTACGACCCGCGATGCCATTGATACCGAGGTGGAGAACCAGTACGGACGATTTATCTTTACCGACACCGCCGGCCTGCGCAAAAAAGGCAAGGTCGAAGAAGGAGTTGAGCGGTTCAGTGTGCTGCGTAGCCTCGCCGCGGTGGAGCGCAGCCGTGTCTGCGTGATTATGATTGACGCGACGGTCGGCTTTACCGAACAGGATTCCAAGGTGGCCGGTTATGCCCATGAACAGGGTAAAGGCTGCATCATTGCGGTAAACAAGTGGGATGCGGTTGAAAAGGATACCTATACGATGGACCGCATGCGCAAGGAGCTGGAAGAAGCCTTCAGCTTTATGTCCTACGCGCCGATTCTTTTCATCAGCGCAAAAACCGGCCAGCGGCTGGACAAGCTGTTTGAACTGATCCATTTTGTGGATGTGCAAAACGGAACCCGTATTCCGACCGGCGCGCTCAATGAAATGCTGGCGAGGGCAACGGCCCGGGTACAGCCGCCTTCGGATAAAGGCAAGCGGCTCAAGATCTTCTACATAACCCAGAGTTCTACCCGCCCGCCGACATTCGTATGCTTTGTCAACCAAAAAGCGCTGTTCCATTTTTCGTATCAACGTTATATTGAAAATCAGATCCGTGAAAATTTTGGCCTGACCGGTACGCCGATGCGCCTGCTGGTGCGCGAACACGGCGACGGTTCGGCGCGCTGACAGAGTAAGGAGGAATCAATGTCGATGCAACTGGTTTTGGCTTGTGTGCTGGCCGCGCTGGCGGGGTATCTGTGCGGCAGCGTAGTATTTGGCATCCTGATCTCGAAGGTCTTTTGCCATGATGATGTGCGTACCCATGGCAGCGGCAGCGCCGGTATGACCAATATGCTGCGCACCTATGGCGCGGCCGCCGGGGCGGCTACTGCGATTGGCGACGTGGCGAAAGGCGCGGTTGCCGTCTTTATTGGCGAATGGCTGTTTGCGCAGCTGGTGCCCAACTTAGACCCGGCGTGCGGCGCCTATCTTGCGGCAATCTTTGCAGCGATCGGCCACATGAAGCCGGCGTGGTTCGGGTTTAAGGGCGGCAAAGGGGTGCTGGTTTGCGGGGGCGCGATTTTAGCGCTGCAGCCGCTCGTCTTTGTGCTGCTGCTTGTCATTTTCCTGATCGAATTTGCCATTACCCGCATTGTTTCGCTTGGCAGTATCATTCTGGCCGTGCTGTACCCGATCCTGACCGTTTGTTACTGGGTTTGGCAGGGGGCCAGCGTGCCGACTGTTGTGTTCATCGGGGTATGCAGTGTGCTGATGGCTGCGATGGTTATCTATATGCACCGTTCCAACATCCAGCGCCTGCGTGACGGAACCGAATACCGCTTTGGCGAAAAGAAGAAACAGTAATAATATAAAGCAAACAGGCCATTCTGTCACACAGGATGGCCTGTTTGCTTTACTGCACGCTTTTTGAAATGCTCACAGCCGTACCATATCCCGGCTGATCTCGGCAAGGGTATGCGCGCCGCACATTGTCATGGTATCGGCAAGCTCGGCTTGCAGCTGATCCACATAGGCCTGCACGCCGGCAGCACCGCCTCCGTACACGGCTGTGACGAACGGGCGTGCGATCAGTACAGCATCGGCTCCCAGAGCCAGTGCGCGGAATACATCCAACCCGCTGCGGATGCCGCCATCAACCAAAACAAGTGCCCTGCCGTTTACGGCTGCGGCAATCTCGGGCAGAACCTCTGCTGTGGCGGGGGTGCCATCCAGCACCCGACCGCCATGGTTTGAAACGACGATACCGGCGGCTCCCGCCTGGATTGCTTTTTCAGCGCCACGGGCGGTCATAATCCCTTTGACAAGAAACGGTACGTTGGCATCGCTGATGATCTGTGCCAGTTCTTCAACTGTTTTGCTGCCGGCCGGCGGGTTCAGATTCTTAAGGAAAGGCAATCCGGCGGCATCAATGTCCATAGCAACAGCGAACGCTTTGGAAGCACGCACCAGCGCCATCTTTTTGTCCACCGTGTCGGCGTCCCAAGGCTTGACGGTAGGGATACCAAAGCCGTCAGCCGCCTTTACAGCGCCGCAGGCGGCTTCCATAACGGCCGGGTTGGTACCATCACCGGTAAAGGCCAGAATCCCGGCGTCCCGGCAAGCCGGTACGAGGATATCGTTGTAGGCAATGTCATCGTATTTGCGGCCGTAATGCAGCTGTACAGCCCCGACAGGGCCGGCAAACACCGGCAGCCGAAAGCTATGTCCGAGCAGTGTGCAGCGGGTATCCGGCTCGCCGCCGGCGCAGATGGTATCCATCTGGACGCGCACGGCTTGCCAGGCCTGGTAGTTGCGGATGGCGGTGTCACCCACGCCTTTGGCGCCGGGGCCGGGAATGGTGCCGCGGCAGCCGCGGCCATCACAGACCGGGCAGGCTTTGCAGGGGCCCATCTGGCCGCGCGCCTGTTCCAAAACGTCGTTGTATGTCATCACAATTCTCTCCTTTGGGCGGGCAGATTACCGCGCTTTTATTTATTGTACCGCGTTTGCAGGACCGGCGCAAGGGCGGCCTTTTCTTTTATGGAAAAATGTGGTATGCTGAAAACGGTATTTTGCAAAGGGAGGAAGATCCTAATGAAATTCTGTGATATGCCTTATAAACGCCCGGACCTTTCCGCGCTGCTTGCACGTTGCGAAGATCTGGCGGCGCAGCTGTCCGCGGCCCCTACGCCGGAGGCGCTGGTAGCACTGTACCGCGAAGAAAACCATGAGATGGCCCACTACCGCACGGCGCAGATCTTGGCGAATATCCATTACACCCAGGATACGCGCGACCCGATCTGGTCAGCTGAACAAGATTGGTTTGATGAGAACAGCCCGGCGGTTTCCAACGCTGAAACATGCATTGCAAAAGCGATTTTGTCCAACCCGCACGCCGGAGCTTTGGCTGATGCGTTTGGCTCAACGGTGCTGCCCACGCTGCAAAACCGGGTCAAGGCAATGGATGAACGGCTGATACCGCTGCAGCAAAAAGAAAATGCCCTGATCAGCGCATACCAGAAATTGTATGGCGGTGCGCTTGTCACATTGGACGGTAAGCAGCTGACCATTCCGCAGCTGAACCTGTATAAAGAAAGTATGGACCCTGCAATGCGCCGGGCCGCTTATGACGCGGAAGCCGCTTATTTTGATGCGCACCGGCAAGAATTTGACAGTATCTATGACCAACTGGTTCACAATCGCAATGAACAGGCCAGGATGCTCGGCTATAAAGATTACAGCGAGCTGAGCTATGTGCGGATGAACCGGATCGGCTATGGGCCAAAAGAGGTCAAGGCTTTTCGCGATGAAGTGGCCGTTCACGTGGTGCCGATGCTTACAAAAATCATGGCGTTGAAAGCCAAGCGGATCGGCCTTGAACATCCGATGTTCTGGGACAGTGCCCTCAATTTTGCAGATGGAAACCCGGCGCCCCATGGCAATTATGAGGAACTGATGGCAAGCGCCCGCAAGATGTACCACGAACTCAGCCCTGTGACCGGTGCGTTCATCGACTTCATGCAGGACAACGAAATGTTTGATGTGATGAGCCGCCCGGGCAAGATGAGCGGCGGATATGAGGAAATTATCCCGGACTATAAAGCGCCCTTTATCTTTGCGAACTGGAACGGCACATCCGGCGATGTGGATGTGCTGACCCATGAGTGCGGGCATGCGCTGGAATCTTATCTGGCGGCGCGCACTGATTTGCCGGAAGAACTGCAGTGCCCCGGCATGGAAAGTGCTGAAATTCATTCCATGTCAATGGAATTCCTGACTGCTCCCTGGCATCAGCTCTTCTTTGGCCCGGATACTGCCAAATATGCGCTCTACCATGCAGAGGACAGTTTTGTCTTTCTTCCGTATGGATGCATGGTGGATGAATTTCAGCATATTGTCTACCAGAATGAAACGATGACCCCCGAACAGCGCAACGAGGCATGGCTGAAACTTGAACAAAAGTATCGGCCCTGGAATGATTTTGGCGATCTCGGCTTTTATGGACGCGGTGCGGGTTGGCAAAGGCAGCTGCACATTTATGAATGCCCGTTCTATTATATCGACTACTGCCTGGCCACTGTGATTGCGCTGCAGTTCTTTACGGCCAGTCTGTCGGACCATGCGGATGCATGGAACCGGTATCTGACCCTGACTAGGCTGGCCGGTACAGCTTCCTACGCGGAACTGGCGGCCAGTGCAGGCATGAAAGTCCCCTTCACCCCGGGAAGCCTTACTGAACTGGCGGCAACTGTCAGCGATTGGATTCTGGATCACCAGCTGTAAGTTTGCCTGATACAAAAGTTCTGCTTCAAAAGTGGGGACGGATTTGAAGGGGGGACAAGTTTCTCGATGCCCTGCGCCAGGACGCATACATCTGGCCGGTAAAAGTGCCTTTTGGGCGAACCAAGTGAATTACCGGGGCGTTTTTCGAAAATTCCACAAAATTCTGTCGAGCACTTGACAGCCAGGGGCAAACAAGGTATACTAACTCCATTGAAACGGAAATTGATTCGAAAGGGGATGCTGTCATGATCTGTTTTGAACGCCGTGATGGCATGATGATGTGCATGTACAGTGTGCTTCGGCAACCTGTGCATGTTTTCCCCTGCGCGAAAAGATTTGCGTAAGGTTTGGAAAGCAAGCAGCGGCAGGGCGCCGAAGAGGGCCCTGCCGCTTTTGTTTTTTTCAGCCGGAAGGAGGAAACCATGAAAACCAGTCCCCGCTGCCGACAACCGGGTGTGCGAATGTGTGCCCGCCTCATCGCACAGAATCTTTGACCCGGATATTTAACCGGAAAATGTACGGCACAACCGGTTGCAACAAAACTTAAAGGAGAACAACCATGAAAAAGAAACTGATCAGCGGCCTGCTGGCCGCCACCCTGGCCTTCAGCCTGGCTGCCTGCGGCGGCAGCAGCTCCACCGCAGCGGAGGAGTCCGCCAGCGAAGCCTCTTCGGCAACAACCCAGGAGACTTCGGCAGATCTTACCGGTGATGGCTTTGCCCCCGATGTGGACTATGCGGCACTGGCCGGTACCACGATCCGGGTGGCGGCTTCGCCGGTACCGCATGCAGAAATTCTTGGTGTTGCGGCTGATATTCTGGCACAGGCGGACATAACCCTCGAAATTGTGGAGTTCACGGATTATATTCAGCCGAATATGGTTACGGCGGACGGTCAGGTGGACGCCAACTATTTCCAACATGGGCCTTATCTTGAAAATTTCAACGCCGAAAACGGTACAGATCTTGTCAGCGTAGCAGCTATCCACTATGAACCGCTTGGCTTGTATCCGGGCAAGGCGCAGACTTTGGATGCGCTGACCGACGGTGCGCAAATCGGTGTGCCGAACGACCCCACCAACGAAGCCCGTGCCCTGCAGCTGCTGGCCGCCCAGGGGCTGATTACACTGCGCGAAGGTGCCGGCCTGGAAGCGACCAAGAACGACATTGAAGAAAACCCTAAAAACCTTGAAATTGTAGAGATGGAAGCAGCCCAGCTGCCGCGTCAGCTCGCCTCGCTGGATATGGCGGTGATCAACGGGAACTATGCTTCGGAAGCCGGCTTCTCCTCGGCCTCAGACGCACTGGCGGCGGAGGATGCCGCCAGCGAAGCTGCCCAGACCTATGCGAACGTGCTGGTTGTACAGGCCGGGAATGAAGACACACCCCAGACCAAGGCGCTGGCTGCCGCGCTGCAGAGCCAGGCAGTCAAAGACTTCATCACAGAAACCTATGAAGGCGCGGTCGTTGCCATTTTCTGATTGATACCGAAGAGGAAGAAACAGGGATTGCCCGAAAAATGGGCCGCCCTGTTTCTTCTTCCACAGGGGAGGAGCACCCATATGATAGAGCTGCAACACCTGACCAAGCGCTTCACCTCCCAATCGGGAACATTGGTGGCGCTGCAAGATATCAGCCTGACGATTCCGGATGGGGATGTGTATGGCATCATCGGCATGTCAGGCGCCGGAAAATCAACCCTGGTCCGCTGCATCAATATGCTTGAGCGACCCGATGAAGGCCGCGTGCTGGTCAATGGCCGTGCAATGCAGGATTTGGACGCAAAAGCGCTGCGTGCGGCCCGGCAGGAAATCGCGATGATTTTTCAGCAGTTCAACCTGCTCATGCAGCGCAACTGCCTGAAAAATGTCTGTTTCCCAATGGAATTGGCCGGCGTTCCGCGTGCCAAGGCCGAAGTCCGTGCACGGGAATTGCTGGCGATGGTTGGCCTGCCGGACAAAGCTGAAAGCTACCCGGCCCAGCTTTCGGGCGGGCAAAAGCAAAGGGTGGCAATTGCCCGCGCCCTGGCCACCAACCCGAAGGTACTGCTTTGCGATGAAGCCACAAGCGCGCTTGACCCCAATACAACCCATGCGATTCTGCAATTGATTGAGCAAATCAACCGGGAACTCGGCATCACGGTCGTTATCATCACCCACCAGATGAGCGTGGTTGAACAGGTCTGCAGGAATGTCGCAATCCTGGATGCCGGCAGGGTGGTTGAGCAGGGATCGGTTCGGGAAATTTTCTCAAACCCGCGCACCGATGCAGCACGGCGGCTGGTATTCCCGGCCGGTGCACCTGCAGGGGATCTGCCCAAAGGTCGGCGGCTTGTCCGGGTAGCCTTCAACGGTACCCAAACCACAGATAAACCGCTGGTTGCCAGCCTTGCCATTGAATGCGGGGCGCTGGTATCCATTTTGGCGGCGGATACCCGGCTGGTAGATGGGCAGACGATGGGCAGTATGCTGCTTGCGCTGCCAGAAACGCAGACCGAAGCGGACAAGGCGGTGGCCTATATCCGCAATTATCCCGGCCTGACCTACGAGGAGGTGAAAGCATGAGCCAACTGATTGCTTCTATTGCGGCTTCGGACGAATGGCAGGTTTTTCTGGACAATCTGCCCAATCTGCCTTTTGCTACATGGGAAAGCTTTTATGCCACGGCGCTGACGACTATTCTAGGCCTGGCGCTGGGGCTGCCGCTTGGCGTGCTGCTTGTGGTAGGTGAGGCCGGTGGGATCTGCCCGCTGCCTCGCTGGGTTATGGCGCTCCTGAACGCCGTCATCAACCTGCTTCGCAGCGTTCCGTTTTTGATTTTGATGATTTTCGTGTTGCCGCTGGCCAGGCTGCTGCTGGGAACCTCGATCGGTACCATGGCTTCGGTGGTGCCGCTGTTTATCGCCTCCTTCCCGTTTGTTTCGCGCTTGGTGGAAACCAGTCTGCGGGAAATTGACGCCGGCGTGGTGGAAGCTGCCCAAAGCATGGGCGCCACGCCGATGCAGATTATCACCAAAGTCATGATTCCGGAAAGTATGCCAAGCCTGATCTCGAACACCACCATCGCGCTGACTACTATTTTAGGCTATTCGGCCATGGCTGGTATCATTGGCGGCGGGGGCCTTGGGCAGATCGCGATCAATTACGGCTATTATCGTTACAAGTATCTGATTATGGTAGTAGCAACTGCACTGCTTGTGCTGATGGTGCAGGTGTTTCAGTCTTTGGGAACCCGGCTTGCCACCCGCTGTGACAAACGGCTGCGCAAGTAAGCAATGCTCTGTGAGGAGGAATCTACCCTTGCCCCAATCCAAACACCCGGCATGGCCGGCTCTTAAAGCGGCTTTTCCCCACACCATCCCGATCCTGGCCGGTTTTGGCTTTTTGGGCCTGACCTACGGGATTTATGTGCGGGTACAGGGGTTTAGTTTCTGGTACGCCATGCTCACCGGCGTGATTATCTTTGGCGGCTCCCTGCAATTTGTTGCAATTGACATGTTGTGTGCACCGTTTGCGCCGCTGCAAACTTTTTTGGCCGCACTGTTAATCCAAGCGCGCCATCTGTTTTACGGCCTGGCAATGCTGGACAAATTTTGCGGTGCCGGCAGGAAAAAACTCTATTTGATCTATGCCATGTGTGATGAAAGCTTTTCTATCAACTGTGCGGCGACAATCCCTCAAGGGATAGACCGCGGCTGGTTTATGTTCTGGGTCTCGCTGCTGAACCAGAGCTATTGGGTGATTGCTTCCGCACTGGGGGGAATCTTGGGCGGCATGATTACCTTCAATACCGAAGGCCTTGATTTTGTTATGACTGCCATGTTTGTGGTGATCTTCTTGGAACAATGTCTGAAAGAAAAGCAGCCGATCACCCCGCTTATCGGCTTGGCTGTACCGGCGCTCTGCTTGGTTCTTTTTGGGCCTGATCAGTTTCTGATCCCGGCTATGATCGGCATTCTGGCGCTGCTGCTGGCACTGCGCCGGCCTATCCAGAAAGCGGGGGAGAAATCATGACGCCGCTGACCTTCCCACAGCAGGCCATTGTGATCCTGCTCTGTGCCGCTGCAACCATGCTGCCTCGATTTCTGCCGTTTGCCGTGTTTTCAGGCAAAAGAAAAACGCCGCGGATTGTGCGGTATCTGGGGGCGGCGCTGCCGGGGGCAATCTTTGGCATGCTGGTAATCTATTGCCTGCGCAATGTCAGCTGGCTTTCAGGCAGCCGCGGTGCGCCTGAACTGATTGCAATTGCCATTGTGGTTGCACTGCATCTGTGGAAGCGGCAAACGCTGCTCTCCATTGCGGCCGGCACAATTTGTTATATGTTTCTTGTGCAGGTTGTCTTTGCCTGAAAGGCACACACTGTTGGTTGTCAAGGGGAAACTGTCGGTCACAGATTGTTCAAAGTATCTTACCAGTTTTTTCAAAACCCTTTTATACCTTTTCCATATTCGGCGCGTATACTAATACTCGTCAAAAGGAAGTCAGAACCTTCCCCGGCGTTTGCCGTTCGATGTATTTTCTTTACTGCGCCCTTTGCCTATGCGAGGAGTAGCCGCAACCGTGGCCGAAGATCCTGGCAAAGGCCAGACAACCAACAACGTCGGTCTATTTGGGCCGGCTTTACATAGATTTCCCCAGCAAGCAACCCAAGGCCCCGCCCTTCGTCTGTGACGAAAGGCGGGGCCTTGGGCTTATCTGATTTAGGTGATGCCAATCAAGGGTTCTGCGATTTGGCAGCCAGACGCCGGAACACGGGGCGCAAAGGCCGATACAACACAAGCATCACGCCAAAATTTGCGATGCAGTGCGCTACATCCGTAGGAATCCCGGCCAGCCACCAGGCAAGCGCGCCGCCGGGCCCCTGGGTTAACCAGTAGATCGGGGTAAACAATGCGCCAAACCCCAGTCCAAAACTCCCGGCCACCAAAGCCCAGCCCACGGCACTATCCATGCGGTGCAGCGCCCGTGCAACAAAGAAGAGGAGGAACCAGATGTATAAGTACCCCCAGCTCCACAATCCAAACCCATAAAGAAGGAACTGCAGAACGACAAATACCGTGACAGCCCAAGGGCCCAGCGCGGGCAGTTCCATCGCGTAAAACAGAATCAGCGGCGTGACAGGTTCCACCCCGGGCACGGGGGCCAGCACTTCCTTGCAAACAACCAGCAGCGCGCCCAGAAGGCCGCCCAGCACGACCCTGCGGGCGGCTGAAACCCGCCGCGGCATCTTAATAGCCAACCGTCAAGGTGATTTCAAAGGCGTCGCCGTCGGCAATCGGGGTGCTGTCCACGCCGGTATTCAGCGATTCGCCGCCTTTTGTAAAGCACCACCATTCCTGGTTGGCATCGTCGGCTGTAATCCCGTTGACGGTGGTTACAAACAGGCCATATTCGCTCTCCTCACCTGCGATCAGATCGATGCTTTCAAGCGCGCCGCGCAGGTATTCCTCGTCCGTATGGATTGTGAAGGCTTCCTCCTCACCATTGGCAACGACGGTTGCCGTGATGGTCTTGTCAGTGGCAGACGTGGCGGGGCGGGTGGCGAAGTAGATGCCAATCAATGCCGCCACAACAAGCACCAGCGCAAGAACGCCAGCCAGCAGTTTTTTGTTCATTGGTTTCTTGTTTTCCATCATTCATACTCCTTTTCAATTGCGGATAATGGACAAGAAAAACGCCCTTCTGCCTTGGCAAAAGGGCGCAGTTTTACCTGCTGGGGTGTTCCCAAAACGGCAGCCCTCTCCATCGCTCGTGAAGAAGCCTGATGCACCGCCCGGCGATCCGACTGTCACGGTAGCGGGACTGCGTGGGACTTTCACCCATCTTCCCCGGTAAGGCCAAAGCCTTGCGCGGTACATCTTACAAAAGAGCATATTCTTGATTGCGTATAAGTATATCACAAATCGGCGATGTCTGCAAGCAGCGATGCGACATCCTGGTCCTTGGTAGCCCAGCTTGTGCAGAAGCGCACCGTGCGCCGGCCGGTTTCCGGCTGGCCCATCGGCGAAAAACTGTACCGCTGCGCCAACTTGGCAGCCCAAGCTTCCGGTATGATCGGAAACTGCTGATTGGTGGGGGAACTGTATAACATCTGGCAACCTTTTTCGGTAAAGGCGTCACAAATTTTCTTTGCCAGGGTGTTGGCCCGGGCGGCCAGCTGATAATAAGGCGTCTGGAAAAGATCGCCTGCCTCCCCCAGCAAGGCCAGAAATTGCAGGCCCAGCAGCCGGCCTTTGGCAAGCATGCCGCCGTGCTGCTTGAGCGCATAGCGGAAATCTTGGTCCAGGGCCGGGTTGGTCAGCACCAGTGCTTCACCAAAGAGAGCGCCGCATTTGGTTCCGCCCAGGTAAAAGGCATCGCAGAGCGCAGCGAAATCCGGCAGGGTTACATCATTGGCAGGGCTTGCCAGGGCATAGGCCATCCGGGCGCCGTCCACAAACAAATACAGGTCCAGCGTGCGGCAGGCTTGGGAAATCGCCTGCAGTTCCTCCTTGGAATACAGCGTACCCCATTCGGTCGGATTCGAGATATATACCATACCCGGCTGAACTTCATGTTCATGGGTCGGGTTTGCCCGGTGCGCAGTGACGGCGGCCTCAATCTGTGCGGCTGTAATTTTGCCGTTTGTACCCGCAAGCACCAGGCACTTGTGGCCGGTGGCTTCCACCGCACCGGTCTCGTGTACATGGATATGGCCGCTGTCGGCGCAAAGCACGCCTTGCCAAGGTTTCAGGGCCGCGTCGATTACAGTCAGGTTGGCCTGGGTGGCACCCACAAAAAAGTGGACGCCAGCCTGCGGTGCCTGACAGAGCGCCCGGATTCGCTCGCGGGCTCTTTCGCAGTAAACATCCTCCCCATAGCCGGGGGTCTGTTCCAAATTTGATTTCAGCAGCAGATCCATGACAGGCTGCGCAGCGCCTTCCCCGTAATCACATTCAAAGCGGATCATCTGGGCAAGGCCTCCTTATTCATACAGCGGGAATCTGGCCGTCAGTTCAGCCACACGGGCGGCGACATCGTCCTTTTTGCCCGCGAAATCAAAAATGCAGTCGGCAATGCAATCGGCAATGATCCGCATTTCATCGGGGCCCATGCCGCGGGTTGTCACAGCCGGGGTTCCCAGCCGCACGCCGCTTGTCACAAACGGGCTGCGCTTTTCACCGGGCACGGTGTTCTTATTGGCGGTGATATGCACTTCATCCAAGTTGTGTTCCAGCTCTTTCCCGGTGCAGTCTTCATCGGTAAGATCAATCAGCATCAGGTGGTTGTCGGTGCCGCCGGATACCAGTTTGACGCCGCGTTCGTTCAACGCGGAGGCCAAAGCCTGGGCGTTGGCCACAATCTTTTGCGCGTACTCTTTGAAAGAAGGCTGCAATGCTTCCCCAAAGCAGACGGCCTTGGCCGCGATGATGTGTTCAAGCGGGCCGCCCTGCGTGCCCGGGAAGATGGCGGAATTGATACGCTTGGCCAGATACTCGTTGTTTGTCAGAATCAGGCCGCCGCGCGGGCCGCGCAAGGTTTTATGGGTGGTTGTGGTAACCACATCGGCATACGGCACCGGATTCTGGTGCACGCCGCCGGCCACAAGGCCGGCAATGTGGGCCATATCTACCATCAGCATCGCACCATACCCGTGGGCAATTTCGGCCAGCTTTTCAAAATCGATCGCGCGCGGATAGGCGGAAGCGCCGGCTACCAGCAATTTGGGGCGGACCTTCGCAACCTGTTTGGCCAGGGCGGCGTAATCAATAAAACCGTTTTCGTCCACACCGTAGGAAACAAAGTTGTAGTTTTTACCGCTCATGTTCACCGGGGAACCGTGGGTCAGGTGCCCGCCCTGGGAAAGGTCCATTCCCATCACGGTATCCCCGACATCCAGCAGCGCAAAATAAACGGCCAGGTTAGCCTGTGCGCCGGAATGAGGCTGCACATTGGCGTATTTTGCGCCAAAAAGCTGGCAGGCGCGTTCGATGGCGAGATTTTCGACCTCATCGACATATTGGCAGCCGCCATAATAGCGGTGGCTGGGGTAGCCTTCCGCATATTTGTTGGTCAGCACGCTGCCCATTGCAGCCATCACGGCGGGGGAAACAATGTTCTCGCTTGCGATCAGCTCAATGTTTGTGCGCTGCCGGGAAAGTTCCCGGTTCATCGCAGCGCCGAGCACCGGGTCGGCCTGCGAGACGAATCCAATGGTATCCATCATATCCTTATACATAGTGGGCTCCTCTCTTGCGGTGGTATCGGCACGGGGCAGCAGCCCCGAAACAACGGATCATGGCCGTTACAGGCTGCCTTTGGTTGAAAGAACACCTTCAATGCGCGCATCCTGGCGGGTGGCAGCGGACAGCGCTTTGGCAAAGGCTTTGAACATGGCCTCGAGCTTATGGTGGTCGTTTTCACCATACAGCACTTTCAGGTGCAGGTTCATGGCAGCTGCATAGGAAACAGCATAAAAGAATTCCCGCGCCATCTGGGTGTCCATTCCGCCGCAGGCCGGTGTGGCAAAGTTCGCGTCATACACAAAGTACGGCCTTCCGCAAAGATCAACAGCACACAAGGCCAAAGTCTCGTCCATCGGCAGCAGGCAGCTTCCGTACCGCACGAGACCGACTTTGTCGCCGAGCGCTTTTGCGATGGCCTGGCCCAGCGTGATGCCAACATCCTCAATTGTGTGGTGGCAATCCACCTGCAGATCACCGGTGCAGCGGACGGTCAGATCAAACAGGCCGTGGCGGGCAAAGCCGTCCAACATATGATCAAAAAAGCCAATGCCTGTTGCAAGGTCGGTACGGCCGCTACCATCCAGATTCAGGGTAACGGTGATATCAGTTTCACGGGTTTGGCGGGTAACGGTGGCAGTGCGGTTCATGAGCGAAGGCCTCCTCTCACAGTTGGTCGGGCCACTGGGTACCGGGCACGAAATAGTCGGCCAAGCGGGTGGGCAGCTCATGGCCCAACCGGGCTACGCCGCCATAAAGATGCTTGGCGCACAAAGCTTTGACTTCGTCTGTTTGGCGATGCTCAATGGCTTGCAGCAATGCGTCGTGTTCACTGATGATTTCGCCGTAATTGCGCGCTTCCACCAGGTCCAGCATACGGAAACGGGAATAGCTGTTCTGGTTGGTTTGGATCAGCTGCCAAAGCTGGTCTTTGTGGGTAGCGGTAAACCAGCACTCATGCAGGCAGCCATCCAGGTGATAGAAGGCCGCGGGAGCCGGGTTTGGCTGGGCCGCAAGCCGGCGCAGGGCATTGTTGCGGGATTTCAGCTGGTCCATCTGTTCCGGGGTACAGATCGCGCAGAAATCCAGCAACACGGCGGTTTCTACTGCAACACGCAGGTAAATCTGCTGGCTGATCGTATCAAAATCCAACTGGGTGACCCGGGTGGATTTGTACGGCGTAACTTCGATCAGCCCGGCAATTCTCAGTTCCTGCAGCACGCTGCGGATCGGGGTGCGGGATACGCCAAATTCCTCGCACAGGGCATTTTCACGCAGCACGGCGCCGGGTTTGCGCTGCAGGGTCATAATTTCCTCATACAGTTGCCGGTAAATATCCCGGCTGTTGTAATTCTTGTTCACAACGGCTCCTCACACAGGCCTGCAAACGATCCTTACTGCTTCACAGGCCTTTTATCACACTCTTTACTACACTAAAGAATATACCACCCCCGGGCCGGCGCGTCAACCCGAACTGGTTGCTTCCGAAAGGGAAAAGCCGGACAAAAACAAGATATTTCGCAGACTGTTTACGATTTTGCAACACATTCCAGGCAAGTGTGCGGTACAATACTTGTAAATACAGCAGTGTATCCTGCTTTTGAAACAAAGGGAGCAGATGCTGCTTCGGCATTGCGGGCCGCTTTTTTCGGAAAGGAAACAAAACGCAATGGGCAAAATTATCGGAATTGATCTGGGCACTACCAACAGCTGTGTGGCGGTCGTGGAGGGCGGCCGCCCGGTCGTAATTTCCAATAGCGAAGGCCAGCGCACCACCCCTTCGGTGGTGGCGTTTACCCAGACGGGGGAGCGGCTGGTTGGCGACCCGGCCAAACGGCAGGCGGTAACCAACGCTGCCCGCACGATCTCAAGCATCAAACGGTTGATGGGCTCAGATGAGCGTATTGCGATTGACGGCCGGTGCTATACCCCGCAGGAGATCAGCGCGCAGATTCTGCAAAAGCTCAAGGCGGATGCCGAAGCCTACCTTGGCGAACCCGTGACCGAAGCCGTCATTACGGTGCCGGCCTATTTCAATGACGCCCAACGCCAGGCCACCAAGGATGCCGGCCGAATTGCCGGGCTGGAAGTGCGCCGCATCATCAATGAGCCTACCGCCGCGGCTTTGGCTTATGGCCTGGACAATGGCAAAGCCCAGACTGTCATGGTGTACGATTTGGGCGGCGGTACCTTTGATGTTTCGCTGATCCAGATCGGGGACGGCATTGTGCAGGTACTCGCGACCTGTGGCGACAACCATCTTGGTGGGGATGATTTTGATGAACGGATCGCCCATTGGCTGGCCGACCATTTCGCTGCCGAACAGGGGATTGACCTGACCGGTGACCCGGTTGCGATGCAGCGCATCCGGGAAGAGGCGGAGAAGGTCAAAAAAGAGCTGTCCAGTGCCCGTCAGGCAGAAATCAACCTGCCATTCATCACCTCCGGTCCGCAGGGGCCGCTGCACATCCAGGCCACGTTGACCCGCACTGCTTTTGAACAGATGACGGACGACTTGATCGAACGCACCGCACTGCCGGTCAAAAATGCGCTGCGGGACGCCGGTATCGCGGCCAACGATCTTGACCAGGTGCTGTTGGTGGGCGGTTCCACCCGGATGCCGGCCGTGCAGGCCAAGGTGCTGCGGATGGTGGATCTGGAGCCTTCCAAAACGCTCAACCCGGATGAATGCGTTGCGTTGGGCGCCGCCGTGCAAGGCGGCCGGCTTGGCGGCGAGGTATTGGCGGCCGGCGGCGAAAACTTGCTGCTTATGGATGTCACCCCGCTGACCCTCTCGATTGAAACGGTGGGCGGCGTTGCCACCCACCTGATTGAGCGTAACTCGACAATCCCAACCCGCTTTTCCAAAATTTTTACGACCGCCGCGCCCTTCCAATCCACCGTTGAGATCAAGGTTCTGCAGGGGGAGAGAGAGTTTGCCCGGGACAACAAGCTGCTTGGCACCTTCACCCTCAAAGGGATCAAACGTGCCTGGGCCGGTGTGCCGCAAATCGAGGTTACTTTCGATATAGATGCAAACGGCATTGTGACGGTCAGCGCCAAGGACCTTGAGACAGGCAAACAGCAGAGCATTACGATTACCGGTACCTCGAACCTAAGCGAAGAGGAAATCCAGCGTGCAATGCGGGATGCCGCGATGTACGCCAGCCAGGACGCCGAGCGAAAAGCAGCGATTGAGGCGCTGAACGCTGCGGAAAGTACGGTCTACCGTGTCAACACAGCGCTGGGCAGCAAGGCAGGCAAGGCGCTGAACCGCGACAGCAGAAATCGCATAAAGGAAGCCGAGCGGGCATTGGAAAGGGCGATGCGCCACAAGAAGGCTGAAAAAATGACCCCGGAAGATACCCAAAACCTTGTGAAAGCGCGGGAAGCGCTGGAGGCCGTGTCTGCCTCTCTGATTGTTGCCTGGGAAGCAGAGAGCCGCAGCCAGAATGGGTGACCAGTCTGACTGTACAATCTTTGTATAAAACGCAAGCAGCCCCTTTGTTCTGTCCGCAGACAGCGCGAAGGGGCTGCTATTGGTATGGCCGGGAACCGGCAGGCGGCTCGGAAAACGAAAGCTGCTCGATCGCCCATGCGGCAAACGATTGCAGAAGCTCCGGGTCATACCGAATGTTTTCTGCACCGCTGTAATTCGCCAGGGCAGCCTGCAAAAGCGGCCGGAACGGTGCAGGCAGATGGTCAATCCCCCAACTGCCGCCTTCAGCCTTGGACAAAACCTGTCTTTCCTTACGCCAGGCCAGCACCCGGCAAAGATTCAGCGTCATATAAAGCGGCTGTTCCAGAATGTCGGCGGGGGCATTTCGCACATCCTGCCAGATGCTGTCCCAATAAAAGCGTGGATCAACCGGTGCGAAGACTTCCCGGATCGGTTTGCCGTACAGTACCCGCCCGCGCTGAAGAACAACCGTAAAATGGGCGGCCAGATCGGGGTCATCGCCGCGCATACGCCGGATATAAGACGACGGATCATCCCGATAAGCCTGCAGGTGCATCTTTGAAAAATGCAGCAGGTACGGGGTGGGATACCGGAAGTGCCGACAGATGGCTTCGTCCACAACACTCATCTCAATCCCCTTGGCCGGGGCGGCAGCGCACAGCCGGACGATTTCATCCAAATACTGCCGTTTAGCGGTCGCAGTCGGTTCCTGATGTACGACGACAAGCAAGTCCAGGTCGCTATGCGCTGGATGGTAGCAGCCCATCGCGGCGGAGCCATGCAGATATACCCCGACCAGCGCATCCCCCAAACACAACCTGCTTTCGGCCACCAGCGCATCAAGCAGCGCCTGCGGCGGTTCGTGGATAGGGCACATCTGTTTCACTTCCTTCGGCATAATGTCGCGATGCACATGAAAAAAGGCGCCTGCTCTGTGGAACGGCGCCTTTTGCTGGCCCAATTGACACAGCGGTTACAGATAACTCGGTTCCTCCCGCCGCTGGCCTGCCAGGGAAGGGTTATCCAGCACGGCACCGGCGCCCAGGGCGACGCAATCGAGCGGCGCTTCGGCAATATGCACCTCGATGCCGGTTTCGTTCTGCACCAGCGTATCCAGTCCGCGCAGCAGCGCGCCGCCGCCAGAAAGCATGATGCCGCGGTCGATGATATCGCTCGACAGCTCGGGCGGTGTACATTCCAGCGTGTCTTTGATTGCGTCAATGATGCGCAGCAGGCTTTCATTCATCGCCTCGCGCACTTCCTCGGAGCGTATCAGAATGTCCTTGGGTAAACCGTCGACAAGATTGCGGCCCTTGATTTCCATGCTCAGCTCAGGATCCATCGGGCAGGCCGAACCAATCTCTAGCTTGATCTGCTCCGCCGTGCGTTCGCCGACCAGCAGATTATATTTGCGCTTGATAAAGGCAATGATGCTCTGATCGAGCGCATCGCCGGCGCAGCGCACACTGCGGCTGGCTACAATGCCGGAAAGGCTGATGACCGCCACCTCGGCCGTGCCGCCGCCAATATCGACAATCATGCTGCCGACTGGTTCGGTGGTTGGCAGTCCGGCCCCGATAGCGGCCGCCATCGGTTCTTCAATCACGGTGACCTGGCGCGCCCCGGCGCGGGCGGCGGCCTGACGCACGGCGCGGCGCTCAACTTCGGTCACGCCGGACGGTACACAGATGACCACACGCGGTCGCGAAAAAATACTGCGCCCGCATGCCTGGCGGATAAAACTCTGCAGCATGGCGGCGGTTACATCAAAATCAGCGATTACGCCGTCTTTGAGGGGGCGGACCGCCACAATCGACCCCGGCGCGCGGCCAATCACAGCTTTCGCTTCGTGGCCGACGCTGCGTACCCGCAGTTCTTCGCTGCGGGTGTCCACCGCCACCACGCTGGGTTCGCGCATGATGATGCCGCGTCCTTTCATGTAGACCAGGGTATTTGCTGTGCCCAGGTCAATGCCGATGTCTTTGGTAAACATAGTGTGCAGTCCCTCGCTAATCCAGTGAAAGAATCGGGTCAAAAAATGTGCCATCGTCCTCTCCTTTATGCCGGGCTGCCGGCACGGAGCGCGTCACAGCGGCAAAAAGTTTGCCAAAAGCTGTGCCGTGCGATGGACAGGCAGACCCATGATGTTGTAATAGCATCCCGCAATGCCGGTGCACCACAGCGCAGCATGCCCCTGAATGGCGTAAGCCCCGGCTTTGTCGTAGGGTTCCGGTGTGCGGATGTAACGCAGCAGGTCCTCCTCGGCGATAGGGGCAAACTGTACAACCGTTGTTTCCACCGCGGCCATTTTGCGCGAGCCTTGGCAAACACAGACGCCGGTATGCACTTTGTGGGTGCGGCCGCTCAGCGCACGCAGCATACGGGCGGCGTCTGCCTCATCGCGCGGCTTGCCAAATACCTGGCCGTCGCAGTCAACAATGGTGTCGCAGCCCAGAACCACATCCTGCGGATGGGCTGCGGCTACTGCCTGCGCCTTGGCCACCGCCAAAGCCCCTGCCAGGTGGGCCGGGCTGTCGGCGGCAATGCGGCGCTCATCAACCGCGCTTGGCACAACCGTGTAGTCCCGGGTGATCAAAGCAAGCAGTTCCCGCCGCCGCGGGCTGCCGGATGCGAGCAATAAAGACATGGGGATGCGTCCTTTCATACTGGATTATACCGCTGTGGCATGGCGAAGGAAGGCGAAATGGCGAAGACGGCAGCAAAATCAAACCTTGCCGGTGGAACCGAATCCGCCTGCGCCACGCACCGTATCCGAAAGATCCAGCGCCGGCACAAAGGCCGCCTGCCAAACCGGTGCGATACAAAGCTGGGCCACGCGTTCTCCGGGTTCAATGGTGTAAGGCTCCTGGCCAAGATTGATAAGAGCAACCTTGATCTCGCCGCGGTAATCACTGTCAATCACCCCCACGCAATTGGGCAGGGTCAGCCCGTGCTTAACAGCCAGCCCGCTGCGTGCATACAGCAGCGCCACGCAGCCGGCATCGGGCAGCTCAATCGCAAGGCCGGTGGGAATCATCGTGCGCTCGCCGGGGGAAAGGGTCAACGGTGCGTCCAGCACAGCACACAGATCGGCTGCGGCTGCACCCGGGGTTGCGTAAACGGGCGCTTTGGCGCGCGGGTCAAGAACGCGATAACGTACGGTTTTTTGTTCCATCAAAGGGCTTCTCCTTCCGATTCATCCACACTGGTTGCCTCGGCCTCCGCTGCGATGGGGGCGTCAGCGTTCCGTGGGCGAGCCAGCGAAACCAAACCGGCTGCCGCCATAACCAGGCCAAGCAGCAGCACGATGGCGCGCTCCAAAATGGCATATATCTGGCACAGCCAGCGCGGCGGCTTTACCGCTACCGCCACCAGCAGCACGCCGGTTACCAGATAGGCAAGGCTTTCTGTTTTGTCTTTGCGTTCTTTCATGGTAAATCTCCTTAAATTGGGGAAAGCGTTCAGGCATAGTATAAACCACGGGTGAATTCACCGTCAAATCCTTGCCTGGCCAACAGCCGTTCCAAAATTTGGGCAACGCGGGCGGGCGTTTCCAGGGTGAAAGCGGCAACGGCACAGTCCACCGGCATTTCTGCCAGCCGATCCCCCATATACAAAGGAACGGGATTGAAAACGGTGCGGATACCGGCGCTCCCCGGCGAAGAACAACGCACAGGAAAATCCCGACCCTTGCGGTCGCGCAGCGAACCGGCCCCCTGGCAGTGGGTGCAGTCTCGTACATTTTTCAGCGGGCAGGCACGGGTCAGCATCAGCGGTATATGGCCGTAGCACAATGCCGCGGTCGGTATACCGGGTTCGATGCAACGCATGGAAGCGAGCGGCGTTTCGGGATGAACCAACAGGCCTCCAAGGCCCTGCTCAGCATACTGCCGTGCCGCAAGGGGGTTGGTGATGTTCAGCCCCATCCCGCCGAAGCGGGGCAGTGTGGTGGCAAATCGCATCTGGGCCAGATTGTTCAGGATCACGCCGGCCCAGCCCTGTCCTTCGCATGCGGCAAGGGCCCCGGCGGTTTGGGCTTCCAATGCACCAAACGTAATGCGCGGCAGTTCCAACATGGTGCGGGCACGCCAGGCAGCCGGCAGCCGCTGCGCTTCGGCCAGCGGTATTGCCATCCGGGACAGGCGGCTGACAAGGTGCGCGGGAATCTGTTCAATCGTGGCAAAACGTGCCATCACCGCCGGCTGACCAACCGGGTGAAGCGGGAAGGCGGGCAGGGAATAGGCTTGCACCGGCAACGGGGCTGGTGCGCTGCGCGCAGCCAAAAGCTGTTCAAGCGCTGTGCGGCGCAGCGTATTCCAGGCGCCGCCCGGCAAATACAAGCCGGCAACAGCGTCCTCGATCTGAATGCGGCCAACCTGGAACGGTGTGCCGCCTGTTTTGCCCAACGCCCGCGTGATGGACTCGCGCTGGTCTTTGCCGGCCGGCGCAGGTTCGACGTCAGAACATACGGTACATCCGTGCCCGTCACGGTCGGCAGCTGTTAGGCGGATGCACGTTTCGTCCGCGGATACGGCAAAGTCCACCGGTATCCGTGCCAACTCACGCCGGTACAATTCACGGGCGCGCGGGGCCGCCGCCCGTGTGGCCGCGGCGTCAGCCTCGGTGCGAACGCCAAACATGGTCTTATCGTTGCGGCCCAGCAGATATCCATCTGTGAAACCGGAGCGTGAAAAGATATCCCGAACCAGCGCTTCGTCATAGGGCTCGCCGGCCCGGGCGGCCCGGCAGGCGGCAACCGCCACGGCAGCGTATTCCGGGGTGCGCAGCCTGCCTTCGATCTTACAACTTACCACGCCGGCTTCAGCCAATGCCTGCAGGTGCGGAATCAGATCCATGTCCTTGAGGCTTAGGTGGCAAGCCTGCCCGGGTTGGCCGGGCCGCAGGTTTGGGGTTGCGTCAAACGGCAGCCTACATGGGCCTGCACAGGCGCCGCGATTGCCGCTGCGCCCGCCCAGGAAAGCACTCATCATGCACTGGCCGCTGACCGCCATGCACTGCGCACCGTGGATGAAGACTTCGACTTCAATCGGGCTTGCCTCTGCAATCGCCCGGATCTCCGCCAGGGAAAGTTCTCTCGCAAGGATCACCCGGTCGTACCCCATCTGTGCCAGCTGGCGCGCACCATCCGGCGTATGGATGGACATCTGGGTGGACCCGTGCAGCGCAAGGCCGGGCGCGATCTGTTTGACCATTACGGCGACAGCCAGGTCATCGGCAATCACGGCGTCGGCACCGGCTTCGGCCACGGCGCGCACTGCGTCGGCCAGGCCGGCAAGCTCCCCGGCAAAAACCAGGGTGTTGAGGGTGACATGCACGCGTACGCCGCGCGCGTGGCAAAACGAAACGGCCCGACGCAGCTCTTCCGGCGTAAAGTTTCCCGCGGTGCGCCGGGCGTTAAAACCGGTCAACCCCAAATAAACAGCATCAGCGCCGCTTAAAACAGCGGCGCTTAGCATCTGGATGTTGCCGGCCGGGGCCAAAATTTCCGGGCGGCGGACCGCCCCAGCTTTCGATCCCATCAATTCATGATACCCGGGTTGTTCAGGCGGCGGCGCAGATCATCCACCTGCTTGCGCAAGGCGTCGTTTTCACGGCGCAGCTCTTCCGCCGCCATCTTGGCAGAAGCGGCATCTTCCAGGTAGTTTTTGATCTGGCGGCGCATGTTGTCGGCACTGCCGCTGGCCTTTTCCAACTCGTCACGGTAGTTCAGCGCAGTCATCACTGCGGCGGTGGTGATGGAAACAGAGTTGGAGGAGGACATCAGTTCGTTCATGTCCAGGTTCAGCCGGTCGGCCAGGTTCTGCATATAATCCTCGCTCTCGCTGGTCGAAATGACATAGCTGGAACCACAGATGTTCAGACGTACTTTGCTCGTTGCCATGTGAATGCTCCTTTGTTAGTTGGTAGATCCCAAGGAAATTCTGTGCAGATATACTATATTATAGTATAATTTGGCCCCAAGAAAAAGCCCTTTTGTGTAAAAATGCAAAATTCAAGCGATACGAACAAAAATACCTTGCTAAAACGCTGGCATTTTACTATAATTAGTATTGGGCGCTGCCGCATCCAGCCACAAATTGGCCCAACAGGGCATTCAGCAAGCGGCCCGGCGCCTTTCCCTGAAGGCAACTTAGCGCCAATAGTCGGTAAAGGAGAGAGCTGTTTTGTTGAAATATACCCAGAAAGAGTTTGAAAAGCTGCTTAAGGACACGCTGATCAGCGAATGCGGCGTGACCTTGGATGTGGCATCCGAAAACCAGATCTACCGCTGTCTGGCGGCCATTGTCCGCCAGATCATGTCGGACAAGCAAAAGAAGTTCCAGGCCCGCGCGATGGGCGAAGGCAAAAAGCAGGTTTATTACCTTTGCATGGAGTTCCTGATGGGGCGCAGCCTGCGTTCGAGCTTGTTTAACCTTGGGCTGCAGGATGTCGCACGCGATGTGCTGGCGGAAGCCGACATTAAGATTGACAATATCTACGCCCAGGAGCCGGACGCCGGCCTGGGCAACGGCGGTCTGGGACGCCTGGCGGCCTGCTATCTTGACGGCATGGCAACCGACTGCATCCCCGGCACCGGTTATTCGATCCTGTATGAGTATGGCATCTTCAAGCAGAAGATTGTGGACGGCTGGCAGCAGGAAACCGCGGATAACTGGCTCCCCGGCGGTCAGGTCTGGATCAAATCGCACCCGGACCAGGCACAGGAAATCCGCTTTGACGGCCAGGCTGTTGAAACGTGGGATGGTGGCTTCCACCATGTCAAATACGAAAACTACAACAGCGTTATCGCGGTGCCGAATGATATGTATGTTGCCGGGTACGGCACGCAGGGCGTTTCCAAGCTGCGCCTGTGGCAGGCCAAGGCTCCGAGCTTCGACATGAGCAGCTTTAATGCAGGCAATTACAATACCGCGATCAGCCAGAGCGCTTCGGCCGAGTTGATCTCCAAGATCCTCTACCCGAACGATAATCATACCGAAGGCAAGATCCTGCGTCTGCGCCAGCAGTATTTCTTCTCGGCTGCATCGGTAGCGGATATCCTGCAGAACCATCTGAATCAGTACGGTACGCTGGATAACCTGCCGGAAAAGGTGGCAATCCAGCTCAACGATACCCACCCGACCCTTGCGATTCCCGAAATGATGCGCATTTTGCTTGACGAGTGCAGCTACAGCTGGGAAGATGCATTCGCAATCTGCCAGAAGGTCTTTGCTTATACCAACCACACCGTCATGAGCGAGGCGCTCGAAAAGTGGAATGTCGATATCTTCCGCTCCACGCTGCCGCGTATCTGGCAGATTGTCTGTGAGATGGATCGCCGCTGCCGTGAAGATCTGTTCAAGGTGTTCCCGGGCGATGTCGGCAAGGTGAACTATATGGCGATCCTGGGCGATAACCAGGTCCGCATGGCGAATATCTGCGCCTACACCTGCCACTCGATCAACGGCGTTTCCAAACTGCACAGCGAAATCATCAAAGACAGCGTCTTCCATGACTATTACCTTTATAAACCGAAGGCGTTCAAGAATGTCACCAATGGCATCGCCTACCGCCGCTGGCTGCTGTGCTCGAACCCTGCGCTGACCGATCTGCTCACCGAGTGCATTGGCGACGGGTTCAAGACGGACGCCGCACAGCTCAAAAAGTTTGAGAAATTTGCAGCCGACAAGACTGTCTTGAAAAAGCTCGAAAATGTCAAGCGCGAGAACAAGGCGCAGTTCTCCAACTATCTCATGCGCGCAACCGGCCAGCTCATTGACCCGGACTCGATCTTTGACTGTCAGGTCAAGCGTATGCATGAATACAAACGCCAGCACCTCAACGCGCTGAACATCGCGGCTGAATACCTTTATCTCAAGGCCAACCCGAATGCGGATTTCACCCCGAAGACCTATATCTTCGGCGCGAAGGCGGCCCCGGGCTATTATATGGCCAAACAGATGATCCGTATGATCTGCAAGCTTGGCGCTTTGATCGATTCCGATCCGGCTGTGCGCGGCAAACTCAGCGTTGTGTATCTTGAGGATTATTGCGTGACGCTGTCTGAGCAGCTGATGCCTGCTTCGGAAGTGTCGGAGCAGATTTCGCTGGCCGGCACGGAGGCTTCCGGCACCGGCAACATGAAGTTTATGCTCAACGGTGCAATCACGCTCGGCACACTGGACGGCGCCAACGTTGAAATTGCGGACGCTGCCGGCCATGAGAACGAAATCATCTTTGGTATGCTGACCCCGGAGGTCAATGCTCTGAAGGGCATGGGCTATCATCCACAGGCATATATTGCAGATGACAACATCGCAATGGCGGTTCTGGATCTTTTGGAACGCGGCTGGAACGGTGAGAACTTCACCGAAGTGACCAGCAACCTGCGCAATTCTGACCCGTATATGGTAATGGCAGATTTCAAGGATTACCGCCGTGCCCAGCAGACGGTGCAGAAGCTCTATCGTGACCGGGATACCTGGAACCGCATGAGCCTGATGAACATCGCGAACGCTGGTATCTTCTCGGCCGATCGCTCCGTGATGGACTACGCCCGTGATATTTGGGGCGCTTCGCAGGTGCGCTAATCGCTATACCTTTTTTGCTCAAGGTCGAACCGCCGCAAACCAATGCCGCTATGCCGGCTGTGCTTGCGGCGGTATTTTTGGCAATCCTATTTGTGCCGAAGCCAATTTTATTTAACCCCGAAGGGACAATGCTATGTCGCACACCTTTTTTAACAGCCGTTTGCTGCAATATAAATCTCCATTTGGCGCTGTCACGGCCAATACGCAGGTTACCTGGCATCTGGATGTACCGGAAAACTTTGGTTATGTAGACCCGCATCTGGTTCTGACAAAGGACAGGGAAACCCCTGTACATTACCGGATGGAGTTTACCGGCCAAAGCCAGGGGGCCAACCATTTCCAGGTGAAGGTTACCCCCACCTCCTCGGGGTTGTATTTTTACTATTTTGACCTCTACACCGATTTCCGCAAAATCTGCCGCGGCGCAGGGGCCGAGGGCTTTTTGACCTGGACACTGAAGGACAGCTGGCAGCTGACGGTTTATGAACCGGATTTTTCCACCCCCGCCTGGATCAAAAATGGAACGATGTATCAGATTTTCCCGGATCGATTTAATGAGGGCGTCCCAAACAAGGAAATGCCCTTCGCCGACCGTATCTACCGAGAAGATAAAACTGGTGAGCCCTATTTTTGGCCGACCGAACAGGAAGAGGGGTATCTGAACCGGGACTATTTTGGGGGGGATTTCCTCGGGATTGAGCAAAAACTTCCTTATCTCAAGAATCTGGGAATCAGCTGTATCTACCTTAACCCCATCTTTGAAGCGCACGCCAACCATCGCTACAATACAGCCAACTATCTGAAAGCCGACCCGCTGCTTGGTACCAATGAAGATTTCGCCCGGCTTTGTTCGGCGGCCAAAAAGGAAGGCATCCGCATTATCCTGGACGGTGTGTTCAGCCACACCGGTTCGGACTCTCTGTATTTCAACCGCGAAGGCCGCTATGGCCCGGGCGGTGCCTACCGCGACCGACATTCGCCTTATCGCAGCTGGTATGATTTTGATTCCGGCTATGCCTGTGGGTACCGCAGCTGGTGGGGCTTTGATACGCTGCCCGAAGTGCAGGAGGAATCTCCTTCCTATGTAGAGTTTGTCTGCGGGAAGGGCGGGGTAATTGACACCTGGCTGGGGCTTGGCGCATCCGGTTTCCGATTGGATGTCGCAGACGAGCTGCCGGATGCTTTTATTGAAAAGATTCGCGCCGCAGTGAAATCCCATGGGGAGGATAAGCTGCTTATCGGTGAAGTTTGGGAGGATGCCACCACCAAGGAAGGTTTCGGACGTCGGCGCACCTATTTGCGCGGGCATGGGCTCGATACCACGATGAACTATCCGTTCCGGAATGCAGCCATTGACTTTGTTCGTGGGGCGGATGCGGCGGAAATTGCCGACCGTATCTTGTCCATCTGCGAAAACTACCCGCCCCCGGCGCTGGACTGCTGCATGAACTTTTTATCTACCCATGACACTGAGCGTGCCATTACCGCCATTGCAGATGAACCGGCCAACGGCCGGGATCGTTTCTGGCAAAGCGGTCGCCGCATCCCGCTGTCCCGCATGGAGGATGCTGTGCGCCGCGAACTCCTTGCCTATGCGTTGATCTTTGCGCTGCCCGGTGTGCCCTGCATCTACTACGGCGATGAAATCGCCATGCAGGGTTACCGCGACCCGTTTAACCGGGCGTTTTACGACTGGCACAGCACCGAACGCCGTCTGCGCGGGCCGCTGGCCAACCTGGCTGAACTGCGTCGCAGCTGTGATGCTTTCAAAGGCGGGCGGATTGAACTTGTTGAAGCGAAGGGAGATGTGCTGCATTTCCGGCGAATCGGAAAAACGCAGACTGTAGAGATTATTCTCAATCGTGGGCCGCACCTGCTGTGTACGCAGGCTTTCGGCAAAGCAGCCGAGGTGAACCCGCTGGGCTTTACCATTCTGGTTGAGGATAACGCCCCAGAACATGTCGGGTATTTCAAAATTTATTGAGGTGACTTACCCTCTCCCCAAACCGGTTTTCCAAGGATGTTGTAACACTTGGAAGACCGGTTTTTGTGTTTCCTCTGCGATACGCCCGGCCGTGGGGGATCTTTCCAGCCCCGTAACATATGACAGCAGTTGACAGGATTCGAGCACTCTGTTAGTATAAAGACAAGCCAAGAAAGGAGGGAAGTTCCATGGGAATGGATACGATTTTCTGGCTGGCCGCTGTGGCGGTGTTTCTGCTGGTGGAGGCGGCAACGGCCGCACTTGTTTCAGTTTGGTTTGCGGTGGGGGCTGCCGCCGCTTTGGTGCTCAGCTTTTTCACGGCTTCGGCTGTGATTCAGTTTGTCACCTTTGCGGTAGTGTCCGGTGTGGTGCTTCTGGTTATGATCCCCACGCTTGCGCGCCGCCGCAAAGCGCGCAAGCCGCCGGTCACCAACGGCTCTGGCCTTGCCATCGGAAAACGCGGCGTGGTACTGCGGGCAATCCAGCCTGGAGAGATCGGCCGCGTTCGTGTAGATGGTCTGGACTGGCAAGCCCGTGCCGACACCCCGCTGGCGGAAGGCGCCCATTGTGAAGTGACTGCTGCCGAAGGCGCTGTTCTGACCGTGCGCGCCGTCACCGCCGCCAAAACCCCTGCCTGATCCCTGTCCTTGGCGTGGGTTGGCCGCAGCGGCCGGCAGGCCTTCGCCACTATCATTCCACCGAAAGTATAAACAAGAGGAGGTACCCTTATGCCCTGGATTGCGCTCGCTATTTTGCTTGTCATTTTGTTGGTCGTCCTCATCAGTTGCATCGTCATTGTTCCGCAGTCAAATGCCTACGTTATTGAGTGGCTCGGCGTTTATAAAGCCACTTGGGAAGCCGGTCTGCACCTGAAGGTCCCGTTTCTGGAACGTGTGGCCCGGCGTGTCTCTTTGAAGGAGGAAGTGGCCGACTTCACACCGCAGCCGGTTATCACGCGGGATAACGTTACCATGATGATTGATACAGTCGTTTTTTTCCAGGTATTTGATGCAAAGCTGTATGCGTACGGCGTCAACCGCCCGATTCAGGCGATTGAGAATCTATCCGCTACGACGCTGCGCGATATCATCGGTTCGATGTCCTTGGATGAAACGCTGACAAGCCGTGATTTGATCAACTCTAAAATCACTGCGACACTGGATGAAGCAACCGATCGCTGGGGAATCAAGGTGAACCGGATCGAGCTCAAAAACATCGAACCGCCGCAGGAGATCCGCCAGGCGATGGAAAAGCAGATGAAGGCGGACCGTGAAAAGCGCGCCAATATCCTTCTGGCTGAAGGTGAAAAGCAGGCAGCTATTACCCGCGCCGAAGGTGAGAAGGAAAGTGCGATCCTGCGTGCTGAAGCGGTGAAACAGCAAAAAATCCGCGAAGCCGAAGGCCAGGCCCAGGCGTTGCTTCTGGTGCAGAAAGCCAAAGCGGATTCTGTCCGTCTGCTCAATGAAGCTGCGCCCAGCCAGGCCATGCTGGCTCTGCGCAGCATGGAAGCAATGGAAAAAGTCTCCGACGGAAAAGCAACCAAGATTATTATTCCGAGCGAGATGCAAAACCTGGCGTCTACCGTCGCATCTATTAAGGAACTGGCTGTGGATGGTCCCATCGGCAAGGCGTAATTTGCGTTAATGGAATTTTGTTAAATGAAAAGCCCCGCGCAGCAATTGAACCGGACCAGTAATAACGGACAATAGACAAGATCCCTCTGATGTAGGAAAATGGAAGTACTACATCAGGGGGATTTTATATTGCGAGAAGATATTAGAAAATCAGGGAGAAGGAAAGGGTCAATGTGAAATGGCGGAAAGCTGGAGTCTAAGGGAGACAGGGCAGTTCATCAACTGAGGTGGAACTTTATTGCGTATGAATAGATGGGCACTCCGCTACCCAAAAGCCGCAAACAAGGCAGGCTGGCGGATAGCGCCTGCACATTGACGGCTATGCGCCCAGCCGCAGCCGGGCCAGCTGCCGGCAGTGCAGATAAAGCGCTGCAGCCGTCACCAGCAAAGCGATGCAAAGAACGGGGTAGACATAACCTGCCGGCCAGACCAACAGGGCGGCTGCTGGCACGCCGACCATCACGGTGCCGCCCAGCAGTGTCACAAGTGTGGCGGCGCTTTGTTTGACAACCTGCACTTCGTTTTCCCAGTTCAAAAGGGGAAGATGCAGGTTGGCGCTCAGGCCCCATACGGCGCCCCACACCAGGTATAAACCTGAAACAGCTGCGTTCCATCCGGCGGTGGGGGTACCAGACAGCAGCAAACTGGCAATCATCCAGCAGGGGACACCGACAGTCAGGTTCAGGAGAAGTTTGCTGTGAACATAATCGGCGGGGCGGATGGGCAAACTGCGCAGGAGGTCCCATTGCGGCCCATCCAGCGAGACAGAGCATGCCGAAGGCGGCGCCAGACAAACCAACCACCCCAGAGCAAGCGGCAGAAAGCTGGTACCCTCCGCCGGCAGGCCGAGCTGAGCAAACATCTGCGGCCCAACCAGCCGGTAACCGGCCGCCAACAGAACAAGCAGCAGATAGCCGACCAAGGTGTTGGTCAAGTAGATTCCGCAGCTGAGATATCGCTGCCATTCCCGACGGTAAAGCGCCGTCACTGGCCGGCCTGTGCGTTGCGGCAGCGCCGACGCAGCTCGTTTTGCACTGCCGGTGTGCAGGGCAGCGCAAAGCTTCGGATAACGCGGGGCGGCCAATCCGAACAGCAGGACGGCAGGCAGAAGGGAGATAAGGCACAACGGCACCAGCCAAATGAACCGGCCCGCCAAAGCCCGGGTCAGCCAGTCTGCGGGTTGGTAAAGCGCAATGCACTGCAGCAGGACCGGTTCCAATAGGGACAGAAATTCCGCTTCGTCGGTTGGCATACCGATTGTGGTGCCGAAACAAAGAACCAGTACGAGCAAGGTGGCAATGAGCAGCAACAAACTGCCGATGATATTTCCGTGCCGCAGGCGGGAGGTACCGGCAAGAATGGCTGCCCCCAGCAAAGAGGCAAAACAGAGCGGAAGGAGCGGCAAAAGCAAAAGCCCCAGCAATGCGATGGGTACAGCAGCCAGCCCTATGCCGGCCTGTGAGATAAACAGGCAAAAACTGGGCCCCAGCAACAGCGTGCAGCAGGCCAGATCCGTCAGGTACACGGTAAGAAAGCGGCTCAAAAGCAGCGCGGTGCGCGGCAGCGGCAGCGGAACTGTCTGCTGGCAGAACTGATCGCTGAACAGAAGGGAACCGGCACGGCTCACCTCAAACACGGTCAATGCCAGCGCGGCTGCGGTATACAGGCAGCCGGGCGCCAGGTCCCCAAACCCCAACCACTGCAGCCCATAGGCGATGGCGACGGCGTAAAACAGAAAGAACAGCGCAAGCACGGCGCCAAGAATTGCCATCAGCAGCCAGCGGCGACGAAACTTGGGATCATGGCTGCAGCAAAATTCATTCCAACGCCCAAACCGGCGCCATTCAACCCTCAGCAGAATCCGGGTTGCCTGCAGCGTTCCCATCGCGTACCACCTCCAGGAAAATCTCTTCCAAACTGCGCCCGCCAGTCAGCAACTCTGTTTGGCCTGCGGCCACCAGCTGCCCGCGGCGCAGAATGGCGACTTTGTTGCAGATCTTTTCGGCTGTATCCAGCACATGGGTTGAGAAAAAGACAGCTGCTCCCGCTTCACATAGCCGGCGCATCGTTTGCTTGAGCTGCGCTACGGCTTCCGGGTCAAGGCCAACGAACGGTTCATCCAGAATCAGCAATTTGGGATTGTGCAACAGTGCCGCTGCGATCGCAAGCTTTTGTTTCATCCCGTGGGAGTACGTTGAGATCAGCGCGCCGAGTGCATCACGCAGGCCGAGCACGGAAGTCTCTTTCTCGATGCGCTCGCGGCGCAGCTCAGCCGGCACCGCAAACACATCAGCCACAAAGCGTAGATACTGCATGCCGGTCAGATAGGGGAAGAGCACCGGGTCATCCGGCAGATAAGCGAAGCTGCGCTTGCATTCCATCGGCTCTTGCTGGATGGAGTGTCCGTCAATCAGAATTCTGCCGCTCTCAAAATCAAGCAGGCCAACGGCAGCTTTGATGGTGGTGGTTTTTCCAGCGCCGTTGTGACCGATAAAGCCATATATATCCCCGGGCTCCACATGCAGGCACAGGTCCCGCACGGCCACTTTGCCACCGGGGTAGGTTTTTGTCAGATGTTCAATGCGAAGCATACGGTTTCCCTCACTTCATGATCCGTTTGTAAACAAGGAAGGAATACAGGAAAATCCACCCTGTGCCGCCCAGAAGGACTATAAGCAGGAAGGTCAGAACCACGCCCTCTCCCAGCCATCCGGCCAGAAAACTGTTCAGAAGCAGGGCAATCCCCATGACAATGAAAGTGATCCCGCCCATGCGCTGGGTGCGTTCCCAATTGTGCGGATCTGCCAACGACCAGGGCGTTCGGCAGCCGAAAGTATAATTCTGTTTGATGCGCGGCATATAGTTGCCCAGCAGAATAAAGAAAAACCCAAGCCCCCCGCCGATCAACACCCCGACAAGGTTGCTGCCATCCGGGATGAAACCGAACGCGCTGAGCTCTGTCACCCAGCTGAACAGGCAGAAAAGCAGCGTGAAGCCAATCGTTGTACCGCGGTAAAGAGCGCCAAATTTTTCGAAGTTTTTGCCTTTGGGGTCAATATAGGGCAATGCGCCGAGCAGCAGCAGGATTCCAAGTGGCAGCGCGCCGAATGCAGCGGCACTCCACTTGGGGCCCCATCCGTCTATTTCACCGGCAAAATTCCAGTGTATGGGAACCTGCTCAGGCAAAAACGGCAGACAGACCAGATGCCCCAACAGATTCAATGTGCATAGGATTGCCAGGGCCAGAAACAACGGCTTATTCTGTTTCATCGTCACCCTCTCCTTTCACAAGGCCAAAATCGTAAAACCATTTCATCAGTTCCTGAAATACAGTCAGGTTCAGACCATAGACGATGTTCTGCCCGCGTCGCTCATCGGTAACAAGCCCGGCTGCCTTCAGGGTGTTCAGATGATGGCTGACCGAAGGCTTCGCCATGGAAAAATGGGCCGCAATTTCACCGGCCGTCATCTCACCGTTGGATAATAGTTCCAGGATGCTTCGCCGGGTTGGATCAGCCAGAGCTTTGAATGCATCCCCCATAAGAAACCTCCTTCTATTGAATTGGATTTGCAGACGATTGCCCTATGCGCTTGGACAACCTCCATTTTCCTGTGCCGTTTTTCATCGCCAAGCAGCCTGCGGTACAGAAAACAGGAATTGCAATGCATGAGATAATTAGATAACAATCTAATTAACTTGCGTGCAGTATAGCATACACACTATTGTTTGTCAACTGCAAAAAAACGCCCTGCGGGCTGGCCGCAAGGCGTAGGAAAGCAACAGGGATCAGGCGTTTGCCTGCTCAATCATATGGTTCATAACCAGATCATTGAGAGTGGTCATTTTCAGGTAGTTTGCACCATAGCTCTCGATATAGCTGGAGGAATCTGTCGTGCCGAACTGGTTCGAAAACTCACTTTCCAGCGTGGCGTCGTCGCAAACAATGCCGTAGTGCTCAGCCATTGCCTGCATAATCAACATCTGGCGTGCCGAACCCTGGATGTTGGCGGTCAGGTAGGTCAGGTAGGTTTCTGCATCGGGGATGCCGCTTGCAGCCAGGAAGTCGTTGAGCGACATGCCGGACATCTGGGCATAGGCATAGGGCTGCTGAAGGTACAGATCCTCAAAATAGGAGGTGACTTCTTCCGGCAGATCTTCGCTGATGGTCAACTGATCGTTGAGCTGGGTGTAAATTTCGTTGGCCTGCTGCTCAAACAACAAGATGCCTTCGACATAGCTGCGCAGTCCTTCCACACTGGTAATTCCCAGCTGGGTATTGAGGTTGCTTGTCACCCAGTCATCTGTCAGTTCCGGCAGGGAAGTTTCAGCAATATAATTGAGCGTAGTTTCAAACACGGCTTCCTTGCCGTTGAGCTCTTCATTGCCGTAATCTTCCGGGAAGGTAACAGTTACATCAAAGGTTTCGCCCGGCATATGGCCAACAATCTGCTCTTCAAAATTGTCAATGAAACGACCGCTGCCAAGTGTCAGGCTATCGCCGGTGGCGCTGCCGCCGTCAAACGCGACACCGTCGATGGTGCCGGTATAGTCGATGTTGACGGTGTCGCCGTCCGCCGCAGCGCGGTCGGTAACCTGGGTCTCTTCCGCAAAGCCGGCCAGGACATTTGAATCGATATATTCATCAATGTCCGTCTGTGAAACCGTGTTGGCCTCATCTGAAAGGGTCAGGCTCAGATCGGCAGGCACTGTGACATAATCATCGATGTTCAGCCCGGCCACATAGCCGTTGTCATCAAACAGGCTGCTATAATCAAAGTTGGCCAGATAGGCATAGGGGTCGGCTGTTTCCGCCGTCTCGGCAGAGGAAGCGGTTGTTTCCGGTGTTGCGGTGGGGGCGGTTTCGGCAGTGGCGGTGCTGCTGGCAGTGGCGCCGCAGCCGGCCAACCCCAGGGCCAGGCAAGCAGCCAGCAAACCGGCGGCGCGGGTCAGATTTTTGTGTTTCATGGGTCTCTCCTGTCTTTTTCTGCAAAGGCCGGCAAAGGTCAAACCACCGGCTGCAATGCGTGATACTTTCCCATTATACATCTTTTCCGAAAAAAGTACAGCATTTTGTTCACAAAAGCTGTGGTCCGTCCTTGTGCCGTGCGGCGGTACCATTCTTTTGCACTTCATGGTATAATAGCCGCAAACGCGGCTATTATACTGCTTTTGCGCAACGGCTCGCCGTTCTGGCTGCGCCAGCCCGGCAACCGCCTCTGGATGCGCAATTATACCATTCCGCTTCGCTTCATGGTATAATACAGCCGAGCAGGAAATTGGAAAGGAAGTACGCAATATGACCGAAAGTAAAATTGCCCGCATCAATGCCCTGGCGCACAAAGCCAAGCATTCCCCGTTGACAGAGGAGGAAAAAATCGAACAGGCCGCCCTGCGCAAGGAGTTTCTGGCCGATGTGCGCGCTTCCCTACAGGAACAGCTGGCGCACACAGTTGTGGTAGAGCCGGACGGCAGCCGGCACCCCCTGCTGAAAAACGGCGGAAAAACCGATACATTGTGATAAAACATCGAAAAATCGCCCCCGCACCGCATTGCAATTTCAGGGCGGGTCTGGTATAATGGCCCTGGCGGCGTATCCCGGTTTGAACAAATCGGCCTGCCGGCCTTTGAAAGGGCATGTGTGAAGGGCTGTTTTTTTGCATCTGCACTTTATAACGGCGGACCGATAACGGCGGACCGGGCGGAAAAGGCTGTACATGTATACCAAAGCGAGGTAATAAAATGCTGACTGCAATCACAGGTATCAACTGGGGCGACGAAGGCAAAGGCCGGATGGTCGACCTGCTCAGCCAGGACTATGACATCGTAGCCCGCTACCAGGGCGGCGACAATGCCGGCCACACTGTCAAGAACGAACGCGGCAAGTTTGTGCTGAACCTGATCCCCTCGGGCATCCTTCGCCCGGAAGTTGTCTGCGTTATGGGCGGGGGGATGGTCATCGATCCTGCGCATCTTGAAAAGGAGATTGCCTCTTTGCGTGAGCAGGGGATTGAGATCAGCCCGGCAAACCTGAAAATTTCCGACCGCGCCACCATCACGATGCCTTTCCATGTGGAGGAAGACGGCCTGGAGGAAGCCCGCCTTGCCAAGACAGGCGCCCAGTTTGGTTCGACCAAGCGCGGGATTGCGTATACCTATGGCGATAAATTCATGAAAAAGACGCTGCGCATGGGTGACCTTGTCCATATGGATGCCGGTGTGCGCAAACGGTTGGAAACGATTGTTGAATCCAAAAATTTGACGATGGAGCGCATCTATGGCCAGGACCCGGTCAGCGTGGACCAAATGTGGGCCTGGTGTGAGCACTACGCCGATCAGTTCCGCGATTACATCTGCGATGTAGGCGACTATCTGACCAAGGCCGATGAAGCAGGCAAGAAAATCATGTTTGAAGCCCAGCTTGGAGCACTGCGCGATATCGATTACGGCATCTATCCGTATACATCAAGCTCCAATACAATCAGCGCCTACGCGCCGATTGGTGCCGGCATTCCTGGCCGCAAGCTTGATCTTTCGATCGGCATCATGAAGGCATATTCCTCCTGCGTCGGCGAAGGACCTTTCACAGCTGAATTGGCCATGAGCGAAGAGGAAAAGGACGTCCTACGTGAACACGGCCATGAATATGGCGCTGCCACCGGCCGCCCGCGCCGTGTCGGCCCCTTTGATGTGGTTGCAAGCCGTTATGGCGTGCAGTGCCAGGGCTGTGATGAACTGGCACTGACGTTGCTGGATGTGTTGGACTACATGCAGACCATTCCGGTGGTAGAAGCTTACCGTCTGGCCGATGGCAGCATCACCGACCGTTTCCCGACTGGCAAAACCCTGGATGACGCCCAGCCTGTCCTGAAGGAGATGCCGGGCTGGCATTGCGATATTTCGGGTGTACGCAAGTATGAAGACCTGCCCGAGCAGACCCGCGCGTATGTAGAGTATCTCGAGAAAGCGGTTGGCTGCCGGATTCGCTACATTTCAGTCGGACCGGAACGCGAAGCCTGCATTGTGCGTGATTGATACAGTACCGATTGAAAAACACTTTGGCAGCGGATTGCGGCCCCCCGGCGGGGCGGCGCCGCTGCTTTTTGAAACTGCCGTGTTGAAACGGAAGAGGGAACGCATGCATGACACATTGGTTACTGCGCCTGTTTGTCAAAAATTCTGACCGCACCCAGGACCCCGGTGTCCGGGCTGCCTATGCAAACCTTGCCTGCGTGGCGGGGATTCTGTGCAATGTGCTGCTGTTTGCCGGCAAGTTTATTGTGGGAACCTTGTTCGGAAGCGTAGCGATTGCGGCCGATGCTATGAACAACCTGTCCGATGCAAGTTCGAACATTGTCAGCCTGGTCGGCTTCCGCCTGGGGGCGCGCCCGGCTGACGAAAAGCATCCGTACGGCCATGCCAGATATGAATACCTGGCCGGTCTGGTAGTATCGGTGATGATCCTGGTAATCGGGGTCGAACTGTTCAAAGAAAGCTTTGAAAAATTGCTGCACCCCACACAGGTCAATTTCGGCTGGCTGTCGGCAGTGGTACTGCTGGCCTCAATCGCCCTGAAGCTTTGGCTGTCGGCGTTCAACCGCACAATCGGCAAGGCCATCCACTCCGAAACCTTGCTTGCCACAGCGGCCGATGCCCGCAACGATGTGCTGTCCACATCCGCTGTGCTGATCGCCTCGCTGGCAGCCCGCCTCACCGGGATCAACCGGCTGGACGGCGCAGCTGGTTTAGCGGTGGCTGTTTTTATCCTGTACAGCGGTTTTGGGCTTGTACGGGATACGCTTGATCCGATCCTTGGCGCAGCGCCGGACCCGGCGCTGATTGATCGTATCGAGCGCAAGGTACTCAGCTACCCGGGCGTGCTTGGCATTCATGATTTGATGCTGCACGATTACGGTCCCGGCAACCGGCTGGCAAGCTTCCATGTTGAGATGCCGGCCGACGCCGATGTGCTGGCCAGCCACGACACGATTGATACGATTGAGAAGGATCTTCTGCGTGAGGAAGGCCTTATCACAACCATTCACTACGATCCCGTCGTGGCAGATGACCCACATGCCAATGAAGTGCGTGCCTTTGTGGAGCAAAAGGCTGCTGAACTGGAACCGTTGGCCGCGGTGCACGACCTGCGGATTGTGCCGGGCCCAACCCATACAAACGTCGTGTTTGAGTGCGCCGTGCCGCCAGAATTTTTGACGGCGAAAGACCACCGCGCAGCCCGGCTCAGCACGGAACTTCGGGAAGCGGTGCGAAATCGCTGGCCCGATCATTTCTGCGTAATCCGGGTGGAATCAAACTATGGCGCCGCCCCGCACCACACTTTTGCGGGACAGCCTGAAGGGCCTGCTGCCCCGGCTTCTGCCCGGCAAACCCGAACCTGAGCCCCATACCCCAAAATAAGGAGAGGAAACGATTATGGATTACAATGCCGCCGCCCTTGCCATGCACAAGGAATATCGTGGGAAGTTGACTGTCCAGAGCCTTGTCCCGGTGCGTGATAAAGATGCGCTGTCCACCGCCTATACCCCCGGCGTGGCAGAGCCCTGCCGCCGTATCCATCAGAACCCGGAAGACGTCTATACCTATACCCTCAAAGGCCGTACTGTCGCGGTCGTAACCAACGGCACCGCTGTGCTGGGGTTGGGCAACATCGGCCCTGAAGCAGGTTTGCCCGTCATGGAAGGAAAGTGTGTGCTGTTCAAGGAATTTGGCGCGGTTGATGCATTTCCGATCTGCTTAAACGCCAAAACCAAGGAGGAAGTTGTTGCGGCGGTCAAAGCAATTGCTCCTACGTTCGGCGGTATCAACCTTGAGGATATCCGCAGCCCGGAGTGCTTTGAAATTGAAGCGGAGCTGGAGCGAGACCTGGATATTCCGGTCTTCCATGACGATCAGCATGGTACGGCGATTATTGTGCTGGCCGGTGTGCTCAACGCACTGAAAGTTGTGGGAAAAGATATTCGCGAAATCAAAATTGTCCAAAACGGCCCTGGCGCTGCCGGCACAGCGATTATCAAAATGCTCAAGACGGCCGGTGCGCAGGACATCATCGCCGTGGATGAACATGGCATCTTGATACCCGGCCGTGCGGCCGGGCTTGCGGGGCATAAGGCCGCACTGGCGGAGCAAACCAATCCCCGCAAAGTGACCGGAGGTTTGGCCGAGGCGGTGCGCGGCGCCGATCTTTTCATCGGCACTTCGGTAGCCGGTGCGTTGACCCCGGAAATGGCCGCGACAATGGCCCCGGACGCCATTGTCTTTGCGATGGCCAACCCGACCCCCGAAATCATGCCCGATGCTGCCAAGGCGGCTGGTGTGCGGGTGGTCGGCACCGGGCGCAGTGATTTCCCGAACCAGGTCAACAATGTTCTGGCTTTCCCGGGCATCTTTAAAGGGGCTCTGTCTGTGCGCGCGCGCGATATCAATGATGCTATGAAGTTGGCGGCCGCCAGGGCGCTGGCTGCCCTGGTTCCGCAGAAGGAACTCAGCGAAGAAAACATCCTGCCCAAAGCCTTTGACCCGCGGGTAGCCCCCGCCGTGGCCGACGCGGTGGCGCAAGCCGCCCGGGAAAGCGGCGTGGCGCGTGTATGATACGGGAACTGGAAACCACCGCGATCTCACAGGCGGTATATGCGCTTTGCCTGCAAGCAAACAAGACCTTGCCGGACGACCTGAAGGCCGCGCTGATCAGCGCGCGTGAAGCCGAGCCCTGGCCGCTGGCCCAAGACACGCTGAGCCTGTTGGAGGACAATCTCTGTGCGGCTGCCCAAAATGACCTGCCGATCTGCCAGGATACCGGCATGGCTTGTGTTTTTATCGAGCTTGGGCGGGACGTGCACCTTAACGGTGATCTGCAGGCGGCTGTGGATGCCGGCGTGCGCCGCGCCTACACCGAAGGCTACTTGCGGAAAAGCATCACCGCTGATCCGCTGCAGCGTCGGAACACAGAGGACAACACCCCTGCTTTCCTCACAGTGCATCTTGTGGAAGGGGCGCAGTGCTCCATCACGGTAGCCCCCAAAGGTGCCGGAAGCGAGAACATGAGCCGCCTGGCAATGCTCAAGCCGGCCGACGGTGTCGAAGGGGTAAAGGCGTTTGTTCTTGAAACGGTGCGCCAGGCCGGGGCAAACCCCTGTCCGCCAATTGTGCTCGGCATTGGCATTGGCGGCAGTTTTGACAAATGTGCGGCGCTGGCCAAACGGGCGTTGCTTCGCCCGCTTGATATCCCGAACGCAGACCCGTATTACGCCGCGCTGGAACAAGAACTGCTGCAAAAGGTTAACGCGCTTGGCATCGGCCCGCAGGGTTTCGGCGGGGCCACTACCTGCCTGGGCGTCTCGATTGAGCAGGCGCCAACCCACGTTGCGTGCCTGCCGGTTGCGGTCAATATCAGCTGTCATGTTACCCGCCGGGCCAGCTGTGTTTTGTAAGGAAGGGGACGGACCATGGAATTCAGAAAGAACGCCCCGGCAAAGCAGCGCGGTCCGCGTGCAAATTCTCGTATCGATATCCCGCTGGAGGAAACTTCGCGCCAGCGGCCGGAAATCAAAGTGATAGACCGTATGCTTGAAAATATGGTCAATCGCCACCACGAAAAAGTCAAGACGGCGCATCGGCGTGCGCGGCAGGGAGGCCAATGATGGAATATCGACTGAGCACACCACTGACGCGCGAAGCGCTCGCCCCTTTGCGGGCAGGGGATACGGTGCGTCTGTCCGGCGTTGTGTATACGGCGCGGGACGCTGCCCATGGGCGCATGGAAGATCTCCTGAAAGAGGGAAAGTCGCTTCCGTTTCCGATTGAGGGCGCCGCCATCTACTATGTCGGCCCTACGCCGGAACGCCCCGGCCAGGTCGTTGGGGCGGCGGGCCCCACCACGGCAGGCCGGATGGACCGTTTTACCCCGCGCCTGCTGGATTTGGGGCTTGCCTGTATGATCGGCAAAGGCAAGCGGGACGCCGCGGTCAAGCAGGCGGTTGTGCGCAACGGTGCAGTTTATTTGGCGGCAATTGGCGGCGCAGGTGCGCTGATGGCCGCAAGCATTGAGCACTGTGAAATCATTGCCTGGCCGGACCTTGGCTGTGAGGCTGTCCGTAAACTGGTTGTCCGGGATATGCCGCTGACCGTGTTGCTTGACGCGCATGGCGGAGACTTGTATGAAAGTGGCCCGGCCGCCTACCTCGCCAGTCTGAACCGAGAGTAACAGCCGCATTCCTGCTGTGCGCAGACCGGCAGGGTAAAGGAGGAAAACGGTATGAAGCCGATCCGTAAGCGTGCAATCCGTTATCTGGTTATCTGTGTGGCTGCACTGGTATTGGCCTGCCTGGGAGGCGGTTATTTGGTCTATTCCCGCCGGCAGGCCATCGCACGGGCTGAGGCAGAGCGTATGGCTGCAGAGCAGGCCGCAGCGCAAGCGGCAGCCGAACAGGCGGCGGCAGAAGCTGCGGCTCGTGCGGCCGAGGAAGAGGCGGCACGCCAGGCTGCGCTGGAAGCTGAGCGCCAGGCAGCCGCTCAGGCTGCTGCTGAGCAGGCGGCGGCAGATGCCAAGGAAAAAATTGAATACGGTGATGTGATCGGCACGGTCTGGGTTGAAGGGACCGAGGTGAACTGTGACCTGTACTGGGGGGATGGAACTTCCATTTTCCGGTCAGGAGCCGGATGCAGCGTTGAAAATGGCTGCGTTTTGCCCGGTGATAACGGTACCGTTTTTGTTGGGGCTCATACGGACACCTTTTTTTACAATCTCTTCGATGCCGAAGTGGGGGCGCTGATCCATCTGGACACGATCTATGGAGATTTTGTTTACAAGATCACCGAAACAAAAGTGATCTATGAGACCGAGGTCGACCAGTGCCGCTGGGGGGCAGAGGAGCCGAGTTGCATCCTTTATACCTGCTATCCGCAAGGCATCCAGACGCCAACCGACCGGCGCTACCTTGTTTATGCTGATCCGGTTGAGACGGATGAAAACGGCGTGGTGCCGAGCTCGCTGCCCGGCCTTGAAGAAAGCAAAGAGGAAATGGCAACGCCAACCGGTGACGAGAGCGAACCGGCTGCCTGAGAATTGACAAAACGCAAAAACACTGGTACACTACTATACAGCGTGCGGATATGGCGGAACTGGCAGACGCGCTGGTTTTAGGGTCCAGTGTCACAGACGTGCAGGTTCGATTCCTGTTATCCGCACCAGCATCCCCCGTCGGCTTGGCCGGCGGGGGATTTGCCTATATGGAAAAACCGGCCGGTATGAGGTAAAATTTTCTCTGTGCTGATGCAAACACTTTGAATTGCATACCGTCGAACAAACGATGAAATTATCAATGCCAGAAGGGAAACGAACAGCACGCGTGGCGTCCCTCTCTTTTTCGGGCAGATAATGAGAGGATAATACCACGCCACTTTGCTATAATTAAAGCAGCAGGGAAGGGATTGGCAATGGAATGGATTGAAAGATTTAACAGTGTGATCAACTATATTGAAGAAAACATTACGCAGCAGATTGATTACGAAGAAATTGCAAAAATTGCTTGCTGTTCTTCCTATCATTTTCAGAGAATGTTTACTTACATGGCGGGTATTCCACTGTCTGAATATATCCGCAAGAGGAAAATGTCATTAGCTGCTGTTGATTTACAGGGGGGTGATAAAAGAGTTGTTGATGTAGCAGGAAAATATGGGTATAATTCCCCAACCGCTTTTAACAGAGCCTTTCACGCCATTCATGGGATTTCCCCTTCTGCTGTCAAGAGCGGAAATGTATATGTAAAATCATTTCCGCGGCTTTTGTTCAAACTTGTAGTGAAAGACCTGCTAATAAAAGTCAAGTAGAAATTTCAGATTTTTAGGGAGGCGA
>URKR01000006.1 GCA_900548355.1 uncultured Oscillospiraceae bacterium
GCCTGCGGTTGGAGGACGGGACCATCATTGCCACGGACGCATGGTATGTGCCCTTGCTGATGTCAGATTATTATTACGTCCTCCGGCCAGAAGTGCATGGGAACCCGTGGGACTGATGGCGGGGCGCAGATCCCTTACGGCAGAAACAGGCCGGGCAGTCAAAGACTGTCCGGCCTGTTTCTGTGTACATTTATGCTAATTTATCAGCCAATCGCTTGGCGATCTCGTCCAAAAATTCCTCGCTGTCCACGCCACGGGCGGTGAAGCCGAGCTCCACCAGCCCCAGCAGATCTTTTGTCATCACGCCGTCCTTCAGCGTCTCCAGGGAGGCATCCTCCAGTGCCTGGCCGAACTGCACCAGCTCCGGCAAGCCGTCTAGCTCGCCCCGCCGCTTCAGACCGCCGGACCAGGCGAAGATGGTGGCGATGGGGTTGGTGGAGGTCTTCTCCCCCTTCAGGTACTTGTAGTAGTGCCGGGTGACGGTGCCGTGGGACGCCTCGAACTCCATGGTGCCGTCCGGGGATACCAGCACGGAGGTCATCATGGCAAGGCTGCCGAAGGCAGTGGCCACCATGTCGCTCATCACGTCGCCGTCGTAGTTTTTCAGCGCCCAGATGAAGCCGCCCCTTGAGCGGATCACCCGCGCCACCGCATCGTCGATGAGCGTGTAGAAGTAGCTGAGGCCCAGCTTTTCAAACTCCGCCTTGTAGGTGGTCTCGTACTCCTCCTCGAAGATCCGTTTGAACTCCCCGTCGTAGACCTTGGAGATGGTGTCCTTGGTGGAGAACCACAGGTCCTGCCGCTGGCTGATGGCGTACTGGAAGCAGCTGCGGGCGAAGGCGCGGATGCTCTTCTCCGTGTTGTGCTGACCCTGCCACACGGCGGGGCCACTGACCGTCTGGACGGTAAGGGTCTTCTCCGCGCCACTCTCGCCCCTGAAGGTGAGGGTGGCGGTGCCCGGCTCCTCAGTCACCATGTCCACGGCCTTGTACATATCGCCGTAAGCGTGGCGGGCGATGGTGATGGGCGCCTCCCAGTTCTTCACCACCGGGTGGATCATGGGCAGAACGATGGGCGCCCGGAAGGCGGTGCCGTCCAGGATCGCCCGGATGGTGCCGTTGGGGCTCTTCCACATCTCCGTCAGCTGGGGGTATTCCTCCATCCGCTGGCGGTTGGGGGTGATGGTGGCGCACTTCACCGCCACGCCCAGACGCCTGGTGGCGTTGGCGGCGTCGATGGTCACCTGATCCCGCGTCTCGTTCCGATGGAGCAGGCCCAGGTCATAGTACTCCGTCTTCAGGTCCACGAAGGGCAGGATCAGCTTCTCCTTGATCCAGGCCCACAGGACTCGGGTCATCTCGTCGCCGTCCATCTCCACCAGGGGAGTGGTCATTTGAATTTTCTGCATATCAACACCTCAAATTGAGATATGAGATAAGAGATAAAAGATATGAGATATTCGGCGGTATATCTTTTATCTCTTATCTTTTCACTTTTATCTGCTCAGTTGCTCCGCTTGGCGTAATAGTTCATCAGGCAGCCGTCGAGAATGATTTCCTTCTCATCGTCCGTCAGGCCCTTCACGTGGAGCAGGATGTCCTCCACGGTGCCGTCCGTCCTGATGACCTCAGCCGGGATATCCTCGGTGCCGTTCTCGATGGCCTGGCGGATGCCGGGGACGAACACGCAGTCGCCGGGGGCATAGTCAAAGGGCGTGCCCGCGTCCAGCGTGAAGGGCAGGATGCCCCAGTTGATGCAGTTGGAGCGGTAGCGCTTGGTTGCATATTCCAGCGCGAAATTTGCCGCGCCGCCCAGCACCCGCTGGCAGGAAGCCGCCTGCTCCCGCGCCGAACCGTCGCCCGGCTTGTTGGCAAAGATTGCCGAACCGATGTTCGCGGCGGCCGGGTCGGCCTGCACGCCGGCCGCGGCCAGCGCGGTGTAAACCTCGCGGGTTTCGGCGTCGGGGGTGCCGGCGCGGCGGGCTGCGTCCTGCGCCTGCACCGCCTTGGCCCGGCCGACATAACCGGGGTCCTTGCGGGAGAGGGTGAACTCAGCCAGGCGCAGCGGGTTCGACCGGTAGGACGAAGTCTCGCCCGAGGGGATCAGCTCATCGGTCGTTGTGACCGGGTCGGTGATGTGGCTGACAACCCGCAGCAGCAGGTCGTCGCTGAGCGCCGGCTGCTCAGGCCAGTCCTTGATGTTCGGGCCGAAGCGCAGCGGGTGATCGGGCTCGGGGCGGCCCCAGCCGTCATAGACCCGCTTTTCGTAGATGCCGGCGTCATAGTGGTAGGGCGGGGCGACGAAATCTTCGGTCACAACCTCGCTTGCAGCGGTCAGAACGCCGCCGTTGGCCGCCGTCGCCGCAATGCTGCGCGCGTCCATAAGCGCCACGCCGGAAATCTGGCCTTCGCCGGGCTTCGAACCTTCGCGGTTGGGGAAATTGCGGGTTGTGTGGCGGATGCTGAACTCACCGTTGGCAGGGGTATCGCCCGCGCCGAAGCAGGGCCCGCAGAAGCTCTCGCGGAAGATGCCGCCCGCCGCAACAATATCGGCCACCGCGCCGTTCTTGACAAGCTCCAGGTAGGTCGGCATGCTGTCAGGGTAGGCGCTGAACTTGAATTCGCCGTTGCCGCAGTTTTTGCCGCGCAGGATGCTTGCCACCGCGCACAGGCTTTCATAGGTGCCGCCGCTGCAGCCGGCCACAATGCCCTGGTCCACATGGATTTTGCCGTCGGGGCCGATCTTGCTCACAAGATCCATCTGCACCTTGCCTGAAAGCTGCTCGTTCGCGCGGTCCTGTGCTTCTTTCAGGATGGTATAGGGTTCCTCCTGCAAAGCGCGGATCGGGTATGCGTAACTCGGGTGCATCGGCAGCGCAATCATGCACTCCACGCTCGAAAGATCGAGCTCGATACAGCCGTCATAGTAGGCGACATCGGCCGGGGCCAGCGGCTTGTAATCGCCGGCGCGGCCGTGGATCGCAAGATATTCCTCGGTAACGGCGTCGGTCTGCCAGATGCTCGACCAGCAGGTTGTCTCGGTCGTCATGCAGTCGATCATGTTTCGGCAGTCGGCCGAAAGATTCGCGACGCCGGGGCCGATGAACTCCATGACTTTGTTCTTGACATAGCCGTTCGCGTAGGTTGCCGCAACGAGCGAGAGCGCTACGTCGTGCGGGCCGACGCCGGGTTTCAGCTTGCCGGTCAGATAGACCGCAACAACGCCGGGGCGGGCCATATCATAGGTGCGGCCGACCAGCTGCTTGGCCAGTTCGCCGCCGCCTTCGCCAACCGCCAGCGTGCCCAGCGCGCCGTAACGGGTATGGCTGTCCGAACCCAGGATCATCCTGCCGCAGCCGGCCATCCGCTCACGGTTGTAGCTGTGGATAACGGCCAGGCAGGGCGGCACATAGATGCCGCCGTACTTGTGCGCGGCCGAAAGCGCGAACTGGTGGTCATCCTCGTTGATGGTACCGCCCACCGCGCACAGGCTGTTGTGGCAGTTGGTCAGCACATAGGGCAGGGGGAACTTCTCCATACCCGAAGCGCGGGCTGTCTGGATGATGCCGACATAGGTGATGTCATGGCTGGTCATCGAATCAAACTTGAGCTGCAGGTTGTCCATATCGGGCGAAGTGTTGTGGGCCTGCAGAATGCCGTAGGCGATGGTGCCGGTACGGGCGCTTTCCGCCGTGACGCCGGCAGGTGCGGTTTCACACAGCTGGCCGCCAACCAGATAGACGCCGGAAGAATGCAGTTTCATACAATAAAGGGCCTCCCTTCCATTTCTGCCCCATGCAACGGCGCGGCCATGCCGGCAAGCAGGCCGCAGAACAACGGCGGCGCCCGCCGCCCAATGCCCCGCGAATCCGGGCGGGGCGCATGGGGGATAGCTTCTATTTTTGAGTATACCGGTTTCCCGCAGGCTTGTCAACGTAAACAAATAATGCGCAGCTGCATTTTGCTGGTCGGAAACTTTATTAAGTAAAGCCGATCCGAAGCATAAATTGCTTAAGTTAAGGGAAGGGGTTGACGAATCCGGCTTGATCCGATAAAATTATACCAAACGCCGTGCGGGCCGCCCGCCGCCGTATAGACTGTACAGGGAGGGGAACATAATGTATTATCCTGATGTGCCTGCCTTGGAGCCGGAGGAAATCCAGCTGCTCTGCCGTGAATACCTGGCGCACAATGCGCACCTTGACCCCAAAGAAGCCGACCGTTTGGGGGTCAAGCGGGGGCTGCGCAACCCGGACGGCACCGGTGTGCTGGCCGGCATCACCAACGTATCCAGCGTTATCGGGTATGAAAAACAGCCCGACGGCACCGTTGCGCCGATCCCCGGGCGGCTTGTCTACCGCGGCATCGATATCGACACCCTTGTTGCGCAGGCCGACGCCCACGACCGCTTCCTGTTTGAGGAGGTGGTCTGGCTGCTGCTCTTCGGCAGTTTGCCGACCAAGGATCAGTATGCCCGGTTCTGCAAGCTGCTTGAAAACCACCGCGAGCTGCCCCGCGGCTTTGCCGATGATATGATCCTCAACTCCCCCTCGCCGAACATCATGAACAAGATGGCCCGCAGCGTGCTGGCCATGTACAGCTATGATGAGCATGCCGAAGACAGTTCCCTGCCCAATATCCTGCGCCAGAGCATCAACCTGATCGCCGAATTGCCGACCATGATGGTCAATGCTTACCAGATCAAGCGCCGGGTCTATGACCGGGACAGCATGTATTTCCACCTGCCCACCCCGGGCCAGAGCACGGCCGAGCACATCCTTTCGACCTACCGTGCCAACCAGAAATACACCCATGAGGAAGCCCGCCTGCTCGACCTCTGCCTGCTTGTCCACGCCGACCACGGCGGAGGCAACTGTTCTACCTTTACCTGCCGCGTGCTCTCAAGCTCGGGCACCGATACTTATGCCGCGATCTCGGCGGCGATCGGCGCGCTCAAAGGCCCCAAACACGGCGGCGCGAACCTCAAGGTCATGCGCCAGCTTGACTATATTCTGGAAAATGTCGAAAACCCGCAGGATGAAGGCGAACTGCGCGCCCTGCTGGCCCGGATTGTCCGCAAGGAGGCCGGCGACGGAAGCGGGCTGATCTACGGCATGGGCCACGCTGTGTATACCCTGAGTGACCCGCGCGCCCAGATCCTCAAAACCCACGCCAAGCGGCTGGCTTATGAGAAGGGGTACGATGAAGAGTACGAAACCCTCTGCGCGATCGAGCGGCTTGCCCCCGGCGTGCTGGCCGAAGCCCACCCCGGCCGCAAGAAGGTCTGCGCGAACGTCGATCTGTTCAGCGGGCTGATTTACCGGATGCTCGGCATCAGCGAAGACCTTTACACCCCGCTTTTCGCCATTGCCCGTGTGCCCGGCTGGTGCGCCCACCGGGTTGAGGAGGTCGAGTTCGCCAACCGCATCATCCGCCCCGCCTACCAGTATGTGGGCAAACCGCAAACCTATATGCCGCTGGAGGAGCGGGGATGAGGAGTTTCTTTCAAGAGTTCAGAGTATAGAGCTGAGAGTTTAGATAAGGTACGCGCCTGCAGCGCGGGTTTGGAAATGCGCCGGTAAGCCGGGCAAATACCCCAAACCTGCGCCGCAGGCGCGTTTGGTTGGATCGTATGATTTTGTTGCGGTTGTTCGGCCAATCCGTAAGGGCGAGCATTGCTCGCCCGGGGAGGTTTGCGGCGGGGCAAGGTTCCCGGCGGGATGAGGGCATCCCGCCTTATGCATGAATTTCTGGTTTGTTGCTAACGCGGCAGGGTGTGATGTGGTGTTTCCGTTATGCGTAGAGGCCGGATTCATCCGGCCCGGGGAAGCTTGCGGCGGGGCAAGGTTCCCGGGCGGGAAGAATCCCGCCCCTACGCATGATTTTTAAACCCGTTTCCAACCCGAAAGGTTCTTGACAGTGTTGCCCTTATCCGTAGGGGGCGGCGTCCCCGACGCCCCGGGGAAGTTTGCGGCGGGGCATGGGTTCCCGGGCGGATGCAAGCATCCGCCCCTTGCCGCACTTACTCCTTCTTCCCCTTCCGCTTGCCCGCGGGTTTGGCGGCGGCTTTTTCGGCGGCTGCCGCTTGCAGTTCGCGGGCATGGGCGAGGGCGGGGGCCAGATACTGGCCGGTGAAGGAGGCCGGGTTTTCGGCCACCTCCTCCGGCGTGCCGGTCGCGACGATCAGCCCGCCGCCGGAACCGCCCTCGGGGCCGAGGTCGATGATATAATCGGCCCGTTTGATGACATCGAGGTTGTGCTCGATGATGATGACGGTGTTGCCGGCATCGACGAGCTTGTCCAGCACCTTGACCAGCCGGTGCACGTCGGCGACGTGCAGGCCGGTCGTCGGCTCGTCGAGAATATAGACGGTCTGTCCGGTGTCCCGCCGGGCCAGCTCGTTCGCGAGCTTGACCCGCTGTGCCTCGCCGCCCGAAAGGGTTGTCGCGGCCTGGCCAAGTTGGATATACCCGAGCCCGACCTCCTGCAAAGTCTGCAGCTTACGGGCGATTTTGGGCTGGTTGGCAAAGAACACGCAGGCTTCCTCGACCGTCATGTTCAAAACGTCTGAGATATTCTTGTCGCGGTAGTGGACTTCCAGCGTTTCGCGGTTGTACCGCTTGCCCTTGCAGACGTCGCAGGGGACGTAGATATCGGGCAGAAAGTGCATCTCGATCTGCAAAATGCCGCCGCCTTCGCAGGCTTCGCAGCGGCCGCCCTTGACATTGAAGCTGAACCGCCCCGGCCCGTAGCCGCGGGCCTTGGCGTCCTGGGTGTTTGAGAACAGGGTGCGGATATCGCTGAACACGCCGGTGTAGGTGGCCGGGTTCGAGCGCGGGGTGCGGCCGATCGGGCTCTGGTCGATGCCGATGACCTTATCCACCCACTCCATGCCTTCAACCTCGTCGCAGGCGCCGGGGCGGCTGCGCGCGCCGTTCATCGCGGCGGCAAGGGTCTTATACAGAATTTCATTGACCAGCGTCGATTTGCCTGAACCCGACACGCCGGTCACGCAGATGAATTTGCCGAGCGGGAAATCCACCGTGATGTTCTGCAGGTTGTTTTCCCGCGCGCCGGCCACCCGCAAAAACTTGCCATTGCCGGGGCGACGGGTTTCGGGCACTTCGACAAACTGCCGGCCCGAAAGATAGGCGCCGGTGATGCTGCGCTTTGCCTTGCAGATATCGGCCACGCTGCCGGCCGCGACAATCTCGCCGCCGTGCACGCCGGCGCCGGGGCCCACATCCACAATATAGTCGGCCTGGCGCATCGTGTCCTCGTCATGTTCGACGACGATCAACGTGTTGCCAAGGTCGCGCAGCCGTTTCATCGTCGCGATGAGCTTGTCGTTGTCGCGCTGGTGCAGGCCGATGCTCGGCTCATCCAGCACATAGAGCACGCCGGTCAGCGCGCTGCCGATCTGGGTGGCCAGCCGGATGCGCTGGCTTTCGCCGCCCGAGAGTGACGCCGCCCCGCGCGAAAGGGTCAGATAGCCGAGGCCGACGCTCTGCAAAAAGCCGAGACGTTCCTTGACCTCCTTGAAGATCGGCGCGCCGATCTGCTCATCCCGTGCGCTGACCTTGGCGGTTTCAATGAAGGCGAGCTCTTCTTGGATGCTCTTGTCACAGAAATCGGCGATGTTGATGCCGCCGACCGTCACGGCCAGGCTGGTCGGTTTGAGCCGCTTGCCGTGGCAGGCCGGGCATTCTTCGCTCGACATCACAAGGGCGATTTCCTCCTTGACCCACTCGCTGCCGGTCTCACGGAAGCGGCGCTCAAGGTTGGGTACAATGCCCTCAAAGCTGTTCAGGTAGGTGCCGGAGCCGAACATGTTTTCGCGCTCCATCTCGATCTTTTCGTCGCCGGTGCCGTACAGGATTGCGTGCAGCGCCTCCTTGCTCAGCTCCTTGATCGGGGTGTCGAGTGTAAAACCGAACCGCTTGCCAAGCGCCTTATAATACATCTCGCTGATCGAGCCTTCGGCATAATACCAGCCGCTGGCCTTGATTGCGCCTTCGCGGATAGACTTGCGCCGATCCGGCAGGATGCGGGCCGGGTCCACCTTCATGAAAGTGCCAAGGCCGGTGCAGGTTTCACAGGCGCCAAACGGGTTGTTAAAGCTGAACATCCGGGGGTTCAGCTCTTCAATCGAGATGCCGTGCTCCGGGCAGGCATAGTTCTGGCTGAAGGTCATCGCTTCACCGCCGATCACATCAACGGTGACCAGCCCGCCGGTCAGCGCAAGCGCGGTCTCGATCGAATCAGCCAGCCGGCTGCGGACGGTATCGCCCATCGAAAGCCGGTCCACGACAATTTCAACGGTGTGCTTGATGTTTTTTTCCAGCTGGATCTCTTCGTCCAGGTCATACATGTTGCCGTCAATCCGCACCCGGGCGTAGCCGCCGCGGCGGGCTGCGTCCAGCTCCTTGGCCTGGGTGCCTTTGCGTCCGCGCACAACCGGCGCCAAGATCTGGAACCGGGTGCGCGGCGGCAGCTTCATAACCTCGTCAACCATCTCGTCAACGCTCTGCTGGGTGATCTGCCGCCCGCAAACGGGGCAATGCGGAATGCCGATCCGCGCATACATCAGGCGCAGATAGTCATAAATCTCGGTCACGGTGCCGACGGTTGAGCGCGGGTTGTGGCTGGTTGTTTTCTGGTCGATCGAAATGGCCGGCGAAAGCCCGGTGATTTCATCAACGTCCGGCTTTTCCATCTGGCCCAGAAACTGCCGGGCATAGCTCGAAAGGCTTTCCATATACCGGCGCTGGCCGTCGGCGTAGATCGTATCAAACGCCAGGCTCGATTTGCCCGACCCCGAAAGCCCGGTCATCACGATGAGCTTGTTGCGCGGCAGGGTCAGGTCAACGTTTTTCAGGTTGTGTTCCCGCGCGCCTTTGATCACAATGCGCTGGTTGTCATCAATGGCTATTTTTTTGCGCGGGCGGGGGGCGGTTGTGGCGCTCACTGCGGTATCCTCCTGCATTGGTTGTATCAGCTTCTTTCGGGTCAGCGCTTTTTGGCATATTTGCGGCCGGGGCGGCGCTTGTCGGCGGCGCGGCGGGCGCTTTCATCGGCGGCGGTGGGGTCCTCGCCGCGCTGCAGCCGCTCAATCTCGTCGCGCAGGAAAGCCGCGTGCTCAAACTGCAGCAGCTTGGCAGCCTCTTTCATTTCGCGGGTCAGCCGGGTAATGGTCTGTTCGCGCTCGGCCTTGCTCATGCGGTGCTGGCGCAGCTTCTTGTTTTCCTCGCTCATGCTGATCTCGAGCCCGCCGCCGATGGCTTTGACGATCGTCTTCGGCGTGATGCCGTGGGCCTGGTTGTAGGCGTCCTGGATCGCGCGGCGGCGCTCGGTCTCGGTGATCGCGCGCTCCATGCTCGGGGTGATGGCGTCGGCGTACATCAGAACCACGCCGTTCGCGTTGCGGGCCGCGCGGCCGATCGTCTGGATCAAACTCGTCTCGCTGCGCAGGAAACCCTCTTTGTCGGCGTCCAGAATCGCGATCAGCGAAACTTCGGGCAGGTCAAGGCCCTCGCGCAGCAGGTTGATGCCGACGATCACGTCGATTGCGCCGGTGCGCAGGTCTTTGATGATCTCCATCCGCTCAAAGGTATCGACCTCGTGGTGCATATACTTGGTCTTGACGCCGTGCTCCTCGAGGTAGTCGGTCAGGTCTTCAGCCATCTTGACGGTCAGGGTGGTGACAAGCGCCCGCTCGCCCCGCTCGATGCGGGTGCGGATCTCGCCGAGCAGATCCTCAATCTGCCCTTCGACCGGCCGCACGCTGATCTGCGGGTCAAGCAGGCCGGTCGGCCGGATGACCTGCTCGGCAATCCGGGTCGAATGGGCGCGCTCATAATCGCCCGGCGTCGCGCTGACAAAGATCGTCTGCCCGACCTTGGATTCGAACTCCTCAAACTTGAGCGGGCGGTTGTCGAAGGCCGAGGGCAGCCGGAAGCCGTACTCGACCAGCGTCTTTTTGCGGCTGTAGTCGCCGCCGAACATCCCGCGCACCTGCGGCAGCATGACATGGCTTTCATCCACCAGCAAAAGGAAATCGTCGGGAAAATAGTCGAGCAGCGTCGTCGGGGTGGAGCCCGGCGCACGGCCGGACAGCACGGCCGAGTAGTTCTCGATGCCCTTGCAGGTGCCGACCTCCTGCAGCATCTCCATATCATAGCGCGTGCGCTGGGCGATCCGCTGCGCCTCGATCAGTTTGCCCTGCTCGGTGAAGAATTTGACCTGCTGTTCCATCTCGGTTTCAATCTTCGCCAGGCCGGCCTTCATCTTCTCCGGCCCGACGATGTAGTGCGAGGCCGGGAAGATCACGGCGTGCCGCACGACGTTGCGGCGCTCGCCGGTCAAGGGGTCAAACTCGCAGATGCGGTCGATCTCGTCGCCGAAGAACTCCACCCGGATCGCGGTTTCGTCGTTGTAGGCCAGGTGGATATCGACAATATCCCCCCGCACCCGGAATTTGTTGCGGATGAAGTTCATATCGTTGCGCTCATACTGCAGTTTGACGAGCTTGCGGCAGAGTTCGTCCCGCTCAAGCTGCATACCGGGGCGCAGGCTGATGACCATGCTGCGGTAATCAATCGGGTCGCCGAGAGAGTAGATGCAGGAAACACTGGCCACAATGATGACGTTGCGCCGCTCGGAAAGCGCGGCCGTCGCCGAATGGCGCAGCCGGTCAATCTCATCGTTGATTGCGCTGTCCTTCTCGATGTAGGTATCGGTCGAAGGAATATAGGCTTCGGGCTGGTAGTAGTCGTAGTAGGAGACAAAATACTCGACCGCGTCATCAGGGAAAAAGCCGCGCATCTCGGTGCAGATCTGGCTGGCCAGGGTTTTGTTGGGTTCCAGGATCAGTGTCGGGCGGTTGCAGCGGGCGATGATATTCGCCATCGTGAAGGTCTTGCCCGAGCCCGTCACGCCGAGCAGCGTCTGGCCCTTGTCGCCGGCCAGCACGCCGGCCGCCAGCGCCTCGATCGCCTGCGGCTGGTCGCCGGTCGGGGCAAACGGCGCTTGCAGGTGGAAGATGCTTTCGTTTTCTTGAAAATCGCTCTGGTTGGCAGGCGTCTGGCTCATAATTCCCTCCACGGCGGCAATGCGCCCATTCTTGACAGTTTGTCAACAACTGTAATTCGTAAAAACAACTTTATGGTGTAGCCCCATGGCGACATTATAGTACAGAAACCGCCTGCTGTAAAGGGGGCAAAAGGCAGAAACCCGCCGTTTTATGCAAGGGGAGCCGTTTCCTCTTTTTGGCGGGCCTCTTCCTCGGCGTGGTATTCGGCCAGCAGCTTCAAAAAAGCCTGGCCATAACGGCGGGCCTTGGCGTCGCCAACGCCGGGCAGGCGCAGAAAATCGCCGGTTGTGCGCGGCCGCTGCGCGGCCATGGCAGCCAGCGTTGCATTGGAAAAAATCACATAGGCCGGCACATGCTGTTTCTGGGCCAGCTCGGTGCGCAGTTCTTTCAGCCGGCCCATCAGCCCCTCGTCCACCGCGGCCGAAACCGCCGCCGCGCGGGCCGCGGTTTTGCGGCGCTGCTCCCGCCGGCCGGCCTGGGCCTCCTTAGCGGTGGCGGCGCGCTCGGTCATCGTGACCTTTTCGCCGTGGAACAGCACGCCGGCAGCTTTGGGGCAAAGGTGCAAAACCGGGTAATCGCCGCTTGTTGTGCGCAGGTATCCCTGGTCTTCCAGCGCGTCAAGGTAGAGCCGCAGCCGGGCCGGCGGTGTGTCCTTCAATATGCCGAAGGTCGGCAGCGCATCCAGCCCGCGCTGCTTGACGTTCTGGCTGCCGCTGCCGCGCAGCATCTGCACAAGCGCCACAACGCCCAGGCCTCCGGGCCAGCGCTTTTCGATCCGCGCCAGGCCGGAAAGAATCTTCTGTGCTTCGGTTGTGATGTCGGTTTCGACAAAATCGCCGCAGCAGTTGCTGCAGTTGCCGCACTTGCCCTCCTGCCGCTGGCCGAAATATTCGAGCAGGCAGGCCCGCAGGCAGCGGGTGGTCTTGCAGTAGGTTACCATTTTTTCCAGGCGTTCTTTATCCCGTGCTTCGGCTGCGGCGGCCTCCTCGGGGGAGAGGGCAGTGTTCTCCCGCCCGTTCTGGATCAGAAACCGCGCGGTCTGGATATCGCCGAGCGAGAAGAGCAGGATGCACTCGGCCCGTTCGCCGTCGCGCCCGGCGCGGCCGGCTTCCTGGTAATAGTTTTCAAGGTTTTTCGGCATATTATAGTGCAGCACAAAGCTCACGTTGGACTTGTCAATCCCCATGCCGAAGGCGTTGGTTGCCACCATGACCCGCTTGCGGTCAAAAACGAAGTCCTCCTGGTTGCGCTTGCGCTCGTCGGCATCCAGCCCCGCGTGGTACCGGGTGGCCGCGATGCCCACCCGCCGCAGCTCTTTGCAGAGCGATTCGACCGAACGGCGGGTCGCGCAGTAGACGATGCCGCTTTTGCCGGGGTGGTCGAGGATATAGTCCTCAATATACCGCTCCTTGTCCCGCGGGCGGGCGACCGCAAAATAGAGGTTCGGCCGGTCAAAACCGGTTGTCAGCGTGAAGGGGTCGCGCAGTTCAAGCAGGCGGGCAATGTCCTGCTTGACCTCGCCGGTGGCGGTGGCGGTAAACGCGCCGACAACCGGCCGGCGCGGCAGGCGGCGCAAAAATTCGGCAATGCCAAGGTAGCTTGGCCGGAAATCCTGCCCCCATTGGGATACGCAGTGCGCTTCATCCACCGCGACAAGCCGAACGTCAAGCCGGGCGGCCATGGCGGCAAACCCCTCGCTTTCGAGCCGCTCGGGCGCAACATACAGGATGCGCAGCGCCCCTGCGTTGGCCTGCTGGATCATCCCGCGGAAGGCAACCTCATCAAGGCCCGAGTGAATGCACCCGGCCGGGATGCCCGCCTGCTGCAGGGCGGCCACCTGGTCCTGCATCAGGGAGATCAGCGGCGAGATGACAAGCGTTACCCCGCCGAGCAGGACGGCCGGAACCTGGTAACAGATCGATTTGCCGGCGCCGGTCGGCATGACAGCCAGCACGTCACGGCCACAGAGCAGCGTGTCGATGATCGCTTCCTGCCCGGGGCGGAACGTGCTGTGGCCAAAATAGGTCTGCAAGGCTGCGTACTTATCCATCCTCTATCCTTCCCATACTTTGTGAACAATTTACAAAATCTTTGAAGAAACCATGAAACCATTTTACATTCTGCGCCAAAGCTGGTATAATAAAGCTACGGAAACGCCCCCCGAAAGGCGGGCGCTTCCCCAAAGGCGCAATGCGCCAAGTAAGGAGGTTGTCCTATGAAAGTTACATGTACCGGTCGCCGTGTTACCCTCAAGCCCAGCTTTGTTGAGCTGGCCGAGAAGAAACTGGCCAAACTGGACAAATTCTTTGCGGAGGAAGCCCAGGCCCAGGTGACCGTCACGGTCGAAAAAAGCGGCCAGACGGTGGAGCTGACACTGCGCAGCGGCACCCTGACCACCCGGGCAGAAAAGACTGCCGATCGCATGGAGGACGCCCTCAACGATGCCGTTGACCTGCTGGTGCGCCGGGTGATCAAACACCGCAAGCGCCTGGGCGCCAAACTGACGGCTGCCGCAGCCGAAGTCACCCCGCAGGAAACCGAAGAGCCGATGAACGTTGTGCGTGAAAAGCACTTTGCAGTCAAGCCCTGCACGGTGGAGGAAGCCATCCTTCAGATGGATCTGCTGGGCCACAGCTTCTTCCTGTTCCGCAGCGTGGAATCCGGCGGGATCGAGGTTGTCTACCGCCGTGCGGATGGCGGCTATGGTCTGCTGGTACCCGAAGAATAAACCCAAAACGAACTTTGATAACCTGTAGAACCGGTATAAATTGTACACAGCAGCGCCGCCCCGCAGGGCGGCGCTTTTTGTGCGGCTACCTGGGTTCCCTGTCCTCGTTGCGGGGGCAGTACTGCGGCATCAGGCTGACTGCATCGGTGCTGGTGATAATGATGTGGTCAAGAAGACGAATTCCCAGCGAATAAAGCATCCGGTTGGCCACCGAAGTGGCCTCAATATCCTTGGGCGAAGGAACGGCCAGACCGGAAGGATGGTTGTGAGCCAGATATCCGCAGGTACATCCGCTGGCAACTGCCTCCCGCGCAAGCTGGCGGGGGTTCAGCACCACATGGTTGGGCGCCCCTTTCGAAAGCAGAATGTCCCGCAGCGGCATCAGTTTGTCGTTGAGCGCAATCAGGTAGCAGCACTCGTTGCGCGCGCCGTAAAACAGCGGGCGCGCATAGGCGATGCGGTCCTCCGCGGTGCGCAGCGGGCGGGTTTCGCTGCGGCGCAGCTGCAGCTGGTAGACCTGTTCAAACCCGTGCAAAGAGGCGATCAGCCGCGCGCTGGCCGGGCCGATGCCTTCCACCTTGCAGAGCTCTTCCTCGCTGGCGTCCAGCACATTGCAGTAACTGCCGAAATGGTTGATCAGCCGGTGGGCCAGGGCATTGGTATCCCGGCGGGGAATGGCAAAATAAAGCAGATACTCCAGCACCTCGTGCGGGGCCAGGCTGGCCAGCCCTTCGCGCTGAACGCGCTGCTGCATCCGGGCACGGTGGTCGGCGTGCAGGGGCTTTTCCTTCTTTTCCGCCGCCATCCGATCCACATCCTTTACTATGTTTTCACTTTATTATATACTAAACCTGGTAATGGAATCAAGGACATCCCGCGCCGCCGCGATGTAGAAAGAGGAAAAAAGATGAAACAGTTTACCGCCGGCCCCAATGAACAGGGGGTGCGTCTGTCCCGCTTTGTCGAAGGAGTCACCGCCGGTATGCCGCACAGCCTGCTGTACAAAAGTTTCCGAAACAAGCGCATCAAGGTCAACGGCAAGCGCGCCGCGCCCGATGCCCGCCTGGCCGAGGGCGATCTGATCGAGCTGTACCTGAACGACGAATGGTTCCCCCAGGTCCCGGCACGGCCGCAAAAGCCGAAGCCCCCGCGCCAGCCGCCGGTCACCGTCATCTATGAAGATGCGGGCATCGCGGTGCTTTACAAACCGGCGCACCTGCTGTGCCACAGCGACCGAACCGGGGATGCGAACCTTGTTGATGCGTTCACCGCCCAGCTGACAGCCGAAGGCCGCTACGACCCGCGGGCTGAAAACCGGTTTGCGCCGGCGCTCTGCAACCGGCTTGACCGCGGGACCGAAGGGCTTGTCATTGCGGCCAAAAGTTATGCCGCGCTGCGGGATATGAATGCGATCATCCGGGAAGACCGCCTGAAGAAGGAATATCTGACCATCACGGTCGGTGCGCCGCCGGCCGGGCGGCATATCGCCTGGCTTCGCCATTCTGAAAAGGGCAACAAAGTGCAGGTGCGCGCGCGGGAGGCAGAAGGATATAAACAGATTATCACCGAAGTGCGGGTCATCCGCCAGGCCGGACCCTATGCGCTCTGCCGCATCGGGCTTATCACCGGCCGCACCCACCAGATCCGCGCCCACCTCGCGTTTTTGGGCCATCCGGTGCTGGGGGACAGCAAATACGGCAACCGCAAGATGAACGAGCGCAGCGGGCTGAAAACCCAGGCGCTGTGCGCCCAGCGGTTGACCTTTGGCCAGATCCCGGAAGGAAACAGCCTGCGCCACCTGGCCGGCCATGTCATCAAGCTGCAAAATCCTGACATTGTCCGCGTGTTTGAGCGGGTGAGCGGCGCGGCGCCGGGCAAAACTGCCGCCGGCGAGCCATAAACAAAGCCCGGGTTTTGCGTTTGCGGCTTTTGTGTGTTACAATAGACCCGGTATACAAGTTCAGATAAGGGAGGAACCCCTATGAGTGCGATCCTCGCGGTATGTGGGGAGAATTTCTGCGCGATGGTCAGCGACGGCCGCATGGTCGAGGAGCCGATCCGGAACGACAAACCCAACATCATCACAAACGACCTGCCCAAGCTGCGCAAGGTCAACCCGCGGGTCATCGTCGGCTTTGCGGGGGATGTGCTCGCGGCCGTGCAGATCGTCAACGCGCTGGATGAATACGATACGCGGTATCTGACGCTGGAAAAGGCGGTCAAAATCCTGCGGGAGAAGGCGCAAACCGTCCAGACCCAGCCGGTCGGCGTGCGGCTGCTTGTCGGCGGGCGTGGGCGCAAAGGCGGCTTCCTGCTCACAAGCCTTGGCAGTGAGGACGGCTACGAACCCCAAACCCAGCAGGCCCGCCCGGGCGCCTATCTGATCGAGGGCGCCTGCTCCCACACCGATGTCGGCCCGTTTTTGGAGAAGTATGTCAAACCCGAAGCCGCTGCCTGGAAAAGCCTTGACGATGTGGCCAAAACCCTTGACGGATGCATCGCCGAGATTGCCGGGCGGGACAAAACCGTCAACACTAGTTATTATCGGGAACTTGTGATGTAATCAATGAGGAGGGAAACCCCATGCAGATGCCAACTCCTGCCTGCGACCAGAACGCTGCGTTTGCGGCGCTCGGCGTCGGCGTGCCGGACGATGTTGCCCGGCTGGCTGCGGCCGGCTACCTGGACGAAGCCGCCCGCCGGATTGAAACGCTGCTCACCCGGAACTGCCTGCCCGCGGCCGGCCGCCAGGCCCTGCGCGCGCTGCGTGAACAGATGCGCCGCCAGAAAGATCACTTTACCCTGACCAGGGCCGAGGCCCTCTCCGTGCTGCGGGCCGAAATATCCGACCTTACCGATGAGGAGTTCGACGCGCTTGTCTCCGACGGGCGGATCGACTGGCGTTTCCAAAACGGCGAACCGCGCTACCATGCCCGCTTTGCCGAATCGCTGCGTCTTTACCCGGATCTCAACGCCCGCGGCCTTGCGCCGGAGCCTTCGTCGGATTTCCGCGCCCGCGCCGTCGCTGCTTTGCAGGCGCGCGGCAGTTTGAGCGCGACGATCACGATAGAAGCGCAGATCGCCCCGGCGGCCGGCCTTGCGCCTGACCCCGACGCGCCGTTTGAAGCCTGGCTGCCGGTCCCGGCCGCCTGCGCCGAACAGAGCGAGATCGAGATCCTCTCAATGACGCCGGGCGGGAAGCTCGCCCCGGCCGACGCGCCGCAGCGCACCGTGCACTGGGCCGGCCGCGCCGGCGATGCGCCGTATACCGTGACCTACCGCTACAAAATCCGCGCGACCTGCCGCGATATGGACAATTTGCTTCCCGACCCCGCCGCCCCGGCCCCGGTGCCGGACGACCTGGCCGAGCAGGCCCCTCACATCGCCTTTACGCCCTGGCTGCGCAGCCTCTGCGAACAGATCACGGCCGGCTGCGAGACGCCGCTTGAAAAGGCGCGCGCGATCTACGACTATGTGACGAAAAACACCCGCTACCGCTACCAGCCGGCCTATGTCTGCCTTGGCCCCATTGCCGACGGCTGCGCCAAATCCGGCTGGGGGGACTGCGGCGTGATGGCGCTGCTTTTCATCACGCTCTGCCGCATCGCCGGCATCCCGGCGCGGTGGCAAAGCGGCCTCTATGTCACCGATGAGGAAGCCGGCTGCCATGACTGGGCGCAGTTCTACCTAGAAGGCTATGGCTGGTTCTGGGCCGACTGCTCGTTTGGCGCATCGGCCCACCGCCGCGGCGACGAGGCGACCCGCCGGCACTACTTCGGCAACCTTGACCCGCTGCGGATGGTTGCAAACCGCGCCTTCTTCGCCCAGCTGACCCCGCCGGACAACTTCTGGCGCAACGACCCCTATGACAACCAGGTCGGAGAGGCCGTGCTGGCCGGCCGCCCGCTGCACGGCGATGACCTCGAAGCATCCCGCCGCGTCCTCGCCTTCACCCTCGACGCCCCGCTGCCGAAAGTGGAATAACCCTATGGTACCGCTGCATATTTGCAGATTTATATTGAGTGAAATAAAAGGAGATTGTTCCGATGAAAATCGCACTGATTAACGAAAACAGCCAGGCTGCCAAAAACGCGTTGATCGAAGAAACTTTGCGCAAGGTTGTCGAGCCGATGGGCCACGAGGTCGTCAACTACGGCATGTACACCGCCGACGATGCCGCCCAGCTGACCTATGTCCAGAACGGCATCCTCGCCGCCGTGCTGCTCAACGCCGGCGCGGCTGATTATGTCATCACCGGCTGTGGTACAGGCGAAGGCGCGATGCTGGCGCTCAACAGCTTCCCCGGCGTGCTCTGCGGCCATGTCGAGGACCCCGTCGATGCCTACACCTTCGCCCATGTCAACGATGGCAACGCCGTCGCGATCCCGTTCGCCAAGGGCTTCGGCTGGGGCGGCGAGCTCAACCTCGAATACATCTTCGAAAAGCTGTTCGGCTTCGGCCACGGCCAGGGCTACCCGAAGGAGCGCGTTGTGCCCGAGCAGCGCAACAAGAAGATCCTCGACGGCGTCAAGGCGCTGGCCTACCGCGATCTCTGCGACATCCTGCGCGACCTCGACCGCGACCTCGTCAAAGGCGCTTTCGCCGGCGAGCACTTCGCTGAGTATTTCTTCCCCGCCTGCAAAGACGAAAAAATCGCCGCCTGCGTCAAAGAACTCATGGCGGACTGATCTGTCTGCGCTGCTGTTGGGATAAGTATAATTAAGAATGATACAGGGAGGGCCTGGGCAGGCCCTCCCTGTGTTATGGGAATGCTGCGGATCACCGCAGGTCGATGTGCCGCCAGCGCCGGGCGGCGGCCGGCAGGCAGAGCACGCCGAGCAGCACGGGCGCTGCCAGCAGCGGCCAGGGCGACCAGATACGCAGCCCGAACCAGTGGTAGAGATTGGTGCGGAAGAAATCCTCTGCGCCGCCCACGAAAGGCAGAAGGTTCAGGTATTGCCGCACAGCCCAAGGCAGGTAGCCGGCCAGCGCCTGCGGCAGCCAGGTGGTGAGCAGCGCCGCCGCCAGCGCCGGCACCGTGCCGCCCAACAGCGCCGAAAACAGCAGCGTGATCCCGGCAAACCCAAGGCTTGAGCAAAGCACATAGGCAAATTCATACACAAGCCCCTGCCACATCGCCCAGGGCGCGGTGGCCAGAGATTTAATAAGCTGGATCGGCAGGTCCCAGCCTTCTATACCGAGATAGCCGAACTGGAACAGCAGCAGAACCCACGCATACAGCCCGTACAGTTCCATCGTGTAGGCCAGCGCGCTGCCAACCTTGGCGCGGGCCAGCGCGCCGGCGCCGCGGCGGGTGGTCAGCTGCACCGGGCGCATCCCGCGGCGGTTTTCCCCCGCGAACACCGGTGAGAGCACAAGCCCCAGCACCGGCGGCAAAAACAGCTGCCCGAATCCGCCGATGCCGTTGCCCAGCAGGTTGGCCCAGCCCTCCGACCAGCCGTACCGCAGCGGCCGTTCGACTTGGGCATCCTGCCGGTAAAAAAGCGCTTGGTCGGCCGGGGCGGCAAACTGGTTTTCCAAAAAGGTGCGGAGCGCCGCATCCCGCCGGTCATACAGCCCGGTTAAAGAGGCCGGATTGGCATACCAGCACAGCATGCTCGGGTAGGGCTGGGTTTCGTCGGTCAGTTCCGGCCAATAGCTGCCCAGCAGGTCGTTGAGTACATACAAATTCACCCGCTCGGAATCCATCTCCGGGTCGGCCGCCCGGGCGGTTTGCAGCGCAGCGACCATCTGCTGCAGCGTTTCGTCGGTCAAAACCTCCCACTGCCGCGCGTAGGCCTGGCGTTCGCGGATGTTTGCGGGGCCGTCGAGATACCGGCTGCCGTCCGCTTTCATCGTGCCGTAGTTGGCCGATTGGTAGCTCCATAGCTGCAGCGCGGTCAGCAGCGCCAGGAACAGCCCGGTCGCCAGGCGGGTCAGCCCGGCCCGCCAGAGTTTTTGGTGTTCGGCCCAAAACAGGCTCATGGCGCAGCACCTCCTTCCGGTTCGGGAAAATATTGCAGATAGAAATCCTCCAGCGTCGGCGCGGCCGGCCGGGCGGCTTCGTCGGGCCGGGCGTCGGACAGCAGCCGCAGCGTCACGCCGTCCGGCGTGTGGCGCAGCGCGGCGACGGTGGCGCGGGCCTGCCAGCGCGGGACATCCGCCGCCGGCACGGTCAGCTCCCACACACGGCCCTCGGTGCTGTGCAGCAGGTCGGGCACCGACCCTTCGGCCAGAAAGCGGCCGTCCTTCATCAAAAAGACCGTGTCGGCAGCCGCTTCCAGATCCCCCACAATATGGGTGGAAAGCAGCACGATCCGCCCGGCGGCGTATTCGGCCAGCAGATTGCGGAAGTGCACCCGCTCCTTGGGGTCAAGGCCGGCCGTCGGCTCGTCCAGTACCAGAATGTCCGGCTCGCCCAGCAGTGCCTGCGCAATGCCCAGCCGCCGGCGCATCCCGCCGGAAAAGCCGCCCAACCGGGTGCGGCCTGCTTCCTGCAGGTCGACAAGCCGCAGCAGTTTGTCAATCTGGGGCAGCACTTCGTCCCGGCGCATCCCTTTAAGAGCCGCCATATAGAGCAAAAATGCCCGGGCGGTGTAGTTTGGGTAGCCGCCAAACTCTTGTGGCAGATAGCCGAGCCGCGCACGATAGTCCGCGCCAAGGGATTCGATCGGCGCGCCGTCCAGCCGTATCTGCCCGGCGGTGGGGCGCAGAACGCCGCAGAGCATCCGCAGCAGGGTGGTCTTGCCGGCCCCGTTTGCCCCCAGCAGCCCATATACGCCGGGGCGCAGGGCGGCGCTGACGCCGGCCACCGCCCTGTGAGGGCCAAAATCTTTGCGAAGGTTTTCAAGCGTAAGTTCCATACGGTGCTCCTTTCCCGCAGGCCCGCACAAGCCGGGCAAGTTCACGGGCAAAAAAACAGAAGAAGAGGACAAACCCGGCCGCCCACCCCCCGACGGCCGAGGCCGTGTACAGCCCCGGCGCATACCGCCGCAGTGCCAGCAGCCCGGCCGCCGTTGCCAAACACACCGCCGCGCACCGCTGCGCCCCGCCGCCCCGCCGCCCCGGCCCGCGCCGCAGGACAGCCAGCGTGACAAGGCTGCAAAACAAAAACGGCACCAGCAGATAGAGCAAAAGCGCCCACGCCCCGGCCCCGCCCTGCCGTACCCCCAACCCGAGCGCGGCGGTCAGCGCCAGCAGGTCGGCCCCGCCGGACAGCGCCAGCCTGGCGAGGGTCAACTCGGCCCCGGCGGCACAGGTGGAGGCTTCCAGCTCGGCCATGCCGTGGCGCTCGGCGGCAAACAGCGCCGGCAGGCAGGCGAGGGCCAATAGCGGGCCCAGCAGGCACAGGAAGCTCGGCAGCTCGGATTCACGGGCGGCTGCCAGCGCAAACAGGGCGGTAGCCCCGGCTTGCGCACCCCAGAGCGGCGGCGCGGTAAACCGCCAGACAGCGGACAGAAACTGCCAGAAACCCGTGCGCCGCCTTTTGCGCGGCAGCAGGGCCGCGCAGCGCGCCCGGGTTTCGGCAAGCCGCGTTGGCACAGGCCCGCGGCGCAGAATCATTTGTACGGTTCTTCTCTTCATGGCAATACCTCCCGCAGTGTTTTGAGCGCGGCCCGCACCCGGCTTTGCACGGTGCGCAGCGGCAGGCCGGTGATGGCCGCAATCTCGCGAAAGCGCAGCCCCTCGCCGCAGTGCAGCAGCAGAACCTCCCGCTGGGCAGGCGGCAGTTTGGCCAGCAGCCGGGCGGCTTCGTCCGCGGTTTCGATGGCGGCAAACGGGTCGGCCGCGTCGGGCAGGGTATCAGGCAGAGGGAACGGCGCGGGTCGGCGCGCGGCATCGACGCAGAGGTTGTAGGCGATGCGGTAGAGGTAGGCCCGGAACTGCCCGGTTTCCCGGTAGGCATCGAGCCGGCTGCACAGCCGCAGAAAGACCTCCTGGGTCAGATCCTCCGCTGTGGCGGCGTCGGGGGCGTGGCGGGCGCAGTAGCGCAGAATGGCGGCGTAGTACCGCTCGATCAATGCATCCGCCGCCGCACGATCGCCGGCCTGCATCCTGCGCACCAGCTGTGCGTCGGTCATCCGCGTCGCCTCCTTCGTTTCTGCCTTCACCTTCTATAACGAGGCAGGCGGCCAAAATGATGAAGGAATCAAAAATTTCGTGGATACCGGATTGAAGAATGTGCACCGATAGTCAAAAAGCCTGCCCGGCGCGCAATCTGCCGGGCAGGCTTTTCTGTGGGATTTTCTGGTTATCAGGAGGGGATATTCCTTCCTCCTCACCCCCGCACCCGTGCCATAATCACGCGGATGGTCTGGCCGGCGGGGGATTCGATGCGGTAGGTGCCGGCGGCTTCGGGCAGGATGAAGGTCTGGGCGTAGTGCACCGTGAAGGGCTCGAACGCGCCGGCGGGGCTCGTGATGCGGGCCTCGTCGCCCTCCACCAGGTTCAGCATATGCACGCTGCCGTCGCGCGGTACGTCGAGCGCCGAATCGGTCATGAACCGGAAAGTGTCGAGGAACTCCCGCTCGGCCAGGCCGGTGCGCACGACGCTGCCGGCCTCGCTCTCGGAGACGGGGGTATCCTGGTGCAGCAGGTTTTGCTCGCAGAAGGCGGTGTCGCGATCCCACTGGATGTTCGCAAGGCCGTGGTCGATGTGGATCGGCCGCGGCTTGCCGTCGAGGTCAACCCGGCCCCAGTCCCACAGCTTGAAGGTGAAGATATAGGGCGTGGCGCTGATCTCCAGCACCATCGTGCCCGCGCCGGAGCCGTGCACGGTGCCGGCCGGGATCAGCACATGGTCGTGCTTTTTGACCGGGAAGCGGTTGATGTACCGCGCGGCGTCAAACGGCGCGCCGCCCGCCTGGGCTTCGCGCAGCGCGGCGGCGACTTCGTCGGGATCAACGCCGGGTTTGACGCCGAGCCAGACCGCGCCCTCCTCGCCCTCGGTGTCGAGAATATAGTAGCTCTCGTCCTGGGTGTAGCGCATATTGAAGGTGTCCTGGATATACTCGGTCAGCGGGTGCACCTGCAGCGAAAGGTTCTGCCCGTGGATGGTATCGAGCATATCGAACCGGATCGGGAACTCGGTGCCGAAGCGGGCGTGCACCCGCTCACCCAGCAGCGCCCGCGGCTGGGCAAACACAAGGTTGATCGCCGGCGTCTCGATCACGACGTCCCCAAAGCCGAGCAGAAGGCTGTTTTCCTCCGGCACGCCGTCAAAGCTCCAGGCGTAGTTGCTGCCGTTTTCGGGCAGGTCAAACTTCCGCTTCATCCAGTCGCCGCCCCAGACGCCCGGGTCGTAGTAAGGGGCCATGCGGAACGGCCGGCGGGCCGCCGCGGCCAGCGCGGCGCGGTAATCGTCCCCCGGCAGCAGGGCGGGGGAACCCTCGGTTGTTGTGTCAAGATAATAGTCAAGCACCGGCAGGCAGGTCTTTTTGACCTTGTCGCCCCAGCGCCATTCGGCAAAATAGCCGCGCTTGTACTTGCTCAGCTTGGGCAGGCCATGCCGTGCCGTGCGCCAGTTGTCCGCCCCGCGGCGGAACCGCAGCTGCAATTCCCACCGGGTGATGTCGGCATAGAGCAGCAGGTCGCCGCGGGTCACAAGGGTGGCCCCCACGCCGTAGACAAGCACCCGCCGCCCGGCTGCGGCGGCTTTGCGGGCGGCTTCGAGCTTTTCGGGCAGGAAGTAATCGGCCAGCTTGCGCACACTCAGGATGCCGAACACCCGGTCGTCGGTCAGGTCGCGGGCCAGCGCGGCGTCGAGATCGGCGGGTTCCAGCGCGCAATCGTCGGCGTGCAGGACCGTATCAAAGCCAAGCGGTTCAAGCATCGCGAGCAGTTCGTCCTGGTTGACGCCGGGGTAGCATTCAAGCACGACGGTCACCCGCTCGCGCCCGGCCAGCGCTTTGGCCAGCGCGTCGGCACAGGCCGCCGTACCGCGGCAGGCCCCGCCCGCCGCCGGGGCGAAGGGTAAAACAGGATGCAGCATTTCTTCTGTGCGCTGCGACATGGGGAACACTCCTTTGTAAAAATAAGAAATAAGAAAGAAAAAATAAGAAATGCGGTGTTCCGGCGGCCGGCGGCCGCCTCAAAAATGCGTTTGTAGGGGCCGAGTCTATATCGGCCCCGCTCGCGGTGTGATGCGCGCGGGCGGATATGGAATCCGCCCCTGCGATTCTCAGCCTACCGCAGAACGGTGAATTTGTCAAGACAGATTTTTCAAAATATGAAAATTAGTATTTACAAATATTCTGTTCCGATGTATACTGCAAAATAAAGGGGGGACGACAATGGCCGAAAACCGCTACCGTCAGGTTATGGAAACGCTGCGCGCCCGGATTGAGGCCGGAGGTTACGCGGTCGGCGACCGCTTGCCTGCCGAAACTGAACTCGCCGCCGCGCTTGGGGTTAGCCGGCCCACGCTGCGCCAGGCTTTGGCGCAGCTGGAAAGTGAGGGCCTGCTCAACCGGGTCAAGGGCAGCGGCACCTTTGTGGCGCAGCCCAAGCTCTTGCACGAGAGCACGAGCTTTTTGGCCGGCTACTACCGTGAAGCCGAGCACCACCACCGCACGCTGCGCACCGAGGTGCTTGCGCTCGAGGTGCAGCGCGCCGGGGCGCTTGGCGCCAAGCTTGGCCTGCCCGAAAGCGCCCAGCTCACCCGGCTTGTGCGCCGCCGGCGGGTGGAGGGGTTCGACGGCGGCAAGCCGGTCGTCTACACCATCGTCTATGTGCCCTACGCGCTCTTCCCTGAGATGGCGCAGCAGGATTTTACCGATACCTCGTTTTACGATGCGCTCGAGCGGCGCGGGCTGAAGGTCTGCCATGCTTCCCGCGTGCTCGAGGTCGTCGCGCCTGACCCGCAGATCGCCGCCGTGCTCGAGCTTTCGCCGTTTGAGCCGGCGATCTATGTCGATTCGGTCGGCACAGACGCCCGCGGCCGCCGAGTGGAGTATGCCCAGAGCTACTACCCGGCCGGCAGCAGCAAGTTTTTGGTTGAGATTGACCAGTAAAAAGCGGCGTGGCCAAAAAAGCCGCGCCGCCGCGCAATAAGGAGAGAAAGCCCATGCAACCGTTGTACCTCTGCGCCGATGTGGGCGGCACCCAGATCAAGACCGCCCTGCTGACCGCCGAAGGCGCGCTCGCCGCCCCGATTAGCAAGGCGCCCGCCCGCGCCGACCTGCCGCGCGAACCGATGCTCGAACACCTGACCGCCTGCCTGCTGGCGGCTGCCGAAAACGCCCCGGCCGGCGCGGTGCAGGGGGTGCGGCTGGCGGTGCCCGGCCCGTTTGACTACCCGGCCGGCATCTGCAAAATTGAGGGCCTGGCCAAATATGGCGCGCTCTACGGCGTCGATCTGCGGGCGGAACTGGGCGCGCGGCTGGCAGCGCGGCTCGGGGCCGCGGCCGGGGATATCCGGTTCCAGAACGATGTGGCGGCCTTTGCGCTCGGTGAGCTGCGGTTCGGCTGCGCCAAAGGTACGGCGCGCGGGGTGTTTGTCTGCATCGGCACCGGCTGCGGCAGCGCCTTTACGCTCGGGGAGGATCTGGCCCCGGCCGGTACGCCCGGTATGCCGACGGACGGCTACATCTACCCGCTGCCGCTGCGCGGCAAACGGATTGACGACTGGCTCAGCCGCCGCGGTTTGCAGACGCTGAGCGGGGAGATGCTTGGCGAACAGCTCGACGGCCTGGCGCTGGCCCGGCGGGCCGATGCCGGGGACGCCGGCGCGCAGGCGGTCTGGCAGGAATTCGGCGCGCTGCTGGCCGAAGCGCTGACCCCGGTGCTCGACGCCTACTGCCCGGCGCTCTGCTGCCTGGGCGGGCAGGTCACGGCCAGCGGGGCGCGGTTTCTGCCGCCGCTGCAGGCCGCCTGCGCGGCGCGGGGCGTCGCCCTGGCCTGTACGCAGGATACCAGCCTGCGCGCGATGCAGGGCGCGCTGTAGGGCAAAATCCCTGCATAGCCTTTCTGTTTTTTGGCATCCGGTGGGTTTGCCTGCGCACCGCTGTGAATGGCAAAGGGCGGCCTGCTACACAGGGTCAAAGAGTATCCTCACGGTACTTTTTCTGTACATAGTCCGACACGCCGGCCACACACTGTTTCAGCAAACCGCTGAAGGTATCGGCCGGCATAACCTCGCTGCTTTGCAGCCAGCGCCGGATGGAGCAGACAAAGGCGTCCAGGTAAAAGTTTGTAAAGAAATCGACGTGTTCGGTCTGTCCAAAGATCCGTGCCATATCATTGGTCAAAATTGAACCGATGACTTCACGGAAATAGTCGGTGAAGGAATTCTGCCCTTCCACCTCAAAAGCGCGGCGATAAAACTGCCGATTGTCATAGATATAGCGGCAAAGATCGTTCAGCATGCCCCAATCGCTCACAGTGTCCGCATCTTTGCGCAGCCGGGATACATACTCGTTATAAAAAATCCAGTTCAGCAGTGCGTACTTGTCCTGAAAATGGTAGTAAAAGCTCTTGCGGTTCATGCCGCAGGCCTCGCACAGCTCGCTCACGCTGACTTTGGAAAACGGCCGCGCGGCCAGCAGCTCTTTCAGCGCGTCGGCCATTGCCTGCTTGGTGCTGTAGGTGTCTGGCACGGGAAAACTCTCCTTTCCTGCCTGGGGTGTTCTATCTTTTCATTCTATCACAAACGGCTGCGCGTGCTCAATCCAGCCGGCGCACTTTTTGAACGCGGCGGGGGCTTTCACCCCAAAAAGGCGCCGCAAACCGCGCGCGGCCCGGCCGGAAAACCGGCGCGCAAACTTGCGTAAACACGCGGCGTGCAGTATAATGGGGGATATAGCAGGCAACACGCAGCATTGGAGGAAGCACGATGGAAAAAATCAAGATGACGACCCCCCTGGTGGAGATGGACGGCGATGAGATGACCCGCATCCTGTGGAAACAAATTAAGGATGAAGTGATTCTGCCGTTTGTCGATCTGAAAACCGAATATTATGACCTGGGCCTTGTGCACCGTGAGGAAACCAAAGATCAGGTGACGGTGGACGCCGCCAACGCAAACAAAAAATACGGCGTGGCGGTCAAGTGCGCCACCATCACCCCCAACGCCCAGCGCGTGCAGGAATACAACCTTTCCCAGATGTGGAAAAGCCCCAACGGCACAATCCGCGCCATTCTGGACGGCACGGTTTTCCGCGCGCCGATCATGGTCAAAGGGATTTCGCCGGTTGTGCGTACCTGGAAGCAGCCGATCACAATCGCCCGCCACGCTTACGGCGATGTGTACCGCGCGACTGAGTACCGCGTCCCCGGTCCCGGCAAGGCGGAGCTGGTTTTCACCAGCGATGACCACCGCCGTACCGCACACTGGCAGACGGTACACCGCTTTGAGGGCCCCGGCGTGCTGCAGGCGCAGTTCAACACCGACAAATCCATCACCTCGTTCGCGCATTCCTGCTTCCAGTACGCCCTTTCAACCAAGCAGGACCTCTGGTTCTCCACAAAAGATACCATCTCGAAGCAGTACGACCATACCTTCAAGGATATCTTCCAGGAAATCTACGAAGCCGAATACAAGGAAAAGTTCGAAGCCCTCGGGATTGAATACTTCTATACCCTCATTGATGACGCCGTCGCGCGGGTAATCCGCTCAAAAGGCGGGTTCATCTGGGCCTGCAAAAACTATGACGGCGATGTGATGAGCGATATGGTTTCGACGGCTTTCGGTTCGCTTGCCATGATGACTTCGGTGCTGGTTTCGCCCGACGGCAATTATGAGTATGAGGCCGCCCACGGCACCGTGACCCGCCATTATTACAAATATCTCAAAGGGGAGGAAACTTCCACCAACCCGGTCGCCACACTGTTCGCATGGTCGGGTGCGCTGCGCAAGCGCGGCGAGCTTGACGGCATTGAAACGCTTGGCCGCTTTGCTGATGTGCTCGAGAAAGCGACCATCGATACCATTGAGTCCGGTGTGATGACCGGCGACCTCTGCGCCATGTGGGAAGGGGAAACCCCTGCCCGCAAAGTAACCTCTCTTGCATTCCTGCGTGAAATCCGCAGCCGGATGGAGCAGGAACTGGCATAAGCCGTTTGCACGGCCCGCAATATCTACCCGAACCGGGGCAGGCACTTCCGCACGGAAAGTGCCGCCCCGGTGTTTTTGCGTGCTCAGGGCTGCCGCTGTCCGGCACGGTAGGCGGCCGGCGTTTGCCCAACCAGCCGCTTGAACTGTTTGGAAAAATAGCTGGGGCTGGAAAAACCGCACTGCAAAGCAATTTCTGTGACGGAAAAGCCGGTTGCGGCCAGCTGTTCGGCAGCCACCAGAAGCCGGCGCTGGCACAAATATTCCATCGGCCGGCAGTGCAGGTAACGGCGGAACATCCGCTGGCATTCCCGCGGGCTCACGCCGGCGCAGGCGGCCAGGTCGCGCAGGGTGATGGGATTTTCCAGGTGGCGGTCAATCCAGCCAAGGATCTGCTTCAAGCGAGCCTGCTGCACCTGGCCGGCGGCGGGCGGCGCGGCGGGCGCCCGCCGGCCCAGCAACAGCAGAATGGCGGAAAGTTCCGCCCGAATCTTGAACTCATACCCCGGGCGCTCCTCTTCACAGGCATGGAAAGCCCGCTCAAACGCATCGAAGCAGGCGGTGTCGGCACGGCGATCCAACCGGATGAAAGGCATGCCGCTGCGCACCAGCGGGCGCACATAGCGCAGATCAAACAGTTCCAGCCCGTCTTCGGGGTATTCCTCACCTTCGGGGTTGGTTTGCACCGTGGTCCGGTTAAAGATCATGCCGGGCGCCTCCTGTCGCTTTTGTTGCACTTTGTCCCTCACTATATACAACACCGCACTTTGCGATTTTGCCAAAGTTTTGAGAAAGTTTTTGAAAAAACTTCAGAAAAGCCTATTCAAAACACTCCACAGAATGTTCCTAACTCTATTGACATTCATTGAGTTTTTATATATAATTATTGTTATACAACATCAATAATTTTTTGAAAGGAAAGTACTTATGCCACCAAAAGTAAAAGTAACAAAAGATATGGTTATTGACGCTGCTTTTGAGATAGCCCGTGAAGCAGGAGCGGAAAACATCAATGCAAGAACTGTTGCAAAGAAACTGAACTGCTCCACACAGCCAGTCATGTACCATTTTGCAACGATTGAAGAATTGAAAAAAGCGGCTTATGCAAAAGCAGACGACTATCATACAGAATATCTAATGAATATTGAAAGCCCGCAGAAAGGCGTTATGCTTGGAATTGGGTTGAATTATATCCGCTTTGCGATTGAAGAACCGCATTTGTTCCGCTTCCTTTTTCAATCGAACTTTTTTAATGGAACGACTTTGCTTGAAATGATAGATGCCGAAGAACTTGCGCCTGTTCTTTTGGCAATGCAAGGAGCAGTCGGAGGAAGTATAGAGCAAGTGAAAGAAATTTTTTTGACAGTTTTTTTATTTGCTCACGGATATGCGAGTATCATAGCCAACAATTCTTTGGAGTATGATGAAGAACTCATAAAATCTCATTTAGAACGGGCTTACAGAGGGGCAATATTAGCAACACAGGAGGAAACAAAATGAGAAAACTATACGAAAAAAACGAACTGACTTTTGCGATTGTGTGGATTGTGATTTATTGTGTGCTGCAATCTTTAGCCAATCCACTAAATGAAAAAATAGGGGTTGAATATTCTGCAAGTGCAATTTTTTCTATATTACAGTCCGTGATCCTCTTGGTTTTTATTCGAAAAAATAACTTACTAAAACGATATGGGCTTTGCAAATCTCCTATATCTGCCAGCCGCTTTCTGTTCTATATTCCCTTGATAATTTTAGCCACAAGAAATTTTTGGAACGGAGCGGCGTTTAATTTGAACTTGGCAGGAACTGTCTGCTATATTGCCTGTATGCTTTGGGTTGGATTTTTAGAAGAAGTTATTTTTAGAGGACTGCTTTTCAAAGCGATAGCAAAAGACAATGTAAAAACGGCAATTATCATTTCAAGTGTTACATTTGGTTTGGGACATTTATTAAACTTGGTAAATGGCAGTGGTGCGGGAATAGCAGAAAACTTACTTCAAGTTACAGGGGCGATTGCGATTGGTTTTCTGTTTGTCATTCTTTATTATCGTGGCGGTAGTTTGTTCCCTTGTATAATTACGCACTCCGCAATTAACATCACAAGTGTTTTTGCAAATGTGGTAGGATTGACGATAGAAAAGCGTATCATCTTCCAGTTGGTACTGTTTGCAATTACTATTACTTATTCTTTTATTCTCACAAAGACACTCCCTAAAAATCAGTATTACGACAGGGAGGATAACTGATATGGAAAATGTGATTTCAGAATGGTTGCGCTGCCCTGTTTGCGGAAATAAGACAAGGCTGAAAATCCGTGGGGACACAGAACTAAAATATTTTCCGCTGTTCTGTCCTAAGTGTAGACAAGAGACTTTAATCAATGTAAAACATCTGAATACCACAGTTATCAAAGAGCCAGACGCACAGACGCAGAGCCGATAATACGCAGATGAAAATGCGGTTATCGGCTTTTTCATATTCTCTTGGAGAAATGTAAATGCCGCCATATCGACAAACTTTTCTTGACCTTTTAGGGAAATAGCAAAGCCAAGAAAAGCCGTCAAGGGTCAAGATAAACGCTTCGCGCCCTTGACGGCTTTTCCCGCCTTTGCTCACAGGCAGACAAGAGGGCGCAAACGGAAAGACCGCTTGCGCCCTCTATCTATCATGGGTGTCGTGTGGTCATTTAGGGGTTAAAAAAGCCTTGATTTATGCGGCTTTGCGGGCGCGAAAATGGAGAGATAAGGGTTTTATATTCAATCCCTTAAAAACAGCGTTCTATCGCGTAACAAAGCGGATATACCGCATTTCACGATATATCCGCTTTCAGTTACTACAACCTGTCTGTCAGCCGTTGAATTGTTCCTTATCCCTCTTTATCTTGGGAGCAGTTTATCCTGCAAAAAACCGGCAGGACCATTACACCCGAAGAATTTGTGGACTATGTGCACGGGCGCAACATGAAAGAGACGCTGCAATATTTCCTTGGACGGGATGTAAAGCGGGAGGAAGCGGCGCAGCTTGAAGAAGAAAAGGAGGTGCTGTACCGCGCGCTGTGTCTGGGCAGCCCGGCGTTCCGCCTGGCGGACGGGCTGCCGGAATTTTTGGATCTGCTGGCGGAACGAAACATCCCCTGCACAATCGCGACGGCATCCGGCTGGAACAACGTATCTCAACAAAGCCGGGGAAATCGCCCTGATTCATGTCAATACAATTCTGCGGAATGTGGAGCAGATGAAAGACGATGTCCTCAGCGCCGCGCAGCGCAGCCGGAGCCTCTGCGTCTCTTTCTGTGATCCGGGCGTTCGCTGGTTTACCGCCCCGCGGTTTTCCATCGCATACCCGGAAATTCAGCTGAAGGACGACTTATATGGGGGCGACGATGCCGCCAGGCTTTTGTCCGAACGGGTCTATGACTTGATGGTCACACCGCAGCGGGTGCGGGACGCCCGGGTCCAAAGCGTTCCGTTCCTTCGTGACCAGGTATACCTCTGTGTTCCGGAGAGCAGCAATCTCGCACAAAAAAGCAAAATTTCGATCCGGGAGATACCGGCGCAGCCCCTTCTGTACCCGCAAATCGGCGGGTATTTTCTGACGCAGCTGGAAAAGGTTATCACAGAGGAGCATCTGTCGCTCACGCTTGTCAAGAACAATTACAATGTTACGCAGCACCTGATCCGTACCACCAATTTTCTCGCCACCATTTCCACGTTGTCCATGGACCTGCGCAACGACGGAACCCACCGAAGATTGATCCCCCTGGTCGATCCGGAACTGGAAGTGCTGTACTACATCTCCTACCTGAAAAGCAACCGCGAAAAAGTAAAGGCGTTTCTGCAGTGGGCCGGGGCGCAGAAAGGCGCGGAGTAGGGCGCCGCACAAGGCGGATGCCTGGAGGCGGCAGGAAAAAAGCCCGGCAGGCAAAAAGCCTTTCCGGGCAAAGAAACAAAAAGGGCCTGTTCTCGTCTCCCAATCTTGTGCCACCAAACAAAACGCCCGCCGGGATACGGCGGGCATTTCTGTCTGGTGGAAGATTGGGGACTCTCCCGCGGCCTACCCAACAGTCCGCAGGACTGTTGGGTACGCACTGCGGTGCGCCGGCCTGTTCTCGTCTCCCAATCTTGTGCCACCAAACAAAAACGCCCGCCGGGATACGGCGGGTGTTTCTGTTTGGTGGAAGATTGGGGACTCGAACCCTAGACCTCTGCGATGTGAACGCAGCGCTCTAACCAGCTGAGCTAATCTTCCGCAACGACATGTGCTATTATAGCCCGGTACGGCGGATTTGTCAAGGGGGAAATGCCATTTTTTCATTCCTTTTTCCGAAGTTGCACGGCATACTTCGGCCGGGGCGGGGACCGACCGGCTGTGCGATGCCCGAAACCGTCCAGATCCCCCTTTCGCAATCAGGGCCGGTGTGCTATAATCGTGTGGTAAACAAAGACTGCCGCGGCCATGGCCGACAGCCATGCCGTGCATTTTTCTTTATTTTGATTGGAGGCACACCCATGATTGAGCATGATTCAACCTTCGCCGCCATTGACGCCTTCGCGGAACAAAACCGCGAAGCCATCCTGCGCGATATCACCCGCCTGGTCGCAAAACCGAGCGTAGAGGGCGAACCTGCGCCCGGCGCGCCGTTCGGCCCGGGGCCGCGCGCCGCGCTGGATGAAGCGCTGGCCATTGCGGCCGACCTCGGCCTTGCTGTGCACAATGACCACGGCTACATCGGCTGGGCCGAGACCGGCCCCATCGCCAAAGGGCAGAAGTATCTGGCCACCATCACCCACTGTGATGTTGTGCCTGCCGGCAACGGCTGGGACGCCGACCCCTTCACGGTGCGGGTACGGGATGGCTGGCTGCTCGGGCGCGGCGTATCGGACGATAAAGGTCCGGCCGTGCTGACCCTCTACGCCCTCAAATACCTCAAGGACAGCGGCGTCAAGCTGCGTTACCCCGTGCGCGCACTGCTTGGAACCAATGAGGAAACCGGTATGGGCGACGTCGATTACTATGCCGAACACCACGAGATGCCGGCCTTCTGCTTCACGCCGGACGCCGACTTCCCGGTTTGCAACGGGGAAAAGGGCGGCTTTAACGGCGAAATCGTCTCGCCCGTGTTTGAAAACGGCGTTATCGTTGATTTTAAGGGCGGCGTTGCGGTCAATGCGGTGCCCGACCGCGCGGCCTGCACGCTGCGCGCCCCGGCGGCCAAGCTGCAGCCCGGCGAAGGCCTGACCTTCACCGAAGAAGATGGCCTGACCACAATCCATGCCCAGGGCAGGAGCGGGCATGCCGCCAGCCCGGCGGGAACCGTCAACGCGATCGGGCTGATTGTATCCTGCCTGCTGGCAAGCAAGGTGACAACCCCGGCCGAGACCGCCTACCTTGAAGTGCTCGCCAAGCTGCATGCCGCCACCGACGGCAGCGCGCTGGGCATCGCTTCGGACGACGGCCTGTTCACCCCGCTGACCATCATCGGCGGCACAATTGGCTGCGAGGGCGGCCGGCTGCGCCAGAGCTTTGACTGCCGGTTCCCGACCAGCACCAACGGCGAAGCGCTGACCGCCGCCATGAAGGCGGCCTGCGGCCATGCCGCGACGCTTGAAAACGCAACCAGCCGGGTGCCGTTTTACATCGACGCCGGCAGCCCGGCCATCCAGACCCTGATCCAGACTTACAACGAGGTCACCGGTGAGAACGCCACCCCCTTCACGATGGGCGGCGGCACCTACGCGCGGCACTTCCCCTATGCGGTCAGCTTCGGGCCGGAGCACGCCGACCAGGTTCTGCCCGATTTCGCCGGCCCGATGCACGGCGCGAACGAAGGCGCGGAGTTCGACAAACTGATTGAAGCGCTCAAAATCTACATCCTTGCACTGCTGCGGCTGCAGGAAATTGAGCTTTAAATTCTATAAATGACAGAACCACGGCGGAACGCCCTGTAAGCGCTCCGCCGTGGTTTATTTGGGGGAATCCTGGCTGGCCGGCTGTTTCGAGAAAATTGCATCGGTCAGCTCATGGAGCGTCGCCATGACGGCCTCGGCGCCGAAACGTCGGACGTTTTCGCTGTAGGCGTAGTACGCGCCCTGTACCTGGTAGGTCAGCCGGATGTTGAAGGCTGCGTCCTCCCGGTAAGCGGGCAGGATCGAAAAGATATGCGCCTTGACCGCCTGCTCAATACGGATCGGCAGGACCGAGGCCTGTGCGCCCGAAAACAGGATGTCGATCAGGCTCTGCTGCGCAAAGAAGGCCGCAAACAATTCCTGGGTGAACCGGGCCGGTTCGGTCAGGAACAGGTCGGGCCGGCTTACGCTGGAAAGAATCCTCTGGATGACATCCTCCTGCAGGGATTCGGAAAGGTCATAGATGTCGTGGTAATGCAGGTAGAAAGTGGCCTTGCTGATCTCGGCACGGTCCGCCAGTTCCCTGACGGTGATCCGCTCGAGTGGTTTGTGCGCCCGCAGCGCGAGAAAAGCGTTGCGGATGGCCTGGCGGGTTTTGATTTCACGGCGGTCCATGGCAACCTCCTTTTTACTGGGCTTGCGGCAAAGGGCAATAGTAGCCAATTGTTAGACAAGCGTCCAATAATGGACATAATGTACAAATTGCAGATAGCCAAAGGGAAGAAAGCCCTCTATACTGGATTGTAGTACAGAAATAGACAGCCGTCAAGTAACGGCGCGCAGCGGAGCGCCCCGGCGGGAAGGAGCAATTTGTATGGACTTTTATGGTTTTTACACCGGTCAGATTTTTGATGCGCACGCATATCTGGGGGCGCACCCGGGCCCGGGTGGCACGACCTTCCGGGTGTTTGCGCCGGCGGCCAATGGGGTGGGGCTGCTGCTTGGCGATGGACCGGCGCGGGAAGAACGCACGATGCAGCGCATTTATGACGGCAATTTCTATGAACTGACCGTCCCCGAAGCCGGGCCCGGCACCCTTTATGAATACCGTGTCTACACGGCTGCCGGCCCGGTTGACCACTGCGACCCCTACGGTTTTGGCATGGAACTGCGTCCGGCCCACAAATCGGTGGTGCGGGACCTTGCCGCGTACACTTTCCGCGACGACGCCTGGATGCGCCGCCGCACCGCCCGCCACGGTGAACCTCTCAATATTTATGAAATGCACCTCGGTTCCTGGCGGCGTAAGCCGGACGGCGGCTGGTATGCCTATGAGGAACTTGCCGCACCGCTCGCCGATTACCTGCGCCGCAACGGCTACAACTATGTCGAGTTTTTGCCCCTGGCCGAGCACCCCTGCGATGAGAGCTGGGGCTACCAGGTCACCGGTTTCTTCGCGCCGACCAGCCGATACGGCGACGCGGCCGGCCTGATGGCCCTTGTGGACGCGCTGCACGCGGCTGGCATCGGGGTCATCCTCGATTTTGTACCCGCCCACTTTGCGGTGGACGCCTACGGTCTCGCGAAGTTCGACGGCAGCTGCCTCTATGAATACCCCAGCGCCGACGTCGGCGTATCTGAGTGGGGCAGCTGCAACTTCATGCACTCCCGCGGGGAGGTGCGCAGCTTCCTGCAATCGGCCGCGCGCTACTGGCTTGAGACCTTCCACTTTGACGGCCTGCGGTTTGACGCAATCAGCCGCATTCTCTACTGGCAGGGGGAGGAGCGCCGCGGCGTCAACCAGAACGGCGTGCAGTTTTTGCGGTTTATGAACGAAGGCCTGCACAAATCCTGCCCCGGCTGCCTGCTTGCGGCCGAGGATTCAACCCAGTTTGCCGGCGTGACCAAACCGGCGGCCGAGGGCGGGCTCGACTTTGATTACAAGTGGGATCTCGGCTGGATGCACGATACATTGAGCTTTTTGCAGACCGCCCCGGCAGACCGCCCCGCCGCCTACCACAAGCTGACCTTCTCGATGCTCTATTATTACAACGAGCGGCATCTGCTGCCGCTCTCCCACGACGAGGTCGTCCACGGCAAGGCGACGGTGCTGCAGAAGATGCACGGCGACTACGACGGGAAATTCCCGCAGGGCCGGGCGCTCTATCTCTACATGATGACCCACCCGGGCAAAAAGCTCAATTTCATGGGCAGCGAGTTCGGCCAGCTGCGCGAATGGGACGAAAGCCGCGAGCAGGACTGGAACCTGCGCAGCTATCCGATTCACGACGCCTTCGCGCATTTCATCGCCGATCTCAACCGGCTGTATCTTGACAGCCCGGCGCTTTGGACGGCAGACGAAACCACGGAAGGTTTCACTTGGCTTGACTGCCACCGCGAAGAGCAGTGCGTCTACGCGTTTGTGCGTACAGGCGGCGGGCAGCGGCTGGCGATTGTGCTGAACTTCAGCGCCGCCGAACAGAAGATGCTCTTTCTGCTGCCGGCCGAAAACCCGCCCCGCACAGCCTACGCCCGGCTGTACAGCGATTGGCAGCCCTACGGCGGCGCGATGCCGGCCGGTGAAAGCCCGCTTGCTTTGCGGGAAAATACCCTGACCGGCACGCTGGCGGCGTTTTCGGGGGTTGTGATGGAACTTCAATAATTTCTTTGCCCTGCCGCCCTACCGCGGCGGGGCAAAATGGTGTATACTATGACCGTATAAACATCATCAAGGAAAGGGAATAGAGAAAAAAAGGCGGCCGCGCGCCTGCCGCAGAAATTGTAGGGGACGATATAGAATCGGCCCCTACGGTCTCGACAAAATTTATTCCGCGCCAGCCGCCGGTCGCCGCTTTCCCATATTCTTTTCCTGTAAGAGAAGGAGTTTCCCATGAACCAGGAATATTTGCAGCTGTATGCCGATTTCATTGTCAAGGTCGGGGTCAACGTCCGCCCGCGGCAGAACTTTATCATCCGCTGCCCGGTCACAATGCCGGAGTTCGCCCACGCCTGCGCCAAGGCCGGGTACGAGGCCGGCGCCAAGGAAGTGATTGTCCGCTGGGAGGACGAGCGCCTGGCACGGATGCGGCTGGAATACGGCCAGGAAGCCGACCTCTGCGCCCTCAAGCCGTATGAGCTGCGCAGCTATCTCGATTATGCCGAAGATCCCGACGGCTGCTGCACCCTTGCCATCCATGCCGAGGACCCCGAAGCCTTCGCCGGCCTTGATGCCGGCAAGCTCAACCGGGTCAACCTCGCGCGGCGCACCTTTATGAAGCCCTGGCAGGAATACACGATGAACGACCGCGTGCAGTGGTGCGTGGCCGCCGTGCCCGCGCCGTCCTGGGCGGCCAAGGTTTTCCCCGGCATCCCGGTGGAGGAAGCGATGGAAAAGCTCTGGGCGCTGATCTTTGATGTCTGCCGTGTCTCAACCGGAGACCCGGTCGCCGCCTGGCGCGAGCACGTTGCCAAGACCAAGGCCCGCCGCGACCAACTCAACGCCTGGGAGCTCGAAAGCGTCCGGCTGCAGAGCGCGAACGGCACCGACCTGACCATCGGCCTGGCCGAAGACGCCAGCTGGGAAGGCGCTTCCTCGGTGGCTGAAAACGGCGCCGAGTTCATTGCCAATGTCCCGACCGAGGAAGTTTTCTGCGCGCCGCACCGCGACAAAGTCAACGGCGTTGTGTACGGCACCAAGCCCTACGCCTACAACGGCCAGCTCATCGAAGGCTGGCACGTCACCTTTAAGGACGGCTGTGTCGTTGAACACGGGGCCGAGAAGAACGGCCTGCTGCTGGCCGAACTGCTCACCACCGATGAAAACGCCAACCGCATCGGCGAGATTGCCTTTGTGCCGGCTTCCAGCCCGATCAACCGCAGCGGCGTGCTGTTCTACGATACCCTCTTTGATGAAAACGCGGCCTGTCACATCGCCTTCGGCGCCGGCTACCCGACCAACATCAAGGGCGGGGCCAAGCTCTCCCGCGCCGAACTGATGAAGAAGGGCCTCAACGACTCCGCCATCCACGAGGACGTCATGATCGGCGCGCCGGATACCCGCATCACCGGCCTGCGCAAAAACGGCGAGACGGTCTCGATCTTCGAAAACGGCGAGTGGGCGTTTTAATCCAAGCCGCGTAAAAACTGCGGGAAAGCGCGCAAAGCGCGCCGGGCGGCCGGCCGCTGCAAAGACGGCCCCGCGCCCCGCAAAGGAGAGACGCCTATGCTGGCCATCTGCCTGGCCATGTTGGATCAGGAGGCGGACAGACGCCTCTTTCTTAAAACCTATGAGGCAAACAAGCGGCGGGTCTACCACGTCGCCTACGGCGTTTTGCAGGATCAGCACCTGGCCGAGGACGTCGTGCAGGACGTGTTTCTGCGCCTGGCGGAAAAGTTCACAGAAATTTCACAAAAAGACTGTCACAAACTCGATGCCTGGTGCGTCATAACAGGTAGGAACCGGGCGATTGATCTGCTGCGCCGCCGGCGCGAAGTACCCGCCGAGCCCGACGATACCGACCCCGACCCGGCCCCCGTGCCGGAGGACGCCGTCGCCCAGCTCGAAAGCGCCGAGCGGCTCATGCGGCTGGTGGCGGCGCTGCCGGATCGATACGGCGCGCCGCTGCGGCTGCTGGCGCAGGGGTATACCTACCGCGAGATTGCCGCGGCGCTTGAAATTTCGGAAGCGGCGGTGCGCCAGCGGGTGCGCCGGGGGCGCGCCCTGCTGTGGAAGGAGCTGCAACGCGATGAAGAGTGAACCGAACGCCGGGCCAAACGCCGTCGTTTCGTTTGACGCGCTGCTGACCCTCGCTTTGCAGGAGCAGACCCGGCGCGAGCTGGCGGCCCTGCCCGACGCCGAAGCGCTGCAAACCCTCTACCCGGATACCGCCGGCTGGGATAAGCGGCTGCGCCGCGCGCTGGCCGAGCGCCGCAAATTAGAGAGCAAAGCCGCCCACAGCGCCCCGCGCGTTCGCTGGATGCCGCTGCGACGGCTGGTTACGGTGGCGGCCGTGTTGGTGTTGGTTCTGGCCGGCGCGCTGGCCACCAGCGCCGAAGTGCGCTACGCCGTCCGCCACGCGGTGCTGCAATGGACAGACATCGACCTGCGCCTGACCTACGACACCGAAGGCACCCCCGCCCCCGCCGATCTCACCCTGCCGCAAGGCTACGCCGACCACTATGTGCCGGAAGGGTTCGTGCTGGATGAGGGGAACAGCTACACGACGGAATATGATTTCTTCCACAAATATCTCGGAGAAATCGATGGCGTGGAGTGCACATATTCGGTGATCTGCTACGCGATTCAAGCGCAGGGACAGGTGGATACGTTCGACAGTGAGCACACGGTGTACGAGACGGTCGAAGTCAACGGTGCGGAAGCTACGCTCGGCACAAGCACAAACTATGACGGCGGCATCAGCTACTACCTGTTCTGGGAACGTGATGGAATTCATCACACGATCCAGGGCGACGTGCCGCGTGATATGATCCTGGAAATTGCCGAAGAAATACAATAAAATATGGTCAACCCGCCGCAGGTGTGCTCTTTGCACAATCTGCGGCGGGACTTTTTGTGCGGAAGAGAGAAGAATGAAAAAGCCCGGATTTTTTGTCACAGAACGGCAGCCTCAAACGTCATATAGGGCAAGAACCCATTGAAAGGCGATGGGAAATATTGAGCAGGGCAGAACGCGTGCTATAAAGGTCCGGTCTGACTAAGTTTGACCCTTTGTACCGTTTTTCACCCGATATTTCCGCCAAAAGCAAGTATCGCTTTTTGAGCAAAACAGAGAAAATGCCGTTCAGTTGTAAATGTTTGCCTGTTTGCAACCTGCGTGGCGGATATATATGCTATAATTTCCTGAAAAGGGAACGCCTTTCCATTTGATCTGACAGGAGGCCTACCATGAAACGCAACTATTTTGCCCGCCTGCTTTCCCTCTGTCTGACCGTCGCGCTGGGGGCCTGCCTGGCGCTGCCGGCCGGCGCGGCCGACGCGCCTGTATACACCGGCGAACTTTGCCCGGTCTGCGGCGAGGGTTGGCTGATGGAAACCGAGGTCGTGATGAGCCGCGATGCGGTTGCCAAGGCCCCTTGCGCCCACGGCGACGCCACGGCCACCGATTACACAAGCGAAGTGCGGTGTTGGATTGCGGCTGACTGCAACCGCTGTGGATACGGCGAGTCCAGAGAGGCTTACCAGCGGGAGGAAACTTCCTGCTCGCTCGATTTCGCCCCGGTGCCCACCCCGCCGGCCACGGTGGCCGAGCCGGTTGCCTACACCGGTTCGCCGCTCAGCCTTGCGGAAGACCTGCTCGCCCAGGCTCGGGCCGCCGGCCAGATGCTGGTGGCCGAGCACAACCGCGCGCAGTACCTTGTCCACCCGACCATGCTGTATGAGGATTGGGACGCCTGGCAGGTTGATCTGCCCGACCTGCCGCTGCCCCGATCGATCGGGGACTATACATGGAGCGCCGCCCGCCCCAGCGACCAACCCTATTTCAGCGACGCCGCCACTTTTGAGACTGACGCCCGCCGGGTGCACGACTATGAGGACTGGCAAACCGGCACGGTGCTCGACGCCGGCCCCGTGACCGCCGCGACCGCCTTCTACAACACCGGCAGCTATGCGGCCTTCACCGTCACGCTGCGCCGCGCCCCGGCCGCCGTGACCGGCGAGACGGTTGCGATCGACGGCGTGCCGGTCACGATCCAGTATGACGCCGACGGCCGCTGCACCGCCGTGGCCTGGCAGGGCGAGGGCGTCAGTCTGACGCTGGAACCGATGAACATCAGCACAACCGCCGCCACCGCGGCGCTGGTTGATCTTGTCCAGGCCGAGCAGGACGCCCTGACCGCCTGGGCCGACTGAACCCCGCTCCCCAAAAATGAAACGTACTTAAAAGAGAAAGAGGGAAGAACCATGAAACCCACCCGCCTGATCCCCGTTGCAATGGCCCTGCTGCTGGTTGGCTGCGGGGGTGCGCAGCCGGCCGCCGACGCGACGGCTGACGAGAATGCCGCGGCCGATTGCGTCGCCGCGCTGACCGCCGCCCAGCAGGCCGAAGCCCTCCACTTTACCGAAACCCAGACCACGACGACCGAGGGCAGCGACCCGCTCACCGCCGCGAGCGAAGTCTGGCAGGTGGGGGAGGATCTCTACCGCGTGGATACGGTCATGGAGAACGAGAGCTGCTGGCTTGTGCTGGACGGCAAAGCCTGGTGCCAGGACGCCGCCGGCTTGAGCGAGCGCGACCCGGCGCAGATCGGCACGCTGAACTGGCAGCAGCCGTTCAGCCTGGATTCCTACAGCCAGGTCGAGCTGACGCAGGACGGGGACACCGTGACCCTGCGCGCCGGCACCGACCCGATGGAGGAAAACGGCACCACCGCCGAGATCGAGACGGTGCTGACCTTTGCCGACGGCGACGCGCTGACATTCCAGCGGTTTGAGAGCACCACCACCCTCACCGCCGAAGGGCAGAGCCAGACCTTTACGGTCACGGCCGAGCTGCTCGATCAGGACGCCGACGCCTGCCGCGCCGCCATTGACGCGGCCGCCGCTGACCTTGGGGTTGCGGGCTGAACGTCCTTGCCACACAGCAAAATGGGCAACAGCCCGGTGCCGCCGTCGTCGGCGCGTGTATGGCGGCTGCGACGGATTTTGACTTTTTCGACAGTCTGTCGCGCCTCGCTTTTTGCGGGGCGCGGCTTTTTTGGATGCGCTTTTTGTGCCCCGATTTTATCAAAACGCCCCGCCCGGGGGCGATTTTCACCCCCAAAACCTGAATTTTTGCCCCCAACAGGCGAAAAAAGGCTTGCATTTTTTGCTGCGGTGTGCTATATTCTTACTGTTCGATGATGTGTTTTATGGAAAGTGGGCCGCGCGGTCCGCTTTCTTTTTGTGATAGGGGGGTAGGGCGTGCTGCCCGCGCCCCAAACGGGAGGATGCTATGGCAAAACGAGCACAGCACCCCGGCGGCGCGGCCGCCGCGGTCGAAGCGATTGTGCGCCCGGTGGTCGAAGGCATGGGCCTGCGCCTGTGGGACGTCCGGTTTGAGAAGGAGGGCCCCGACTGGTTCCTCCGCGTCCTGATCGACCGCGACACCCCGCTCGATACCGACACCTGCGAGGCGGTCTCCCGCGCAATCGACCCGCTGCTTGATGAAGCCGACCCGATCGACCAGAGCTACTACCTCGAGGTCGGCAGCCCGGGGCTGGGCCGCAAGCTGACCCGGCCCGAGCATTTCGCCGCCCTGGCCGGCCAGAAATGCGCCGCCCGCCTCATCCGCCCTGACGAACAGGGCCGCCGTGAACTGGAAGGTACCCTCGTCGGGCTATCGGACGGCGAAGTCACCTTCGAAACAGCCGAAGGCCCTGTCAGTTTCCCGCTTAAAGCGGCCGGTTTCGTCAAACTTTGCGATGACGAAGACCTGTTTTGATTTCACTTGAAAATTCCCGGCGATTTTGACCATACGCCGACGCGCATACTATAGATTTGGGAGGAAACCGCAAAAATGGCTACTGCAGCATCCAACAACGAATTCTTCGAAGCCCTGTCTGCGCTGGAAAAGGAGCGCGGCCTGCCCGCCGATTACCTGATCGACAAGATCAAGGCGGCGATCATCATCGCGGTCAAGAAGGACTACGAGGTCGAGGATGAGAACGTCGTCGTCGATATCGACCCTTCGCTCGGCGTCTTCCGCGCCAGCCTTTCGCAGGAGATTGTCGAAGAGGTGGAAAACCCGCACACCCAGGTCAGCCTGGAGGATGCGCAGCGGGTGCGCAAGAGCTATAAGATCGGCCAGCGGTTCATCACCCCGCTCAAGACCAAGGAGTTTGGCCGCATCGCCGCCCAGACCGCCAAGCATGTGATCCGCCAGGGCCTGCGCGAAGGTGAGCGCAGCCTGCAGGTCAGCGAGATGCAGTCCCGCGCGCACGAGATCGTCACGGCGACCGTCGTCTCGATCGATCCCGAGCGCGGCAACATCGTGCTCGATCTCGGCAAGGGCGGCAGCGCCGTGCTGCCCCGCAATGAGCAGGTCCCCGGCGAGACCTTCACCGAAGGCCAGGTCATCCAAGTTTATGTTGTTGATGTGATTGCGACCGAGCGCGGCCCGCGCGTCACGATCAGCCGCACCCACCCCGGCCTTGTCAAGCGGATGTTTGAGCTTGAAGTGCCCGAAATTTACGACGGCACCGTTGAGGTCAAGGCCATCGCCCGCGAGGCCGGCGCCCGCACCAAGATGGCGGTCTGGAGCAAGGACCCCAATGTTGACCCGGTCGGCGCCTGCATCGGCGCGCACGGTTCCCGCGTGGAGAAGATCGTCTCGGAGCTCGGCGGCGAAAAGATCGACATCATCCGCTGGAGCGAGGATGTCTCGGCCTTTATCTCGGCCGCGCTCAGCCCGGCCAAGGTGGTCAAGGTGGAACTGCTGCCCGGTGAAACCAAGAGCTGCCGGGTTACCGTGCCGGATCATCAGCTCAGCCTGGCCATTGGCAACAAGGGCCAGAACGTGCGGCTGTGCGCCCACCTGACCGGCTACAACATTGATATCCGGCCCGAATCGGGCTATTATGGCGAGGACGAGTAAACCCGCCCTTCGCACATCTCCTGAAAAGAGGTTTCGCCTTGCAGCAGCAAAGACAGAAAAAAATCCCGGTGCGCCGGTGTGTGGGCTGTAACGCCCAAAAAGAAAAACGAGCGCTCGTGCGCATTGTGCGCAGCCCTGAAGGGGAAATCAGCGTGGATCTGACCGGCAAAAAGAGCGGCCGCGGCGCGTATCTGTGCGCTTCGGCGGCCTGCCTTGCCAAGGCCCGCAAAGCCAAGCGGCTGGAGCGCGCGCTGGAAACCCCCATCCCGCCCGAGGTATACGCCCGGCTGGAAGAGGAGATCGCCCGCGCCGAAGCCCAGGCAAAGGAGGCGGTGAACGATGCACAGTGACGCCGCCGGCCTGCTGGGGGCGCTGGGGCTGTGCCGCAAAGCCGGCCAGCTTCTGCACGGGTATGACCGCGTGCAGGAGGCTGTGCTGCGCGGCAAGGTCAGCCTTGTGCTGCTGGCCGCAGATGCCAGCCCCCGCACCGCCCGGCACATCCAGGATGCCTGTGATGGGGTAACGCCCTGCGCCGTCATGCCGTTGACTGGTGAAGAGCTTGCCCCGCTGACCCCCAAACCTGCCGCTGTCTTTGCCGTTACTGAAGCAAACCTTGCGCGGCTGTGTGCGAACTATCTGACCCGATAAGGAGGATAAGCCGATGGATTTTAAGTATAAAATTGCCGATGTCGCCAAGGACTTTGGCATCACCACCAAGCGGGCGATCGATACCGTCGCCGCCCTGACCGGCGAGGCCCGCAAGCCTGGCGGTACATTTGAGGAAGCCGAGGTCAACGGCCTGTTGGAAGCCCTGACCCGTGAGACGGCCGTTGACAGCCTGGAAGAATACCTGGCTTCCGGCAAAAAGCCGGCCCAGAAACCCGAAGCCCCGAAGCCGGAAGCGAAAAAGGCGGCGGAGAAAAAGCCCGCCCCGAAGGCCGAGCCCCCCAAAGAGGAAGCCAGGGCGCCGGAGAAAAAGCCCGCCCCGAAGCCGGAGCGCCGCCCCGAACGCCGCAAGGAAAAGAGCGTTACCATGCAGGAACTTGCGGCCGATACCGGCATCAAAAAGCCGGTTGCGACCGAACAGGTAGAGGTTACCCGCGCCCAGGTGCAGGTGGATACCCGCACCGTCGATGTCAACGTTGATAAGTTCAGCGCCCGGTATGACGATTTGGCTGACAGCCGCAACATGCCCGCCAAGCGCAAAAAGCAGGGCAGCGGCAACAAGCAGAAGTTCCAGAACCGTGGCAAGGGCCGCAACCCCTACCAGCGCCGCCGTGAAACCGAGGCCGAGCGCCTGCAGCGCATCCAGCTTGAAAAAGCCCGCAACGCCCAGCTCAAGATCATGATCCCGGATGAGATTTCGGTCAGCGAGCTGGCCAGCCGCCTCAAGCAGAACGTTGCGAAGGTTGTCGCCAAGTTTATGCAGATGGGCGAGATGCATGCGGCTTCCGATGTGGTGGATTTTGATTCCGCCGCCCTTGTGGCCGAGGAATTCCACGCCAAGGTCGAGCGCGAAGTCCATGTCTCGATCGAGGAACGCCTGTTCACCCAGGAGGAGGACGCCGCCGAAGATCTTGTCCAGCGGCCGCCTGTTGTCGTGGTCATGGGCCACGTCGATCATGGCAAGACCTCGATTCTGGATGCAATCCGCAAGACCAACGTCACGGCGGGCGAAGCCGGCGGCATCACCCAGGCGATCGGCGCTTACCAGGTCAAGGCCGGCGACAGCGTCATCACCTTCCTTGATACGCCGGGCCACGAAGCCTTTACCGCCATGCGCGCCCGTGGCGCCAACATGACCGATATCGCGGTTCTGGTTGTCGCGGCGGACGACGGCATCATGCCCCAGACCATTGAATCGATCAACCATGCCAAGGCTGCCAACGTCAAGCTGATCGTTGCGATCAACAAGATGGATAAGCCGACCGCGAACCCTGAGCGGGTCAAGGAGCAGCTGACCAAGTATGAGATTGTGCCCGAGGATTGGGGCGGCGATGTCGCCTGCATCCCGGTTTCGGCCATGACCGGCATGGGGATTGAGGACCTGCTGGAACGCATCGCGCTGGAAGCCGAGGTTATGGAGCTTAAGGCCAACCCGAACCGCCGCGCCAAGGGCGCCGTTGTTGAAGCCCGGCTTGACAAGGGCCAGGGCCCGGTTGCCACGCTGCTTGTCCAGAACGGCACGCTGCACCGCGGCGACTGCCTGATCGCCGGCACGGCTGTCGGCCATGTGCGCACGATGCGCAACGACAAAGGCATGGAAATTACCGAGGCGGGCCCCTCGATGCCGGTTGAGATCACCGGCCTGACCGAAGTGCCGACCGCCGGCGATATTTTTGAGGCGGTCGAGGATGAACGCCTGGCGCGCGAGCTGGCCGACAAGCGCACCAACGAAGCCAAAGAGAAGCAGTTTGCCGCCTATACCAAGGTCACGCTGGATAACCTGTTTGACCAGATGGCCGCGAACGACGTCAAGGAACTGCCGATTGTCGTCAAGGCCGACGTGCAGGGCAGCGCCGAAGCAGTCAAGCAGAGCCTGGAAAAGATTTCGAACGACGAAGTCCGGGTGCGGGTTATCCACGCCGGCGTCGGCGCAATCTCGAAATCCGACGTCAGCCTGGCCGACGCTTCGAACGCGATCATCATCGGCTTCAACGTCCGCCCCGACCCCGTCGCCAAGGCCGAGGCCGAACAGACCGGCGTTGAGATGCGGATGTACCGCGTTATCTATGATGCGATCAACGATGTCACCGACGCGATGAAGGGCATGCTTGCCCCGAAGGTGCGCGAAGTGGCCCTTGGCGAGGCGCAGGTACGCCAGGTCTACAAGATTTCGAGCGTCGGCACCGTCGCCGGCTGCCGTGTGACCCGCGGTAAGATCACCCGCGACGCCAAGCTCCGCCTTGTGCGCGACGGCATTGTCATCACCGAGGATGCGATCGCCTCGCTCAAACGGTTCAAGGATGACGCCAAAGAAGTGGCCGAAGGCTTCGAATGCGGCATTACGCTTGAAAAGTTCTCCGATATTAAGGAAGGCGACGTCTTCGAGTGCTTCAAGCTTGAAGAATATCGTGACTGATATCTGAACACAAAACGCTTACAAAACGAACGCTTTCCCCAAGAGCCGAAAACCATAAACATAAGGAAAAACCACTATGCCAACGAAAAACCAGGGCCGGATGGCCCAGGATATGAAGCGGGAACTCATCGCGATTATCGGCGCAATGAAGGACCCGCGGGTGACCGGCGGGCTGCTGACCGTGACCCGGCTGGATGTTACCCCCGATCTTGATGTGGCTAAGGCATACATCAGCGTTATGGGCCGTGAAGGCGGCAGCGCCCCGGTGGTTGCGGCGCTGAACAAAGCCAGCGGCCATGTGCGCACCGAAATCAGCCGCCGCATGCATATCCGCAAAGCCCCGCGCTTTGTCTTTGTGGCGGATGACGGGGCGGCCTATGCCGCCCATATCAGCGAAGTGCTGCGTGACCTGGAAGCGGCCGAAACGCCTGCCCCCGGCACCGAGCCCCCGGCCGAATAAGACCGGGCCGCCTGCCAGGGCAGGACGGCTGCGCTTCGACCCCAGCAGGAAGAGAGGGAAGACCTATGACAGAATCTGTGGACCGGCAAACCGCCGTATTGCGGCTGCGCGGGGCGGAGGATGTGCTCATCCTCTGCCACAAAAACCCGGACGGCGACACGATCGGCTGTGCGGGCGCGCTCTGCTTGGCGCTCAAAGCGCTGGGCAAAAACGCTGCGGTGCTCTGCAGCGACCCGATCCCCAGCCTGTACGACTTTATGGGCCTGGAGCTGTTTGACTCCAGCTTCACCCCCGGTTTTGTCGTGGCGGTGGATGTGGCGAGCATCCAGCTGTTTGGCGACCGCAACAACGTCCAGAAATATGCCGAGCATGTGGATCTTTGCATTGACCACCATGCCAGCAACAGCGGCTATGCCTATGAAACGCTGCTGGACCCCGGCGCTGCGGCCGCCTGCGAGCTCATGATCGACGTCATTGAGGAGATGGGTGTACCCCTGACCCCCGCGATCGCCGATTGCCTGTACACCGGCATTTCGACCGATACCGGCTGCTTCCGGTTTTCAAGCACGACTGCCCGTACCCATAAGGCGGCGGCCCGTGTGATGGAGGCCGGCGCCAATATTGAAATGCTCAACGCCCGTCTGTTTGAATCCCGTTCCCGCGGGCGGATTGAGATTGAGAAGATGGCGCTGGAAAGCCTGGAATATTTCTTCGACGGCCGCTGCGCGATGATCTGCCTGACCTGGGACCAGATTGTTACCTCCGGCGTGGCCGGCGCGGAGCTGGAGGATTTGACCAGCCTGCCCCGCTCAATTGAAGGGGTGGAGGTAGGCCTGACGCTGCGCCAGCAGAAGGACGGCAGCTATCGCATCAGCATCCGCACCGCCGGCGCGGTGGACGCCTGCGCGATCGCCCGGCACCTGGGCGGCGGCGGGCATGCCCGTGCAGCCGGCTGCGAAATCAGCGGCAACCTGGACAATGCGCGCTACGCCGTTTTGGGGGAAGTGCGCAAGGAACTGGAACACTGGGGCCTGCTGGAACGCAGCTGAGCGCTGCGTTTGGGGAGAATACCTATGGAAACATCACAACTGCAAAACGGAATCCTGCCGGTGGATAAGCCCGCGGGCTGGACCAGCCATGATGTGCTGGCCAAGCTGCGCGGTGCGCTGGGCACCCGCCGGCTGGGGCATGCGGGCACACTGGACCCTATGGCGACCGGTGTGCTCGCCGTCTTTATCGGGCCGGCCACAGCGGCGGCCGACCGCCAGCCCAACCATGATAAAACCTATGAAGCCACGCTGCGCCTGGGGGTGGCGACCGATACCGGTGATGTGACCGGCAGTGTGCTGCGCACCGCCCCGGTTACGGTGGGGGAGGAAGCCCTGCGCGCGGTGCTGCCGCAGTTTATCGGCCGGATCGAACAGCTGCCGCCGATGTATTCGGCGGTCAAGATAAACGGCCAGCCGCTCTACAAAGCGGCCCGCGCCGGCAAAACGGTCGAGCGCAAGCCCCGCCCGGTCACGATCTATGCGATTGAGTACCTTGGCAGCCCGGCCCCCGGCGATTTCACGCTTCGGGTGGCCTGCTCCAAGGGAACCTACATCCGCACCCTGGCGGAAGATATCGGCGCGGCGCTCGGGGCGCCGGCCACGCTGGCCGCGCTGCGCCGCACAAAAGCCGGTGTCTTCAGCCTTGCGGACTGCCACACCCTGCCGGAAATTCTGGCTGCGGCCGAAGCCGGTACGTTGGCCGCCAGCGGCTGGGTACGCGGGGTGGAAACCGTGTTCGAACCGCTGCCGGCGCTGACGGTGGCCGAACCCGCCCGTACCCATCTGTTCAACGGCTGCCCCACCAGCCGCTACCCGGCTGCCGACGGCCGCTACCGCGTGTATGACCAGAGCGGGGCGTTCCTTGGCGTGGCGGCGGTGGAAGGCGGGGTTCTGCGGGTGGAAAAACTCTTCTGTGAAAGGAGAATGGCATGATCCCTTCGCTCCGTCTGATCCCGGCCATTCGCCCGGTTGATGCCCCGCAGGGCAGTGCGGTGGCGCTTGGCTATTTTGACGGCGTTCACCTTGGCCACCGGGCGGTGATCGGCGCAGCGGTCCGGGCAGCAGGCCGCGGCTCGCTCTGCCCGGCTGTCTTTACCTTTGAACTCCCGGCCGGCAACACCCTGAAAGGCGGGCGGATTCTTTCCCCGGCCATCAAGCATGCGCGCATGAAGGCGCTCGGCGTGCACCGGGTGATGGAACCGCCCTTTACGGAATTCTGCAACCTTTCGCCCGAGCAGTTCGTCGATGAGGTGCTGGTGCGCTGTTTGAACGCCAGAGCGGTTTTCTGCGGTGACAATTTCACCTTCGGAGCGCAGGCGGCCGGCGATGTGCCGCGGCTGCAGGCTTTGTGCGCGGCGCGCGGCATTGCGGTGCATGTTGTCGATATGGCTGAGTACGCCGGCAAGACTGTCTCCTCCACCCGCATCCGTGCGGCGCTGGAGGAAGGCCGCCTGGGCGATGCAAACGCGATGCTCGGCGACCCTTATGCGATCGACTGGACGGTTCGCCACGGCAAGGGGGTCGGCACCAGCCGGCTCGGTACCCCGACGATCAACCAGAACTACCCCGGCGGGGCGATGCAGCCCTGCTGCGGGGTTTACCTGACCCGCATCCGGCTCGAAGGGCGGTGGTGGCCTTCGGCCACCGGCATCAGCCGCCGGCCCACCGTGGATGCGCCCGGCGCGCCGGTCAGCTGTGAAACCTATGTGCCGGGCTTTTCGGGCGATGTCTATGGGCAGAACCCGATGCTTGAATTTTACAAATATCTCTGCCCGATCCGCAAGTTCGATTCTCTGCAAGCGCTGTCTGATCTCATCACCACAGCCGCTGCCCAAAGCCGGGCGTATTTTGCAGGCAGGGAAGAGGGCGAATGAAACAATTCGGTGGACCGCGCGCCGCGGCGTGCTCAAAAAAGCGCGGTGATTTTGATTTTTTATTCTGCCCGCCTCGCCTTTGGCCGGATCACAGCATACACGTACTCTATCATCATGGAGGTTTTTACCTTTGTTGGAACGCAAACAGCTGGCGCCCGGGTTGTTTATAACCGCGCTGGACGCCGAGAAGTTTAACCGCTGCCGCATTGCGATCCACCTGCGTTTCGCACCGCTGCGCCGCACCGCGACCGATGCTGCGGTGCTGCCGCTTGTGCTGGAACGCGGGTATGCGGCCTGCCCCGATATGACCGCCCTTTCCCGCAAGCTGGCCGCCCTGTACGGCGCGGACCTTGGGGTGGACCTTGGCACAGCCGGCACGGACCGGGTTCTCACAGCCGACATCTGCGGCATCAAGGATCGTTTTGCCCTTGGGGAAGAAGACCTTACCGCGGCCTATGCCGATATTGTTTTCGGTATCATCTTTGACCCGTACCTGGTGGACGGCCTGTTTGACCCCGAGGCCGTCCGGATTGAGAAGGAGACGCTGGACCGTCGGCTCCAGGCGGAATTCAACAACAAGAGGCTGTACTGCGTGCGGCAGGCGCGCCGCCGGTTTTACGGCGAATCGCCGGCCGGCATTGAGCTTGGCGGCTACCGGGCGGACCTGCCGGGTGTGACCCCGGCCACCCTCAAGGCGGAGTACGACCGCATCCTGCGCACCGCGGCGATCGACGTGATGGTGCAGGGGGCGGACGCCGCCAATGTGGCCGACCGGCTGCTGCGCGCCTTGGCCGAAATCCCGCGTGCGCCGCAGCGGTTTGCCGCCGCAATGGCCATGCCGGTCACCGAAACCCGCCGCTTTACCGAGGAGATCCCCGGCCTGACCCAGGCCAAACTCTGCATGCTTTTCACAACCGGCACGCCGGAGGACCTGCCCTCCATCAACCTGCTGCGGATGGCAATGGGGGTTTATGGCGGCATGACGACCAGCCGGCTGTTCCGCAATGTACGCGAAAGGCAGAGCCTGTGCTATTATTGCGGCGCCACCGCGCTGCGAGCCACCGGCGTGATGATGGTGGATTCCGGTGTGGAACCCGGCCGCGAAGCGCAGGCCGAAGCGGCCATCCTGCAGGAATGGCGCGACCTGTGTGAAGGCCCGATCACCGAGGAGGAGATGGAGGACTGCCGCCGCGGCCTGCTTTCAAGCATGGACGCGCTAGGCGACAGTTTGTCCGGCCTTGAAGGCTGGTACTACGGCCAGATTGCACGCGGGGAACCGCTTTCCCCGCCGGAATACGGCCGGGTGCAGGTAGAGGCCGTCACCGCCGATGCAGTGCAGGAGTTGCTGGGCCGTTACCACTATTCGGTCTGTTACGCGCTGACCGCTGCCGAAGCAGAGAAAGGGGGCGACGCCGAATGATCGACGAACGCACCGCCCTGCGCCGCAAAACGGCGGAGGCGATCCACTGTGAAAGCGCTGTGCTGCCCGGCGGATTAACCGTATTGTGCCGCACAATGCCGGGTTACAGCACAACCCATGCCTTTTACGGCACCAAGTTCGGCTCCATCCATCGCCGGTTTGCCCTGGATGGCAAAGAATACCGGCTGCCTGCCGGCACCGCCCACTTCCTTGAGCACAAGATGTTTGAATCTGAGGAAGGGGACGCTTTTACCCTGTACGCCAAGACCGGCGCTTCGGCCAACGCTTTTACCAGCTTTGACCGCACCGGCTACTATTTCACCGGCACCGGCCAGACCGACCGCAATCTGGACATCCTGCTCGGTATGGTCGGCCATCCATGGTTTACCGAGGCGACAATTGCCAAGGAGCAGGGCATCATCGGCCAGGAAATCAAGATGTATGACGACAGCCCCGACTGGCGGCTGCTGACCGGGCTGTTCCGCTGCCTGTACCGCGAACACCCGATCCGGGACGACATTGCCGGCACCGTCGAGAGTATCGCCCGGCTCACGCCCGAGCTGCTCTACGCCTGCACCGAAGCCTTCTACCGCCCAGGCAACATGGTGCTTTCGGTCGCAGGGGATGTCACGCTTGACCAGGTGGTGGCGGCCTGCCGCCGCGCCGGGCTGGATGCGCCGCCCGCACGGCACACGATTGAGCCTGCCATTTTTGCGCCCGAAAACGACCCGCCGCAGAAGGAACTGCGATTTTCAATGCCGGTCAACAAGCCCTGCTTTGCGGTCGGTTACCGCGAGGCGCCGGTCCCGTTCGGCAGCGCCCGGGCCGATATGCTCGGCGAACTGCTGCCCGAGCTGATCTGCGGCGGCCTGACCGAACTGTACCGCAAGCTTTACGACGAAGCGCTGGTCAACCCCGAATTCAGCGGCGAGACGGTCTCGGTGCCTGGGGCTTGCGCCGTTGTGTTTACCGGCGAAAGCGAGCATCCGCGCGTGGTGGCAGATCTGCTGCGGGCCGAAATTGCCCGCCTGCGCCGGGACGGCGTTGACCCCGAGCTTTTCACCCTTGTCAAAAACCAGATGTACGGCGAAATGCTTGCCGATGTGGAAGGGGTGGAGGATGCAGCCGAAGCGATGGCGGCCGCTTTCCTGCACGGCTATACCCTGGCTGAAGAGGTGGAAGCCCTGGCCGCGCTGACCGTTTCGGATGCGAACGCTGCCCTGCAAACGATGCTGCAGGAGGACCAGGCCGCCTATGTTGAGATTGAACCGCAGGTTGCCGGGGAGGAGGAGTTGGAGTGAATACCATCTTTCATGTGCAGTTCCCGGGCCTTGGCCTGGAATTCACAATCGACCGTGTCGCCCTTTCGTTTGGCGGCTTCAACATTTACTGGTACGGCGTGGTCATTGCGCTGGGCCTGCTGCTTGGTATGGTCTGGGCTTTCCGCTGCGCGCCGGATTATGGCATCGACGGCGACCGCCTTGTCGATGTTGTTATGATCGGCACGGTGTTCGGCATTGTCTGCGCCCGCATCTGTTATATCGCAATGGCGCCGTTTGAGTACCAGAGCATCTGGGAAATGTTTGATCTGCGCCTGGGCGGGCTGGCCATTTATGGCGGCATCATCGGCGCGTTTGTATTCGGCGGGATCGCGGCCAAATGGCGCAAAATTCCGCTGCTGCCGCTGTTCGATGTTGTCGGTATGGGGTTTCTGATCGGCCAGGGCATCGGGCGCTGGGGCAACTTTTTCAACCAGGAAGCGTTTGGTACCAACACGGCGCTGCCCTGGGGCATGTACAGCGAAGGAACCGCCAGCTACCTGACCGGCGTACAGGCCACGCTGGCAGCCCAGGGCGTCACGGTGGACCCAAGCCTGCCGGTACACCCGACCTTTCTGTATGAAAGCATCTGGTGCCTGACCGGGTTTGTCTTTCTGGCGCTGACCCACAAGCGCCGCAAGTTTGCGGGGCAGATCTTTCTGGAGTATATCATCTGGTACGGCCTCGGCCGGTACTGGATCGAGGGCCTGCGCACCGATTCGCTGCTTGTGGGCAGCACAGACCTGCGGTTCAGCCAGATGGTCGCGCTGTTCTCGGTCGCATTCAGCATCACGATGCTGGTGTATGGCCTGCGCAAATCCCGTGGCAAAAGCCTGCAGGTGACGCTGGCTGTCAGCGACCTGAAAAAGCAGCGGGAGGCGGGGGATGCTTTTGCGCCGGATACGCTGCCCGCTGCGGCGCCGCACAAAGAATTTGTCAGCGCGACCAACGCGATGAACAAACGCCTGAACGCCCTTGCCGGCGGCCAGGCCCGGGAGAAGGGGGATGCTGAATGAGCGCTGCCATCATCAGCGGAAAAACACTGGCCGCCGCCGTCAAGGCGGAAGCGGCCGCCAAAGTCTGTGCTTTGCAGGAGCGGGGCGTGCAGCCCTGCCTGGCCGTTGTGCTTGTGGGGGAAAACCCGGCCAGTCAGGTGTATGTGCGGGGCAAGGCAAGCGATTGCGCCGAGTGCGGTATCAAGAGCGAGGTAATCCGCCTGCCGGAAGAAACATCGCAGACCGAACTGCTGGGCAAGGTTGCAGCGCTGGCGGCTGATCCGGCTGTGCACGGGATTCTTGTGCAGCTGCCGCTGCCCGCCCAGATCGACCCGGCTGCCGTGATTGCGGCGATCCCGCCCGAAAAGGATGTGGATGGGTTTACGCCGGTCAACGCCGGTAACCTGCTGACTGGCGGGCCTTGCTTTGCGCCCTGCACGCCGGCCGGCTGCGTGCGGATGATTGAATCGACCGGCGTTGAAATTGCCGGCAAACGGGCGGTCGTGGTCGGGCGGTCAAACATTGTCGGCAAGCCGGCGGCGCTGCTGCTGCTTGAAAAAAATGCGACGGTCACAATCTGCCATTCCCGCACCGAAAACCTGGCGGCAATCTGCCGCGAAGCCGATATCCTTGTAGCGGCGGTCGGCAAGGCCGGCTTCATCACCGGTGATATGGTCAAGCCCGGGGCCGTCGTCATCGATGTCGGCATCAACCGCGGCGCGGACGGCAAGCTGCACGGCGACGTCGATTTTGCCGCCGCAGCCGAAAAGGCCGCCTTTATCACCCCGGTCCCCGGCGGCGTCGGCCTGATGACCCGCGCAATGCTCATGCAGAACACGGTTGAGGCAGCGGCGCGGCTGAATGGGGTTGAAGTGTAAACAAAAAACTTCCTGTCACGGCCAAATAATGCCTTGACAGGCGGTATGAAATATGGTATGCTAACTAAGCCGCATGGTATGGGCTCTCGAAGTGCGCGCTGCGCCGCCCCGACACCAGCGAGACTGATTGAAAGAGGATAGCATTATGTACGCAGTTATCAAGACCGGTGGCAAGCAGTACAGCGTCAAGGTCGGCGATACCATCTTCGTCGAGAAGCTGAACGCCGAAGCCGATACCGAAGTCACCTTTGACCAGGTCCTGGCCGTGGGCGAGGAGGGCTCCGTCAAGGTTGGCGCGCCCGTCGTGGACGGCGCTTCTGTTGTCGCCAAGGTTGTCAAAAACGGCAAGGGCAAGAAGCTCAACATCCTGACCTATCGTCCCAAGAAGGGCAGCATGGTTCGCAAGGGCCATCGTCAGCCCTACACCAAGGTGGAAATCACCGCGATCAACGGCTAAGGGAGGTATAACACAATGGCACACAAAAAAGGCGTAGGTTCTACCAAGAACGGCCGTGACTCTGAGTCCAAGCGTCTCGGCGTCAAGCGCGGCGACGGTCAGTACGTTCTGGCCGGCAACATTCTGGTTCGCCAGCGCGGCACCCACATCCATCCGGGTGAGGGCGTCGGCATCGGCAGCGACGACACGCTGTTCGCGCTGGTTGACGGCCGCGTCCATTTCGAGCGCATGGGCCGTGACCGCAAGCGCTGCGTTGTCAAGCAGTAACAGCCTATCTGGGCGGGCCCGCGGGCCCGCTTTTTTCTTTGGCAATCTCCCGTGTGAAACCGGGCGTTGCCGCACAACAGGAAGGAGACCCAATGGCTTCCACCAACTTTATCGATACCGCTACCATCTGGCTGCACGCCGGCAAGGGCGGCGACGGCGCCGTCAGTTTCCACCGTGAAAAGTTCGTCGCGGCCGGCGGGCCGGATGGCGGCGACGGCGGCCGCGGCGGCGACATCATCTTCCAGGCGGATGACAACCTCTCCACCCTGATGGACTTCCGCTACAAGCGCAAGTATACGGCCGCCGCCGGCGAAAACGGCCGCGGCGCCCGCCAGAAAGGCCGCGACGCCGAAGACCTTGTTATCCGGGTGCCGCGCGGCACCGTGCTGAAAGAGGCCGAAACCGGCCTGGTCATCGCCGATCTTTCGGGGGATGAACCCGTTGTCATCGCCAAGGGCGGCCGCGGCGGCTGGGGCAACGCCCGCTTTGCCACCCCGACCCGGCAGATCCCCCGCTTTGCCAAGCCGGGCCTGCCCGGTGAGGATCTGCACGTCACGCTTGAGCTCAAGGTCATCGCCGATGTCGGCTTGATCGGCTTTCCGAACGTCGGCAAATCGACGCTGCTCAGCATGATCAGCGCGGCCCGGCCCAAGATCGCCAACTACCACTTCACCACCCTCACCCCGGTGCTCGGCGTCGTCCATGTCGGCGAGGAACAGAGCTTCGTCTGCGCCGACATCCCCGGCCTCATCGAGGGCGCGGCCGAGGGCGTCGGCCTTGGGCACGACTTTTTGCGCCATGTCGAGCGCTGCCGGCTGCTGCTGCACGCCGTCGATGTATCAGGCTGCGAAGGGCGCGACCCGAAGGCGGACTTTGAACAGATCAACCACGAGCTCGCCGGTTTCAGCCCCGAGCTCGCCCAGCGCCCGCAGATCGTGCTTGGCAACAAGTGCGACATCGCGGCGCCGGAACAGGTGGAGGAATTCCGCGCCTTTATCGAGGGGCAGGGCCTGACCTTCCTGCCGATCTCGGCCGCGACCCGCCAGGGCATCGAAAAACTGCCCGCTCTTGTCTACAGCCGGCTCCAGCAGCTGCCGCCGGTTAAGGTGTTCGAGGCCGAATACGTCCACCCCGACCTGGCCGCCGCGCCCAAGCGCCCGTTCACCGTCACCCGCACCGGCGACCACGAGTTTACCATCGACGCCCCCTGGCTCGAGCGGATTCTTGCCGGCACCAACGTCGAGGACTACGAGAGTTTGCAGTATTTCCAGACCCAGCTCGGCGATTCCGGCCTTCTGGATGAGCTCGTGCGCCAGGGCGTCGAGGAGGACGACACGATCAAGATCGGAGAGTATGAGTTTGACTATGTGTTCTGATCTGCCCTTCGAGACCCCGTCGGTCGATATCCACGAAATGTCGCCGCTTGCCCTCGCCTTTGTCGGGGATGCGGTGCTCGAGCTGCTTGTGCGCAGCCGGCTGGTTTCCACCACCCGGCTGCCGCCCGGCAAACTGCACGCGGCCGCCACCCGGTATGTTTCGGCCCGCGCCCAGTTCCGGGAACTTGATGCAATCCTGCCGCTGCTCTCGGACGCCGAGGCCGCCGCGCTGCGCCGCGGAAAAAATGCGAGCAAGGCCAGCGTTGCCAAGCACGCCACGGCCGAGGAATACCGCGCCTCCACCGGGCTGGAATGCCTGCTCGGCTGGCTGTATCTGCAGGGGCGGATCGACCGCGTGCAGGAACTGTTTGAGACCCTTTGGCAGGCGGGCGGGGAACAGGAAGCGCAGAAATAAGCAAAACGACCGGAACGGAAAATGTCCGGCCGCCTATGTACAGGGCGGGGCCTGCCCCCGCCCGGAGAGGAAAGCACGCGGCCTTACTGCTTGTTTTGGCCGTTCTGGGTGCTTTGGGTGGTCTGGGTTGTCTGGGTTGTCTGGGTAGCCTTGTTCGTCTTTTTTGAGGTGGTTTTGTTGTTCTGGGTGCTGTTGCAGTTCTTTGCGTTGCGCGCCATGGTGAAAACTCCTTTCAGCTTTTGTGTGGAACATCGGGGCGGTTTCGTCCCTGCAAACAGTTTACCCGCCCCGCATCGGTTTATACGCAGACAGGTTTGGCTTTTCATTTTATAGAGCTCCGTATCTAAACTCTAAACTCTTCACTCTTTTGATAAATCCAACAGGTGATCGGATGTTCGAATACCCTGAAATCTTCCTTGCGCGGGAACGCGCGCTGCTCGGCGGCCGCTGCGAAACGCTGCTGTGCCACCCGGCCGAAACGCCGGCCCGCGGCGTCACGGCCAACACGCTGCGGCTGACCCCGGAGCGCCTTTTGGCCCAAAGCGGGCTGCCGCTGCGCCCCTCGCCGTTTGCGCCGGCCGCTTTCCGGCTGGCGGACGCAGACCTGCGCCCCGGCCGCCACCCATGGCACCATGCCGGGGCTTTTTATGTGCAGGAACCCAGCGCCGCGGCTCCGGCCGCGCTGCTCGGCGTGCGGCCCGGCATGCGGGTGGCGGACCTGTGCGCCGCGCCGGGCGGCAAATCCAGCCAGCTCGCCGCCGCGCTGGCCGGGCGGGGGCTGCTGCTTGCGAATGAGTACAACGCCGGCCGCGCCGCCGTGCTGCGCCAGAACCTTGAGCGGATGGGCGTGACCAACGCCGTAGTTACCAATGAGGACACGGCCCGGCTTGCCGCCGCGCTGCCGGGCTTGTTTGACTGCGTGCTCGTCGATGCGCCCTGCTCGGGCGAAGGAATGTTCCGCAAGGAGGCAGCCGCCGTCAGCCAATACAGCCAGGCTCTGGTCGAACACTGCGCTGCGCTCGGCGCGTCGATTCTTGACAATGCGGCCTCCCTCGTCGCGCCGGGCGGGCGGCTGCTGCTTTCCACCTGCACCTTCGCCCCGGAGGAGGATGAAGGCCAGGTTGCTGCCTTTCTGGCACGCCATCCGGAATTTTTGCTCTGCGATCTTTCCGGCTGCGGCTTCGGCCACCCGGGCGAAGCAAACCGCGCCCCCGGCGCGCCGGCCGCCTTCCCGGCCGAAAAATGCCGCCGCATCTGGCCGGCCGACGGGGGAGAGGGACATTTTATGGCGCTGCTGCAAAAGCAGCCTGACGCCGCTCATGATGCGCGCCCTGCCAAGCCCTGGCGCACCGCCAAACCGCCGAAAGAGTGGCGCGCTTTTGCCGCCGAACTGTTTCCGGCGCTGACCGATGCGCCGGGCCGGATGGTCGGCGATGTATGGATGCTGCTGCCCGAAACGCCGCTGCCCGAAACAAGGCTTCATATCCTGCGCGCCGGCGTGCCGGCCGGCCGGGTGGTCAAAAACCGGTTTGAGCCAGCCCATGCCCTTTTCATGGCCCGGGGCGCATTCTGCCCCAACCGGGAGGAACTCACGGTTGCCGACCCGCGCACGGCCGCCTGGCTGCGGGGTGAGGAAATCCCCGCCCGCACGGCGCATAACGGCTGGTGCGCCGTGCTTGTCGATGGGATGCCGCTCGGCTGCGGCAAGGCCAGCGGCGGGCGGATCAAGAACCATTACCCCAAAGCGCTGCGGATACAGGGGGAAAGCCTTGAACCATACGCACAAACGTGATATAATAAAGTGTCATGCATCATGAATTGCCCGGCGGGCGTTTGTTTGGCCCCGCCCCGGCCCACACTATATTCGGAGGGGAAACATCCAATGTCTGGACACAGCAAATGGAACAACATCAAACGTAAGAAGGAAAAGACCGACGGCGCCCGTGCCAAGGTGTTCACCAAGATCGGCCGCGAAATCAGCGTGGCCGTGCGGGAAGGCGGCGCCGACCCGGCTTCCAACAGCAAGCTCGCGGCCCTGATCTCCAAGGCCAAGGCCAACAATGTCCCCAATGACAACATCCAGCGCATCATCAAGCGCGCCGAGGGCGGCGACAAGACCGAGTACGAGGCCATGACCTACGAGGGTTACGGCCCCGGCGGCATCGCAGTCATGGTCGATACCCTGACCGACAACCGCAACCGCACCGCGGCCAATATGCGCCACTATTTTGACAAGTTCGGCGGCAACCTTGGCCAGATGGGCTGTGTCGGCTTCCTGTTCAGCCAGAAAGGCGTGATTGTCGTCGATCTCGAAGACAAGGACCCTGACGCCGTTATGATGGATGCGCTTGACGCCGGCGCCGAGGATTTTGACGCCGGTGAGGATGCCGCCGAAGTGACCACCACCCCCGACAATTTCACCGCCGTCTGTGACGCGCTGCAGGAAAAGGGATATGAGTTTGTCTCGGCGGATATCGCCCAGGTGCCCGCCACCACCACCGCCCTCGGCGACCCCGACCAGATGGCCAACATGGCCAAGCTGCTTGACGCGCTGGAGGATGACGACGATGTCCAGAACGTCTGGCACAACCTCGAAAACGAGGACGAGCTCGACCGGTAAATCGCACGCAGCGCAACCCGCAGCAGGGCGTCCCTGGCCGGGCTGCGCTGCCTTTTTATGTTGTTCGCTAAGGAGGCAAGCTGATGCCGTTTCCGTATTGCCCATACTGTCTGGAACCGCTCGAGGGGGCGGTGGGGGAGGCCTGCCCGCACTGCGGCAAAAGCCTTGTGAACCGCAACCCCGAAGGCGCATTGCCGCTGGGCGCGCAGCTGGGCGGCCGGTACACGGTGGGGGATTACCTGAACGCCGACGGCGACGGCCTGGCCTACCGCGGGGTGGAAAACGCCACCCGCCGGTTTGTGCTGATTAAAGAGTATTTCCCCGTGACCTTGTGCAACGGCCGCAGCCCGGAAGGCGCGCTGATGCCCAAGGACGGCCGTGAAGTGCTGTTCAAGACAAGCCGGATGGATTTTAAAGATCTTTACGACGACCTGCACAACCTGACCCCGGCCACCGGCCTTTCCCAGATTCTGGATGTGCTCGAAGAGAACAACACCGTCTATGCGGTGGAGGAGAGCGAGAAGGGAATGACGCTGAGCCATTACCTGACGCTGCGCGCCCGCAACCTGACCCCGGCCGAAGCCCGCACCCTGCTGCAGCCGGTTATGGAGGGGGTTACGCTGCTGCACAAGGCCGGGCTGATCCACCGCGGCATCTGCCCCGACAACATCCTGCTGCCGATTGACGGCGGCGCACGGCTGACCGGCTACGGCACGCTGGCGCTGCGCACCGGCGGCAGCGAACTGAAAAGCCAACTCTATGCCGGGTATGCCGCGCCGGAACAGTACTCGGCCGCGGAATTTTCGGGCCGGTACACCGATGTCTATGCGCTGGCCGCCGTGACCTACCGCCTTGTCACCGGCCAGGTGCCGGTTGCCGCCACCCAGCGCAAGGTGCGGGACAGCCTGGAAAGCGCGCACAGCCTGGAGAGTGGGGTGCCAACCTACTTTTCGCAGGTGCTGGCCTGTGCGATGCGGCTCGACCCGGCCAAGCGGATGCAGACGGTGCCCGAGCTGATGAGCGCGCTGACCGACCCGAATGTCGCCAACGCGATGTTTGAGCGTGGGGACAACCAGATCTCAACCAAAAAGATCCTTGGCGCGTCGCTTGTGGTCATTTTTGTGCTGGTGGTGCTGCTGCTTTGGAGCCTGACCAACCCGATGGGGGCCGGCGGCGCAGCTTCTGCCACCCCGACGCCGGAACCCAGCCCGACGCTCGCGCCGATCACTGATGATTTTTCAGTTATTCCTAATTTGGTTGGCCGGGATTATGAGACCGAGATCAAGGATAGCGACCTCTACCAGCACTACCGTATCTCGGTGACCGAGGAATATTCCTCCGAGGTGGAGGAGGGCAAGGTCATCCGCCAGGAACCGATGCCAGGTACCGTTATGGGCCAGCAGAGTCCGACGATTCAACTCTATATCAGTGCCGGACCGATGCTCGTTGATATGCCAAAAATTATCGGTTTTCCGCTAGAAAAGGCCCGCTCTCTGCTCGAGGCGATGGGCATCCAATATACAATCCAGCCGGTCGATAACGACGGCAGCTATACGACCAACCAGGTCGTGCGCTGTACCCTCAACGGCGCCGAGCTTGTCCCCGGCACCCGGCTGGACATTGAGACCGACATCATCACGATCGAGGTGGCCGGCCTCAAACCCGAACCAACCCCGACGGCGCAGGCGACGGGGGAGTGAGAGAGAAGCTCTTACTCACCGGGCGTTCAGAGCGCGGAGGCACTTAACGCCGAGCGCTAACCCTGATGACAGACAAAACCGCTGTGTGCGGCCTTTTGCGGGCCCGCGCACAGCGGTTTTGCTTTTTTATTTTACCAAACCATGTACCTCAAACAGGGTCAGCATTTCGCGCAGCGTCATGCGGCGGGCGAAGAGCTGGCGGTAGGTGGCGGATTTGACCCGCCCGGCCTCCTTGAGCTCCTCCATCCTGGCAACGGTGGCGGCGTATTCGCGCTGTACGTCGGCCAGCACGGCCTCAAACGCAGCCAGCCGCTCGGCGGTGCCCGGCGCGCTCACAGCAGTTTCACGCCGGCGGCTTCGCAGGCAGCCAGCGTCTCCTGGTCCCACAGGCTCACCTGCACTTCGCCCACATGGGCTTTGCCCAAAAGAAGCATGCAGAGCCGGCTCTGGCCGATGCCGCCGCCCATCGTCAGTGGCAGTTTGCCCTCAAGCAGCATTTTGTGGAAGGGGAGCTCGGCGCGCTCAGGGCAGCCGGCTTCGTCGAGCTGGCGGCGCAGCGCGGCCGCATCAACCCGGATACCCATGCTCGAAAGTTCGAGCGCGCAGCCCAGCGGCTTGTGCCAGAACAGAATGTCGGCGTTGAGGGTCCAATCGTCATAGTCGGGCGCGCGGCCGTCGTGCGGCGCGCCCGAAGCCAGCCTGCCGCCAATCTGCAGCAGGCAGACCGTGCCGTGCGCTTTGGTGAAGGCGGTTTCCCGCTCCTTCGGGGAGAGAGCGGGGTAGAGGTCCTCAAGCTGCTGGGTGGTGATGAAGGTGATATCCCGGCTCAGCCGCACCCGCTTGAGTTCGGGAAACTTCCAGCGCAGCTCGTCGGCCGTTGCGCAGACGGCATCGACAATGTCCTGCACCGTTGCCTGCAGAAAAGCCATTGTGCGCTGGCGTTCGGTCACGACCCGTTCCCAGTCCCACTGGTCCACATAGATGCTGTGCAGGTTGTCGGGAATTTCGTCGCGGCGGATTGCATTCATATCGCAGACAATGCCCTGCCCGGGGCGGAAACCGTACTTGGCAAGCGCATACCGCTTCCATTTGGCAAGGCTGTGCACAACCTCGGCTTCGCCCGAAAGGCCCGGCACGTCGAACCGGACCGGCCGCTCAACGCCGTTGAGGTCATCGTTGAGGCCGCTGCCCTGCGCGACAAAGAGCGGGGCCGTCACCCGCTTGAGGTGCAGCGCGGCGCAGATTTTTTCCTGGAAAATCGTCTTGATCAGGCCGATGGCCTTCTGGGTGTCATACAGGCCGAGCAGGCTTTTGTACCCGGCCGGGATTACGGTGTTGGACATCTTGCATACCCCTTTCTCTATTTTAGAGTTTAGAGTGGAGAGTTTAGCTGTGGTGCGCCTTGCGGCGCGTTTTGAAAACGATTCTTTGAGCGTGCTGCAAGTGCGCGATCCACCAAATCCAAACTCTTACCTAAACTCTGAATTCTCAAAAATCAGACCTGTGCGAACTGGCTCTGGTACAGTTCGGCATAGAAGCCGCCCTTGGCAAGCAGTTCGTCGTGGGTGCCGCTTTCAATGATGCTGCCGCTCTTCATGACAAGGATGCGGTCGGCGTTTTTGATGGTGGAAAGCCGGTGGGCGACAATGAAGCTTGTCCGCCCGCGCATAAGCTCCTCGAATGCGGCCTGTACCAGCACTTCGGTACGGGTATCAATGGAGGAGGTCGCTTCATCCAGAATCAAAATCGGCGGCCGCCGCAGCATGACCCGCGCAATGCAGAGCAGCTGCCGCTGGCCGGCGCTCAAATTGCCGCCGTCCTCATCCAGTTCGGTATCATAGCCGAGCGGAAGCCGGGTGATAAAGCTGTGCGCGCGGGCCTTTTTGGCCGCGGCTTCGATCTCGGCGCGGGTGGCATCCGGTTTGCCGTAGGCTATGTTTTCGGCCACCGTGCCGCATTTGAGCCAGGTTTCCTGCAAAACCATGCCAAGGTTTGCGCGCAGTGAATCGCGGGTGACCTCGTCAATCGGGGTGTCGTCCACCTTGAGCGAACCGCTGTTGATGTCATAAAACCGCATCAGCAGGTTGACCAGCGTTGTCTTGCCGCAGCCGGTCGGGCCGACCAGCGCGATCCGCTGCCCCGGCCAGACCCGCAGGTTCATGTCTTCAATCAGCGGCACGGCGGGGTCGTAGCGGAACTTGACATGCTCAAAGGCAACCCGACCGGCGCCCTGGTGCAGCACGGCGGCGTCGGGCTTATCCGGCGTGATCGGTTCCTCGTCAATCAGATCAAACACCCGCTGGGCGCAGGCCAGCGCGTTTTGCAGTTCGGTCATCACGCTCGAAATATCGTTGAAAGGTTTGGTGTACTGGTTGGCATACTGCAGCAGCGCCGACAGGCTGCCTGCGGTAATCGCCCCGCCGATGGCGAAGACGGCGCCCAGCACCCCGACTGCGGCATAGACAAGCGCGTTGACAAACCGGGTGCAGGGGTTGACAAGGGAGGAAAAGAAGGTGGCCCGCACGCCGCAGCGCTGCAGATCCTGGTTGACGGTTTCAAACCGGGCTTCGGCGCGGGTTTCATAACCGAAGGCGCGCACGAGATGCTCATTGCCGACGAGTTCCTCAACAAGGGAGGTCATCTCGGCGCGGGTTTCGCTCTGCACCCGGAACATCGCGTAGGTGTGCTGGGCGATAAAACGCGCGACAAAGAAGGAGAGGGGGGTGAGCACCACGACGACCAGCGTGATCCGCCAATCAATCGAAAACATGAAGACAAGGGTGACGATGATGGTTAATACGCCGGTGAACAGCTGGGTAAAGCCCATGAGAAGGCCGTCAGAAAACTGCTCGACGTCGGTTGTCAGCCGGCTGATTGTCTCGCCCGGGCGGTGGGCGTCGATGTAGCGCAGCGGCAGGACTTCCAGGCGGCGGAACGCCTGCACGCGGATGTCCCGCACAACCTGGAAGGTGATGCGGTTGTTGATGACATTCATCAGCCACTGGCTGGCCGCCGTGACCAAGACAACCAGGGCGATCTGCACCGCGATCCGGCCCAGCGCCGGAAAATCCACCCGGCCGGGGCCCAGAATCAGGTCAACCCCGTAACCGGTCAGCACAGGGGCATACAGGGTGGTCACAACGGTGACGGCCGCCAGGGCCAGCGAAAGCGCAACCAGCAGCTTGTACGGGGCGATCAGCCCCCATACGCGGCGGATTGTGCCGGGGGAAGCTTGCAGCTTTTTGTTGCTCATAGCGTTTTGTCCACCTCCTCACGGCTCAGCTGGCTCAGGCAGATCTCCTTATAGACCGGGCAGCGTGCAAGCAGATCGGCATGGGTGCCGTTGCCCACAAGCCTGCCATCGTCAAGAACAAGAATCCGGTCGGCCCGCTGCACGGCGGCCGCACGCTGCGAGACGATAAAGACGGTCATGCCGCCGGTATTGCGGCGCAGCGCGCGGCGCAAAGCCGCGTCGGTCGCAAAGTCCAGGGCAGAGGAACTGTCGTCCAGAATCAAAACCGGCGGCTGGGGCACAAGCGCGCGGGCAATGCAGAGCCGCTGCCGCTGCCCGCCCGAGAAGTTGCGCCCGGCGGTTTCGACCGGTTCGTCCAGCCCGCCCGGCTTGCCGCGCACAAAATCGGCGGCCTGGGCAATCTCGAGCGCCTGCCAGATCTGTTCGTCTGTGGCATCGGGGCAGGCCCAGCGCATGTTGTCACGGATGGTGCCGGTGAAAAGCATCGCCTTTTGGGGAACGACGCCGACGAGCCCGCGCAGCTGGGCAAAGCCGTAGGCCTTGATGTCGCGGCCGAAAAGGGCGATTTCGCCGGCGCTCGCATCATAGAAACGGGCGATCAGGTTGACAAGCGTTGTCTTGCCGCTGCCGGTGCCGCCGATAATGCCGATCGTCTGGCCCGGCCGCGCAGCAAAATCGATGGATTCAAGGCTCGGCGCCGCGGCGGCAGGGTAGGTGAAGGATACGCCGGCAAACCGCACAGCCGGCGCATCGGCCACCGGGGAAAGCGTACCGGCGGCCGGGTCCGGCATGGTGGTTTGGGTGTTGAGAAGCTCGTTGACCCGGATACCGCTGGCCACCGCGCGGGTGACCGAGATGACAAGGTCGGCCAGCCGCAAAAGGCTTGCAAGGATCTGGTTCATATAGCTGATCAGCGCAATGATCTGCCCCTGCGTCAGGCTGCCGGCGTCAACCAGCCGCCCGCCGCGCAGCAGCACGGCCAGTATGCCGAAGTTGACCAGCAGATAGGTCAGCGGGTTCATCAGCGCTGAAATCCGGCCGGCCTTCTGCTGGATTGCCTTGAGCTTGTCATTGGTGGCGGTGAAGGCGGCAATCTCATCTTCCTGGCGGGAAAAGGCACGCACAACCCGCGCGCCGACATAGTTTTCACGCGTGAGCAGGGTGACCCTGTCAAGGGTGTTTTGCGCTTCGTGGTAGCGCGGCACCGTCACCCGCATAATCAGGTAGATGACCAGCGAGATGGCGGCGGTCACAGCAAGAAACCACAGCGTCATGGCAGGGCTGATGGACAGCGCAATGACGAGCGCGCCGATCACGATGAAAGGGGAGCGCAGCAGCAGCCGCAGCGTCATGTTCACGCCGTTTTGCAGCTGGTTCACGTCGCTGGTCATCCGGGTGACCAGCGTCGGGGTGCCGATGCCGTCCAGCTCGGCATAGCCCAGGGTCTGGATATGGTGGAACAGATCCCGCCGCAGCGCGGTTCCGTACCCCAGCGCGGCCTTGGCGGAAAAGTACTGGGCCGTCACGCTGGAGGCAAGCCCCACGGCGGCCAGCAGTACAAGCAAAAGCCCTTCACGGGCAATGGCGCCGATGTTTCCGGCCGCGATGCCGCTGTCCACAATGTTGGCAACCACCAGCGGAACAAGCAGCTCGAAGCAGGCTTCCAGCATTTTGAAGAGCGGGGCCAGCACGGTTTCCTTCTCATACCCTTTCAGGTAACGCAGCAGCCTGCGCATGGGCATCTTCCTCTCTATGGTTCGGTTGGTAAATAAACGTATGCGGCTATTACAGATTGTCGAAAAAGTCAAAATCCGTCTCCGTCGGCGGACATGCGCCGACGACGGAGACACCTCCAGGGAAATTTTGCGGCAAATTGTGTGCGAGGAGCTTTGCTCCGAGTGCGCGATTTGCCGTAAAATTTTGTCGAAGGGGTTTCCAAAAGGGGAAATAGCCGCGTTAGGCAAAGCCGTGCGCGGCTGTTGCCCCTTTTGCAGCGTGTCGAGTTTCTCGACACGCTGTAATAGCCGCGTTGCGGCTATTATACCATGAAAACGCCTGCTTGTCAGCGTCTTGCCCGGTTTCGATGATTATTTGCCGCCCGGCAGCCTATACTGGATGTGCGGCGGCAGAGCGCCGCTCCTGATTTTGGATTTTTAGTATACGTTGAGGTGCTCCATGTTCTACTTTCAAAAAGGCCTTTCCCGCCCGGCGGCGCGCACGGTGGGGCGGGCGCTGGCGCTTGCCGGGCAGCAGGGCTGCCCGCAAGCCGATACCGGCCACCTGTTGCTGGCCATGCTGCAGACCGCCCAGGGCCCGGCGGCAGACTTTTTGCGCCGCAAGCAGGTAACCGAAACCGCGCTGTGTGCCTGTACGGCCCAGCGCGCGGGCGGCCGGCCGCTGCGGCTGACCCGGCGGGACCTGGCCCCCGAAAGCCGCAAAGCGCTGGAGTTTGCGGTGCTTGGCGCCCACGCGGCGCGCCGGTCCTGCGCCGACAATGAGCACCTGCTGTGCGCCATGCTGGAGGATTGCGGCTGCACGGCCAGCGTCTGGCTGGCCGGCCTGGGGGTGGAGGTGCCGCAGGCCGCGCGGGAGTGCCGCCAGCTTTCAGGCCAGCTGGTACTGCCCGCCGCCCCGCGGATGAGCACGGCCCGCGGCGGAAAACCCAGTGAAAAATACGGCCGCGATCTGACCCGTCTTGCGCAGGAAGGCCGGCTGGACCCGGTGCTTTGCCGGGACGGGGAACTTGCCCGGATGATCGAAATCCTCTGCCGCCGGCAGAAAAACAATCCCTGCCTGCTGGGAGAGCCGGGTGTGGGCAAAAGCGCGCTGGCCGAAGCGCTGGCCCAGCGCATTGCGGCAGACCAGGTGACCGAAAGCCTGCGCGGCAAGCGGGTGCTGGCGCTTGATATGGCCGCGATGGTGGCCGGCACCAAATACCGCGGCGACTTTGAGGAACGGTTCAAAAGCCTGCTTGAAGAACTTTACCGCGACCGGATGACGATTCTGTTCATTGATGAAATCCATCTGATTGCCGGGGCCGGCGCGGCCGAGGGCGCGATTGACGCGGCCAGCATTTTGAAGCCGATGCTTGCCCGCGGGGAACTGCAGCTTATCGGCGCGACGACGCCGGAGGAATACCGCAAGACGATTGCGAAGGACGCCGCGCTTGACCGGCGTTTCGGCAAGGTGATGGTGGAGGAACCCACCCCCGCTGATGCGGAATCCATCCTGCGCGGGCTGATGCCCCGGTATGAGCGCTACCACAATGTTGCCATCCCGGCGGAAAGCATCCATGCGGCGGTTGCGCTCAGCGTGCGGTACCTGCCTGGCCGCTTCCTGCCGGACAAGGCGATCGACCTGCTGGACGAAGCGGCTGCGGCGGCCCGCATTGCCCGCGGCGCCGCGCAGGGCCAGCCCGGCCTGACGCCGGCCGATGTGGCCCGGGTGGTCAGCAAGGCCAGCGGCATCCCGGCGGAGCGGGTGGGGGAAGCCGAACGCGAGCGCCTGGCCCAGCTGGAAGACAGGCTTGCGGCTGAGGTGGTTGGCCAGCCGCGGGCCGTGCAGGCGGTGGCGGCCGCCATCCGGCGAAGCCGCACCGGCTTGCGGGAGGCCGGCCGGCCGATCGGCGCGCTGCTGTTTTTGGGCCCGACCGGCGTGGGCAAAACCCAGCTGGCAAAAGCGCTGGCCAAAAACTGGTTCGGCAGTGAAAAGGCGCTGCTGCGGTTTGATATGTCGGAATATATGGAACAACACACGGTGGCGCGGCTGCTTGGCTCGCCGCCCGGATATGTCGGGCATGAGGAAGGCGGCCAGCTGACCGAGGCTGTGCGCCGCCGGCCTTACAGCATTGTGCTGTTTGATGAGATTGAGAAGGCCCATTCCGACATTCAGAACATCCTGCTGCAAATCCTGGAGGATGGCTGCCTGACCGACGCACAGGGCCGCCGGGCCGATTTTTCGAACACGATCATATTAATGACCTCAAACCTCGGCGCGCGCTGCCTGGCCGGGCAGGCCGGGCTGCTCGGCTTCGGCGCGGCAGGGCAGGATGCCGCCCGCCGCGGTCGTGCCGCCTTGCAGGAAGCGCGGGAGTTCTTCCGCCCCGAGCTGATGGGCCGGCTTGACGATGTCGTGCTGTTTGACCCGCTGGGCCCCGCGCAGCTGGCCGCCATCGCTGACAGGCTGCTTGACGAACTGGCCGAGCGCGCGGCCCGCCAGGGATACACGCTGCGCCATACCCCGGCTGCGGCCGCCGCGTTGGCCGGGCAGGAAGTGCCGGCCTACGGCGCGCGGGACCTGCGCCGCAAGGTCAGCCGTGCGGTTGAACAGGCGCTGGCCGACCGCATTGCCGCCGGCACCGCCCAGCCCGGCGTGCCTTACACCGCCGATGTCGATGAAAACGGCCGCATCATCCTGACCGACCCGGATTATGCGACCTGCGGGTGAGAAGCAGGCAAAAAGGCGTCCCGCAAAAACACGGGACGCCTTCGGCGTACTTATTTCTTCACCAGCCGCACGTTCTCCCCGTTCAGGTTGGCGGTGAACTCCTGTTCGCAGTAGATGCAGCGGTATTTGCCGCTCGGCGTCAGGGCGAAGATATGGTCGCAGCCTTCCTCAATCGCGGTGATGCAGCGCGGGTTGGTGCAGCGCACAACATTCACCAGCCGCTGCGGCTGATCAGGCTTGACCTTGCGGGTCACATGGCCGTTTTCAATGTAGGTGATCGTGATCTGCGGGTCAAGGTAGCCGAGCACATCAAAGTTCAGGCTCGAAACATCGCCTTCGATCTTGATGATATCTTTTTTGCCGCTTTTTTGGCTGCGGACATTTTGCAGCAGCGCAACGCTGGCGTCCCGCAGCTTTTCAAGCTCCATCAGGTGGTACAGCGCCAGGCCGGTGCCGGCTGTGATGTGGTCGATGACCACGCCGTTCAAAATTTCATCTACGTTCAGCATTCGAACGCCACCTCCCCGGTTTTGGGGTCTTTGAGACCCAGCAGTGTCATAATCAGCGCCATGCGCATGTACACACCATTCTGCGCCTGTTCAAAATAGGCCGCGCGCGGATCGTCGTCCACATCAAGGGTGATCTCATTCACGCGGGGCAGCGGGTGCAGCACCGCCATGTCGGCGGGAGCGGCGGCCAGCTTGGCACGGGTCAGCACATAGCTGTTTTTGAGCCGGATGTAGTCCTCCTCATTGAAAAAGCGTTCGCGCTGGACCCGGGTCATATAGAGGATGTCGAGCTCGGGCAGGGCTTTTTCAAGGTCGCGGGTTTCGACATAGGGGATGCCGCGCGCGTCGAGCACTTCGCTGATGATGTAATCGGGAAGGCGCAGCTCTTCGGGGCTGATGAGCACAAACCGCATATGGTCCCAGCGGGCCAGGCTCTTGATCAGCGAATGGACGGTGCGGCCGAATTTGAGGTCGCCGCAGAAGCCGATGGTCAGACCGTCCAGCCTGCCCTTGCGGCGGCGGATCGTCATCATGTCCAAAAGGGTCTGGGTGGGGTGGCTGTGGCCGCCGTCACCGGCGTTGATAACCGGAATGCGCGAATACCGCGAGGCCCGCAGCGGCGCGCCCTCCTTGGGGTGGCGCATGGCTGCTATGTTGGCGTAGCAGCTTACAATGCGGATGGTATCGGCTACCGTTTCGCCTTTCGATGCGCTGGAAACCCCGCCGTCGGGGAAGCCGATCACCTGCCCGCCCAGATTGAGCATCGCCGATTCGAACGAAAGGCGGGTGCGGGTGGAAGGTTCATAGAACAGCGAAGCCAGCCGCTTGCGGGCGGCAACCTCCTGGTAGGCGGCCGGGTCGTCATGGATGCGGTCGGCCAGGTCGAGCAGCCGCAGCGTTTCCTCCCGCGTGAAGTCCAGCGGGTCGATCAGATGTCGCATGGGAATCCTCCTTATACCAAAATGTGTTCGGAAAAACGGAAAATCATCGCCGGCGCTTAGCCGGACAGCCGGCGCACAAACGCCAGGTCCAGATAATCGGTGTACAGCGTCCGGCTGCGCAGCACCGGCCGGCACAGGTGGGAATAACAGGTTTCCTCCAGTTCCAGCAGGGCGCTTTCCGGCCCGCAGCCCAACAGCCTGCGGGCCGCTGCGTCGCCGCGCACCGCGTGCAGCCGGGTTACGGCGGTGGTCGTCTCAATGCCGCAGTGTTCCTGCAGGATGGAGAAGATCGGCCGGGTAAAATCAATTCCGTCCACCCGTTCGCCGGGAAACAGGGCGAGCGGAATGAAATCGGTGCAATACAGCACCGGCCGGTCGTCCGCCAGCAGCCGCTTGCCCACCACCAGCACGGTCTGAGCGGCGCAGAGGCCGAGCGCGGCGGCGGTGGCATCGTCCGGCTGCTGCCGGGTCACGACAAGGTGGTCGGTGTGGGGGGTGCGGCCGGCCGCCAGGATCATCTGGGTAAATTCCAGCTTGCGGTCCAGCCGGCGGCGTACGGCCAGCGCGCCGCGGTTGACCAGCGTGCCGATGCCGCGCACCCGTTCCACATAACCTGCGCGTTCCAGCTCGCCCAGGGCGTCCCGCACCACGCTGCGGCTGACCCCCAGCGTGCGGGCCAGCGTGAGCTCGGGCGGCAGCCGGGCTGCGCTGGCGTAACGGCCGGTGCGCAGTTCGGCCAGCAGCGTCTGCACCACCTGGGCTGAGATCAGCGCGCCACCCGGCCGGGCGGCGCGCTGGGAGGTGCGGCTCATGCCGAAGGCCCGGCCGGGTTCTGCCGGGCATAGCGGCACAGTTCGGCCAGGCAGCAGGCCTCGCAGTGCGGTTGGGTGCGGGCGGTGCAGACAGCGCGGCCATGGTGCACAAGCCGGTGGCAGAAATCGCTGCCTTCTTCGGGCGGGATAATCTTCCAAAGCGCCATTTCAACCCGCTTGGGGTCCTTGAGGCCTTCGGGCACCAGGCCGATGCGCCCGCACAGCCGGATGCAGTGCGTATCGGTCACAATCGCCGGTTTGCCGAACACATCCCCCATAATCAGGTTGGCGCTTTTGCGCCCCACGCCGGGCAGGGTGAGCAAAGCGTCAAAGTCATCCGGCACCTGGCCGCCGTACTCGTCCCGCAGCTTGCGCATACAGGCCGAAATATCCCGCGCCTTGCTGCGGCCCAGCCCGCAGGGGCGCACAATCGCCTCAATGTCGGCCGGGTCGGCTTCGGCCAGGGCCTGCACGCCGGGGTATTTGGCGAACAGGTCCTGCACCACAACGTTCACCCGTTCGTCGGTGCACTGGGCGGCCAGCCGCACTTCCACCAGCAGCTGCCAGGCCTGGCTGTAATCCAGCGTGCAGTGGGCAAGCGGGTATTCCTGTTTCAGCCGCGCAATGCAGGCCGCGGCCAGCGCCTTTAAAGGTTCCAGATTTTCTTCCGTTTTCGCCATACAAACCTCTTTCGTTCGGGGCCATTCTACAGTATCTTGATTCTATCACGACCACGGTCTATAATGCAAGAGAAAATCCGCACCCGACCGCACAAACCCACAGAAAGGACCCGAACCATGCCACCTTTAGCCCAGCGGCTGCGGCCGCGCAGCCTTGACGATGTCTGCGGCCAGCGCCACCTGCTGGCCCCGGGGCAGGTGTTCCGCCGCACGGTGGAAACCGCCGCCCGCACCGGCCGTTTGCCCAACATGATTTTTTACGGCCCTTCCGGCGTTGGCAAAACGACGGTTGCCAACATCATTGCCGAACAAAGCGGCATGCGGCTGCACCGGCTCAACGGTACGACAGCCTCAACCGCCGACATCAAGGCCGTCCTGGCCGAAACCGAAACGATCGCGGCGGGGCAGGGAATCCTGCTGTACCTGGACGAAATTCAGTATTTCAACAAACGCCAGCAGCAAAGCCTGCTCGACTGCCTGGAACAGGGGACCGTGACCCTGATTGCCTCAACCACCGAAAACCCGTACTTTTACATTTATAACGCTCTGCTTTCCCGCTGCACGGTGTTTGAGTTCAAATCCCTGACGCCGGACGACATTGCCGCCGGTCTGCGCCGCGCTGTGCAGCGCCTGACCCGGGAGGAGGGCGAGCCTGTGGCCGTGGCGCCGGATGCTGTGGGCTACCTGGCCGAAAGCGCCGGCGGGGATATGCGCAAGGCGCTTGGCAACCTTGAGTTTGCCGTCACGGCAGCCCCGGTAGAAGACGGCGTGCGCACCGTCACGCTTGCAATGGCACAGCAGGTGGCCCGCCGTACCGCGATGCGCTATGACAAACAGGGCGACGATCACTACGATATTGTCTCGGCCTATCAGAAATCAATGCGCGGGTCTGACCCGGATGCCGCCCTGCATTACCTGGCGCGGCTGCTCGAAGCCGGGGACCTGCCCTCGGCCTGCCGGCGGCTTATGGTGACAGCCTGTGAGGATGTCGGTCTGGCCTGGCCGCAGATCATCCCGATTGTAAAGGCCGCAGTGGACGCGGCAAATATGCTCGGCCTGCCCGAAGCCCGGCTGGCCCTGGCCGACGCCGTTGTGCTGGTGGCCACCGCGCCGAAATCAAACTCCGCCCACAACGCCTACCTGGCCGCTTTGGCTGATGTGCAGGCGGGCCGGGCCGGCCCGGTGCCGCGCAATTTGCAGAACAAACACTTTGACGGCGCCGACGCGGCGGTGCGCGGGCAGCATTACCTGTATGCCCATGACTACCCCCACCACTGGGTGGACCAGCAATACCTGCCCGATGCGCTGCGCGGCGTGACTTACTATGAATTTGGCGACAACAAAACGGAGCAGGCTGCCGCGCGCTACTGGCAGCAGATCAAACGCCCCACAGGGTGCGAAGACGGTGGAAAACCCGAAGAAAACGTTAAAAAATAACAAGAATGGGGGGGGGGGTACTGTCGGCTTGTGGAAAACGTTCCTTCGTTCCATGGAAATAAGGCGTAGAGCGGGATTTGTCAAAATTACTTGTAAAAAACTTACAGGAAAAGTCAGTAAAGTGTTGACAAAGGACAAGGAAATTCAGTACAATAGAATTAGCGGAAAAAAGCGTAGGGTATACGCTATATTCTTAACTATCTGTTGAAGGAGATTTCCATGCGTTATTCCCACCAGCGTGAACTGATTCTGCGGGAGGTTTTGGGCCGCAAGGACCACCCCACCGCTGAGCAGATCTGCAGTTCACTGCGGGCTGAATGCCCGCGCCTCAGTCTTGGGACTGTGTATCGTGACCTGAATACCCTTGTGGAGATTGGCAAAATCCGCCGCGTCTCCATCCCCGGGGAAGCCGACCGTTTTGACGGCGAGGTTGCCCCGCACCAGCATCTTTGGTGCCGCAAGTGCCACCAGGTTGAAAGCCTGTATATGGACCCGGCCCGCCTGCAGGCCCTTGTCGATGCCTGTGAGGGGATCGAAGCCGAGGATTACTCGCTCACCGTGTTTGGCTTGTGCAGCCGGTGCGCCAAGGAAGAAGCGCAGGGTTGAGCGCTTTTTGGGATCAATGGGAAAGTAAGGGCGTCGCGCCCTGGTCTTAATTTGGTACAGGAAACGAACCCCGCCGCGGTGTTTGCGGCGGGGCTTTGTTATGCCTGTTTTACCCATATTTTTCAAAAACTTTACCGGAATTTGTCCTGTATGGCTGGATGTGCCGGGCGCGCTTTTGGTAAAATAAACCAAAGTCGTTCCGACAAACCCCGAAAACGGCGGATGTGCCGCCGTATACTACCCCAGCGGGCCGCGGCCCGAACACGGAAGAGGAGCCCCCCTATGGTACAAACCGACCAGGACATCCGGCAGGCGGTCTATGCCGCCCAACAGGACACCGAAGCCGCCGACGCCTTGATCCGGCAGTATCTGCCCTTTATCAGGGCCGAGACGGTGCGCTTCACCCATGAGGCGATCGAGCGCGGGCACGAGGATGCGCTCAGCATCGCAATGTTTGCTTTTTATGAATCGATCCTGCATTATCAGGCGGGCCGCGGTGCGTTCCTGCCGTATGCGGCGCGCAACATCCGCAACCGGCTCATCGACCAGGCCCGGGCGGAACGCCGCCACCGCGGCCATCTTTCACTGCACGCCCCGGCCGGCGCAGAGGAGGACGGCGAGCTGGCCGATACCCTCGCCGACCCCGACGACGCCCCCGCCGCGCTTGAACACCGGCTGGCCAGCCGGCAGGAGATAGAGGAGTTCGGCCGCAAGCTGGCCGGTTTCGGGCTGCAGTATTCCGATGTGGCGGACAACTGCCCCAAGCAGGCCCGCACACTGGCGGCCTGCCGCCGCGTGCTGGCCTATGCGCGGGCCAACCCGGCGCTGCTGGATAAGCTGGAACAGACCGGCCGCCTGCCGATGCAGCAGCTGGCCGACGCCACCGGTGTAGAGCGCAAAACGCTCGAACGCCACCGCAAATATCTGGTAGCGATCCTGCTGGCTTTTACAAACGGGTATGAAATCATCCGCGGCCACCTCTGCCAGTTGGACCCGCGGGAAGGGAGGGACGGCGAATGAACTATCTTGTGATGGAAACCCACCCGGGTTACTGCATCCTGCTCGATGAAGAAGGCCGCTTTTTGAAGGCCGCCAACCGCGGGTATACGGTCGGCGATACGGTACAGGAGATTGTGGAGCTGCGACCGCCGCAGCCCGCCTGGCAGCCGCGGGTGATGCGGGGGGGCGGGGTGGCAATCAGCCTGGCCGCCTGCCTGTGCATCGGGTTCTTCGGGGTCTACCGCCCGAACTTTGCGCCCTATGCCAGCGTGCGGCTGCAGATCAACCCGGATGTGGAGATGACGCTGAGCCGCAGCGAGCGGGTTCTCGCGCTGGAAGCCCGCAACCCGGACGGCGCTGCGCTGCTGGAAGGTTACGACTACGCCGGCAAGCAGGCACAGCAGGTTGCGGCCGAGCTGGTTGGCCGCGCCAGGCAGCAGGGCTACGAGGCCGAGGCTGTCGCCATTACGGTGACCGGCGGCAGCGAGGACTGGCAGCAGGCCGAGGAGGAAACCCTGACCACGCGGCTGCAGGAAGAATACGGCGAGACGATTGTGATCCATCTGGGCGAGATGCCCGAACCGACGCCTGCCCCCACTGCGCCGCCGACGCCGGCGCCAACCGCCGCCCCGACGCCGAGCCCCACGCCGGTCCCGACCGCAGCGCCGACGCCTGTGCCCACCCCTGCGCCAACACCCCTTCCCACACAGGCCCCGCAATGGGACGACGATGACGATGATGACGACGATTGGGATGACGATGATTGGGAAGATGATGAGGACGATGATGACGATGGGGACGACTGAGAGGGGGGCGTAGAGTTCAGAGTTTAGATAAGGTGGATCGCGCTGCGCGCTCAAAAAGCAAAGGGATAAGTTTTCAACGATTTTCAAAAACGCGCCGAAGGCGCACCATATCTTAACTCTAAACTCTAAAAATTTTTTTCGGCTTACCCCGTTTTCCCCATCCCGCCTTCCGCAATCTATGGGTGTAAGGGTTGAAACCCGGCAGGGAACTGAAAAAACAAAATAAAAAAGTCCCCGCGACCCCGGTCTTTGGAAGCCCGCCCCGTATACTACCAACAAAGGCAGACGCCAAAACAAAGGAGATGACCCAAATGAAAAAGAAGATGACGATGCTCGCCCTGACCCTGACCGCTGCGCTGGCCCTGACCGCCTGCGGCAATCAATCCGCTTCGGCCGCGCAGGCTTCGGCCGCCGCGCCGACCGCTGCCCCGACCGCTGCGCCTGCGGCGGCGCCGGCTACCGCACAGACCGCCGTTGCCGGCACTGTGCTGCTCAGCGTGAACCCCGAAATCGAGATGGATTACGACGACGGCGGCCGGGTGCTGGCGCTGCGCAGCTGCAACGCCGACGGCCAGGCCGTGCTGGACGGTTACGAAGGCTACGCCGGCCGCCCCTGCTCCGAGGTGGCGGGCGAGCTGGTCGGCCGCATCAACGCCGGCGGCTACTTTGACGAGACGATTGCCGGGCAGGAGAAAAACATCGTGCTCAAGCTCGAGCAGGGCTCGGCCCAGCCGGATGCCGCTTTCCTGACCGAGATGGAACAGGCCATCCGCACGACGGTGGAGCGGGACGGCATCGGCTCCCGCACCGTGGCACTGGATGCGGACGACTGGGACGATGCCCACGAAGCGGAGGGCTACATCAACGCCGAAGCCGCGCAGCAGCTGCTAGCGACCCAGCTTGGCCGCAGCGACCTGCAGTTTGTCGAGCGGGACTATGACCTTGACGACGGCGACTACGAGATCGCGTTCGTCCTCGACGGCATCGAGTATGAGTACGAGGTGGACGCCCGCAGCGGCAAAGTGCTGGAGATGGAAGCCGACGCGGCAGACGGTTTTGACGATGACCGGGACGATCTGGGAGAAAACCGCTCTGACGACTGGGACGATGATCACGACGATGTTTGGGACGATGCCGACGACCGGTACGACGACCTCGACGATGTCTGGGACGACGCTGATGACCGGTACGACGACCTCGACGATGCCTGGGACGATGCTGACGACCGGTATGATGACCTCGACGATGCCTGGGACGACGCTGACGACCGGTACGATGACCTCGACGATGCCTGGGACGATGCTGACGACCGGTACGATGACCTCGACGATGCCTGGGACGACGCTGACGACCGGTATGATGACCTTGATGATGCCTGGGACGATCAGGACGATTGGGACGACGACCAGGACGATGATTGGGACGATGATTGGGACGATGATTGGGACGATGCCGGCGACGATGACTGGGATGACCAGGACGACGATGACGACTGGGACGACTGAATAGCAACAGTGATAGAGAAGGGCCTGCCTTGCGGCGGGCCCTTTTCTGTTCACAAACATTTTGCAATTTGGATGCTTGACAACGGTGCTGGATGTGCTACAATATTAGCAGTCGAAGGTTGAGAGTGCTAAAACGTGAGCGGGAGACTTGACCGGGCCGTAGGAAAAGCCAAAATGAGCGGCCCCCTCCAACGAATCCCGGCAGCATAGAGGGACCGGGATGACCTGCTCGCACTCAAGGCTTTCGTTTGCCAGCGCGGCAAACCGTTTGCTGTGCTGAATAGAGAGTTCGATCGGTGAAGGAGGTTTTGCCTTATGAACACCAATCAGTTTACCCAAAAGACCATCCAGGCCATCCAGGACGCCCAGCGCCTGGCGGTCGAATATTCCAACCAGGCGCTTGAACCGGAACATCTGCTTGTCGCGCTCGCCCAGCAGCAGGACGGGCTGATCCCCCAGCTGCTGACCAAAATGGGGGTGGAACCCGGCAACTTCCTGGCCGCCGCGACCGAGAAGGTCGCCGCGCTGCCCAAGGTGACCGGCTCCGGCCGCGACCCCGAAAAGATCTATATCTCGAATGAGATGGATCGCGCCCTCAACGCGGCCGAAGCCCAGGCCAAGCAGATGAAGGATGAATACATCAGCGTCGAGCATCTCTTCCTCGGCCTGCTCGAACGCCCGAACCGCGCCGCGCAGGAGCTGTTCCGCCAGTTCGGCATCACGGCAGAAAAGTTCATGCAGCAGCTGTCCGGCGTGCGCGGCAACCAGCGCGTTACGAGCGACGACCCCGAATCCACCTACAACGCGCTCGAAAAATACGGCCAGGATCTTGTGGATATGGCCCGCAAAAACAAGCTCGACCCGGTTATCGGCCGGGATACCGAGATCCGCAACGTCATCCGCATTCTCTCCCGCAAGCGCAAGAACAACCCCGTGCTGATCGGTGAAGCCGGCGTCGGCAAAACCGCCATCGCCGAAGGCCTCGCCCAGCGGATCGTCCGCGGCGACGTGCCCGAAAACCTCAAAGACCGCACGATCTTCAGCCTCGATATGGGCGCGCTGGTCGCCGGCGCCAAATACCGCGGCGAGTTTGAGGAACGCCTCAAATCCGTCCTGAACGAGGTCAAGAAGAGCGAGGGCAAGATCATCCTCTTTATTGATGAGCTGCACACCATCGTCGGCGCGGGCAAGACCGAGGGCTCGATGGATGCGGGCAACCTGTTAAAGCCAATGTTGGCCCGCGGCGAGCTGCACTGCATCGGCGCCACCACCCTTGACGAATACCGCGAATACATCGAGAAAGACCCCGCGCTCGAGCGCCGGTTCCAGCCCGTTATGGTCAGTGAGCCGACGGTCGAGGATACGATCTCGATCCTGCGCGGCCTGAAGGAGCGGTATGAAATCTACCACGGCGTCAAAATCCAGGATGGCGCGCTCATTGCGGCGGCTACCCTTTCCGACCGATATATCTCCGACCGGTTCCTGCCTGACAAGGCGATCGACCTCGTCGATGAAGCCTGCGCGATGGTCAAGACCGAGCTCGATTCGATGCCGGCCGAACTCGACGAGATGAACCACCGCATCACCCAGCTGCAGATTGAGGAGGCCTCGCTGCAGAAGGAGAGCGACGAACTCTCCAAACAGCGGCTGGCCAATCTCGAAAAAGAGCTGGCCGAACTTCGGGACTCCTTCAATTCGAAGAAAGCCCAGTGGGAGAACGAGAAGGACGCGATCGGCAAGGTGCAGAGCCTGCGCGCCGAGGTCGAAACGATCAAAGCCGAGATCGAAAAGGCCACCCGCAACGGCGATTACGCCAAGGCCGGCGAATTGCAGTACGGCAAACTGCCGAACCTGCAGCGCGAGCTCGAAGAGCAGGAAAAGATCGCGGCCGAAAAGAAGGAGCAGAGTCTGCTGCGCGACCGCGTGACCGATGAGGAGATTGCCCGCATCGTCGCGCGGTGGACCGGCATCCCGGTTGAGAAGCTCGTTGAGGGTGAGCGCGAAAAGCTGCTCCGCCTGCCCGATGTACTGCACAAGCGGGTCATCGGCCAGGACGAGGCCGTGCAGAAGGTCTCGGATGCGATTCTGCGCTCCCGCGCCGGCATTGCGAACCCCGGCCGGCCGATCGGCAGTTTCCTCTTCCTTGGGCCTACCGGCGTCGGCAAGACCGAACTGGCCAAGGCGCTGGCCGAAGCGCTGTTTGACGATGAGAAGAACCTCATCCGCATCGACATGACCGAATATATGGAGAAGTTCAGCGTCTCCCGCCTGATCGGCGCCCCTCCGGGATATGTCGGTTATGAGGAAGGCGGCCAGCTGACCGAGGCCGTGCGCCGCCACCCCTACAGCGTCGTGCTGTTCGATGAGGTCGAAAAGGCCCACCCGGATGTCTTCAACATCCTGCTGCAGGTGCTCGACGACGGCCGCATCACCGACAGCCAGGGCCGCACCGTCGATTTTAAGAACACAATCCTGATCCTGACCTCGAACCTCGGCTCGGACATCATCCTTGAGGATCTCGAGACCGCCCGCGCCCAGGGCCGCAACGACCTTTCGGCCGAGGCCCGTAGCCAGATCGACGCGCTGCTCAAACGGCAGTTCCGGCCTGAGTTCCTCAACCGGCTTGACGACATCGTCTATTACAAGAGCCTGACCAAGCAGGAGATCGGCGGCATTGTCGAACTCATGCTCGAGGATCTGCGCCGCCGGCTGGAGGAGCAGCAGCTCGGCCTCGCCGTGACCGACGCGGCGAAGAACGCCATCATCGAGGGCGGTTACGACCCGATCTACGGCGCCCGCCCGCTCAAGCGGTATATCCAGTCGAATGTCGAGACGATGATTGCCAAAGCCATCATCGCCGGCCGCCGCAAACCGGGCGACACCCTGACCGTTGACGCCGAAGAAGGGAAGCTTGTGCTGCGGGAGTAAGGCAGGCTAACCTTGAGAAATGGGCAGCAAGAAAAGAGTTAAGAGTTTAGAGTTAAGATGTGGTGTGCCTTCGGCACGATTTATAAAAAAGGCCGCAGCCCTTCCCAAGGCTGCGGCCTTTTTTCAAATGCGCCGTCAGGCGCACCTTATCTTAACTCTCAACGCTAAACATGAAACTCTGAAAAATTACCCGTTCGGATTGTTCTTCAAGATAACGTCGTGGCTGCCGCCTTCGACAATCGAGGTCGAGGAAACGACGGTCAGGCGGGCTTTCTGCTGCAGTTCGGGGATGGAAAGCGCGCCGCAGTTGCACATTGTCGATTTGACCTTGTACAGCGTGGTCTGCACGCCGTCGGCCAGCGGGCCGGCGTAGGGCACATAGCTGTCAACGCCTTCCTCAAAGCTCAGCTTCTGCGCGCCGCCCAGGTCGTACCGCTGCCAGTTGCGGGCGCGGTTGGAACCTTCACCCCAATATTCCTTGACATAGTTGCCGCCCACCCGCAGCCGGTTGGTCGGGCTCTCGTCAAACCGGGCAAAGTAGCGGCCCAGCATGACAAAGTCGGCCCCCATCGCAAGCGCAAGGGTGATGTGGTAGTCGTGCACGATGCCGCCGTCCGAGCAGATCGGGATATAGATGCCGGTCTGTTCATAGTATTCATCGCGGGCCTTGGCAACCTCAATGACAGCGGTGGCCTGGCCGCGGCCGATGCCCTTGGTTTCGCGGGTGATGCAGATCGAACCGCCGCCGATGCCGATCTTGACAAAATCGGCCCCGGCTTTGGCAAGGAAGAGGAACCCGTCGCGATCCACGACATTGCCCGCGCCGACCTTGACGCTGTCGCCGTAATGCGCGCGGATCCAATCGATCGTGCGGCTCTGCCATTCGCTGAACCCTTCGGAGGAATCGATGCAGAGCACGTCCACCCCGGCTTCGACCAGGGCGGGCACACGCTCGGCATAGTCGCGGGTGTTGATGCCGGCGCCGACGACATAGCTCTTGTTTTTGTCCAGCAGTTCGTTGACGTTTTCCTTGTGGCTGTCGTAATCTTTGCGGAAAACCATGTACTGCAAATGGCCTTCCTCATCAATCAGCGGCAGGGAGTTGATCTTGTTGTCCCAGATGATGTCGTTGCAGTCATGCAGGCTGGTGGTGGCCGGCGCGGTGATCAGCTTGTCAAGCGGGGTCATGAATTCGGTGACCTTGAGGTCGGTTGACATGCGGGAAAGCCGGTAATCGCGCGAGGCCACAATGCCGAGCAGCTTGCCGTGGGCGCTGCCATCCTCAGTGATTGCGACGGTGGAATGGCCGGTGCGGGTCTTGAGGTCAAGCACATCGGCCAGGGTGGCTTCGGGCGGCAGGTTCGAATCGGAGGTGACAAAGCCCTTTTTGTAAGCTTTGACGCGGCGGACCATATCGGCCTCCTCCTGCACGGTCTGGGAGCCATAGATGAAGGAAATGCCACCCTGTTTGGCCAGTGCGATGGCCAGCTTTTCACCCGAAACGCTCTGCATAATGGCAGAAACCATCGGGATGTTCATGCTCAAGGGACATTCTTCTTCGCCTTTGCGATATTTGACCAGCGGGGTACGCAGGCTGACCGCGTTGGGCACACAGGCGGAGGAGGAGTACCCCGGCACCAGCAGATACTCACCAAAGGTGCGGGACGGCTCCGAAAAATAGTACGCCATAGACACTCTCCTTTTGTTGGGCCGGCGGTGCCGGCAGATTGCTTTCCCAAAATTGTAGCACATCCGCGCACAAAATACAAATTTTTTTCGGAAAAATCTTCTCCACCGCGCCGGACAGTATGTGTGAAATTTGCCGGCAGGGGCACAATATTGGTATGACTTTTCCCCCGCCGCCCTTGCCAAGCGCCGGCGCCGGATGGTACAATAGGGAAAATTTGGTTCCGGCACGCAAGCGGGGGCCGCCGCCTGCGCGGCAGAGCGCGGAAGCGCCGCCGCAGAAAAGCTGCCCCGACGCCGCGCCGAAACGGAGGGTTTCATGCAATATCTGATCTCATTCCTGGAAGGCATCATCACGTTTGTCTCGCCCTGTTTGCTGCCGATGCTGCCGATTTATCTTTCGTACTTTGCGGGCGGCGACGCTTCGGCCAAGCGCACTGTGCGCGGGGCGCTCGGCTTTGTGCTGGGCTTTACACTGGTATTCACCGCCATGGGGGCGCTGGCCGGCACCGTCGGCAGCTTTCTGACCGCCCACCAGGCTGCGGTCAACCTGGTTTCGGGGGCGGTTGTCGTGCTGTTTGGGCTGAACTATCTCGGCGTACTGCCGTTCCAGATCTTCCGCGGCGGGCCGCGCGCCCGGGTGCAGACGCCGGGGTTTGTTTCGGCCGTTGTCTTCGGCGTGGTTTTCTCGCTTGGCTGGACGCCCTGCGTCGGTGCGTTTTTGGGTACGGCGCTGCTGCTGGCTTCCCAAAGCGCCCATATAGGGGAGGGCATGGCGATGCTGCTGGCCTACTCGCTCGGGCTGGGGGTGCCGTTTCTGCTCAGCGCCGTGCTGCTGGACCGGCTTAAAGCCACCTTTGACTGGATCAAGCGCCATTACGGCGTGATCAACAAGGTGTGCGGCGCGCTGCTTGTGGCAATCGGCGTGCTGATGGCAACCGGCCTGCTGGGCCGGCTGCTGAATACGCTGCGCTGAGGAAAGGAGGCCCACCGTGAACAATGCCAAGAACAAAAAGGCTCTGCTGGCGCTGGCCGCTGCCTTTGCGGCGCTGCTGGTGCTGGCCGGCGTGCTGTACAGCCGGCTGGCCGGCGATGCCGAGGTGCTGGTGGCGGAGCCCACCCCGACCCCTGCAACCGCCGAACCCGCGGACCAGGCTGCCACCGGTGAAACCGCCCGGGTGGACGCGCCCGATTTCACCGTCTATGACGCCGACGGCAACGCCGTGAAGCTTTCTGACTTCCTGGGCCAGCCGGTTGTGGTGAACTTCTGGGCTTCCTGGTGCGGGCCCTGCCAGAGCGAGATGCCTGCTTTTGATGCCGTGGCCGCGGAATATGCGGGTCAGGTCGCCTTCCTGATGGTCAACCTGACCGACGGCTACCAGGAAACCCAGGCCCAGGCCGAGGCCTTCCTGGAAGAGAAGGGGTATACCTTCCCGGTGTATTTCGACCTTGATTCGGACGCGGCTGTCACATACGGCATCTACGGCATCCCGGTCACCTTCTTCATTGATGCCGAGGGGCACGCCGTCGCCCAGGCGCGTTCGGCCATTGACGAACAGACGCTGCGCACCGGCCTGGCGATGATTCTGCCCGAAGAAGGCGAGACGCAAACACCCGGCTGATCGCGCAGGTGAAATGTTTAGAGTATAAAAAGCGCCTTCCCTGAAACAACGGGGAAGGCGCTTTTGTGTGCGGAAAAGGGGGAAGGCCGCTTACTCGCCCTGGCGCTGCTTTTCGGCGCGCTTTTTGGCGATGGCGGCGACGGCGTCCTTGCGGGACAGGTTGATCCGGCCCTGCTGGTCGATGTCGGTGACCATGACATAGATCGGATCGCCGACTGCGACGACGTCCTCAACGTGCTCGACGCGGTGATCGTCGAGCTTCGAGATGTGGACAAGGCCCTCCTTGCCCGGGGCGATCTCGACAAAGGCGCCGAAGTTCATCAGCCGGGTCACGCGGCCCTTGTAGATCGCGCCGACCTCGGGGTCTTCGACAATCGTCTTGATCGTCGCAATCGCGCGCTTCGCGTCGTCGGCGTCGATCGCGCTGATAAAGACGTGGCCGTCCTCCTCGACGTCGATCTTGCAGTTGAAGTTGGCGCACATCTCCTGGATGACCTTGCCGCCCTTGCCGATGACATCCTTGATCTTGTCAACCGGGATGACCATGCTGAACATCTTGGGCGCATACTTTGAAAGCTCTTTGCGCGGCTCAGCGATGCAGGGCTTGATGATTTCGTCCAGGATGTAGAGCCGGCCCTTGCGGCACTTCTCAAGCGCTTCGGCAATGATGTCGTAGGTCAGGCCGTCGATCTTGATGTCCATCTGGATCGCGGTGATGCCGCGGCGGGTGCCGCCGACCTTGAAGTCCATATCGCCGTGGAAATCCTCGACGCCCTGGATGTCGAGCATCGTCATCCAGCGGTCGCCCTCGGTAATCAGCCCGCAGGAGATGCCGGCCACCGGCGCTTTGATCGGCACGCCGGCATCCATCAGCGCCAGGGTCGAACCGCAGATCGAAGCCTGCGAGGTCGAGCCGTTCGAGCTCATGATTTCCGAGACGCAGCGGATCGTGTAGGGGAACTCCTCCATGCTCGGCAGCACGGGCAGCAGCGCGCGCTCGGCCAGCGCGCCGTGGCCGATCTCACGCCGGCCGGGGCTGCGCGGGGCGCGGGCTTCGCCGGTGGAGTAGGGGGGCATATTGTAGTGGTGGATATACCGCTTGAACGGGGTATCGCCGAGATCGTCCATCGTCTGGGCGTCGCGGGTCGAACCCAGCGTGCAGATGGTCAGGCTCTGGGTCTGGCCGCGGGTGAACAGGCCGGAGCCGTGCACCCGGGGCAGCAGGCCGACCTCGGCGGCAAGGGGCCGGATCTCGTTGATGCCGCGGCCGTCCACCCGCTTGCCTTCGTCGAGCAGCCAGCGCCGCACAACGAACTTCTGCATCTTGTAGCTGATGAGGTCGAGCGTCGAAGCGTCCAGGTCGGGGTGCTCCTCGGCGATTTTGTCCATGATCGGCAGCAGCGCCGCGTCGCGGACGTTCTTGTCGTCGGTGTCCATCGCGGCCTTGAACTCGTCGAGATGGGCGGCGCTGACCTCTTTGAGCAGGTCATAGTCGAGGTCAACGGTCTCGAAGTCGATCTTCGGCTTGCCGATCTCGGCCACAATGCCGTTGATGAAGGCGAGCATCTTCTTGATCTCGGCGTGGCCGGCCTTGATGGCGGCCATCATCGTGTCCTCGTCCACCTCGTTGGCGCCGGCTTCGATCATGACGACCTTGTCCATCGTGGCGGCGAGCGTCAGGGCCAGGTCGCTGCGGTCGCGCTGCTCTTTGGTGGGGTTGAGCACGATCTCGCCGTCCACAAGCCCGACGGCCACGCCGCCGATGGGGCCCTTCCAGGGAATGTCCGACATCGCAATCGCGAGCGACGCGCCGTTCATGCCGGCGATCTCGGCCGAATTGTCGGGGTCAAGGCTCATGACGGTCATCGTCACGCAGACGTCGTTGCGCATCTCCTTGGGGAAGAGCGGGCGGATCGGCCGGTCCACAACACGGCTTGAAAGGATCGCGTGTTCGCCGGGGCGGCCTTCGCGGCGCATAAAGCTGCCCGGAATGCGGCCGGCGGCGTAGAGCTTTTCCTCAAATTCGACGCTCAGCGGGAAGAAATCGATGCCTTCGCGGGGCTTCTCGCTCATCGTCACGTTGCACAGCACGCAGGTCTCGCCGTAGCGGATCATCGCGCTGCCGTTGGCCAGCCCGCAGAGCTTGCCGGTCTCGACCACAAACGGGCGGCCGGCAAAGGTCGTTTCAAACTTGCGGTAGCGGGGGAACGTCTCTTTGCGGGATGAAAATTCCAGTGCCATAGGGGTTCTCCTTCCGGTGTTTACTATATTCTATGGCTCCGCGCTTTGAGCAATAAATCCAGTGTCCGAGCGCGGCGGGCTCGGGCGTTCGATTTACTGCACAAAGGACGGAAAGCCGTATTCCTGAAAAATGGGGGGGCGGGGAAAAGTTATAAAAAATGGGCAGGGCGCAACAAGGATTGCGCTCTGCCCGTTTTGCCAAGTTACTTGCGCAGGCCCAGCTCAGCGATCAGGGCGCGGTAACGGTTGATGTCCTTCTTCTGCAGATAGGCCAACAGGTTACGGCGGCGGCCGACCATCTTGAACAAGCCGCGACGGCTGTGGTTGTCGTTCTTGTTGGACTTCAGGTGCTCGGTCAGGTGGTTGATGCGCGCGGTCAGCAGCGCAACCTGCACCTCCGGGGAACCGGTGTCGCCCTCATGCAGGGCGGCCTTCGCGATGATGGGCTGCTTTTCAATGGCAGACTTCTGGCTCATGGTTTATACCTCTCTTTATGATATTTGCCGGCGGCACAGCAGCGGGCAACAAGGTTTCCCCCTTTGGGGGCATCCACCCGAAACCGAACCGCGGTAACGTATGCTATTATACCATATGCTGTGCCTGATGGCAAGCAGTTTTTTCCCGGTTTCAGCCGCGCTGGCCCGCGCGCCGCAGCCCGCCGGCCGACCGCAGCGCCGCAATCACGACGTCCAGCGCGCCGCCGGCCAGGATCAGCAGCAGCGAAGCAAGCCCGACGGCGCTCGGCGCTTCGCCCAAAAACAGAAACACCCACACCGGGTTGAGCACCGGTTCGGCCAGGCAGAGCATAACGGCGGTCAGCGAATCCACCTGCCGTGCGCCGCGGGCGTACAGCGTATACCCCAGTCCGTTGACCGCCATGCCGGCAATCGCGATCAGCGCGGCCCCGCCCACGGCGGGCAGCGGCGCAGTCAAAGCAAAGGGCAAAGCCAGCAGCGCGCAGGCCAGGTTGCCCAGGCAGTTCACCGCCCCGGCCGGCAGATCGCCGGCACGGCGCAGAAACGCCGAATACAGTGGGAACAGCACCCCGCAGGAAAGCGGTAGCAGCGTCAAAAAGCTGACGCCCCCGGCCACCAGCGAGAGCACGCACCCGGCCGCGATGCAGAGCATTGGCGCAAGGTTTGAAAGCCGCACCCGGGTTTTGCGGCGCAGCACGCTGGCTGCATAGATAAACAGCGGCGCGGTGTACTGCCCGGCTACAGCCTGGGAGGCGCCGGCCAGCTTGGTGGCCATCGCAAACGCGAACATGAACGCCGCGTACAGCCAGATTGCCAGCCAGCCGTTCACCCCGATTTTTTTGCCGCGCAGCGCCCGCAAGCCGGGCGCGAGCACCAGCGCCGCCGCCCCGCTGCGGATGCACAGCAGCCAGAAGGTGGAGCAATCCACCCCGCGGATCAGCAGCCCCGCGCTGCTCCAAAGCAGCGCCGCCGCCAAAACCTGCGCCGCACCGGCCAGTTTGTTTTTCTCCATGATTCTTCCTCCATCCATTTTACCGCAACACACGAAGGTTCAGACCCTGCCCGGCCCGACGCCCCACTTTTTGAAGTAGCGGCCCATGCTCACAAGCTGCATCTTGAACCGGCCGGCGTCGCGCATGGGGGCGCGGTGCCAGGCGTGGATGGCGGAAAACTGCGGCAGCAGGTAGGCTTTGCCGCAGCGCAGGGCCTTCTGGGTCAGGTCGGCGTCCTCGACATACATGAAGTATTCGGGGTCAAACCCGCCGATTTTGGCAAAGGTTTCGGTGCGGATCGCCGCGAAACTGCCGGTGCAGAACTCGATCTCGCGCACGGCGCTCAAATCCTCGTCCCGCATCAGGTAGTGGTCGTTCGCTTTGGCAAAGACGCCGCGCGGGAACCGCTCGGCCAGCTGGCGGGCCAGCAGCAGCCAGGGGGTCGGTTTGCGGCGGGGCAGATCCTGCCGGCGGCCGTCTGGGTAAAAGAGCTGCGGGGTCGCCATCGCGGCCCCAGGGTGGCCGGCCATCCAGGCCGCGATGCCGGTCAGGGTATCGGCGGTGAGCAGGATGTCGGGGTTTAAGATAAAGTGGATTTCGCTGCCCATCGCGGCAAGGTCCGGCAGCACGCTGTTGTGCCCCTTGCCAAAGCCGAGGTTTTCGGGCAGCGCCCGCACCGTCACCCGCGGATCGCCGAAGTCCTCGGCCAGCAGTTTTTGGCCGCAGCCGTCGGGGCTTGCGTTATCGACGACGAAAAGGCGGAAATCCGGCGACGGGGTGTGGGCCAGCACGCTGCGCACAGCGGCGCAGACCTCCTCATAATCGCAGTAGGCGACAATGCAGGCGCTCATGCGAGGCGTTGTGGAAGCCATTGCGGCCCCTCCTTTGGTGTGAAATCGGGAGTTAGAAATTGCGGTGTTCCGACGGCTTTGCCGCCTTAGAAAATGGAAGGAAGGCTACAGCCCATCTTTATGGAGCGCGAAGCGCAGAACACCAACTCTGAACTCTCCACTCTGAACTCTCAAAGCTCAGTCCTCCAGCGCCTCGAGCCGGCCCAGGTCGTACGGCGTATTCTGGTAAACATAGTAGTTCAGCCAGTTGGTGTAGAGCAGGTAGCCGTGGGCGCGCCAGCGGAAGATGGGCTCTTTGCTCGGGTCGTCGCCGGGGTAATAGTTTTTGGGCACCGCGATCGGCCGGCCGGCGGCGACGTCCCGCTTATACTCGGCGTCGAGGGTATACTTGTCGTATTCGGGGTGGCCGATGACAAAAATCTGCCGGCCCGATTCGGTCGAAAGCAGCATCGGCCCGGCCTCGTCGCTCTCGGCCAGCACCCGCAGCGCGGGGGTGGCGTCGATGTCGGCCCGGTTGAGCCCCGCCCAGCGGGAGTGCGGCGCGTAAAACACCTCGTCGAACCCGCGGACCAGCGGGTTCGAGGGCCGGGTCAGCCGATGGGGGAACACCCCGAACATCTTCTGCGGCAGGTGCACCTTGCGCACGCCGAAGTGGTAGTACAGCCCGGCCAGCGCGCCCCAGCACAGGTGGATCGTCGAATAGACGTTCTCCTTGCTGTAATCCATGATCGTGCAGAGCTCGTCCCAGTAATCGACCTGCTCGTAGTCCATATCCTCCACCGGCGCGCCGGTGATGATGAGCCCGTCGAACCGCTGGTGGCGCACCTCGTCAAAAGTTTTGTAAAACGCCTGCATGTGTTCGGGCGGGGTATGGGTGGTGCTGTGGGTGGCTGTCTGCAAAAAGGTCAGCTGCACCTGCAGCGGGCTGTTGGCCAGCAGCCGGGCCAGCTGGGTCTCGGTGACGATCTTGGTCGGCATCAGGTTCAAAATCAGGATGCGCAGCGGGCGGATATCCTGGGTGTGGGCGCGCTCGCGGTGCATGACAAAGACGTTCTCCTTTGAAAGCGCCGCGTAGGCCGGCAGATCGCGCGGGATGATGAGGGGCATGGCAGACTCCGTAATCTGTAATTGTAAAGGGAAAAGGCGGTCTGGTAAAAATGAAAAACTGTGGTGTTCCGGCGGCAAAGCCGCCTTGAAAATTTATGACCCAACTTTCTTGCATGGAGGCTGTAGCGGCGCACAGGCCACCGCCAATCCATCACGCTTCATTTGCATCGCGCGCCGGCATCTCAAATCTTGTCCAGCGCCTGCGCGATGTCGGCGATCAGGTCGGCCTTGTTTTCAAGCCCGCAGCTCATCCGCACCAGGTCGGGGCGCACGCCGGCGGCGGCCAGCTGTTCGTCGTTCATCTGGCGGTGGGTCGAGCTCGCGGGGTGCAGGCAGCAGGTGCGGGCGTCGGCCACATGGGTCTCGATCGCCGCCAGCTTCAGATGCCCCATGAAGGCCGCGGCGGCTTCCCGCCCGCCCTTGACGCCGAAGCTCACGACGCCGCAGGAGCCGTTGGGCAGGTACTTTTTGGCCAGCTCGTGGTAGGGGCTTGTGGGCAGGCCGCAGTAATCGACATAGGCCACCTTCGGGTGGCTGGCCAGGAATTCAGCCACGGCCTGGCCGTTTTCACAGTGGCGGGCCATCCGAACGTGCAGGCTTTCAAGCCCAAGGTTGAGCATATAGGCGTTGATCGGGCTCTGGGTGCAGCCAAAGTCCCGCATAAGCTGGGCCGTCGCCTTGGTGATGAAGGCGCCTTCTTTGCCGAACCGCTCGGCATAGGTGATGCCGTGGTAACTCTCGTCGGGGGTGGTCAGGCCGGGGAACTTGTCGGCGTGGGCCATCCAGTCAAACTTGCCGCCGTCCACAATCGCGCCGCCCACGGTGCCGCCGTGGCCGTCTATGTACTTGGTGGTGGAATGGGTCACGATATCGGCCCCCCAGGCAAGCGGCCGGCAGCCGACCGGGGTGGGGAAGGTGTTGTCCACAATCAGCGGCACGCCGTGGCGGTGGGCCGCCGCGGCAAACTTTTCAATGTCCAGCACGGTCAGCGCGGGGTTGGCGATCGTTTCGCCAAAGACGGCCTTGGTGTTGGGGCGGAAAGCCGCGTCGAGTTCTTCGGGCGTGCAGTCGGGGTCAACAAAGGTCGCCTCAATGCCCATCTTGGCCATTGTGACCGCAATCAGGTTGAAGGTGCCGCCGTAGATTGTGCTTGAGGAGACGATGTGGTCGCCGGCGTTGCAGATATTGAACAGCGCGAAGAAGTTTGCCGCCTGGCCCGAGGAGGTCAGCATACCGGCCGTGCCGCCTTCCAGCGCCGTGATCTTGGCTGCGACAGTGTCGCAGGTCGGGTTTTGCAGGCGGGAGTAAAAATAGCCGCTGGCCTCCAGATCAAACAGCTTGCCCATTTCATCCGAAGAATCATACTTGAAGGTGGTGGACTGGATGATCGGGATCTGGCGCGGTTCGCCGTTGCCCGGCGTGTAGCCGCCCTGGACGCAGAGCGTATCAAGAGAAGGCGTGGACATGGGAAAGACCTCCATTCAGGGTAAAATAACACCCTTATTGTACCGCCTGGGCGGGATGATTGCAAGTTTCAAAGAAAAAAAGGCAGCCGCACGGGCCGCCTTCTGGAAAAAGCAGGGTTTGCAGGAAAATGGGAAAAAGGAAAACTCAGCGGTTGGCGCGCAGCATTTCAACGCTGCGGTGGGCGTGGGCGCGGCGCGGCTTCCAGGTTTTGGGCGAAAACAGCGCAAGCATCGGGAACAGCTCAAGCCGGCCGGCCAGCATGTCAAAGCTCAGCAGCCATTTGCACCAGGGGGAAAAATCGGCAAAGGAACCCATCGGCCCCACAATCTCAAGCCCGGGGCCGACATTGTTGAAGCAGGTGGCCACCGCCGTAAAGGTGGTAATCAGGTCAAAACCGTCAAAGGAAAGCAGCAGCACCGAACCCGTGAACACAAGCATGTAAACGGTCAGGTAGGCGCCGGCGGCGCGCACCGCGCCGTCACGCAGGGGCTTGCCTTCAAACCGGACGGCGGTCACGGCGTGGGGGTGCAGCATGTGGCGCACTTCCTGCACGGCGGATTTGCACAGGATCACCACCCGCGAAACCTTGAGCCCGCCGGCCGTGGACCCCGCGCAGGCGCCGATGAACATCAGCAGCACAAGGATGGTGCGGGAAAAGGAGGGCCAGAGGTTGAAATCGGTTGTGGCGTAGCCGGTGGTGGTGATGATGCTGGATACCTGGAAGAAGGCCAGCCGCAGCGCTTCGCCCAGGCTGCCGCACAGGTGGCGGATGTTGCCGGTGATGGCAAGCGTGGAGGCCGCGACAATGCCGAGATAGGTCAGCAGTTCCTCAGAGAAGAGCGCTTCCTTCCAGTGGCGCAGCAGCAGGAAATAATACAGGTTGAAATTGATGCCAAACAGCAGCATGAAGATGCCGATGACGATTTCGGCATACGGGCTCTGGTATGCGCCGACGCTTAAGGTGCGGCTGCTGAAACCGCCGGTGCCGGCCGACCCGAAGCTGTGGATCAGCGAATCGAACAGCGGCATGCCGCCCAGGCAGAGCAGCACCACTTCGACCACCGTCATGACCAGATAGATTTTGTACAGGATCTTGGCGCTGTCCTGCAGTTTGCTGCTCAGTTTATCCACCGAAGGGCCCGGCACTTCGGCCCGCATCAGGTGCATCGCGCGGCCGTCGGTCAGCGGCAGCACCGCCATCACAAACACCAGCACGCCCATGCCGCCCACCCAGTGGGAAAAGCTGCGCCAGAACAGCATGCCGTGGCTCATCGCCTCCACATCGGTCAGGATGGTGGAACCGGTGGTGGTAAAACCCGAGACCATCTCAAAAAAAGCGTCGGTATAAGCGGGGATCTCCCGCGAAAGATAAAACGGCAGCGCGCCGAACGCGCTCATCAAAACCCAGGCCAGCGCGGCGACAACCAGCCCGTCCCGCGCATAGATCACGGTGTTTTTGGGCCGGCGCAGCCCCAGCGCGCAGCCCAGCGCAACCAGAACCCCAATCGGCACAAGGAAGGCTGCCAGCGTGGCTTCGCCATACAGCGCGGCGCAGCCAAGCGGCAGCAGCATAAGCCCGGCTTCCACAAGAAAAATGCGGCCCAGCACATAGGCCACCATCCGGATATTCATGGCGCCGCCCCCTTACTGCAAAATGTCATGCAGCGATTTGATCCGCGCGCCGGTGGTCACCACAACCACATCGTCGCCGGGCAGCATCACATCGTTGCCGGAAGGGATGATCGGCTCGCCGTTGGCCCGCACAATGCCGGCGATCAGCACATCGGGCCGGGTTTTGAGGTCTTTGAGCGGCACGCCAGCAAACGGGATGCCGGGCTCCACGCCAAACTCCAGCGCTTCCACCCGGCCGCCGACGATCCGGTGCAGCGCCTTGATGTTGGAACCCAGGCTGTTCTGCATGGCCCGCACATACTGCAAAATGGATTCGCTTGTCACATCCGAAGCCGAAACCACGCTTTCCAGCATGCCGTTGGCGGTGGCAAGCTCTGCAAAAGAGGAACGGTTGACCTTGGCGATGACCTTGCAGTTGGTATTCTGCGCGGCATACATCGAAAGCAGGATGTTGGTTTCGTCCATGCCGGTCAGCGCGACAAAGGCGTTCATCTCGTCAATGCCTTCCTCCTGCAGCAGTTCGCTGTCGGCGGCGTCGCCGTGGATGACCAGCACGCCGGGCAGCAGTTCGCTCATGTGGCGGCAGCGGGCGGCGTCGTTGTCCACAACGGTGATCTTGACCCGGTTGTTGCGCAGCGCGCGGATCAGGTAATACGCCATCTTGCTTGCGCCGACGATCATGATCTGGCTGGCCCGGGCTTTGAACAGCCCCAGCCGGCGGAAGAAATCCTCCAGGTCACGCGGGGCGGCGGTCAGGTAGATTTTGTCGCCCTGCTCCAGCACAAACCGACCGTCCGGAATCACGATCTGCCCCCCGCGCACCACGGCGCAGACCAGCAGCTTCAGATGGATGCTGCCATACAGATCGGACAGCCGGATGCCGTTGAGCGGGTTGCCGGGGCCCAGGCGGTACTCAATCAGCTCAAACCGGCCGCGGCAGAACCGCTCCAGCTTGATTGCGCTGGGGAACCGCAGCACCCGGGCAATCTCCCGCGCGGTGGCTTTGTCGGGGTTGATAATCATCGAAAGCCCAAGCTCGCCGCGCATGAACCGCAGCTGCTGCTCATACTCCGGGTTGCGGATGCGGGCGATCGTGTGCCGGGTTCCGATCTTTTTGGCCACCAGGCAGGCCAGGATGTTGATCTCATCGCTCGAGGTAGTGGCGATCAGCAGGTCGGCGCCGTGTTCGCAGGCTTCCTGCTGTACCGCATAGCAGGCGCCGTTGCCGGTCACGCCGCGCACATCGTGGACGTTGACAATGTCCTCGGTGCGCTGGGGGTTCTCATCAATCGCAACGATGTCATGGCCCTCGGCGGTCAGTTGTTCGGTCAGCGCGCGGCCAACCTTGCCCAGGCCCACAATCACAATCTTCATAAGGTTTTGTATTCCTCCTGTCCGGGCGGGAAAATGCGCCCGCCTGCCGCATGGGATATCCAACGCCCATTATAACAAAACGGCGCGGGGTTGCAACCATTTCTTTGCCGTTTCTTGGGGGCATAGGGCAGTTTCTTTGCTGAATCTTTGCCAACAACCTGTTCCGCAAAACTTTTTTTGCAAAAACCCTTGCATTTTGCCGGCATCTGTGCTAGAATACCATTCGCAACGCTGGTTCGCCCAGTGATCTGCGGAAGTGCTGGAATCGGCAGACAGGCACGTTTGAGGTGCGTGTGTCCATGACGTGTGGGTTCAAGTCCCATCTTCCGCACCAAACAGGGTGCCCTTATCGCATGTGAATGCGGTAGGGGCACTTTTTGTTTTACCTTTATACAGCCGGCAAAGCTAGCCTGACAAAGCGGAGCCGTGCAAAAAGTACACAAACGTGTCTTGACAGGGAAAACGGGGGAAATCGCCGCAGGTACACAAATGTGTCTTGACAAAGCGGAAGCGTGCAAAAAGTACACGAACGTGTCTTGACAGGCGCCGCAAGAGGGAAGGCCCCGGCGTACACAAATATGTCTTGACAAAGAAAAAAGGCGGCGAAGTACACGTTTGTGTCTTGACAGGAAAAAATTTTGCCGGGTACACAAACGTGTCTTGACAAAGAAAAAGCGGCAAAGTACACGTTTGTGTCTTGACAGGGCGGGTGGAAATTTGCGGCAGACGGTTTTTCGCGGGTTTTCTGCGCATACTGTCCCTGAAAAACGCCGCAGGGCGGGAAAGGGGGCGCGACAATGCCGCGAAAAACACGCAGGGGTGTGCGGCGGCTGGCGGCCGTGCTGGCGCTGGCCGTGCTGGCGGCCGGCTGGTGCGGGCTGCGCGCCGCCCTGCCCGATACCTTCACACTGGCCCCGGGGGAAAAGCTGCGCATTGCCGCGCTGCCGTTTGTGCAGGCCGGGCCGGCCGCGCAGGGCGCTGCGGCCGCCGTGGGCGCGGCCGAAGCCGATGCCAGCGCCAACCGCACGCTGCGGCTGTTTGGGGTGGTGCCGGTCAAGACGGTGCGCACGGTGGAGCAGGCGCGCCGCACCGTCAGCGTGCAGGGCACCCCGTTCGGGGTCAAGATGTTTGCGGACGGCGCGCTTGTCGTCGCTTTTTCGGACCAGTACACCGCGCTGGGCACCGAAAACCCGGCCAAGGAAGCCGGCCTGCGGCTGGGCGACCTGATTGTCTCGGCCGGCGGGCAGCCGGTGCGCAACAACGGGGAACTCGCCGCCGCGATTGCGGCCGCCGGCGGCGCAGCGATCGAGATTGTCTACACCCGGGACGGCGAAACCTGCACAACCACCCTGGCCCCGGTGGCCGACCGCGACACCGGAACCTGGCGCGCCGGGGTCTGGGTGCGGGATTCCTCGGCCGGCATCGGCACCCTGACCTTCACCGACCCCGAAGCCGGCAGCTTTGCCGGGCTTGGCCATGCGGTCAGCGACGCCGACACCGGTACGGCTTTCACGCTGCTTTCGGGCGAGATTGTGGCGGTTGCCGTCACCGGCGTGCAGAAAGGCGCCGCCGGCGCGCCCGGCGCGCTGCGGGGGGAATTTGCCGGCGATACGCTCGGCACGATTGCGGCGAACGACGCGACCGGCGTGTACGGCCGCTGGCAGGGGGCGCACAGCGGCACGGCGATGACGATCGCCTACCCGCAGGAGGTCGCCCCCGGCCCGGCCGAGATCCTGGCCACGGTGGACGGCGGCGCGCCGCGGCGGTATGCGGTTGAGATTGAACGGGTCAACCTGACCGCAGCCGACCCCAACCGAAACCTGCTGATCCGGGTGGTGGACGACGCGCTGCTGCAAACAACCGGCGGCATTGTGCAGGGGATGAGCGGCAGCCCGGTTCTGCAGGACGGCCGGCTTGTCGGCGCGCTGACCCATGTGCTCGTCAACGACCCTGTCTGCGGGTACGGCATCTTTGCCGATACGATGCTGACCCGCGCCGACGCCGCCGTGCGCTGAAACCCGCTGTGCCAAAGGCCCGGCGCTGCCAGTTTGCTGGGAATGCAACCGGCGGCCCGGGCCAACATTGTGTGTTATAATATGATAAATAGACATAAAAATTGACGAAAATACGAACAAGCAGAAAATTGCGCGCGAAATCTGGCGAAAACGGTAATAATTTTCTTATTGCCAGAAATGGTAAAATATGGTAAAATCCCCATTGTCGAGAGAACCACGCGGGTCACGCGAAGAATCATGAGGAGTGTAGCACAATGGAGAAGATTCGTTTTCTGATGACCGATACCAGCACGCAGACGACAGCCCTGTGCCGCCAGGCGTTGGAAGCCAAAGGGGTGGAGGTGACCGTGTGTGAAAAGAACGGCGCCCAGGCCCTGAAAGCGCTGCTTGAGCTGCACCCGCAGGCCGTGCTGCTGGATGCCTTTATGCCCGAACAGGACGCCATCACGGTCAAACAGCGGTATGAAGCGCAGAACAATTCGGGCGGCCACACGACCTTTTTTGTGACCGGCGCGTTCCAGAGCGAGGAGATCGAGCAGGAACTGCTGGACAACGGCTTTTCGTTTTTCTTTGTCAAACCGTTTGACGAAACGGTGCTGGTGGCCCGGGTGCTCAAGGCGGCCGGGGCGACCAACCGCCCGCAGCCCCTTTCCCAGGACAGCGACGAGCTGACCGTGACCGAGATCCTGCACCAGGTCGGGGTGCCGGCCCACATCAAGGGCTACCAGTTTCTGCGCGATGCGATCCTGCTGGCGGTGGGCGACCCCGATTACATCAACGCCGTGACCAAGCGGCTGTACCCGGAAATTGCCAAGCGCAACGGCACGACGGCCTCCCGCGTGGAGCGCGCGATCCGCCATGCGATCGAGGTGGCATGGGACCGCGGCGATGTCGATACGCTGAACAGTTACTTTGGCTACACCATCCACAGCCTGCGCGGCAAGCCGACCAATTCGGAATTCATCGCAATGATTGCGGACAAGATCCGCCTGGACAAGCGCCGCCGCGCCTGAAAAAACGCCCGGCAGGGTTTCGTCTGGATGCACAAAGGGGCGCGCCGGATTTCGGCAAAACAGAAAAGAGAACGAATACCATTGACAAAAGCGACGTGCGGGCGCTATACTATTCATAGAAATATACCCAAAAGCCCCGCAGCCGGGGCAGAGGAGGGCGCGCTATGCCAAACGCTGTGTATCTTGTGGTGCTGCTCGTTGTACTGGTGCTGGCGCCTGTGGTGCCGCTGTGGCTGCGCAAGCGGGATTTTGACCGCCAGGTGCGCGGCCTGCGCCCCGAACGCAAAGCCGGCGAAAAGGACGGCCTGCGCCGCGAAAGCCGCGATACTGCCGAAGCCGAAGCGCTCGCCGGCCAGGCGCGGCTGAAGTCTATGCAAAACATCAACGGTGGAATGCGGCTGTGACATTCGACATTCCCCCCGGGTAACAAAGGATCGGGAACCCACGGCAAAGCGCGATCGCTGTGGGTTCCCGATTCTTTGTGTTTGTTTTGTTTTTTGTGCGGGTCTTTTACTCGGTCTTCCAGAAATAGCAGGAATAGGGCGCCAGATCGCTGCCGCCGCCGAAATCATGCGGGCGGCCGGTGATCAGGTCCACCGCGCAGCCGGCTTCGGCGTTGAAATCGGCATGATAGGGGGCGCTGTCGGCGTTGATCGCCACAAGCACGCGGTCGTTCCGGCTGCGGCGCTCAAAAATCAGCTGTTTGGGCTGCACAAGGATGTTGCGGTACGAACCGTAACACAGCGCCTCGCTGCCGGTTCTGGCCCCGGCCAGCGCCGTGATCCAGGCGGTCAGCTCGTTCTCTTCGGGCGTTTCGAAGGCCGGGCGCAGGGCGGGGTCGCCGTCCTTCTTTTCGCCGGTTGCGCCCCACTCGCTGCCGTAATAGACGGCCGGCGTGCCGGGCATGCCGAACAAAAGCCCGTACAGCGGGCGCAGTTCGTTCTTGTCCTGCAGAATGCTGGCAACCCGGGTCACATCGTGGTTATCGGCAAAGTTCAGAAGGTGTTTGCCGGTGTACAGGCACCAGGGTTCCGCGCCGAACTGCCGGTTCAGGCTGTAGGCAATCTCATGCATATTGCCGGTGTTGAAGCTGGAATACAGCCCCTTGTAGCACTCATAGTTGGTGACCGAATGGCAGGCGTGGTCGTTCATCCAGCGGTTGTAATCGCCGTGCAGCGTCTCGCCCACAAGGGCGAAATCTGGCTTGAGCTGGGCGGTGAAGCCGCGCAGCGCGCCGAGGAAATCAAGGTCAAGGCAATAGGCGACATCCAGCCGCAGGCCGTCGATGTCATAATCCCGCACCCAGCCGGCGATCGCGTCAAACAGATATTCGCGCACGGCGGGGTTGTGCAGGTTGAGCTTGACAAGCTCATAGCAGCCTTCCCAGCCTTCATACCAGAAACCGTCCTGGTAGGGGGTGTTGCCGCCGAAATCCAGGTGGAACCAGTCTTTATACGGGCTGTCCCACTTTTTTTCCTGCACGTCACGGAACGCCCAGAACCCGCGGCCGGCATGGTTGAAAACGCCGTCCAGCATCACCCGCATCCCGGCTTTGTGGATGGCGCCGCAGACGGCCTTGAGGTCATCGGCGTCGCCCAGGCGGGTATCTACCTTATTATAGTCGCGGGTGTCATAGCCGTGGGCGTCGCTCTCAAACAAAGGGTTGAAGAGCATGGTGTCGGCGCCGAGCGCCCGGATATGGGGCACCCAGTCCAGCACGCGGCGCAGCCGGTGGGCGGGTTGGGCGTCGTTTTGCAGCGGCGCGCCGCACAGCCCCAGCGGGTAGATCTGGTACACAACGGCTTGGTCAAACCACATAAAGCGTCCTTTCTTGCCATGGCAGCGGCTTTGGGGGCACGGGTTGGGAGCTGGGAATTAGGAATTAGAGGCAACCCAGGAAAGCAAAAAGAAAAGAGGAGGTGTATCGGACCGCTTTCCCAATCGCGGTGAGGTTAGCGATTCTGCACGGCGACCTGCGGGCGCCTCTAACTCCTAATTCGCAACTTCCAAAAGACCTGCCCGCATGGCAGGCCGGGCACGCCTGGCAGGCAGCCCGCGCGTCCCCATGGCTTCATTATACCTGTTGGGCAGGTAAAATGCAATCGGAAAATCAAAAAAACTCGCCAATTTTTTCAGGAATTTTTCGGCAAAACGGGTACTTGACAACCAATGGTTGTTTGTGCTATGCTGTAACCTAAGGGTAGTTCTACCCGGCGGCCCGCAGCCGCGCCGCGGCATCCCTGGCGCAGGGCTCTGCGGTGCGGCGGGCGCCCCGGGGCCGAAGGCCTGTCCGCGTCGAGAAGGGAACGCGGATTTTTTTGGCCGCAAGGCAACAACCAATGGTTGTGGAACCCCGCACGCAAACCCACGCCCCAAAAGAGGGAGAAAGGAGACCCTATGAACAAAACCCAACCCGAAACACACACCCCCGTGCCAAACGGCCCGCACAGCCCCGAATTCCGTGACTTCCTGGCGCTGGTTTCCACCGCCGACGCCGAGACGCTTCTGTCGGACGAAGCGTTTGCCAAGCTGCAGTTTGCGGTGGCGGCCGGCTGCAGCGAGGAGGACCTCTGCCAGATGCTGGAGGCCGCCGCGGTCGGGCGGTGCGGCGTGCCGCCGGCCCGCGTGCAGGCGTGGTACCGCGGCTGCTGCGCCCACGGCCGGGCCGACCCGCAGGGCTTTCTGCACCGTATGCTGGACTACCGGCCGCTGCTGCGGGCGGTTTCCAGCGTGGAAGCGCGCCGGGCCGAATACCTCTGCCCGCCCTACCTGCCCAAGGGCATGCTGACCGTGCTGGGCGGGGTGTCCGGCGTGGGCAAAACCTGGCTGGCCATGGCGATGGCGGCTGCGGTATCACGCGGGCAGGCGCTGCCGTTTGCCGCCGAAGGCCCGGCCGGCGCGCCCGGCAATGTCTGGTATTTCACCCAGGAAAACGACCCCAACGCGGTTGTGCGCCCGCGGCTGGAGCGCCTTGGCGCAGACCTTGACCGCGTGTTTGTGCAGAGCCTGGGCCGCGCCGGCGCCGGGCTGACCCTGAACGACCCCCGGCTGGAACGCCAGGCCGCGCTGTGCCCGCCTGCCCTGCTGGTGTTTGACCCGATCCAGAGCTACCTGGGCCCCCGGGTGGACATGAACCGGGCCAACACCGTGCGCCCCGTGCTGGACGCCCTGGCCGATTTTGCCAAGCGGCACGGCTGCGCCGTTGTGCTCATCAGCCATATGTCCAAGCCCGGCACGGGCAATGTCTCGGCGCTGGACAGGCTGCTGGGCTCCAGCGATTTCCGCAACGCCGCGCGCAGCATCCTGATTGTCGGCCGCGACCCCGAGGACGCCGGCCGGGCGGTGTTTGTCCACGCCAAAAACAGCCTGGGCGCGCCGGGGCCCGGCCAGGGGTTTGTGATCGGCGGGGCAGGGGGGATCGCGTTCACCGGCCCGGTGGAGGCCGACGCCGACGCCGTGCTGAACGCCGCCGGCCGCGGCGGGCGCGGGCGCCCCACCGTCATGCAGGAGCTTTACGCCGACCTGCAGGCCCTGCTGGGCGCCAAGGGCTTTGCCCGGCTTGAGGAAATTGAGGCGATGCGCCGGCAGAAGGGCTACGGCAACGGTTCGCTCTACCGCGCCAAGGAGGAACTGGGCCTGCGCAGCGTGAGCGTGGGGCGCCGCCCCCGCAGAACCACCTACTGGGCCTGTGCGGCGGTTGGCGATGCCGAGCTGGCCCGGTATGCCGAAGCCGAGGACGGCGATTCCCAAAAAGTTCATTCCCAAAAATCCCCGGTACCCCCTCTATTTTTGGGAAATGACCCGTTTTTGGACGCTGCATCGCTATAAGTTAATTCCCAAAAATCAAATTATTTTTGGGAATTAACAAAAGCTCTCATTTATTTTTGGGAAAGAAAAATCCCATAAATATAAGCAAAACACTATATAAAAATATATATTATTAGTTTTGTTGTTCAGTCTTTTTTTCTCTTTGTTTCCCAAAAATATAAGTTCATTCCCAAAAATCCAACTATTTTTGGGAATGAACTATTGGCGTTGCAGCGCTGAAAAGTGAGGTAATTCCCAAAAATAGAGGGGGTGTCATGAATTTTGGGAATTCCCAAAAATCCAACTATTTTTGGGAATGAACTATTGACGTTGCAGCGATGAAAAGTGAGGTATTTCCCAAAAATAGGGTGTGTCATGAATTTTGGGAATTCCCAAAAATCCAACTATTTTTGGGAATGAACGATTGACGTTGCAGCGCTGAAAAGTGAGGTATTTCCCAAAAATAGGGGGTGTCAGGGATTTTTGGGAATTGTGGGAACGGGGGCCCTGCGCCGCTTTTACCGGCTGCGCCGTGCGCGCACAACCAGCCCGGCCGCGCAGCCCACCGCCGCAGGCAGCACCCAGCCGAACCCTTTGGCGTAAAGCGGCAGCCAGGCGGCGGCCCAATCCACAACCGGCCGCACCGCCGGCGCCGCGCCGGCCGGCAGCGCGCGCAAAAATTCCAGCACCGCGGCCGCCGCCGTGCAGCCCAGCCCGCCGCGCAGCACGGCGCGGTCATCGCCATACAGCGGGCCGGCCAGCGTCAGCAGGATCAGCACAATGGCCAGCGGATACAGCGCCATGAGCACCGGCTGCGACCAGGCCAGGATGGCGTCCAGGCCAAGGTTCGCGATCAAAAACGAGAGCAGGCAGAACCCCACCGCCCACACCCGGTAGGAGGGCCCGTGCGGGAAGATTTCGACAAAGGTTTCGCCGCAGCTGGTGATCAGGCCGACCGCCGTTTTCAGGCAGGCGACGGTCACCGTTGCCGCCAGGATCAGCGCGCCGGCGCGGCCGAAGTAGGCCGCCGCGATCTGGGCCAGCGCTTCGCCGCCGTTGGCCGCCGCCGCAAACCGGCCGCGGCTTTGCGCGCCGACAAGGGTAACCAGCAGGTAGATGCCCGCCATCAGGGCGGAGCTGAACACCCCGGCGCAGACCGTGCTCACCGCCACATCGCCGGGCGCGCGCACCCCCAGCCGCCGGATGGCCTGCACCACCAAAATGCCGAAGGCCAGGCCGGCCAGCGCATCCATCGTGTTGTAGCCTTCCAACAGGCCGGTGGCAAACGGCGCGGCCCGGTACGCGCCGGCGGGTTCCACCGCCGCGGCCTGCCCCAGCGGCGCGGCCAGCGCGCGCAGCACCAGCACCGCCAAAAACGCCAGGAACAGCGGGTTGAGCACCTTGCCCACCCAGGTCAGGATCTGGCCCGGCCGCAGCGAAAAGAACAGCACCACCGCAAAAAACGCAAGCGAAAACACGCCCAGCGCCGCCCCGCCGCCCGGCACCAGCGGCGCGATGCCCACGGTGTAGGAGACGGTGGCGCAGCGCGGGATTGCAAAAAACGGCCCGATGGTCAGGTACAAAGCGCAGGTAAAGGCAAGCCCGTACCCGCGCCCCACCCGGCTGCTGAGCGCCAGCAGGCCGGATTCCCGGCTGAGGCCGAGCGCCGCCACGCCCAGCAGCGGCAGCCCGACGCCGGTGATCAGAAAGCCGGCCGCGGCCGCCCAGAGGTTGCGCCCCGCCAGCTGGCCCATCGCCACCGGGAAGATCAGGTTCCCCGCCCCGAAAAACAGCCCGAACAGCATGCTGCCCACCGCCGCAAGCTGCCGCCATGTAAGCTTTTGCATGGTATGATCGCCTCCACGCCCTGGTCGTTTCGGATATAGTGTAGCACAGCGCAGGCGGGCTGCCAAGCCCCGGGGGGGCTGTCAGCGGGGCAGCGTTTCGGCCAGCCGCGCATACCGGAACAGGTTGGCGGCGGTTGCGCGCAGGTCCTGCGGGGCGCGGCGGCGCAGCACGGAAAACGGCTGCGCCACCCGGTTGATGCTGAACATGGCGCAGACACCCTGGCCCAGCAGCTGTTCGGCGCCTTCCCCAATATCGCCGGCAATCACAACCACTGGCACGCCCTTGGCCCTGGCGCGGGCGGCTACGCCGGCCACCACCTTGCCGCGGGCGCTCTGGCCGTCGATGCGGCCCTCGCCGGTCAGGACCGCGGTGGCGCCGGGCAGCAGGGCGTCGAAGCCCACCGTGTCCAGGACGGTCTCGATCCCCATCTGCAGGCGGCTGCCCAGGAAGGCCATCACACCGGCTCCCATGCCGCCGGCGGCGCCGGCGCCGGGGAGGTCCGCGATCTCCCGGCCCAGGTCTTGGCGGATCACCTCCGACAGGTGGCGCAGATTCCGGTCCAGACGGGTCACCATATCAGGGTCGGCCCCCTTCTGGGGACCGAAGACGGCGCTGGCGCCATTGGGACCGCAGAGGGGGGTGTCCACATCGCACATGGTCACGATCTCCACACCGTCCAGCAGGGGGGAGCGGTGGGACATGTCGATCCGGCACAGCCGGTCCAGTGTGCCGCCCACGGGGATGTACTCCGCTCCGGTGCCGTCCAGAAAGCGGACGCCCAGAGCGGCGGCACAGCCGCAGCCGCCGTCGTTGGTGGCGCTGCCGCCGATGCCCATGATAAACTCCGTGCATCCTTTTTCCAAAGCGTCCTCGATCAGCTCGCCCACGCCATAGGTGGTGGAAGTGAAGGGGTCCCGCTTCCAGGATGGGATCAGGGGCAGGCCTGCGGCGCTGGACATTTCGATCACCGCCGTTTTTCCGTCGCCCATGATGCCATAAGCCGCCATGGTCTTGTCAAACAAAGGACTGGTGACCCAGCAGCTCTGCTTTTTGCCGCCGGTGGCCAGAATCAAAGCCTCCACCGTGCCCTCGCCGCCATCGGCCATAGGCACCTTGTACACCGTAAGTCCGGGGAATCGCTCCAGCAAAGCGTCCTCCGCCGTATCACAGAAATTTTTCGAAGTCAGGCTGCCCTTGAACGAATCGGGCGCAACCACAAAGATCATTTTTTCTTCCCTCCGCGCGATGCGCAAATTTTCCCACTCTCACAACAGAGCGCCCCCCATTCTCTTCCCGAAAAAAGGAGGCTTCCTCATTGGATAGACACTACTATACAACACCCGCTGGAAAAATGCAAAAAAAATCATGTGAAATCTGTGAGAAAACCCTTGAAAATTTGACAGGATATAGTATACTGTTTCGGTAAACGATGAATTTTTACATTGATTATAGAAAGGACGGAGATTTCATGAAAGCATTGCAAGCCACAGAACACATCTGGTGGGTGGGAGCTCTGGACCCGGATCTGCGGGTCTTTGACATCGTCATGCACTCCGATCATGGCACCAGTTACAACTCCTATCTGCTGCGGGGCAGCAAAAAAACCGCCCTGTTTGAAACAGTGAAGGATAAATTTTTCGATGAGCACCTGGAAAAGATCCGCCAGGTGATGGACCCCTCCGAAATCGACTACATCGTTGTGGACCACACCGAACCC
>URKR01000007.1 GCA_900548355.1 uncultured Oscillospiraceae bacterium
CTATATCATACACATTTTCTCTTGACTAGTGGTGCATACATGGTGTATATATGGTATATATAGGAGGTGATACTATGCGAGAGAGCACCCAATCCCTATTGGAAGCCCTATTCCTGGACTACTTATCCGTGATGGAAAAAGCCGACCCGGAACTGCGCACCCTGAACGAACAGTCCTCCGCCCTTCAGGCGGCCTTTCGCCGGGAGTTCCGGGAGACCCCCCTCCTCCTCCGGCTCAACGACCTGCTGGACCTCCAGGCCACCATCGCCGCCCGGCGGGAGACCCTCCTCTTCTCCGCCGGGCTCCACCTGGGGCTGGAGCTGGGCGGCCTGGACCCCCTGGAGCCCTTTTTTGCCGCAAAGGGAAACTTTTTCCGCCCCTCGTCCGTCTGAACCTACAAACACAGGAAAGGTTGGAGATTTTATGAAACGATCCCTGCTCAAACTGCTGTCCCTGACCCTCTGCGCCGCCATGCTCTGCGGCTCCGCCCTGGCCCTGGAGGTCGCCGGCGAGGAGAGCCGCCCCGGCCCTGTGGGGGTGTGGGGCACCGCCACGCGGATGGAGAGCGGCAGCCTCTATCTGGAAAACAGCGATGAGACCGTCCTCCACCAGGAGATTGTCGTCCACATCAGCGACGAGACCGCCGTGGTGGACGGCGTGTCCGGCCTGCCCATGGACCCCGCCGCCATCGCCGACGGCGACACCGTGCGGGTGGCGCTCTACCTGGTCGGCGGCGGCGCGGCCGAACCGCGCACCATTGCCCACGACCTTGGCCTTAAAAGTGTCGAAGCTGCCAAGCGCGCGCTGCAATACTGGGTAGGCGCCGGGCTGCTTGACCGGGGCGCCGATGCGGCGCTGCCAGAAAACCCGTCCCCGCGCACCCGGCTGGACCCCGATGCCATAAACGACCCGTTTGTCGCGGTGCTTTGCCAGGAAGCGCAGGCGAGCTTTGGCCGCGCGCTGAGCCGCAGCGAGATGCTGCGCCTCGTCTCGCTCTATCTCGACGAGGGCTGGCAGCCCGATGTGATTTTGACCTGCTGCGCCGAGATTGCCCGCCAGCCAGGCAATGCCCGCAAGACAGTCGCTTCGGTCTGCCGGGAACTGCACCGCTGGCGCGAAGCCGGCGTTGAAACCGGGGCCGACGCTGAAAAGTATCTTCAGCGTGAAGCCTTGCGCGCCGAACGCCGGCAGGAGGTCGCCCGCCTGTTTGGCGTGGACCCGGCCGATTTCACCCGGTGGGAGCGCAGCGCGATCGACCGCTGGTTTGAGCAGGGCGGCTTTTCGGCCGAGGTCATTGCCGAGGCGATCCTGCGGGCCGAAAACCACCGCACCGTGCGGTATGTGGACGGCATTCTGCGCGCCTGGCACGCCCAGGGCCGCACCACGCTTGACGCCGTACGCGGCCAGGGCCAGCTGACCGGTGCGAACATCCTGGCCACCGGCGCCAAACCGGCCGCCAGCGCAAGTACCGCCCCCGCTAACGATTTGTTCCACACCGACTGGAACGCTATTTTTGATGACGAGACCGAGGTGTAACCCATGCGTACCAAGGATGAGCTTTTCCGCGAGGCCCAGCGCCACATTGCGGCCCGCCGCCAGCGCGCTGTGACCGAGGCCGCCCGCCGCCGCGCCGCCGCCTTCGCCGCCCACCCGGCGCTGGCCGAAGCAGAGGAAGCCCGCACCCAGGCCGGCTTGGCCCTGACGCTCGCCGCCGCAAGCGGGCGGGATACCGCCCCGGCCCGGCAAAAGCTTGAAGCCGCCGGCCGGGCGCTCAACACCGCGCTGGCTGAAGCCGGCTATGCGCCCAACGGCCTGGCCCCGCGCTATACCTGCGCGGTTTGCCAGGATACCGGCATTGCGAACGGCGCGCCCTGCGCCTGCGTGGCCGAATTGGCCCGCACGCTGCGGCGGGAGGAGATCAACGCCGCCAGCCCGCTGGCCCTGTGCGGGTTTGAAACCTTTGACGTCACCCGCTACCCGACCGAGCCTGACCCTGAGCTCGGCGGCTCGGTGCGGGACTATATGGCCAAGGTGCTGGCCTACTGCCGGCGCTATGCCGAAACATTTGCCCCCGCCAGCCAGAACCTGCTGTTTATGGGCGGGGCGGGGCTTGGCAAAACCCACCTGGCGCTGGCCGTGGCCGATGCGGTGCTGGCCCGCGGGTTCGATGTGCTCTACACCTCCAGCGCGGCGCTGGCCGCAAGGCTCGGCCGCGAACACTTTGACTATGACGGCGACGACAGTTGGCTTGAAGCCTGCCAGGAAGCAGACCTGCTGATCCTTGACGATCTCGGCACCGAGCACCTGACCACTGTGACGATCAGCGTGCTGTATGAGCTCATCAACACCCGGATGCTCTGCCACCGGCCCACCATCTACACAACCAATATTGTGGACCAGGGCGTCTTTACCACCCGCTATACCGAAAAGGTGGCCAGCCGGATGCTTGGCAATTGCCGGATCTTCAAGTTTTTTGGGCAAGACCAGCGGCTGGCAGGGAAGGGAAGAGCGAAATAGGGAAGAATTAGGAGTTGCGGCGGATCGGCGGCCGCCTCCCATTTGCCTGTAGGGGCCGATGCCCGCATCGGCCCGGAAACCCCGCCGTGTCGCAAGCGCCCCGGATTCCGGCGGGATGCCCTCATCCGGCCCTGTGCGTGGACTTCATGTTTGTTGCCAACACGGCAGGCTCGTGACCGTATTTTGCGCCCCTGCAGATAATTTTTGTGTTGCAAGTAATACGGAATAGAACTGGTGGATCGCATACCGGCGATTCGCCTTTTTTCATTATTATTTTTCTCGCTGCCCCTTGACAACTGTGTATATACAGTATATACTGTGAATACAGGATATGTACAGTACACCCTGAAGGAGCCATCGATGGAACTTTTTATCTCAAATACCGGGCAGGAGCCGATCTACGCGCAGATCACGCGGCAGATCAAGGATAAGATCCTGGCCGGCGAACTCAAGGAAGGGGATGCGCTGCCCAGCATCCGGCTTTTGGCCAAAGAGCTGCGCATCAGCGTCATCACAACCAAACACGCCTATGAAGACCTTGAACGCGAGGGTTTCCTTGTCACGATGCCGGGCAAAGGCAGCTTCGTGGCCCCGCAGAGCCCCGAGCTCCACCGCGAGGAAATGCGCAAACAGGTGGAGGATCATCTGCAGCAGGCCATCGACGCCGCCCGCCGCGGCGGCATCACCCGTGACGAGGTTTTCGCCGCCATCCAACTCTTGTGGGAGGATACCTGATTATGTTTGCCACAGCCGCCGCTTTACACGACATTGAAAAGCGCTACAAAACCTTCACCCTCGGCCCGCTTACCCTCACCATCCCGGCCGGCAGTATCGTCGGTCTGGTGGGGGAGAACGGCGCCGGCAAAACCACCACCCTCAAACTGCTGACCGGTGTCATCCGCCCCTCGGCCGGCCGGGCCGAGCTGCTCGGCGGCAACCCGGCCGACCCCGCAACCCGCGCCCGGATCGGCGTTGTGTTTGAGGACGCCTACTTCTACGAAAACCTTACCGCCGCCCAGGTCGGCCGCAGCATGGCCGGCATCTTCGGCGCGCGCTGGCAGCCCGAAGCGTTCGCCGGGTATCTTACCCGCTTCGGCCTTGACCCGCGCCAGAAAATCAAGGAGTACAGCCGTGGGATGCGGATGAAGCTGAGCCTTGCCACCGCGCTGGCCCATGCGCCCGAACTGCTCGTGCTCGACGAGCCGACCTCCGGCCTTGACCCGGTTGTGCGGGGCGAAATTCTCGATCTTTTCCTCGATTTCATCCAGGACGAAACCCGCAGCATCCTGATGAGCAGCCACATCACAACCGATCTCGAACAGGTGGCCGATTCGATCGCCTACCTGCACAAAGGCCGGCTGCTCTTTCAGGAGGACAAGGATGAACTGCTCGCCGAGTACGGCCTGCTGCGCTGTGCGCAGGCAGATCTCGCCAAACTGCCGGACGGCGCGGCCATCCACACTGAGCGCCGCGCCTTCGGCTGCGAGACTCTCGTGCGCGGCCGCGAAGCCGTGCGCGCCGCGCTGCCCGGCGCGGTCTGCGACCCGGCCGGCATCGACGATATCATGCGCTTTTATTCGGGGAGGGATACCCAATGATCGGATTGCTCAGAAAAGACCAGACCCTTTTGTGGAATACCTATAGCAAAAATTTCCTGGTCGTGCTGCTTGTCTATACCGCGATGATGCTCGCCTCGGACAGCTTGATCTTTGTGATGTACGCGCTCGTGTTCCTCGGCGGCATGTACGCCGTCAGCACCCTGACGCTGGACGAGTACAGCCACTGGGATACCTACGTCCGCACCCTGCCGGTCACGCCGAAACAGATTGTCGGCAGCAAATACCTGCTTGCGCTGGGCTGGGCGCTGCTCTGCTTTGTGCTCTCGACCGCGCTCTGCGCGCTGGGCGGGGCAATCCGCGGCAACCTGGCCGAAACCTGGCCGCAGACGCTGGCCAGCAGCATCGCCGCGCTGGCCGTGGTGCTGGGCTATAACGCATTCGCGCTGCCGCTCTCCTACAAATTCGGGGCCACCAAGGCCCGCAGCGCCACGATGGTGGCGTTCTGCATCCTGATCGCCGCTGTGGTAATCGCCGGCGGCCTGCTGGCCAACCAGCTGCCGGCCGGCGACAGCGCCGAAGCGATGGGGGAGACCGGCGTGCTGTTGGCCGTCGGTGGCTTTACCCTCGCCGCCCTCGCCGCCTACCTCCTCAGCTTCTTCATCAGTACCGGGATTTATCGAAAGAAGGCGGCGTGAGGAAATAATGAAGAATTAGGAATTAAGAATTGAGAATGAAGGTGGATCGGCTGCCTGCGCCGTCTCAAAAAAGCCAACGCTTTTTGGCATTTTTCAAAACCGCGCCAAAAGCGCACCACATCTCAACTCTCTAAACTTTCAACTCTTTGGAACAAGCCTTGACAATCGGTATTGCCGCGGGTATAATAAAACACATCGGCAATACCGCGCAGGTGTCGTACAACGGCTAGTACATCAGCCTTCCAAGCTGAGGACGAGGGTTCGACTCCCTTCACCTGCTCCAAACAATTCCGCGCTGGGACGATCTGTTTCGGCGCGGGTTTCTTTTTGGGTACACACGGAACTACTCACTTCGGCTTCAGGGGCGCGCCTTGCTTTTTTGCCGCCCTGCGCCGCCGCAAACACCTGCGGGCGAGCGATGCTCGCCCCTGCGGTCTCTGTATTTTTCAGCGGCCGCAGGCCGGCGATCCGCCTTACCTAAACGCTAAACCATTTTCAAACTTTCAACTCTCACCCACAAGCGAGGTAGAACAATGCCAACCATTCAAACCCATTCCACCCTGCCGCGGGCGGCGGCTGCGATTCGGCAGGCGGTTTTTGTGCAGGAGCAGGGCTTTGTGGAGGAATTCGACGCGCAGGACGCCGCGGCGACCCACCTGGTGCTAGTGGCCGACGACGGCCGCCCGATGGCGACCTGCCGCTATTTTCAAGACGCCGACGGCGCCTGGGTGATCGGCCGGGTGGCGGTGCTGCCGGAATTTCGCGGCGCGCACGGCGGGGCCGCGCTGCTGCGGGAGGCCGAACGCCAGATCGCGGCGCGCGGCGGGCGGGAGATCCGCCTGGCCGCCCAGGTGCGGGCCCGCGGCTTCTACGAAAAAGCCGGCTACACCGCCTACGGCGAAGAATTCCCCGAGGAATATTGCCCGCACATCTGGATGAAAAAGCAGGCGTAATGCGGGAAGCAACCGCGGGTTGCTTGGCGGGGAACGCTTGCCGTGGTATACTGCCTACAGCAAAGGAGGCTGCGACCACGATGGATACCAAGGAAATATTGCTAAAACTGCGCACCCAAAGCGGGCTGACCCAGGAGATGCTGGCCGCCCGAGCAGGTGCGGGCCTATTTGGAGGAAACCCTCCCGCAGCTCAAACACTGGAAGAAAATTGAAAAATAGAGCAAGGCGGCAGAGCGTTCATGTGCTCTGCCGCCTTGCGGTTTTGCCGGGATTTATGAGAAAGAATCAACCCGTTTCCCCCTGCGTCTCGGCCGGTTCGGGTGCGAGCAGCCGGCGTTTGAGCACCGGGCGCATCGCGATGAGGTAGACCGTGACCGTCACGATCGGGCCGAGCAGGTCGGAGATCGGCTCGGCGAAGAAGGCGGCCTGCGCGCCGAAGAACGCCGGGCAGACGAACAGCGCAACAAAATAGACGAACTTGCGCCAGAACGACAGCGGCAGCGAATACCGCACCAGCCCCATTGCGGTGAAGCCGTCCACAATCTCGTACTGCACGCCGAGCGGCAGCAGCATCAGGGTACAGACCCGGATCGCCCGGACCGCTTCGCGGGCAACCTCGGCATCCGCTGTGAACAGCCGTACAAAAGCCGGCCCGGCCACCCAGGCCAGCAGCTGCAAAATTGCCGCATACCCCACGCACAGCCCGATGATCCGATGCTGGGCCTGCCGCACCCGACGAATGTGTTTGGCGCCGTAGTTGTAGCTCAAAATCGACTGGGTACCGCCGCTGATGCCGCCAAGCGGCATCGTCACAACCAGCATGAAGCTCTGGGTGATCGTTGCGCAGGTGACGAGCAGGTCGCCCCGGCCGGGGCCGCCATACTGCTGCAGCACCATGTTCATTGCGATAATCATGATGTTATCCACCGCAATGATCGCAAACGGGGTGAACCCGACCGCGAGAATCCGCCCCATGATCCGCGCCTGATACCCGCCGAACCGGATCGAAATCGGCGGCCAGGGCCCGAACAGAAAACGCAGAACAAAGCAGCAGCTTGCCAGCTGGGAAAGCACTGTCGCAATCGCTGCGCCGGCCACCCCGAACCCAAGTGCAAAGATAAAAATAGGGTCAAGCACAATGTTGAGCACCGCACCCAGAATGACCGAGCACATCGCAATCTTGGCGTATCCCTGGCAGATGATGTACTGGCTCATGCCGGTGGCCAGCAGCGAAAAGACGGTGCCGATCAGGTACCAGCTGAAATAGGTTTCGGCGTAAGGGATTGTCGCTTCGCTCGCGCCAAAGAACAAAAGCATCGGCCGGCGGACTGCAAACAGCAGGCCGGTCAGCGCCAGACCAAACACGCAGAGCATCAAGAAGGCGTTGGCGACGATGTCCCGCGCGGCTTCCTTCCGGCCTTCACCAAGCCGGATGCTCATCAGCGGCGCGCCGCCAACCCCGATGAGCGAAGCCACCGAGCCGACCATCGTGATAACCGGCCCGCAGACGCCGACGCCGGCCAGCGCGATCTCGCCGATGCCGGCAATGTTGCCGATGTACATCCGGTCCACAATGCTGTATAGAACACTGACAAACTGGGCCAGCATGCTCGGGATGGCCACCCGCCAGACCAGCTTGCCGATCGGGTCATGCCCCAGATCGTTTTCCTGTCTCATCGATATACCTTCCCCACAGAAAAAATATATAGCAGCGTGCCGAGAGACTCGACACGCTGCAAAAGGGGCAACAGCCGCGCACTGCCGCCGCTCACTCTCTCTTCAAATCCCGGCCCATCAGCGCGGCGACGGCGGCTTTGGCGGTTAGTTTGCCGTCAAGAATGCGCCCCACGGCCTCGACAATCGGCATCTCGACCTTATACTGGCGGGCCAGCTTGCGGGCGGCGGGCAGCGCATTGATGCCCTCCACCACCTGGCCGACCTCCTTCTTGGCTTCCTCAACATCCATGCCGCGGCCCAGCAGCATGCCTGCGTGCAGGTTGCGGCTGTGCATGCTCGTGCAGGTCACGATCAGATCCCCCATGCCCGAAAGCCCGGCGAATGTTGCAGCCTGGCAGCCCATCGCGACGCCAAGCCGCGCAAGTTCGGCGTTGCCGCGGGTGATCAGCGCGGCCTTGGCATTGTCGCCGTAGCCCAGCCCCAGCGCCATGCCAACGGCCAGCGCGATCACGTTTTTGACTGCGCCGCCCAGCTCGACGCCAAGACGGTCGGGGTTGGTGTAGACCCGGAAGTTCGGATTGTTGAAAAGCTTCTGCACGGTTTGGGCGGCCGCCTCATCGGCGCAGGCTGCCACAATCGCGGTGGGCAGGTCGCGGGCGACCTCCTCGGCGTGGGTCGGGCCGGACAGCGCAACCACCGTGCAGGCTTCGTGACCCGGCACGGCGGCGAGTTCCTGCTCAATCACGCCGGACATTGTCAGAAAGGTCTTTTCCTCAATACCCTTGGCTACATCCACAATCATCTGGCCGTTTGGCAGGTGGGGAGCGGCCTTTTTGGCCGTTGACCGCACAAAAACTGAAGGCACCGCAAAGACCAGCAGGTCGCGCCCTGAGCAGATTTCAGCAATGTCGGCGGTGTAGTGCAGCAAAGCGGGCAGCTCCATGCCGGGCAGGTTGGGGTGGCGGCGGGTTGTTGACATATTTTTGAGTTCTTCGGGCAGCGCGCTCCAGATGGTCACATCGTGCCCGTTTTCACACAGCAGCCTGGCCAGGGCAGTACCCCAGGTGCCGGCGCCCAAAACACCGATCTTCTTCATTCTCATTCCACACTTTCCCGCCGGCGGGGGCCGGCGTGGTTTTATCGGCCGCTGCGCAGCCTTGCAAACAGCCCCCGCGCCGGGATCTCGGGGCGGTCGGGCAGTTCTAAATCAAAACGTTCATAACAGTTGATAATGCGGGTGGCGCCGTACTGATGTTCCCGCGGGATGTTCGCCCCGTATGACAGATGCACATGGCCGTGCAGCATCACAGCGGGTTTATAGGCGTCCAGCACCTCACGGAAGACTGTAAAACCGCGGTGCGGCAAATCATTCAGATCCCCGTAGCCGTGCAAAGGCGCATGGGTGACCAGCACGTCCACCCCGCCGGCATGCATGACCTTGCTGCGCGCCTTGCGGATACGCCGGCGCATTTCGGCTTCGGTAAACTGCCAGGCGCCGGTGCGGTACCGGCAGCTGCCGCCCAGGCCCAAAAAGCGGTAGCCTTTGTAGCAGAACACATCGTCGTCAATGCAGATCGCCCCTGTAGGGGGATGGGTGTCGTAGCATTCGTCATGGTTGCCGTGAACGTACAAAACCGGCATGGGGGCCACACTGGCCAAAAAGGTCATATAATGCATGCTCAAATCGCCGCAGGCGACAATCAGGTCGTAGCCGTGCAGCTTTTCGGGCTCATAATAATCCCACAGGTATTTGGATTCCTCATCAGCAACAGCCAGAATCCTCATAGCTCGGCCTCCTTCTCCACCGGCAGGCGGTCGCGATGGATACCCTGCATACGGTATAGGGGCTTTGCCTCTTCGGTCAGTTCGTCATAGCCGGGCACATGGCCGTTAACTGCGTCGCACAGCCAGTCCATGTGCAGAATCTGTTCCGGCGCAAAGCCGGTGTTGCCCTCGTTCATCAGGGTGCCGTCCTGTGCGATAATATGGCAGGCGAACGGGTCGATCGCGCCCGCAATCACGCCCTGGCGCAGGATGTTGGCAAGGTGGCGCACATCGTGCGGCAGCTCACGGCTGAACAGCACGTCCATGGCGCCGCTGTTCATGCCCCACCAGTAATTGACGGCGCGGCGCTCATCGCTCGGCTCGTCACGGTTCCAGGCGCCGTTGAGCACGCTGCGGATTACATTTTCATACAGCTGCCCCCAGTGCCAGAACGGGGAGGCAAGGTCTTCCAGCATGCCGCCGCGCAAAATCCGGAACACGCCAAACTCCCGCGCCGGGCGCCCCGGGGCCGGGGTATCGCGGCCCGAAATCACCGTGATGCCTTTTTCGGCAAAGGCCCGCATCGGGTCGCCGGGCAGGCAGGTCCATTCCAGGTCCACCCGCACGCGGGGGTTCACCATCCGCGCGCCGAGCGCAAAGGCGTTAATGTCGGCCGGGGTGCCGAAGTTCGGTGAGACGGCCAGATAGCCGATCCTGTCGCTGCGGGCCATGGCGCTGGCAATGGCGCCGCTGATAAACTTTGCCTCATACACCCGTGTGTAATAGGTGCGGATGCTGGTATACGGCATATCGACCGAGCAGTTCAGGATGCGGGTTTCCGGGTGGCGCAGCGCCGCGCGCAGCGCCGCGCCGACAAGTTTGGGGCTGGTGGTAAAAACAATGTCCGCCCCTTCTGCAATGGCCTGTTCCACCAGGGCATCGGCATTGGAACCCACCACGGCGTTGTGGTAGGCGACGGTTTCGACCGTGCCGGGGAACACCTGGTCGAGCTGGCAGCGGCCAAACTCATGCTGGCTGGTCCAGGTGCTGGTTTCAGGCGAGCGCTCGTTGACAAAGGCCACCTTGAGGTGGGTGGGTTTCTGGTTGGGCAGGATCGCCGGCAGGATCTTGTTGAGGAGTTTGGGCCCGGCGGGTTCGGCAGGCTCAGCCGGTTTGGTGCTGAGCTTGACAGGCTGCGGGTGCTCAATTGCCAGCACATCGTCCCAGATGGCGTCCAGATCCTTTGCCAGCTCGGCGGGGGAGCGCTTTTGCAGGTCGGCCATTGTGTACACCCGCATCAAAAGCAGCATGACATCGCCGACCGTTGTGTGCAGGTGCTGCCCGCCGTGCGCGTAGTAAGCCTTTTTCACCCAGTTGTACAGCGAGATGACATTGGCCCGGTCATCGTTGGACCACTTTTCCCCCGGCGCTTTGCCCAGCGCTTTCTGCAGCCGGGCAAAGCTGCCTTCCTGGGTGAAGGTCAGGGTATACAGCTGGCAAAGCGGGTAGTATTCCACAAACTCATAATAGAGCTTGACGAGGGGGCTGTCGCTGTATTGAGGCATAACGCGGGTGACATTGGCCGTGATCGAATCCGCGTTGAAGTATTTCAACACGCTGACCCGCTTGTTGCCTTCCTGCACATAAAACCGGCCCAGATATTCAAAGCAGCGGATCGGGTCGCGGATGCCTTCGTCCACATGGGCCTGACAGAGCGAAACCCACTTGCTGGCAAACTCGGTTTTGGGGCTTAGCAACGGCAGAAAGTTGGAGGCAAAAGCGGCTGTGCGCCCGGCTGTCTTGGTGCCGACGACAAGCGCAAGCGGAATCTCCACCGTGCCGATGGGCAGCTGATTTTCCACACGGGCGTTTTCGAGAATATCGTCCAGAACCGGCAGGTAGGGATACTGGCCGGCAGCCATCTTTTCGCGGTAATCGCGCTGGGCACGCTTTTGGGCGTGGACATATTCTTCCAGTGCTTCCATACGGGTCATACGGGGTCCACCTTTCTTTAACAGCAAAGGGAAAATCCAAATACGGCGGGATGCCGGGCGCCGCAGCCGCTGCGCAAAAGCGGCAGGCCACAGGGCTTGGCAAAGCGGGCCGGGCTGCCGCCTTTTTGCGGCGCATGAATAACGCAGCGCGCGGAGCCATAGGAGCCATATCTAAAGTTATTATATCATAGCCAAGCGGGGGACTGCAATTGCAATCGGGTAAAAAGTGTGGTATGGTAAATACAAAAGCAACGCCGCGCCCGCGCGGAGATAAGGAAAAGAGGAAACAAGATGGGCCTGTGGGCAGATGCAAAAAACATCCGGGATAAGGACCCCGCCGCGCGCAATGTGGCGGAGGTGATCCTTTTGTACCCGGGCTTCCATGTGCTGGTGACCCACCGCATTGCACATTGGCTGTACAACCGCAGGCTGCTGTTTTTGGCGCGGCTGGTCAGCCAGTTGGCGCGCCACCTGACCGGCATTGAAATCCACCCCGGCGCAAAGATCGGCCAGCGGCTGTTTATTGACCACGGCATGGGCATCGTCTTTGGCGAAACAACCGAAATCGGGGACAACTGCACAATTTACCACGGGGTCACGCTTGGCGGTACAGGAAAGGATGTGGGCAAACGTCACCCCACCTTGGGGGATAATGTTCTGATCGGCGCCGGGGCCAAGGTGCTCGGCCCGGTGTTTATCGGGGATAACGTGCGGGTCGGGGCCGGCAGCGTCGTGCTGCAGAACATCCCGGCCAACGCGACGGCGGTCGGCGTGCCGGCCGAGATCGTGCGGGTTGGCAACATCCGCTGCTGCCCGGCCGACGACCTTGACCAGCAGGCCCTGCCCGACCTGCCGCAGCAGCGCCTCAACGAGCTCGAGGCCCGCCTCAGCCGCATCGAGGCCGCCATGCAGGGCGAGTATCCGCCTGGCACCGCACAAAACCCGCTGGATTTTGTTCCGGAGAAGCACGGCGAAAAAGCGAAACAGAAATGAGGAAGCCCTCCCGCTCGCTGCATGGCGAATGGGAGGGCCTGCTTTATATAGAGTTCAGGGTTGAGAGTTGAGATGTGGTGTGCCTTCGGCGTTATTCTTCGACCACCTCAATAAACCCGCCGCCGAACACAAACCCGCCGCGGTAGAAGACGGCGCTCTGGCCGGGGGCCGGGGCGCGCACCGGGTCGGGGAAGGCGACGGAAAGCCCGGCGTCGGTGCGCGTGACCTCACAGGGAACTGCTTTGGCCGCACTGCGTACCTTGACGCGGTAGGCGCCTTCGGCCAGCGGTTGGGCGTCCGGCGTGACGACGCCGGTTACGGTTAGGCGGGATGCATATTCACCGCCGCTTTCGGCCAGACGGATATCGCCATTGGGCAGAATCTCCTTGACGAAGAGCGGCCGCCCGGCCGCAATACCGAGCCCTTTGCGCTGGCCGACCGTATAGTGATCCACCCCGGCATGAGGACCGAGATCCTCGCCTTCAGGGCCCAGGAACCGCCCGGTACGCGGCTCAAACCCGCGCGCACGGATGAAGGCCGCGTAATCGCCATCCGGGATGAAGCAGATTTCCATCGAATCCGGCGCGTCGGCGCAAGAAAGGCCGATGTCCCGCGCAATCTCCCGCACGTCGTCCTTTTCAAACTCGCCAAGCGGCAGGATCAGCCGGGCCAGGATTTCCTGCGGCAGGCGGTAGAGCATATAGGTTTGGTCGCGCGCGGCGCTCTCGGGCGCGCAGAGGCGGTTGACCCCGTCGTCACAGCAGACAACCCGCGCATAGTGGCCGGTCGCGATGTAGCGGCAGCCGAGCTCATCGGCCTTTTGGGCCAGCAGCCGAAATTTGACGGCCGGGTTGCAAAGGATACAGGGGTTCGGGGTGCGGCCGGCGCAGTAGCTCTCACAGAAAGGGGTGACAACGGCGGACTCAAACGCATCGGCCGCATCAATCACATGCACCGGCACGCCAAGCGCCGCGCCGGCGTCTTTGGCGGCTTCAACCGCCGCGTCATGCGCAGGGGAAAAACGGATCACGGCGCCCTGCACGGCAAAGCCCTGTTCCTGCAGGATGCGGACCGTCACACTGGAATCAACCCCGCCGCTCATCCCGACAAGAACCTTGTCCTGCTGTTCAAACGTATTAAAACCAAGCGATGCGTCCATCGGTGAATCCTCCTGTTATGCCCCGCGCGGTATGAAAACGCGCGGGGCGGACTATGATAGATTTGTGCAAAGAGTTGAGAGCTTAAATAAGGTGTCCGGCGGCTATGCCGCCAGGCGCGCGATCCATCGCATCTAAACGCTTCACTCTGAAATCAGCGAAACTTCCTGCTCTCCTCCACCGCCATCTGGTCGCAGCGCTCGTTTTCCGGGTGACCGGCGTGGCCTTTGAGCCAGTGGTAATGGATTGTGTGTTTGGCGCTTTCTTCCAGCAGCGCGCCCCATAAATCGGGGTTCAGCGCGGGGGATTTGTCTGCCTTTTTCCAGCCGCGGGCGCGCCAGCCCTTCGCCCAGCCCTTTTCCAGACCGTTGATGACATACTGGCTGTCTGAAAACAGGTCGATGTCGCAGGGCTCTTTCAGCTGCCGCAGCGCTTCCAGCAGGGCGGTCAGCTCCATGCGGTTGTTGGTGGTGGAAGGTTCGCCGCCGTGCAGTTCCTTCTCAAACACACGACCGTCCGAGGTGCGAAACCGCAGGATGGCCCCCCAGCCGCCCGGGCCGGGGTTGCCGCTGCAGGCGCCGTCGGTATAAATTTCAATATGTTTCATGGTTGGCTCCAGTTCAATTGATCTTGCCCCATTATACATGGTTTTGCCCGGGCTTGCAAGGCGGCCCGCTATTTGACAACAGGCCGTGCAGGAACTATAATAAAGCTAACTGCAAAGGTGCGCAGATACGCCGCGCCCGGAGCCTGCCGGATAATCCCCCTGGGGCCGGCCGGCCCCAAGGGGCGGCGGCGCAAAGCGGCGCACGTCGTGTTTTTTACGGGGCCCGGTCGCATCCTGTCGGATGGACTTTCCGCGCCCGATCCCGCCGGACGGCCTATCATCTGCCGTCAGCAGGGGAAAACCATGGCCAGCAACCCTCGCGATTGTCAGCGGGGAAGAACAACTTTTTTGTGGAGGATATCGAATGGAAGAATTGAATCAGAAGCGTCCCGCAGCCAAACGCCCCCGCCAGAACGGCGAAACGCCCCGCCGCCCGCGCCAGGGGGAGGGCAAATCCGTCACCAAGCGCGCACCGCGCCCGGCGCGCCAGAATACAAAGGGGGGCGATTCCCCGGCCGAGCGCCAGAATGACCGCGCCCCGGCCCGCCGCCCGCGCCAGGCCAGCCAGCCCCGCCTGCCCGGCGCCCAGCCTGCCCCGCGGCTGCCGCGCCGCCGCCAGGCCGCCCAGTTTTATGAGGAGCCCGCTGTTCCGATGCATATTATCCCGCTTGGCGGTCTCGGCGAAGTGGGAAAGAATATTACGCTGTATGAATGCCAGGGGGATATGATCCTGGTTGACTGCGGCCTTGTCTTCCCGGATGAAGAAATGTTCGGCGTCGATCTCGTCATACCGGATTTCACCTATGTGCTGGAAAACAAGGACCGCATCAAGGGCCTGTTCATCACCCACGGGCATGAGGACCATATCGGCGGCCTGCCCTATCTGCTCAAAAAGTTCAATGTGCCGATCTATACAGCCCGGCTGACCATCGGCCTCATCAAGAACAAGCTTGAAGAACACGGCCTTGCCTCCAGCGCGATTTTCCATGAAATCCGTCCGCGCCAGAAGGTCAAGCTCGGCTGTTTCACGGTGGAGCCGATCCATGTCAACCACAGCATTCCGGACGCGCTCGCCTTTGCGATTGAGTGCCCGGCCGGTATCGTGCTGCAGACCGGCGACTTCAAGATCGACTATACCCCGCTGGCGGATGCCGTGACCGACCTTTCGACGATTGCGGAATATGGCCGCCGCGGTGTGCTGGCGCTGCTGTCGGATTCGACCAACGCAGAGCGCCCTGGATTTACCGCAACCGAGCAGACGGTGGCCGAAGGGGTGCGCGCGCTGTTTGCCCGCGCCAAAAACAGGCGGATCATTGTGGCGACCTTTGCTTCAAACATCTACCGCATCCAGCAGATCATCGAATTGGCGATGGAGAGCGGGCGCAAGGTGGCGGTCAACGGCCGCAGCATGGTTTCCAATACCGAGATGGCCCGCGAACTTGGCTATATCCGCGTGCCGGACAATGTCCTGGTCGATATTGAAGAGATCAACAAATACCCGCCCGAAAAACTTGTGCTGATCACAACCGGCTCGCAGGGCGAACCGCTGTCGGCGCTTTCCCGCATGGCGCAGGCGAGCCACCGCAACGTCAAGGTCGGCCCGAATGACTTCATCATCATCTCGGCCCGGCCGATCCCCGGCAATGAAAAGACGGTGACCAAGGTTGTCAACGGTCTGCTTTCGCTTGGCGCCGAAGTCATCTATGAAAATATGTACGACACCCATGTTTCGGGCCATGCCTGCCAGGAAGAACAGAAGCTCATCCTGACCCTTGCGCATCCGCAGTATTTCCTGCCGGTGCACGGTGAGTTCAAACAGCTCAAGCGCCACGCCGAAACGGCCGAGCATCTCGGCTATCTGCCAAAGGCGAATATCTACATCGCCCAAAACGGCCAGAACCTGCGCATCTCACGCGATGAGCTGACGCTGGAAGGCACGGTGCCTTCGGGCGCCGTGATGGTGGACGGGTACGGTGTGGGCGATGTCGGCAACGTGGTTCTGCGCGACCGGCATCACCTTTCGGAGGATGGCATCATCGTCGTCACGGTGGCGGTGGACGGCCGCACCGGCCAGGTGGTTTCGGGGCCGGAACTGGTCAGCCGCGGCTTTGTCTATGTGCGGGAAAGCGAAGAGCTGCTGGAAGGCGCGCGCACCCAGGTTGAGATGGCTCTGGACCGCAGCATGGCCGAAAATCTGCACGACTGGGCCAGCGTCAAGGCGCGCGTGCGGGAGGCGCTGTCGAATTACATCTACCGGCGCACCAAACGCAGCCCGATGATCCTGCCGATTCTGCTGGAAGTGTAAGCCTGCGCCCGCCACCCGCGGGCCGGCCAAAAGGGGAAAGACGATGAAACACAGGAACAGTCCCGATTTGGTCATCTTTGTGCTGTTGCTTGCCGTGGCCTGCGTGGCGCTGGCGGTGCCGGTGGCGCTGCTGGACCCGCGCTGGCTGCTGCCGCCGGCCGTGCTGGTGGCGGCGGCGGCCGTGCTGCTGGCCTTCAACCTGCGCCGGCTGCGCCGCTTCATCAACCAGAATCTCAGCGGCCGTGCGTTTGAAAGCAGCCGCATGCAGTATTCGCTGGCCGAGCTGCCGGTGCCGGTGATCCTGCTGGAGGAAGGCCGCGTCGCCTGGTATAATCCCTATTTTCGGGATGAAGTGCTCGGCGGGGAAGACCTTGTCCGCCCGGCTGTCGGCCGGGTGCTGCCGGGGTTTGATCTTGCGGTTTGTGCGCGGCCCCACGGCCAGGACCTTACGGCAAACGGCAACCGGTTCACCGCCTACGCCAGCCCGGTGCGCGGCGGGGCGGGCGGGGCGCTCGTCTACCTGATCAACGATACGTTTTACAAAGATACCCTGGATGAATACACAGCCAGCCGCCCGGCTTACCTGAACATCGTGATAGACAGTTACGATGAACTCTTCACCGATATGAAGGATTCGGAGCAGGCGCATGAGCTGGAATCGATCAACCGCCTGCTGGAAGACTATTTTGCCAAAACCTCCGGCTTCCTGCGCAAGGTTTCGAACAACCGCTACATTGCGGTGGTGGAAGAACGCGATGCCAAGATCATGATCGAAAACCGGTTTGATATTCTTGACCAGGTGCGCGCTCTGCTTCCCAGCGGGATGCTGACCCTTTCGATCGGGCTGGGCCACGGCGGCAAGACGCTGTTTGAGTGCCAGGAAATGGCCCGTGAAAGCATTGACATTGCCCTGGGCCGCGGCGGCGATCAGGCGGCTGTCAAAACAGCCGACGGGTTTGAATTTTACGGCGGTGTTTCCCACGGGGTGGAAAAGCGCAGCCATGTGCGCAGCCGCATCATTGCCCACGCCCTGGCCGACCAGATCCGCCAGAGCGACAGCGTCATCATTATGGGCCACCGCATGTCCGACCTTGACGCGATCGGCTCGGCCATCGGCGTGCTGCGGATGTGCAAGCTCTGCGATGTACCTTCGGTCATTGCGGTGCAGCGCGGCGCCACGCTGGCCGGCGCGCTGATCGATACATTTGACGATGCAGGCGAATCGCACAATTTCATCGAACCGCGCGAAACCCTGCCCCTGATTACCGACAACACGCTGCTCATTGTGGTGGATACCTACCAGAAAGGGCTGCTTGAAAGCCGCGAAGTCTACGATAAATGCAAGCGGGTGGTCGTCATCGACCACCACCGCATGGCGGTCGGCCACATTGACAACCCCGTCCTGCTTTACCACGAACCCTACGCCTCCTCAGCCAGTGAGCTGGTCTGTGAACTGCTGCAGTTTATGCCGGCGGCGGGCAACATCACCCCGCTTGAGGCGCAGGCGCTGCTGGCCGGCATCATGCTGGATACCCGCAGCTTTGCGCTGCATGTGGGGGTGCGCACCTTTGAAGCAGCCGCCTGGCTGCGCAGCCGCGGTGCGAACACAGCGCAGACCAAAATCCTTTTCAATACAAGCAAGGAGGAATACGAGGCCCGCGCCTCGATTGTGGAAAGCGCCTACATTTACAAGGGCTGTGCGATTGCGCTGTCGGATGAGCTTGACCCCGGCATGAGCGTGGTGCTGCCGATGGCAGCCAACGACTTGCTGACCCTTAACGGGGTGGATGCAAGCTTTGTCGCCGTCGCCAAAAACGGCGGCGTCAATATCAGCGCTCGCAGCATGGGCGCGCTCAACGTTCAGGTGATTCTGGAACCGCTTGGCGGCGGCGGACACCTGACCATGGCGGGCGCCCAGCTTAAAAACTGTACGATCCGGGAAGCCGAGGCCCGCATGCGCGAGCAGATCGACCTCTACCGCCAGAACCAGGCAGCCGGCAAGGCTGAAGCCCGGGTCTGAGCTTTTTCAAACTTTATATGTTAGGGGAGAGAACACCATGAAAGTTATTCTCAAACAGGATGTCAAAAGCATTGGCAAAAAAGACGAAATCCATGAAGTGTCGGACGGCTACGCCCGCAACTTCCTGCTGCCGCGCGGCCTGGCCGCCGCCGCGGACGCAAACGCTTTGAACACCGCACGCACCAAGAGCGAGGCTAAGGCCCACCACGAAGCCGAAGCCCGCGCCGCGGCTGAAGCGCTTGCCGCCAAAATCAAGGATCGCACCGTGACCATCAAGGTGAAGGGCGGCGCTTCCGGCAAGCTGTACGGCAAGGTTACCGCCAAGGAGGTGGCCGAGGCGCTTGGCCAGCTTACCGGCGCCGAGATCGACAAGAAAAAGGTGGAACTGCCCGCCGCCATCAAGGAGTTCGGCGCATGCACCGCCCAGGTGCGGCTGTACGCCGGCGTTGTGGCCAGTTTCCAGATCAGTGTCCAGCCGCTGGATTGAGCGGAATGTTCGAACGCAGGCTGAAAACAGGGGGAAGGGGGTGCCCGTGTGGCCAATGAACTGAGCCTGGCTTCGCTGGGCATCCAGATGCCCTACAACATGCAGGCTGAGCAGAGCGTTCTGGGTGCGGCGCTGATGGATGAAAACATCCTCAACCGGCTTATCACCGAGCTGGTTCCGGAAATGTTCTATTCAGACCAGAACCGCGCGGTGTTTGACCAGATGCGCGCGCTGTTCAGTGAAAGCGAAGCTGTCGATGTCATCACGCTTGTCGATGCACTGGCCCAAAACGGCGTCTTCCGCGGCGCCGATGAGGCCAAAACCTACATCGCCCAGATCGCGGAGACGGTGCCCGCAATTTCAAACGTCGATTCCTATATCAGGATTGTCAAGGAGAAATACCAGACCCGCCGCCTGATCGAAGCGGCGCGCTCCACCCTTGAGCAGGCCGTCAACGAACCGGACGCCGACCTCCTGCTGGAAAGCGCAGAACAGAAACTCTATGACATCCGCGGCGGGCAGGACAAATCCGGCGTCAAGAGCATCCGGGAATCAATCCTTGAAGTCATTGATACGATGCAGAAGCTCAGCGGCGCCGACCGTGACAAGTTTGCCGGCATCCCGACCGGTTTCAACTACCTCGATACCGTCTTGACCGGCCTGGGCCGTTCCGACCTCATCATCCTGGCGGCCCGCCCCGGCATGGGCAAAACAAGCTTTGCGTTGAACATTGCGACCAACGTCGCCCGCCAGCAGAAGGTGCCGACGATCATATTCTCGCTCGAAATGACCTGCGAGCAGCTCACCGACCGTATTCTATCCAGTGTGGCCGGCATTGACAGCCAGGCGTTCCGTACCGGCCGGCTCAACAACTCTGACTGGAACGACTTTGCAACGGCGACCTCGCTGCTCTACAACGTTCCGATTTATATGGACGATTCTTCCGGCATTTCGGTGCCCGAAATCAAGGCTAAGATCCGCCAGATCAACCAGGACCCAAAAAAGGAACCGATCGGCCTTGTCATCATCGACTATCTGCAGCTTATGCAGAGCGCCAAACGCACCGAAAGCCGCGTGCAGGAAATCAGCGATATCACCCGGAACCTGAAAATTATGGCGAAGGAGCTTAATGTGCCGGTCATCGCATTGTCGCAGCTTTCGCGTGCGGCCGAAAAGACGGCCGGACGCTCCGACCATCGGCCGCAGCTGTCTGACTTGCGTGACTCCGGCTCAATCGAGCAGGATGCCGACATCGTGCTCTTTTTGTACCGCGCAGCCTATTACAACAAGCTGAATGGCGAAGGCGAGCAGGCCAACGAAAACGAGGCCGAGTGCATTGTGGCCAAAAACCGCCACGGCGAAACCAGCACGGTTCGCCTTGGCTGGGACGGCGCGCATACGAGGTTCTCGAACCTGGACGAGATTCATGAGCAGTACTGAACGGAGAGTTCAGTGTTAAAAGGGAAGCGTTTGGATGCGGTGCGCCTGACAGCGCGTTTTTAAAACGACAATATCTTCATTCTCCACCCTAAACTCTTATTTTTTAAGATCGCCGGTGATACGATGAACGCCAACGAGCAACAGAAGATCATCCAAAAGACAGAGCAGACCCTGCTTGCCTATTGCAAGCGGCAGGGCCTGTTCAAGGCAGGCGACAGGGTCATTGCGGCCTGCTCCGGCGGGGCAGACTCGATGGCCCTCTTGCTGTTTCTTTTGCGCCGCAAGCGAGACCTTGAAATCGAGGTGCTCGCCACCCATGTCGATCATGGCATCCGGGGCGAGGCTTCCCGCGCCGACGCAAACTTTGTGCGCAAATTCTGCGCGGCCCGCGGTGTGGAGCTCTTCTTGTACGACGCCCGCCGTGCCGGCGTGACCGTCCCCGACCACCCGAGCGAGGATTGGGCCCGCAGGCTGCGCTACGCCTGGTTTGACGAACTTGCCGCGCGGGAGGAAGCCCACATCGCCACCGCGCACACTCTGTCCGACCAGGCCGAAACGGTGCTGTTGCGGCTTGCGCGCGGCACCGGTGTGCACGGGTTGGGCGGCATCTTGCCGCGCCGCGGGGTCTACCTGCGGCCGATGCTCTGCCTGAACCGCGCCGAGACCGAGGCATACTGCGCGGCGCTCGGGCAAAGCTATGTGCAGGACGTTACCAACGAAACGGACGCTTACGCCCGCAATCGAATCCGGCACGATGCGATCCCCGCCCTGCAGCAGGCAAACCCTGCGGCTGAGCGCTGTATAGCGCGCCTGTGCAACCAGATGCAGGCGCTGGACGCCTGGCTTGGCGCCGAAGCCGCCGCCCTGCTGCAGGCGGCGGCCACATCCGATGGGTACGACCTGCAGACGCTGCGGGATGCCGACGGCCCGGTTCTTGAAACCGCGCTGCACAGCCTGGTTGCGCCGGTGCGGGATGCCGAGGAAAAATATGTCAGCCTGCTGCGCTTTGTGGTGTTGCAGGGGGAAGGCGCGGTTCAGCTGCGGCCGGATGTGACATATAAAGTGCAAAAATACCCCGGCGGCAAGGAACTTGTGCGCCTGGCGCCGGCGGGCAGCGCCCCGCCGCCCGCCCCGCCGCAGCCCGCATTGCCCGGGCTGTATCACCTGCCCGGGGGGTATACGCTGGCGCTGCGGGTCGAAAAGTATGAAGAATTTCTGAAAAATGCGCCAATTTTCAAAAAAGACTTAAACTGTTGCGCGGATTATGCTAAAATAAGCAAGAATGTTTTGCTGCGCACCCGCCAGCCCGGCGATGATTACCGCCCGCGCGGGCGGCATTTGCGCAAGACGCTCAAAAAATACTACAATGAACTCGCGGTGCCAAGCAAAGAACGCCCGCTGCTGCCGCTTTTGGCCGATGGCAGCGAGGTGCTTTGGCTTTGGGGATCAGGCTTTGCCGAAGGCCTTGCCCCTGATGCCTATACCCGTGAAGTTCTGTGGATCAGGACCGAAAAAACGGAGGTGCCCTAATGCAGCCTATCCACCCAGATGTGGACCATATCCTTGTGACCGAAGCCGAGCTCCAGGCCAAGGTGGCGGAACTTGGCGCCCAAATCAGCGCCGATTACGCCGGCCGGGACCTGCTGCTTGTCTCCATCCTGAAAGGGGCGGTCGTCTTTATGGCCGACCTGATGCGGGCCATCACGATCCCCTGCTCGATCGACTTCATGGTTGTGTCAAGCTACGGCGGATCGAACACAAGCTCGACAGGCCTGGTCAAGATCATCAAGGACCTTGACCAGGACCTGACCGGCAAGGATGTGCTGATTGTTGAGGATATCCTTGATACCGGCATCACCCTGTCGAACCTTGTGCCGATGCTCCAGCTGCGCAATCCCAGCAGCGTGCGGCTCTGCACAATCTTAAGCAAACCCAGCCGCCGCAAGGCGCAGATCGAACCTGATTATTGCGGGTTTGAAGTGCCGGATGAGTTTGTCGTCGGCTATGGGCTTGATTTTGACGAACGGTACCGCAACCTGCCCTATGTGGGCGTTTTGAAGCCGTCGGTTTACGAAACGGCGGCAGAATAAGCAGGGCAGCGGCGGCGCCGCACCCGGTAAGGAGTTGATATTTTGCAGCATAAACCACGCCTGAGCGGCATTATTGTGACAGCTGTTTTGTTGGTGCTGGTGCTGGTTATGGCCACCACCTATTCTTCGATGTCTTCATCAAGCGCCAGCACGATGCGGCTGAGTGAGGTCATGAACTACTTTGAGGCCAACCAGGTCACCTACTTCAACCTGGATCTCAACACCGGCCTGATTGACCTGAGCCTGAAAGAAGGGGAGTACCCCTTGCCGGAAGAAGCCGAAACCCAGCAGCAGGCGGCCGGCGGGCTGCTTTCACAGCTGTCCGACAGTGAGGACTACGGCCCCCAGAACGGCGGGATCGTTTCGGTCACATACCGCCTGCCCTATACGGCTTATTTCCTTGAATATATCCAAGGGTATATTGATGCCTACAACGAGGCCAACCCCGACGCCCCGATGGAGTATGACATGGTTGGCCTGCGGGATTCGATCCCCTGGTTTGAGATCCTGCTCTATGCCTTTATGATCGGCAGCGTGGTGCTGCTCTTCATGTCGATGTACCGCGGCGGGGCAGGGGGCGGCGGCCTGATGAACGTCGGGCGCGCCAAGGTCAAGGACCAGCAGGAAGGCCAGCGCAAGGCTACCTTCGCTGATGTGGCCGGCGCCGATGAGGAAAAAGCCGAACTGCAGGAGGTTGTCGAATTCCTCAAAGCACCCGGCAAATTCAACTCCCTCGGCGCGCGCATCCCGCACGGCGTGCTGCTGGTAGGCCCTCCGGGTACCGGCAAAACGCTGCTCGCCCGCGCCTGCGCCGGCGAAGCCGGCGTGCCGTTTTACGCGATCTCCGGCTCCGATTTTGTTGAAATGTATGTCGGCGTCGGCGCATCCCGCGTGCGTGATCTGTTTGAAAAGGCCAAAAAGACGATGCCCTGCATCATCTTCATTGACGAGATCGACGCGGTCGGCCGCCAGCGCGGCGCCGGCCTTGGCGGCGGGCATGACGAGCGTGAACAGACGCTGAACCAGCTGCTTGTCGAGATGGACGGTTTCGACGCGAACGACGGCGTTATTGTCATGGCGGCCACCAACCGCGCCGATATCCTGGACAAAGCGCTGCTGCGCCCCGGCCGGTTTGACCGCCAGGTGTATGTCGGCCTGCCGGATGTCAAAGGCCGTGAGGAAATCCTCAAGGTGCACACCCGCAACAAGCCGCTTGCGCCGGATGTCAGCCTCAAAACCATTGCCAAATCGACAGCCGGTTTCTCAGGCGCAGACCTTGAGAACCTTGTCAACGAGGCCGCGCTGCTTGCCGCCCGCAAAGGCAAGAAGGCGATCACCGAGGCCGAGATTGAGGAAGCCTCGATCAAGGTTGTTGCCGGGCCTGAAAAGAAGAGCCGTGTTGTGACCGACAAGGAAAAGCGCCTGACCGCCTACCACGAAACCGGCCATGCGATCACCGGCTATTTCTGCAAAACCCACGACCCCGTGCACCAGATCAGCATCATTCCGCGCGGCGCAGCCGGCGGCTTTACGATGTATCTGCCGGATAAAGACCCCAGCTATGTCACCAAGACCGCGATGAGCGAGAACATCGTCTGCCTGCTGGGCGGCCGCGTGGCTGAGCAGCTTGTGCTCGACGATATCTCGACCGGCGCCTCGAACGACCTGCAGCGCGCGACCGATACCGCCCGCGCAATGGTCACGCGGTACGGGTTCTCGGAACGGCTCGGCCCTGTCGTGTACGGCACCGACCCCAGCGAAACCTTCCTGGGCCGTGATTTCGGCCAGGGCAAGGGCTACAGCGAGAACATCGCTGCCGAGATCGACAACGAAATCCGGGATATTGTCGATGAAGCGTATGAGACTGCCCGCCGCATCCTGTCCGACCATATGACCGAGCTGCACCGGGTGGCGGCTGTGCTGATGGAACGTGAAAAGATCAGCGGCGAAGAGTTTGATACCCTGATGAAGGGCGGCCAGCTCGGCCCGTTTGACCTGAGCGGCAACACCGAACCCCCGGCCCCTGTGCCGGCCGCACCGGCCCCCGAACCCCCGGCCGCACCGCAAGAACCTTCCGCAAGTGATGAATAAGCAAACGCTGAATAAGGTGGAGTGAATCATGGATCAGAATTTTACCCTCATGGCGCAGTCCCGCGCAAACTACTATACCGCGGGCAGCCCGGTTCAGTTTGTCCGTGTCGAGCTGCTCAAGGGGGACGTTACCGGAGAGGTCGCCGTCTGCCTGACCTTCAAGAATGTCGGCACCGAGCCGCTGACAGGCCTGGTCATCCACTTCAAATGCAAGGACGCCGCCGGCCAGGTGCTGTGTGAAGATGATTTCTATTATGAAAACCTCAACGCCCAGCCCGGCGATCTCTTCGGCGCTGACGATGCGGTCTTTGTCAGCGATACGCCGGTTTCCAGCGTCGAGACTGAGCAGGACCGCGCGTTCCTGAACGGCCGCGGGGTTGATCTGCGCGGGTATAAGCGGGTGCGCCTGCCCCAGCCGCGTGTGCTGCCGGCTTCCATCGCCAAAACCCTGCAGGCGCGCACGGGCAACCCGCAGCTGACCTGTGTGCCTCAGGATACCGAGTACGGCTGGTTCTGTGCCTGCGGCGCGTTCCACCCCAATGAGGAAGCCGCCGCCGTCTGCAGTGAATGCGGCGGTGACCGCGCCTTCGTCAAGGCCAGCCTGACCACCATTCTGGAAGAAGCTCGCCGTGCGGCGGAAGAGCAGCAACGTGAAATCAATGCCGTAACCGGTGCGGCGCAGCAGCCTGCCGCCCAGCCAAACCCGGCGGCGGCTACTGCAGCGGCGGCCCAGGCAGCCATCGCCCAGGCGGAAACCGAACCGGAAGAGCCCACCGCCCAGTTCAACCCCGAAGAAGCCACCAACGCCGAGATGGCCCGTGTCCGGCGCTACGCCCCCAACGGCAGTTTGTTTGAGGACGAAGAGGATGAGGACGACAGCACCCGGATGTTTGACAGCGAGGACGGTGAGGAGGACGCAGCCCCCCGCCGCGGCCGCTATGTCGATGACGAGGAGGAAACGGAGGACGATGTTATGGCAGAGCGGATCATCCGCTGGGCCCCGCCGATCACCGCAATCGTCTGCGCGCTGATTGTCGCCGTTTCACTGATCTATTATTTTGTGATTGCCTGAATTTGCATCAAAACCGCGCACAGGGCGCCCGCTTTACGGCGGGCGCCCTGTTTTTGCGCCGTGGCGGGCGGGATGCAGAGCTGAACAAAAGAAAGCGCAATCCGGCAGACAGAGCAATACAACAAACGATTGGGCGAAAAAAGTTGTTCGATTCGCTGTTTGCACAAAAATCGCTTGAATTTTTTATACACGGTGCTATAATAAATCGCGAAAAGGGAGAAGACTCTCCTTTCGAGGTGATAGCATGAAAGATCTGAATGACTTGATGCAAGCGATCCTGGATATGGACGCCGCACAGCGCAAGGCGACCGAGGCCGCCAAAGCGGAGCGGGCCGAACAGCTTGGCCGGCTGGATGCGCAGCGGCGCGCCATCGCCGATGATTTTGCAGCCAAAGCCCAGGCGCGAAGCCAGGCGGCCGCCGCAGCTGCGGCGGCCGCCAACCGCGATGAACACAGCGCCCTGGAAGCGCGCCGCCAGGCGGCCGAAGCCGCGCTGGAAGCTACAGCGGCGGCCCATAAGGATGAATGGGCTGCGACGCTTTGCCGCCGTGCGCTGGCCGGCAACGAAGCCGGGGGTGAGGCCTGATGGAGTTGCCGCTGCGCGCCAAGGCCAGCAATGCGGCGCTGGCCAAAGCCCGCGCCCTTTACGGCCGGCGCCTGACCGCGGCCGATTACCGCCGCCTGGCCGCCTGCCGCACCATGCCGCAGCTGGCCGCTGAGCTCAAGGCGCTGCCGATGTACGCAGGCGCGCTTGAAACCGTCAACGCCCCGCTGGCACGCCGCGCCCAACTGGAAGCGCTGCTCAGCCAGGCTATTTTTGACCGGTATGACAGCCTGTGCCGGTATGAGCTTTCCTCTGGCGAAAAGGTGTTCCACTATATCATCATCAGCTGCGAAGTGCAGGAGATCCTTTCCTGCCTGCGCTGTCTGGACGCCGGCCGGCCGGGAGACTACCTGTACAAACTGCCGGACTTTTTGCAGCAGCACTGTACGGTGGATCTGTACGCCCTGACCAAGGTGGCCGATGCCGCCAGCCTGCTGGCGGCGCTGGCCGGCACGCCGTATGCGGCGCTGCTCGCCCCGCTCAGGCAGATCCCTGCCGGGCGCAAATTGCTGGTCTATGCGGAACCCTATCTGGAAGGGTATCGGCATGAGGCGCTTGTGAACCTGGCCAAGGAAGGCCCCGGCCCGGCTTCGCCCGGCAAGGCGCCCAGCCTGTGGGACTATATCGCGCTGGACTGTGATATTGAGGCGCTCTCCAATGCAGGCCGGCTGATCCGCCTGGGTGCCGACCCGGCAACAATTTCCGAAGCGGTGCGGCGCGACTGCACGGCCCTCAAGCCGGCCGAATGGGAGCAGCTGCTCGCTTCCCACGATTTTCCCTCATTCCAGGCGGCGCTGCGCCGTACCCGGTATGGCCAGGCACTGCAAGGGTACCGATACACCTTCCTGAAGGAAGGGCTGCGGCATTACCAATATGACTGGTGCCGCAAGTGGCTGCGGTTTTCCACCGACCCTGCGCTGGTCATGCTGTGTTATATCCGGCTGGCCCGCTGCGAGGTGGACAATCTGGACCATATCATTGAGGGCGTACATTATGGTATGCCCGCTGATGAGCTGCTTTCCATGCTTGTCGGTGCGGAAGAAAATGAAACCCAAACAAACCAAGGGAGGGTGCATTGATTTGGTTGAAAAGATGAAACTGATCCATGTGCAGGGCACCTTGCCCCACCTGGATGAATTCCTGGGCCGCTGCTGCCTGGACGGCCGGGTCAACCTGGAACCGGCCAGCCAGTATATGTCGGCTTCGCTCGGGTACGGCCCCCTGAACGAGGAGGACCCCTACACCCCGCTGGTTGCCCGGATCGAGACGCTGGCCCAGCAGCTGGAAGCCCAGCTGCCGGCAACCCCGGCCCGCCCGCTGGGGGCTTCCGGCGATGATGCGGCGCTGCTTGACCAGCTGGGCCACAAACTGGCCGACCTGCGCGGCCAGCGTGACAGCCTGGTGGATCAACAGCGCCTGTGCGAGGAGGGGATCGCCCAGTACAGCCACTTCTTGAGCCTGAAGGCCAATGTGGATGAAATCACCAGCTGCACCCATGTCAAAGTGCGGTTCGGTTTTCTGCCCAAAGCCGGCTACAACAAGCTCATGAGCTCCTACGCCGACGACCCCTACATTCTGTTTGTGCCCTGCAGCCAGACGCCCGAAGGGTACTGGGGCGTTTACCTGACGCCGCGCAGCCGCTCACAGGAGACAGACGGCATCTTCTCAATGCTTTATTTCGAACCGCTGCGGGTGCCCGGCGCAGCCGGCAGCCCGGCCGAGATTGTCGAGCATTTCCGCGAGAATCTTGAACTGGTGCAGAAAAGCATTGATGAACTTGACGCCGAGATCCGGAACATCTGGACGGAAAATGAGGAAAAGATCGAACAGATCTATGCTGCGGCGCGGTATGGGGCTGCGGTGTTCAGCCTGCGCCACTTTGCCGCGGTGAAGGGCCAGCACTTCTTCTGTGTAGGCTGGGTGCCCGCATCCCAGATTGACGCCATCACCCAGGAGGCCCGCGCGATTGAAGGAATCCGCCTTACAGTGGATGAACCCGACCCGCACGGCCGCCAGACACCGCCCACCAAGCTGCGTAATCCCTGGTTTGTGCGCCCTTTTGAGTTTTTTGTCGAGATGTACGGCCTGCCCAATTATGATGAGACCGACGCCACCCCGTTCGTGGCGTTGACCTTCACCGTCCTCTTCGGCATTATGTTCGGTGACGTGGGGCAGGGCGTCGTGCTGACGCTGTTCAGCCTCTTCATGTGGAAGGTCAAGAAAAACGCACTGTTCCACCTGATGATCCCCTGCGGCATCGCCAGCACCATCGCCGGGTTTGTCTACGGTTCCTTCTTCGGGTATGAAGAGTTCCTTGACCCGCTCTACCACGCGGTCGGCCTGCCGGGCAAACCGGTTTCGGTCATGGAATCCATCAACGGTATCCTGATCTTTGCCGTATATATCGGCGTGGTACTTGTGCTGGCCGCCATGGGCATGAACATCTACACCCAGGCCCGCCGTGGCAAATGGGGCAGCGTGCTCTTTGGCACCAACAGTGTGACCGGCGTGCTGACCTATCTGGCCGGCGTGGACCTGGTCAGCGCCTTTATGGGGGCGACGGTCTTCGCGCCGGTGCCGCTGGCCGCCGTTGTGCTTGGCCTTGGGCTTGCAAGCCTGCTTTTTGCCGAAGTGCTCGCCCCGCTGTTTAACGGTGAACCGGACTGGAAGCCTGCCGACGGCTGGGGCGGCTACCTGATGCAGAATGTCTTTGAACTGCTGGAAAGCGTGCTGAGCTATCTGTCCAACACAATCTCGTTTTTGCGCGTCGGCGCCTTTGTCATTGTGCACGCCAGCATGATGATGGTTGTTTTCACGCTGGCCGGCGAACCTTCGAACCTTGTGGTGGTGGTCCTGGGCAACGGGGTAGTCATTGCGCTGGAAGCGCTGCTGTCCGCCATTCAGGGCATCCGCCTGGAGTTCTATGAAATGTTCAGCCGCTTTTATGTCGGCGGCGGCCGCAAGTTTGAGGCCCTGAATCTGGCCGAAGCTTCCGTCCAGCCGGGAAAGAGCGTTTGATATAAGAGTAAAGAGTTTAGCGTTTAGAGTTAAGATAAGGTGCGCCCGACGGCGCGTTTTAATAAGAATGAAGGAAAGTTCCGACGCTTTTTTGAGCGCGCCGCCGGCACGCGATCCACCGCAACGAAACGCTAGACACTGAACTCTTTTATAAACCACGACCGATATTTTAACTGTCAATCCTTTCAGGAGGGGTATGTATGAAAACCAATCTGCGCAAACTGATCGCTACTGTCCTTGTTGTCTTTGCGGTTGCCTGCTTCGGCACCATGACGGCTTTCGCTACCGATGACACCGCCGCCACGACCGCTGCCACCACACAGACTACCGAGACGGAATCCACCAATGACCACAACACCAGCCTCAGTGTCGGCCTGATCGCGGCCGCCCTCGCCACTGGCCTGGCCGGCATCGGCGGCGGCATCGCGGTGGCCGCCGGCGCGCCGGCTGCCATCGCCGCCAACAGCGAAAACCCCAAGACCTTCGGCAAGAGCCTGATCTTCGTCGCGCTCGGTGAATCCATCGCGCTGTACGGCCTCGTCATCTCGATCATGATCCTCAGCCGTTTGACCTGATCCGGGGGCGCTGACCATGCGGTTCTATCTCATCAGCGATAACTCCGACGCAATGAACGGCCTGCGTCTGGCCGGCATCGAGGGAACCGTCGCCCGCAGCGAGGCCGACCTGCGCGCCGCCCTGGCCGACGCGGCCGCCCAGCCGGACATCGGCATGATCCTTGTCACCGAAAAGATCGCCGACGCCTATACCGCGCTGCTTGACCCGGTGCGGGCCGACCAGAGCGGCCCGCTGCTGGTCACGGTGCCCTCCACCGGCGGTTCGGCCGCCGGCAAGGGGCGCATCACCCGCTACATCCGCGAGGCTGTCGGCATCAAGATATGACAAGCAAAACCATTCACGTTATCTGCGTTTATAGATAAGAAAGGCAGGGAAGAGCATGATTGAACTCAAAACCCGCGCCGAGCAGTTCCTGAGATCCATCCAGGCGGAAGGCGAGCGCGAGTGCGCCGCCATCCGTGAAAAAACCGACACCGAGGTGCGCGAGACCCTTTCCGCCGCCAAGGCGGAGGAACAGGCCCGCGCCGACCGCACCGTCGCCTTTGAGGCTTCGCGCGCCAAAACCCAGGCCAACCGCGCGCTTTCGGCCGCCCGGGCCGAAGCCCGCGCCTCCCTGGCGGGCCGCCGCCAGGCCCTGGCCGACGAGGCCTTTGCCGCCGCAGCCGAAAAACTGCGCGCCTTCACCGAGGGCGAGGACTATACCGCCTGGCTGCAGGCCGAGGCCAAGGCCCTGGCCGGGCGGCTGGGGCAAGGCACGGTGCTGTACGCCCGGCCGCATGATCTTGCCCGCTTGGGGGATCTGCCCGCCGGCTGTACGGCCGAAGCGGACCCTTCCATCGAGCTTGGCGGCCTGCGGGCTGAAAACAAGGCGGCCCATATGGCGGCCGACGACACCCTGACCTCCCGGCTGGCGGCCCAGCGCCCCTGGTTCCTGGAAAACGCCGGCCTGTCTATTGAACTGTAAGGGAGGTTACAGACGTGCAAACCTATCAACTGTACAGCATCAACGGTCCCGTCGTTACGGTGCGCGGCCGCACGGCCCTTTCCATGCGGGAAATGGTCTATGTGGGCCGCGAACGCCTTGTCGGCGAAGTGATCCGCCTGGACGACACCTGCGCGACAATCCAGGTTTATGAGGAAACCAGCGGCCTGAAGGCCGGCGAACCGGTGGAACCGACCGGCGGCCCGCTTTCGGTCACGCTGGGCCCCGGCATCCTGCGCAATATTTATGACGGCATCCAGCGCCCGCTGCCTGCCATTGAAGAGGAAATGGGCAGCTTTATCCAGCGCGGCGCGCGCCAGCCCGCCCTGGACGAGGAAAAGAAATGGGACGTCACCCTGACCGTTAAGCCGGGCGATACCCTTGAACCCGGCAGCATCTACGCCACCTGCCCTGAAACCCCGGCCATCACCCACCGCTGCATGCTCAGCCCGCTTTACGGGCCCTGCACCGTGACCTGGGTCGCCGAAAACGGGGCTTATACCGTCAATGATACGGTCGCCAAAGTCACCGGCAAAGACGGCCGCGAGCATGAACTGACCCTGTGCCAGCGCTGGCCCATCCGCACCCCGCGCCCGGCGGCCGCGCGGCTCACCAGCCCCCGCCCGCTGATTACCGGCCAGCGGGTCATTGACACAATGTTCCCACTTGCCAAGGGCGGCGCGGCGGCCATCCCCGGCGGCTTCGGCACCGGCAAAACGATGACCCAGCACCAGCTGGCCAAGTGGTGCGACGCCGATATCATCGTCTATGTCGGCTGCGGCGAACGCGGCAACGAGATGACCCAGGCGCTGCAGGAGTTCAGCGAGCTGACCGACCCGCGCACAGGCAAGAGCCTGATGGACCGCACCGTGCTGATTGCGAACACCTCGAATATGCCGGTCGCCGCGCGCGAAGCCTCGATCTATACCGGCGTCACGCTGGCCGAATACTACCGCGATATGGGCTACCACACCGCGATGATGGCCGACTCGACCTCCCGCTGGGCCGAAGCGCTGCGCGAAATCTCCGGCCGGCTCGAAGAAATGCCGGCCGACGAGGGTTACCCGGCCTATCTGCCGAGCCGCCTGGCCGAGTTCTACGAGCGCGCCGGCTATGTCCGCACCCTGAACGGGGCCGAGGGCTCGGTCTCGGTCATCGGCGCGGTCAGCCCGCAGGGCAACGACTTCTCGGAGCCTGTCACCCAGAACACCAAGCGGTTCACCCGCTGCTTCTGGGCGCTGGATAAGAGCCTGGCCTACGCCCGGCACTACCCGGCCATCAACTGGAATGATTCCTACAGCGAATACCTCGGCGATCTGTCCGAATGGTATTACGACAACGTCGGCGCGGATTTCATGACCTGCCGCAGCCGGATTGCCGACCTGCTTTTGCAGGAAAACAGCCTGATGCAGATCGTCAAGCTGATCGGCTCCGATGTGCTGCCCGACGATCAGAAGCTCACCATCGAGATCGCCCGGGTCATCCGGGTTGGTTTCCTGCAGCAGAACGCATTCCATGCGGTGGATACCTATGTCCCGCTGGAAAAGCAGCTCAAGATGATGGAGGTCATCCTCTACCTCTACGATAAGTGCAACGCGCTTGTCGCCAAACAGGTGCCGGTCAGCACGCTGCTGGCCACCGGCCTGTTTGACGAGCTGGTCAAGATCAAATACACAATCCCGAACGACGACATGAGCGGCTTTGATAAGCTTCGCAGCGAGATCGACCGCAAGCTGGCGTCGGTCAGCGCAGGGGAAGGGGGAGAGGCAAAATGATTCTGGAACATATTGGTCTGTCCCAAATCAACGGCTCGCTCGTCGTGCTCGAGGGCGTGCCCGGCGTGCAGTACGACGAGATGGTCGAGCTGCATCTTGATAACGGCACCACCCGCCTTGGCCGTACCGTCATGGTCGAGGAAGACCGCTGCGTGATCCAGGTGTTTGAGGGCGGCGACGGCCTGAGCCTTGAAAACACCCGCACCGTGCTGACCGGCCGCCCGATGACCGTCGATCTCAGCCCCGAACTGCTCGGCCGGGTGCTGGACGGTCTGGGCCGGCCGATCGACGGGCTCGGCCCGATCTACCCGGTCGCCCGCCGCGATGTCAACGGCGCGCCGATCAACCCGGTCAGCCGCATCTATCCGCGCAACTATATCCGCACCGGCATCTCGGCCATTGACTGCCTGACCACCCTGATCCGCGGCCAGAAGCTGCCGATCTTCTCGGGCTCCGGCATGAAGCACAACGAGCTGGCCGTCCAGATCGTCAAGCAGGCTTCGGTCGCCGACGGTTCCGACTTTGCGATCGTCTTTGCCGCGATGGGCGTCAAGAACGACGTCGCCGAATACTTCCGCGATTCGTTTGTCAGCGCCGACGCGATGGACCGCGTCGTCATGCTGCTGAACCTTGCGAACGACCCGATCGTCGAGCGCATCATCACCCCGCGTGCAGCCCTGACCGTGGCCGAATACCTGGCTTTTGACCTTGGCAAAAACGTGCTGGTCATCCTGACCGATATGACAAGCTACTGTGAAGCCGTGCGGGAGTTCTCCTCCTCCAAGGGCGAGATCCCCGGCCGCAAGGGCTTCCCGGGCTACCTCTATTCCGACCTCGCAAGCCTGTACGAGCGGGCCGGCATCCTCAAGGGCAGCACGGGTTCGGTTACCCAGATCCCGATCCTGACGATGCCCGGCGACGACATCACCCACCCGATCCCCGACCTGACCGGCTACATCACCGAAGGCCAGATCGTGCTTGACCGCGGTATGGATGCCACCGGCCTCTACCCGCCGATCTCGGTGCTGCCGAGTTTGTCCCGTCTGATGAAGGACGGCATCGGCGAGGGCTACACCCGTGCCGACCATGTCACGCTGTCCAACCAGCTCTTCGCCTCCTACGCCAAGGTGCAGGACGCAAAGGCGCTGGCCAGCGTCATCGGCGAGGAGGAACTCTCGGCGCAGGATAAGCAGATCATGGCCTTCGGCCGCGCGTTTGAGCAGAAGTTCATCGCCCAGGGCGATACCAACCGCACGATTGAGCAGACGCTTGATCTCGGCTGGGAACTGCTCGCAACGCTCCCGCGGGAAGCGCTTGACCGTTGTGACGATGCAACCCTTGATAAATACTACGAGCCCGCAAAGGCCCGGCTGCAGGCCGCGGCCCACTAGGGCGTATCTGAAAAATCCCTTAGCACTGTTCAATTCTACTAAAAAGCAGGAAGGAGGTTCCCGCGTATGGCCCAGCAAGTATTCCCCACAAAATCCAACCTGATGGCCACCCGGCGCAGCCTGGCGCTGGCCAACCAGGGCTACGAGCTGATGGACCGCAAGCGCAACATTCTGGTGCGCGAGATGATGCGCCTGATTGACCGGGCGGCCGCCATCCAGGATAAGATCAGCGCCGCCTACGCCGAAGCCTACGCCGCCTTGCAGCGCGCGAACATTACGCTTGGCTCGGTCGGCGAGTTCACGGCCAGCGTGCCGGTGGAACACGGCCTGCAGATCGACCGCCGCAGCGTGATGGGGGTGGAACTGCCCACCGTCAGCCTGCACCCAAGCGCGCCGCTTGGCATCTACTACGGGCTCGAATCCACCAACGGCATTCTGGACACGGCCTACCTCAAATTCAATGAAGTCAAGGCCCTGACCGTCGAGCTCGCCGAGGTTGAGACGAGCGTTGTCCGGCTGGCCGAGGCAATCCGCAAGACCCAGAAGCGGGCCAACGCCCTAGGCAATGTGCAGATCCCGCAGATGAAGGCGACGATCAAACGTATTGATGAAGCCCTGAGCGAAAAAGAACGCGAAGAGTTCAGCCGGCTTAAGGTGATTAAGAGCCAGAAGGGACAATAGCAGAAATTCAGAACGAAGAATGAAAATTATGGCGCAACGCGCGCCTGACGGCGCGCGTTGCACGATAGATTTCCATTATTCGGAAACAAACAGTCGCCCCCGCAGCCATCCGGCTGCGGGGGCGTTACGTTTATCCAGGGCTTCTCGTTACCCGCGGTATTCCTCCCGCACAAACGGCGGGCGGATGGCGGTATCGGTCAGGGCGGTATAGAGTTTGGGGCGGCGGAAGGCATTGCCGTGCGCTTCGGTCTCGCGGTAACGGCGCAGCTGCGCCAGGTCGAGTTTTGCTATATAAATCCCCGGCTCCGACCCGGCCTGCAACACGCACATATCCCGTGAACCGGGCTGGTCGGGCAGGTAGGCGACCCCGTCGTACAGCGTCGAACCGCCGTTGCAGTCGGGCACGCCGGCGGGATAGTTGCAGGTTGCGATGGCCAGCATATTCTCATACGCCCGGCCGCGCAGCTGGCCCAGGCGGTTGCGCTCCATCGGGCAGGCGTTCGGGGTCAGGATCAGCTCGGCGCCCTGCAGCATCAGGATGCGGGCGCTTTCGGGAAATTCGCGGTCAAAGCAGATCATCGCCCCCACCTGCACAGGGCCGGCTGCGGTGTCCAGCTCGGTCACAAAAAAGCCGTCGCCGGGCGTCAGGTTGCGTTCGACGTCAAAATCGCAGGTGTGGACCTTCGCGTAGGTCAGCTTGCGCTCGCCGCGCCGGTCAAACAGCACCAGGGTGTTGCGCGGGCCGCCGGGCCAGGCTTCCAGCAGCGTGACGCCGATGGCCATCTCGAGCTCAGCGGCAAGACGGCCGAAGGCGGCGACAAATTCGCCGTCGGCCGGCAGCGCTTCGGCCTGCCAATCGGCGACCGGCCGGTTGTAGATGCGGTAGCCGTTGCTCCACATCTCGGGGAAAAGGGCAAGATCCGCCCCGCGCTCCTTGGCGCGGCGGCAGGCGGCAAGGCCGATGGCCAGGTTTTCAGCGGCCGAATTGCCGGGCACAAGCTGCAGCAGCGCGATGGTCAGGGTGGTTTTCATGGGAACCTCCTTCCCCACAACCTTACTGCGGCGCGATATCAAACCGGTAAAGCGTCGTTGCGCTGTAGGCGGTCTTCGGTGTCACGGTGGTATCGGGGAATTCCATGTGGTTCGGCGCGTCGGGATAATCCTGGGTTTCCAGGCAAACGGCGGCGCGGCGGTCATACACGGCGCCCCCCTTGCCGGGGCGGTCCAGCTCCAGCATATTGGAGGTGTATACCTGTACGGCGGGCAGCGTGGAAAGGGTTTCCATACGGATGCCGGTTTCAGGGCCGGTCAGCCAGGCAAAGTGGCGCAGACCGGCGTCGGGCACGGTAAAGCAGTGGTCATACCCGCCGCCCAGGTGCAGCGCCGGGTAATCGGCGCCGATATCGCGCCCGATGGTTTTCTCTTCGGTGAAGTCCATCGGGGTGCCGGCCACCGGGATGATCTGCCCGGTCGGGATCAGCTGGGCGTCGGTTTCCAGATAAGCGTTGGCGTCCATCGCAAGGCGATGCCCCAGCACGCTGCCGGCGTTGTGGCCGTTGAGATTGAAATAGCTGTGGTTGGTGATGTTGATGACGGTGGGCGCATCGGTCGTGGCGGTGTACTGGATCATCAGCCCGCTGCCGACGAGCGAATACAAAACCTCCAGCGTGACGGTGCCGGGGAACCCGTCCTGCCCGTCGGGGCTCACCGCGCGCAGCAGCACGCCGTCCTCCACATCGGGGGCCTGTTCCATCTCAAACACGGTGCGGTCAAACCCGTGCAGGCCGCTGTGCAGGCAGTTGCCGTTGTCGTTGGCGGTCACGGTGTATTCTTCCGCATTCAGATAAAAATGCGCGCCGGCAATCCGGTTGGCAAACCGGCCCACAACCGAACCCAGCGAACCGCCGTTTGCCTCATAGCCGGCCACGTCGTCAAAACCGAGAACCACGTCAACCTTCCGGCCTTTGCTGTCGGGCACAAACAGTTTCTGGATGGCTGCCGCATAGCTCAAAATATGAACCTCGATCTGCCCGTTGTTCAATATGGCCAGCTGGACCGGGGTGCCGTCCGCCGTGTGGCCGTATTCCTTCAATACTACACTCATTGTGAGCCTCCTTGTTCGGCGGGGGTGTCAGGGGCTGCCTGCGCCAGGTCATACTGTACGCTGGCCGCCACCGCACCGGTGCCGTAATTCAACATCCGGTTAACCCGGCTGACCGTTGCGCTTGAAGCGCCGGTCTCACGGCGGATTTCGCTGTATACCTTGCCCTGCACCAGGCAGCTGGCCACATCGTACCGCTGTTCCAGGGTGCGCAGTTCGGTCACAGCGCACAAATCTTCAAAAAAGCGCAGGCACTCGTCCAAATTTTGCAGCCGAAGAATCGCTTCATACAAAGCGGTGCTGCGCTGGGCGGGGCTGCCCTGGGGGTTCGCAGTGCGCATGGGCGCCTCCCTCTCCTTCGCGTCTTGTTTTGTCATGGGTTTTAAGGCGGCCGGGCCGCCGCTTTCCTGTGCTTTTATTGTAGCAACTCCACCTGGGCAAGTCAAGGCGAAGCGGGCACAATGACAGGCGGGTTTGACAAAAAACGGGGCGGATTTTCAACAATTCCGTAAAAGATGTGGCAAAAAAGCCGTTTCGCCCCTTGACATTTTTCCTGCCCTCCGCCATAATAAATAGCAGTAAACGTACAATTGGGAGGTTACTGCATACTATGGAGGCACTATTTGGCAATATCTTCAACCTCCAGTGGCAGCAGGTGGTTATGTGGGCCATCGGCGGGCTGCTGATCTGGTTGGCGATCAAAAAACAGATGGAACCCTCGCTGTTGCTGCCGATGGGCTTCGGCGCGATTCTTGTCAACCTGCCGATGTCCGGCGCGGTTACGCAGATCGTTGACGGCGTGACCGAGTTCGGCCCGATCGACGTGTTGTTTGACGCCGGCATCTCGAACGAGTTGTTCCCGCTGCTTCTGTTTGTCGGCATCGGTGCGATGATTGATTTCACCCCGCTGCTCTCCAACCCGAAGATGATGATTTTCGGCGCGGCAGCGCAGTTCGGCATCTTCTTCACCCTGTGCGTGGCGGTTCTGCTCGGCTTTGATGTCAAGGACGCTGCTTCCATCGGCATTATCGGCGCGGCTGACGGCCCCACCGCGATTGTTGTCGCCAACATGTTCCAGTCGAATTATCTCGGCGCGATCGTCGTCGTGGCCTATTCCTACATGGCGCTGGTGCCCATTGTGCAGCCGTTCGTGATCAAGCGCATCACCACCCAGCATGAGCGCAAAATCCGTATGAGCTATGCGGCCCGCCCTGTTTCCAAGATGACCAAGATCCTCTTCCCGGTCATCATCACGGTGATCGCCGGCCTTGTGGCCCCGCGCAGCGTCTCGCTGATCGGCTTTTTGATGTTCGGCAACCTGATCCGCGAATGCGGCGTGCTGGATGGCCTTTCCGAAACGGCGCAGAAAGATCTTGCCAACCTGATTACCCTGTTCCTTGGCCTGACTGTTTCGACCAAGATGCAGGCGGCGAGCTTCCTGACCCCGCAGACCTTGCTGATCCTGCTGCTCGGCCTTGTCGCCTTCACCTTTGATACCGTCGGCGGCGTGCTGGTGGCCAAGGTTTACAACATCTTTGCCAAAGAAAAGATCAACCCCATGATCGGTGCGGCCGGCATTTCGGCCTTCCCGATGTCTGCCCGTGTGATCAACAAGATGGGCCTTGAGGAAGACAACCAGAACTTCCTGCTCATGCATGCGGTTGGCATCAACGTTTCGGGCCAGATTGCTTCGGTTATCGCCGGCGGCATGATCATGACCCTCTTTGCCTGATCCTCTTTATTTCGTAAAGGAGCGAATATAGAATGTCCACCTTTCAGACTTTCCTTCAGGTGCTGCCGCTGGCAGGCGCCGGTTGGCTGGGTGTCTTTGTGGTGACCATCGTCATCATTTTGGGGGCTGACCTGCTCAACTACTTTACCAGCAAAAAGTAAGCGGTTCCCTTTGCTTTTTTGCGCGAGGAAGGGCGAAAACATTGACAAACGCCGCCTCAGACGCTAGAATGGGAACAATCCGCAGCGGTGTCACAAGGAAGGGAGGCCCCCATGCAGCCGATCCAGGAGGAGTTGCTGCGGGGCGCCCAGGCCGGGCAGGAGGCGGCGATCGCCGCGCTCATTGCCCGGCTGATGCCGGTTATCCGCAAAGGCGCCCGGGACAACCGGGCCCCCGGGCTGGAGTTTGAAGACGCCGTGCAGGAAGGGCTGATCGGGTTGTTCGGCGCTGTGCGCAGCTATCAGGCCGAAAAAGGACCGTTTGTGCCCTATGCAGTGGCCTGCATTGCCCACGCGCAGCAGGATGCCCGCCGCGCCGCAACCCGCCAGAAACACGCCCCGCTCAATGACAGCGTGCCGCTGACCGAAGGCGAACCGGCCCCCGGTCTGCCCGACCCTGTGGAGCAGGCCATTGCCAACGAAACCTGTGCGCGGGTGTTTGAGCGGATTGACACCCTGCTCTCACCGCTTGAACGCGCCGCCCTGCTGGCCAGCCTGGAAGGCCGCACCGCAGCCCAGACGGCCCGTGCGCTTCGCCGTGCCCCGAAAACGGTGGAGAATGCGCTGGCACGCGCGCGCCGCAAACTGCGGGACGCGCGCTGACCCACTCTAAGGACTAAGGCAAAACGCCTGGTCAAAATAAACGTGCCCCCAGTAGCGTGACAATCAGTTCTTCTTTGGTCCCCACCAATAGGCGTTCGGTTCCATTCTTCCGCGGGCAAATATTTGAATGAGGAGATTACCCATTATGTTCGAAGACAAGACTTTGGTATGCAAAGATTGCGGCAAAGAGTTCGTCTGGACGGCTGGCGAGCAGGAGTTCTATGCTTCCCGCGGTTTTGAAAACCAGCCCCAGCGCTGCAAAGCCTGCCGTGATGCCCGCAAGAACGCTGTCCGCGGTGAGCGCCAGATGTTTGACGCTGTCTGCGCCAGCTGCGGCAAAGCCTGCAAGGTGCCCTTCCAGCCCCGTGAAGACCGTCCCGTCTATTGCAGCGAGTGCTTCGCCAAGATGAAGCAGAACTAAAGCTTTTGCAGATCAAACGCCGCCCGGCTTGTTTGGCCGGGCGGCGTTTTTTGTACAATGCCGGGTCGGGGTGCCCGGGAAAGGCTGCGCTACAGCCCGAGCATAGTCAGGACGTTCGCCGTGATGGCGGCGTTGCCGGCGTCGTCGCCTTCGGCAGCCAGGCGGTGGCCGACGCCGGGGCAGAGGAGGAACGGGAACCCATGGCCGGCGCAGAAGGTTTGCACGGCGCGCCAGTCGATGAGCTTGTCCGTCTCACCCGATACCATGCCGAGCACCGTGTCGCCCGGCTGCACCAGCGCGAGGGTATCGGCCAGCGGGGTCAGGTACAGGCTTCGTACCGGCACGCTGCGCGGCGCAAGAGCGCGCAGCGTGCGCGCGGCCGTCACCGTGCCAAGGCTTTTGGAAAGGAAGAGAATGTCGTCATAACGCGCCCAGCTGACAGCGGCCAGCTGCGGGCGGACGGCTGCTTCGGCCAGGTTAAAAGCTTCGGCAAAGGTGGGCACGGGCCCGAAATCAATTCCATAGTCAAGCGGCAGGGTCTCATACCCGGCCGCTTTCGCGCGGGCCAGGCCGGCGGCCAGCAAACCGGTTCCGCAGGTGTAGCCGGTACCGGGAAAGGCTACAAGCAGGTTTCGCTTCATAAAGGGCACCTTCTTCTTATGGTTTGGCGCAGGCTTCTTTTGGCATCATACCACAAAGCCGGCCACGCGGCAAGCGGGCCGGCAACAGGGAAAGGTTTACCGTGTACGGAACCCGCTGTGCAGGCTCTGCCTGTCTTGACAGGGCGGCAGCGGCATGGTAGAATATTAAAAATCACGCAAAACCTCTGTAAAAAACCGTCGAAAGGAGGCGCCGCATGCTGCGTTCTGTTGCCAACAGCCATCGCAATCCGCATTTTGTCGGCGCTGTGTTTTTTCCTGACGGGACGCAGGGGTGCCTTTTTTAACTTTTCCCTTTTTCGGGAAAAGTTTTTTTTTGCCCATTCCGTCCCGGCCGCGCCGGGCCTGATTGCCGCGTGCTATGATAAGGAGGTTCCTATGCTGATCCGCCATGCGAAGGATGCGAACGGCCGCATCTGTGACTTTCTTTTGCAGGATGGCAAAATTGCCGCCATCGGTATCAACCTGCCCGCCGCAGAAGGGGAAGAGGTGGTTGATGCCGCCGGCCTGACCATCCTGCCTGCCTTTATCGATACCCACTGCCACTGGCGTGAGCCGGGTTTCGAATATAAAGAGGACGTCGCGACCGGCTCGGCTGCTGCTGCGGCCGGCGGGTATACCTTTGTCAACCTGATGCCGAATACCAAGCCGGTCTGTTCCGACGCCGAAACCGCCCACGCCGTGATGGCCAGGGCGGCCGAGGTTGGCCTGTGCGATGCCAACCAGACTGTCTCGATTACCAGGAATTTTGACGGCCACACCCTGGACCATCTGCTCACCCTGCCGGACGACCTGCGCTACATTACCGAGGACGGCAACGGCGTGCTGGATAACGCCGTGATGGCGCGTGCTTTCGCAATCGCAACCGACCGTGATCTGACCATTATGTCCCATGCCGAGGACCGGGAAATCAGCCCCTGGGATTACCGCCTGGCCGAAAATATCGAGACGCTGCGCAACTGCCACCTGGCTGAATACTATGGCACCAAGCTGCATATGTGCCATGTTTCGACCAAAGAGGCCGTCGATATGGTTCGGCAAAGCCGCCGGCGCGGCGCGCGGGTCAGCTGCGAGGTCACGCCCCACCACCTCTGGTTTGACGATAAGCGGCTGCGCTACAAGGTTAACCCGCCCATCCGTGAAGCCGCCGATGTTCAGGCGCTGGTCCGCGCGATTCAGGACGGCACGGTCAGCTGCATCGGCACCGACCACGCCCCCCACACGGCGGAGGACAAGGCGGGCGGCGCGGCCGGTATGGTGGGGCTGGAGACCGCGTTCGGCGTCTGCTACACCAAACTCTGCCGGCTGGAAGGCTTACCGCTGGAACACCTGAGCTTCCTGATGAGCGCCGGCCCGGCCGAACTGCTCGGTCTGGGTGACCGCAAGGGGCAGCTTGCCCCCGGCTATGACGCCGACATCGTGCTGGTTGACCTTGACCATCTCTACACCGTCGAAGCCGAAAAGCTGCACTCCAAAAGCAAGAACTGCCCGTATGACGGGGAACGCCTCTACGGCCGCGTCGTGATGACGGTCAAGGGAGGAAAGGTCACCTACCGCGGCCAGGCGTAAATGAGAAAAACGGCGCCGGATGCGCCGATATTTTGCAAAAAGTTGGCAGCAAGCCATCAACGCGATTTTTGAGTGCGCCGCCGGCGTGCGGGACATCCTTCTTTGTGCTTTTTCTTTCTTGTTTATTCTTTTGAAAAAAAGTTCCCTGTACAAAATACACCGAGTGGGAGGATACAAAAATGACCAATATGGACAAACTGTATGCCAGTGTGGCGGCCTATGGGCCGGTCTGCGTCGGGCTGGATACCGAGCTCAGCTACCTGCCCGAGTCGGCCATCGATGCGACCAAAACAGCGGGGGAGAACCTCGTCGCCTACAACCGCGCCCTGATCGATGCGACCAAGGAGGTCGCCGGCTGCTACAAGGTGCAGATCGCCTACTATGAGGCGCTCGGCCTGGACGGGATGCGTGCCTACGCCGAAACCCTGCGCCTGGTGCGGGAATCCGGCCGGCCGGTCATCGCTGATATCAAGCGCGGCGACATTGCCAAGACCGCCGAAATGTACGCCAAAGCGCACTTCACCGGTGATTTTGAAGCCGACCTCATCACGCTGGCCCCCTATATGGGTCTCGATTCGATCAGCCCCTACCTGCCTTACTGCCAGGAACAGGGCAAGGGCGTCTTTGTGCTCTGCCGTACCTCCAACCCCGGCCGGGTTGATTTTGAGTACCAGACCCTCGCCGACGGCCGCACCGTCTACACGATGGTCGGCGACGCGCTGACCAAGCTTGGGGCCGACTATATGGGCGAAAACGGCTATTCGAGCATCGGCCTTGTCATCGGCGGTACGACCGGCGAGGAAGCGGCCGAGATCCGCGCCCGCTACCAGAATACCTTCTTCCTGATCCCCGGCTACGGCGCTCAGGGCGGCAAGGCGGCCGACATCGCGCTGTATATGAAGCAGGGCAACGGCGGCGTTGTCAACTCCAGCCGCGGCATCCTGCTGGCCTGGAAGAAGCAGCCCGGCGTCGGTTACGCCGAAGCCGCCTACAACGAGTGTGTGCGGATGAAGGAGGATATCCAAAGTGCATGCGACAAACTGTAAGGTGACGGTCTGCGCGCAGGATATCGTTGCGCCGGACATCCGCCGTCTGGTCGTGGCCTGGGGAGAGGGCGAACCCCAAGCCTTCCCCCATGCCGGCCAGTTCTATATGCTGCGCGCCTGGCGGGCCGATGAAGCGCCGCTGCTCTCCCGCCCGATCAGCGTGCATGACTGCGACCCGGCCGCCAAAACCCTGACCTTCCTCTACCAGGTCAAGGGCCCCGGCACAGAAAAGCTTGCCGCCTTGCGCCCCGGCGATACGATGCAGCTGACCGGCCCCTGCGGCAACGGCTTTGATACGGCCGCCGCGGCTGCGACCGGGCGGGTGGCCGTTGTGGGCGGCGGCATCGGTGTTGCGCCGCTGCTTCTGCTCTGCAAGGAACTGTCCGCTGCCGGCCCCAAGCCGGAGCTTTACGTCGGCTTCCGGGATGAACCCTACGGCCTTGAAGCCTTTTTGCCGTACTGCGGCGCGATCAGCGTTGCGACCGATTCGGGCGCGGCCGGCTATCATGGCCTTGTGACCGGCATCCTGCACCCCGAAAACTTTGACCTTGTGCTGGCCTGCGGCCCTACCCCGATGATGCGCGGCGTTGCCGCTCTCTGCAAAGAAAAGGGCGTGCGCTGCCTGGTCAGCCTGGAGCGCAAGATGGCCTGCGGCCTGGGGGCGTGCCTGGGCTGCACCTGCCAGACCAAGGTCGGCCCGCGCACCGTCTGCAAGGACGGGCCGGTATTCAGCGCAGAGGAGGTGTTTGACCTTGACTGAGCGAGCAAACGTTGACCTGCGGGTCAATCTGGCCGGCCGCACGCTGGCCGGGCCGGTCGTTGCGGCTTCGGGCACCTTCGGCTTCGGGCCGGAGTATGCGGGCATCGAGGATCTGCGGGTACTCGGCGGCATCTCGGGCAAGGGGCTCACGCTCCACGGCCAGCCCGGCAACCCCGGCGAGCGGCTGCTGGAAACCCCAGCCGGCCTGATGAACTCGATCGGGTTGCAGAACCCCGGCGTGCAGCACTTCATCGACCATGAACTGCCCGCGATGAAAACGCTGGGCACGATGGTCTGGGCAAACCTCGGCGGCCACACGGTGGAGGAAAACGTCGAGGGCGCGCGGCTCCTCTGCGAAGCCGGCATCGACTTCCTTGAGCTCAACATCAGCTGCCCCAACGTCAAGCAGGGCGGGCTTGCCTTCGGCATCCGCGCGCAGGATGCGCAGGAGGTTGTCTCGGCCGTGCGCAAGGAATGCACTGTGCCGCTGATCGTCAAGCTCAGCCCGCAGGCTGAAAAGCTGGTCGATATGTGCCAGGCCGTTGAGGCTGCCGGTGCGGATGGCATCAGTTTGTGCAACACCTTCCAGGCCTGTGCGATCGATATCGAGCGCCGCCGCCCGGTCTTTGCGAATACCTTCGCGGGGCTCTCGGGCCCGGCAATCCGGCCGATCGCGCTGCGGATGGTCTGGCAGGCGGTCGGGGCGGTCAAGATCCCAGTCGTCGGCCTTGGCGGTATTCTGACCGGGCGGGACGCGCTGGAATTCATCATGGCCGGCGCGACCGCCGTTCAGGTCGGCACGGCCAACTTCCAGGACCCGCGTGCCTGTGAGCGCATTACGGGCGAGATTGCAAGCTGGATGGAAACCCACGGCGTCCGGACGCTGGACGAGATCCGCGGCTGTGCACGCCAGGCTTGATGTGTTTATAAAAATACAAAATATACAACTATATTGCAATATTATGCAAATTGTGCTAGGATAACAACAAATATAGACGGAGGGAACCAACCATGGCTAGAGATGCGAAAGAAGTTTTGAAGGAATGCGGCGCGTTTTTGGAAGGGCATTTTCTGCTTTCCAGCGGCCGGCACTCGGGTGCGTACTGCCAGATGGCCTACCTGCAGCAGTACCCGGAAGCCTGCGCCGAAGTGATGGCCCCGGTGGCCGAAAAGATCAAGGCGATGGATGTCGATGTCATCGTCGGCCCGGCGATGGGCGGCATTGTCTACGCTTATGAGCTGGGCCGCCAGTGCGGGAAGCGGGCGATCTTCACCGAGCGGGTTGACAATGTCATGACCCTCAAACGGTTTGCAATCCAGCCCGGCCAGCGCTGCCTGATCGCCGAAGATGTGGTGACAACCGGCGTTTCGAGCCTTGAAACCAAGCGGGTCATTGAGGAAGCCGGCGGTGTCTGCCTGGGCATTGTCTGCGTGGTTGACCGCACGACGGCGGCTGCGCCTTCCCCGATCCCGATCCTTGCCAGCGCGCTCAAGCTTGAACTGCCCAACTACGCGCCGGAGGAATGCCCGATCTGCAAAGAGGGCAAGCTGCCGCTGGTGCACCTGGGCAGCCGTAAGATGAACCAGCAGGCGAAACAGACACTGTAAAACGGAACGCGAGGCACATTATGCAGGCATATCTGATTTTGGCAAACGGAACGGTGCTGCCCGGCCAAAGCATTGGCTGCCCCGGCACTACGGTGGGGGAGGTTGTCTTCGCCACCGGCATGGTCGGTTTTGAGGAAACCCTGACCGACCCGAGTTACTATGGCCAGATCATCACCCAGACCTATCCGCTGATCGGCAACTACGGCATGAACAGCGAGGATATGGAAAGCGACCGCATCTGGGCGAAAGGCTATATTGTGCGCGAAGCGTGCACCGCCCCGAGCAATTTCCGCAGCGAAAAAACGCTTGATACCTTCTTAAAGGAAAACGGGATCATCGGCATTGAGGGAATCGATACCCGCAGCTTAACCCGCACGCTGCGCGAAAGCGGCGTTATGAACGGCGCCATCACGACCGAGCTTGACCCCGCGGCTGACCCTGACCGCCTGGCAAGCCTGATGCAGCAGATCCAGGGGTATGCCGTGCGCGGCGCGGTCAAAGCGACCACCTGCGCCGGCGCCGAGACATACCCCGCCACCGCCGCCCCGAAAGACGGCGGCCCCGAGCTGCATGTCGCGCTGCTTGACCTTGGCTGCAAGCGCAACATTGTGCGCTGCCTGCAAAAGCGGGGCTGCAAGGTTACGGTGCTGCCCGGCACCTCGACGGTGGAAGACCTGGCCGCGCTGCGCCCCGACGGGCTCATGCTCTCAAACGGCCCCGGCGACCCGGCCGAGAATACCGAGATTATTGAAAACATCCGCAAAATGCTCGATACCGGTATCCCGGCCTTCGGCATCTGCCTGGGCCACCAGCTCACGGCGCTCGCGGCCGGCGCCAAGACCAGCAAGATGAAGTACGGCCACCGCGGCGCGAACCAGCCGGTTACCGATTTTGCCACCGGCCGCACCTTTATCACAAGCCAGAACCACGGCTACGCCGTGTTGGGCTCCACGCTGCCCGCCGGCGTGGGCCGCATCAGCCATGTCAATGCGAACGACAAAACCTGCGAAGGGGTCGAGTATGCACAGTGGAACTGCTTTACCGTGCAGTTCCACCCCGAAGCCAGCGGCGGCCCGCGGGATACCGAGTTTTTGTTTGACCGCTTTATCCAGAACATCCGCCGCATCAACCGCGTAAAAGGAGGGCTGTAAGATGCCGAAAGACCCCCGCATCAAAAAGGTCATGGTGATCGGCTCCGGCCCGATCATCATCGGCCAGGCGGCCGAATTTGACTATTCCGGCACCCAGGCCTGCCGCGCGCTCAAAAGCGAAGGCATCGAGACGGTGCTCGTCAACTCGAACCCCGCCACGATTATGACCGACCCCGATATCGCCGACCATGTCTATATCGAACCGCTGACCGCCGAAGTCGTTGAGCGGATCATCGAGAAAGAGCGCCCCGACGCGATTCTGCCGAACCTTGGCGGCCAGATGGGGCTCAACCTCAGTATGGAACTGGCCCGTTCGGGCTTCCTTGACCGCAGCGGCGTGCGGTTGCTGGCTTGCCGGCCCGATACGATCGACCGCGCCGAAGACCGCCAGCTTTTCAAAGATACAATGGAAAAGCTGCACCAGCCGATCGTCCCCTCCAAGGTGGTCGAGGAGCTTGAGGACGCCGTCGAATACGCCGGCACGATCGGCTACCCGGTCATCGTCCGCCCGGCCTTCACGATGGGCGGCACCGGCGGCGGCATCTGCGAGGATGAGGAAAAGCTGCGCGAAATCGCGACCAACGGCCTGCGCCTTTCGCCGATCCACCAGATCCTGGTTGAAAAGTGCATCGCCGGCTGGAAGGAAATCGAATACGAGGTCATGCGCGACGCCAAGGGCAACGTGATCACGGTCTGCAACATGGAAAACCTCGACCCCGTCGGCGTCCACACCGGCGATTCGATCGTTGTCGCGCCCAGCCAGACCCTTTCGGATAAAGAATATCAGATGCTGCGCACCGCCGCGCTCGACATCATCACCGAGCTCGGCATCGAAGGCGGCTGCAACTGCCAGTTCGCCCTCAAGCCGGACAGTTTCGAGTATGCGGTCATCGAGGTCAACCCCCGCGTGTCCCGCTCCTCGGCGCTGGCCTCCAAGGCGACCGGCTACCCGATCGCCAAGGTCGCGACCAAGATTGCCCTCGGCTATACCCTCGACGAGATCACCAACGACGTCACCGGCGAAACCTGCGCCTGCTTTGAGCCGGCGCTTGACTATGTCGTCGTCAAATACCCGAAATGGCCGTTTGATAAGTTTGTCTATGCGGACAAATCCCTCGGCACCCAGATGATGGCCACCGGCGAGGTCATGGCGATCGGCAACAATTTTGAGCACGCGCTGATGAAGGCGGTCTCTTCGATCGAGCTCGGCATGGACACCCTGACCCTGCCTGACTTCGAGAAACTCCCGACCGAGGAAATCATCGACCATCTGCACGTCCAGGATTCCGAGCGCGCCTTCTGTGTTTATGAGGCGCTCAAGCGCGGCGTCGATCACAAGACGATCTATGACATCACCAAGATCGACTGGTGGTTCCTGGATAAGATGCAGCACCTCGCGGACCTCGAGCTCGGCTTGAAGGAAGGCGAGCTGACCCGTGAAAAGTACCTCGAAGCGAAGAAGTACGGCTTTTTGGATAAGACGATCCGCCGCCTTTCCGGCACCGAGGCCCTGCCGGTGGAAGACCTGCACGCCTCCTTTAAGATGGTCGATACCTGTGCGGCCGAGTTTGCGGCCAAGACCCCATATTTCTACTCGACCTACGATGAGGACAACGAGGCCGCCGGCTTCATCGCCGAGCACAGTGATGAAAAGCGCAAGAAGGTGCTCGTCTTTGGCTCTGGCCCGATCCGCATCGGCCAGGGCATTGAGTTCGATTACTGCTCGGTACACGCGGTCTGGACGCTCAAAAAGCACGGCTGCGAGGCCATCCTGATCAACAACAACCCCGAGACTGTCTCCACCGACTTTGATACCGGCGACCGGCTCTATTTCGACCCGCTCAACCCCGAAAGTGTTGACAACATCATCGCAACCGAAAAACCGGACGCCTGCCTTGTGCAGTTCGGCGGCCAGACCGCGATCAAGCTGGCCAACCATATGGACGAGATCGGCCTGCCGATTCTCGGCACCCCGGCCGACGCAATTGACGAAGCCGAGGATCGTGAGCGGTTCGACGAGCTGCTCGAACGCTGCGGCATCCCGCGCCCCGAGGGCCGCACCGTTTACACCCTGGAGCAAGCGCTCAAGGCGGCCGAAGAAGTCGGCTACCCGGTGCTCATGCGGCCTTCCTATGTGTTGGGCGGCCAGAACATGATCGTAGCCTACAACTCGGCCGATGTTGTCGAATATATGGGGGTCATCACGGCCCATGTCGATATGTCCCACCCGGTGCTGATGGACAAGTACATCTATGGCACCGAATGTGAAGTCGATGCAATCTGCGATGGCGAAGATTACCTTGTCCCCGGCATCATGGAGCAGATCGAGCGCACCGGCGTACACTCGGGCGACTCGATCTGCGTCTACCCGCCGTATGATTTCCCGCAGAGCGTCATCGATACCCTGGTCGATTACACCGGCCGGTTTGCGCGGGAGCTCAAGGTCGTCGGCCTTGTCAACGTGCAGTATGCGGTGCAGAACGGCAAGGTGTATGTCATTGAGGTCAACCCCCGCTCTTCCCGCACCGTGCCGTACATCAGCAAGGTTACCGGCGTGCCGATGGTCGATCTGGCCGTGCGCTGCACGCTGGGCGAAAAGCTCCGGGATATGGGCTATGGCACCGGGCTGTGGCGCGGCGGCCAGAGCCCGTACTACGCGGTCAAGGTGCCGGTTTACAGCTTCCTCAAGCTGCACGGCGTCGATACGATGCTCGGCCCCGAGATGAAATCGACCGGCGAGGTGCTTGGCATTGCGCCCACCTTCCATGAGGCGATGATGAAAGGCCTTGTCGCGGCCGGTTATCAGTTCAAGACCCCCGGCCCCGGCTCCTGTGTGATCATTACGGTCAAAGATGCCGACAAGGCGGAAGCCGCTGACCTTGCCTGGAAACTGCATGATTATGGGTACAAAATCTACGGTACGCCGGGCACGGCGCGGTATCTCAACAGCCAGATGATCCCCTGCAGCGTTGTGCGCCAGATGAGCGGCGAACGGCCGAATGCGATCGATTTGCTTGAGAGCGGGCTGGTGGATTACATCATCTCAACAAGCCCGCACGGGCGTGACCCGCACCGGGATTCGGTCAAGTTCCGCCGCAAGGCGACCGAGCTTTCGATCCCCTGCATCACGGCGCTGGACACCGCCCGGGTTTTGGTCGATGCTTTGCGCGGGGACCATGACATCAGCAAGATGGAACTGGTGGATGTGGCCACTCTGCACCGTGAGGCGGCGGCGCGCTAAAATGCAAGCATTCAAAGCGCCGAACTTTTCTTTTGTTGCCGCATCTATTTTATCACAAATGACAATTTTTGCCCGGAAGGCCGGGATTTTTGTAAAATCCCTTGATCTTGCGTCCTATTTTTCATATAATGGTTAGCGAAATTACCCGGCTTGCCGCGGCAAAATGCCGCAGGGCCGATAGAAATAGGAGATAGAGCAATGACAAGATCGCAGTTGATTACCAAAGTTGCCGGCGACACCGGCATGAGCGCCAGCGCCGTCGAGAAGGTTATGGATGGCATCTTCGGGACAATTGGGGACGTGTTGCGCGAAGGGGACAAAGTCACCATCGCGGGGTTTGGCCGCTTCGAAATGCGGGAGCGCCAGACCAAGAACTTCACCAACCCCAAAACCAAGGTTGTCAGCCAGCTGCAGCCTACCTCCATTCCCGGCTTTAAGGCGAGCGGTCGTCTGAAGGAAAAGGTTTCAAAATAAGGCAAAAAGCCAACGCCCCGGCCATGCGGCCGGGGCGTTCTGCATGCCGGATTTGCGCAAAAAAATCGCCCCGGGGTTGCCCGGGGCGCTGTGCTGCGGCGCAGGGTCAGCCTGCGTCGGTGTCATACAATTTGATATAGCCGGTGTCATCCTCACGCGCATTCAGCAGCGCGGCGATCAGCGCCAGCACGCCGGCCAGCAAGGCCAAGGCGGCGATCAGTTTGCAAAGCGTTTTCATGCGGCGTACCTCCCTGCCCGGCGGGCAATGCTAGATTGTTTCCAGTATACCACATCCGGCCCCAAAAGGCAATGTGTGCAAAGCGCGCCCGTTTCGGCAAAGGCGGGGCAAAAGATTGCCGGTGTTTGTCTTGACTTGTCAAGTCTCCAAAGGTAAAATGGTATTTGTATTCTATTCCGCCCCCGGTCCCGGGGTGCGGACTTACGGAAACGGGGGAAAAGGTTCCATGTTCAAATTCCTGAAGCGCTCCGCCAAGGGCGCCGTGGTGCCGCATGAGAAAGCGACCGCCGGTATGGCCACTGTCCAGATGCCTGTGCCGGAAAACGTCGTGATCCCTATGTCGATGCACATCGGCGCACCGGCCGAGCCGGTCGTTAAAAAAGGCGACCCGGTTATGGTCGGCACCTTGATCGGCAAAGCGGGGGGCTTTGTAAGCGCCAATATCCACGCAAGCGTCTCGGGCACTGTTGTCGATGTCGCGCCGATGCGGATGGTCAACGGCGCGGTCTGCCAGGCTGTTGCGATCCATTGCGATGGCAACCAGACGGTTGACCCCGCCTGCCAGCCGCCGGTTGTCAAGGACAAAGAGTCCCTGCTGGCCGCCGTCCAGGCCTGCGGGCTGGTCGGCGTGGGCGGCGCGGGCTTCCCGACGCATGTCAAACTGGCGGCCAAGGTTGATACATTGCTCATCAATGCGGCGGAGTGCGAGCCTTACCTGGCAACCGACGCGCGCGAAATGCTGGAGTGCAGCGAATCCATTTTGGCCGGCATCCAGGCGGCGATGAAGTATTGCGAAATCCCGCACTGCATCATCGGCATTGAACGCAACAAACCGGAATGCATTGACCTGATGTGCACCCTGACCCGCGGCGTGGAAGGGGTACGGGTCAAACCGCTGCCGATGCGGTACCCGCAGGGCGCCGAAAAAACGCTGGTGGAAACCTGCACCGGGCGCGAAGTACCGCAGGTCGGCCCTTCGGGCAAACCGGGGCTGCCGGCCGATGTCGGCTGCATCGTGATGAACGTGACGAGCGTATCGACCCTGGGCAAATTCCTGAAAACCGGCATCCCGCTGGTCAGCAAACGGCTGACTGTCGATGGTGATGCAATCGCCAAGCCGCAGAATATTGAGGTGCCGATCGGCACGCTCTACCGTGATGTCATTGCGGCATGCGGCGGCATCAAGCCGGAAGTGGAGCTCGGTAAAATTATTTTCGGTGGCCCGATGATGGGCGGCGCCGCGCCAAGCGCCGATTTCCCGGTGCTCAAGCAGAACAACGGCCTGCTGCTGTTCGGCCGCAAGGCTGCCACGCTGCCCGAAGCGCAGCCCTGCATCCGCTGCGGCCGCTGCATAGAAGCCTGCCCGATGGGCCTTGAACCGGTTGTGATTGTCGAAAACTATAACCAGAAAGACACCGCCGCGCTGCAAAAACTCTGCGTGGACCTGTGCGTTGCCTGCGGCAGCTGCACCTATGTCTGCCCGGCCAAACGGCCGGTCTCCCAGACTGTTACGCTGGCGAAAAACTGGTATCTGCGTGAACAGCGCAAGGGGGGTAAATAATGGATCAATCTTTGCTTGTCACAGCCTCGCCCCATATCCGGGACACCGCCACCACCCGTGGGCTGATGGGCACGGTGCTTGTCGGGCTGGCGCCCTGCATTGTTGCATCGGGGCTGATCTTTGGCTACGGCGCGCTGGTCACGGTGGCTGTCACCGTGCTGGCCTGCGTTGCGTTTGAATATCTGTACTGCCTGCTGCGGAAAAAGCCCAATCCGGTGGGGGATCTTTCGGCCTGTGTAACCGGTGTGATTCTGGCGCTCAATGTGCCGGCCGGCATGCCGCTGTGGATCTGCGTCGTCGGCGCGTTTGTCGCCATCGTTGTGGTCAAACAGCTGTACGGCGGCCTTGGCTATAACTTCGCCAATCCGGCGCTGGTCGCCCGCATTGTGCTGTTTGTGAGCTTTGCTTCCCGTATGACAACCTATGTCTACCCGGATCTTGCGGTGGACGCGCTGGCTTCGGCAACCCCGCTGCAGGTCGTGGCCGAAGGCGGCGTGCAGGCGGCCGAGCAGCTCAGCCTGCTGGACCTTTTCCTTGGCAACCACGGCGGCATGCTGGGCGAAACCTGCGTGCTTGCCATTCTGCTGGGCCTGGCGCTGATGCTGGCTTTTGGCACAATCGAAATCACAATCCCGGCATCCATCACGGTTACGGTCTTTTTGTGCAGCTGGGCTGCCACCGGCAGCGTGCAGACGGCGCTTGTTGAGATCATGAGCGGCGGTTTGCTGTTTGGTGCGGTCTTTATGGCGACCGATTATGTCACCAGCCCGTTCACCACCAAGGGCAAGCTTTTTTATGGCGTCTTCATCGGCCTCATCACCTTCGCCATCCGAACCTTTGGCAGTATGAACGAGGGCATGAGCTTCGCGATCCTGCTTGGCAACCTGATGACCCCGTGGTTCAATGCATGGAGCCGCCAGGTGCCGCTTGGCTTCAGCAAGAAGAAAGCAAAACAGAAGAAAGGGGGCGAAGCCTGATGGCAGCAAACAAGGCGAAAGGGGAGTCCACCTTTAAGACGATGGTCTACCCGGTCATCATCCTCGTTGTGATCTGCGTGGTCTGCAGTGCGGCGCTTGCCGTGCTTAATGATGTGACCGCCCCGATCATTGCGGCCAATGAGGCCGCCCAGACCCAGGAAGCCTATCTCGGCGTGCTGCCTGCGGGCACCGACGCGGCATCCCTTGTCACCCACGACGGGCTGACAACCGAAGGCGTGATCGGCGCGGTGACAGCGCCGGACGGCACCATTGCGGTGCAGGCTTCGGCCGCCGGGTACAGCGGCAACCAGGTGACCCTCTTTGTCAGTTTTGATGCGGCAGGTTCGATTTTGAACCTCAGCGTTGACGCTTCCACCCAGACGACCGGCATCGGCTCCAAGGTGGCGGAGGACAGCTTTGTTTCGGCCTTCCTGGGCTGGAACGCCGCCGAGCCGGTTGCCGCGGGGAACCCGGTGGATGCGATTGCCGGCGCGACCTATTCCTCTGACGCGGTATTCAACGCCCTCAATGCGGCGATCACCTGCTACAACACCGAACTCAAGGGGGTGGCGTAAAGATGGCAGCCAAACAAAACAAACCCAGCAAATGGAAAATCTTTACCGCCGGTATCATCCGCGAAAACCCGGTGCTGCGCCTGGTGCTCGGGTGCTGCTCGGCCCTGGCGATCACCACCACGGTGTCCGGCGCGCTTGGCATGGGCCTTTCCATGACCTTCGTGCTCGTATGCTCAAACATTGTCATCAGCGCGCTGCGCAAGGCAATCCCGGACAAAGTTCATCTGCCCTGCTACATTGTCATTATTGCGGCCTTCGTCACCGTTGTACAGATGGTGCTGCAAGCCTATGTGCCGGATCTATACGAATCACTCGGCGTTTTCCTGGCGCTGATCGTCGTCAACTGCATCATCCTTGGCCGGGCCGAAATGTTCGCCTGCAAGCACACGGTGGTCGAATCCGCGCTTGACGGCCTTGGCATGGGCCTGGGCTACATCCTCACGATGCTCTGCATGTCCTCCATCCGGGAAATTCTCGGCAACGGCAGCTGGCTCGGCATCCAGATCATCCCGGAATCGGTTGACCGCATGGGCATCATGAACCAGGCGCCGGGGGGGTTCTTCGTATTCGGTTGCCTGATGGCGCTCTGCATCTTTATTGAAAAGAAGACCAACCACCCGATCGAGCGCAAGAGCTGCGGCGATGTCATGCTTGACACCATCGACGCAGCCAAGGCCGAAAACGGGGCCGATACCGCGAAAGGGGGTGACCAGGCATGAGCCAGGTGGCTGTGTTTGCGACCATCTTCTTTAACCTGATCCTGGTCAACAACTACGTCCTTGTCCAGTTTTTGGGCATCTGCCCGTTTTTGGGTGTCTCGAAAAAGCTCGATTCCTCGGTCGGCATGGGCCTGGCCGTCATCTTTGTCATGGTGCTGGCCACGGCCGTGACCTTCCCGCTGCAGATTTATCTGCTGGATGCGTTTGACCTTGGCTATATGCAAACGGTCATCTTCATCCTGGTCATCGCGGTGCTGGTCCAGCTGATTGAGATTACGCTCAAAAAGTATGTTCCGGCGCTTTACACCGCGCTCGGCGTCTATCTGCCGCTGATCACCACCAACTGCTGCGTGCTTGGCGTGACCATCCTCGCCGTGCAGGACTATTCCTCGGTCGTTACGGAGCAGGGCTTTGGCCTGGCTTTTGCCGAAGCGCTGGTCTGTGCGGCCGGCGCGGGTGTCGGATTCCTGGTTGCGATGCTGCTGTTCTGCGGTGTGCGCCAGCGTGTCGAAGCCGCCAACCCGCCCGAAAGTTTCAAAGGCCTGCCGATCACGCTGGTTTCGGCTGCCATCACTTCGATGAGCTTTATGGGCTTCGGCGGCCTGGTCGAAAACATCATCGCCGCACTGCTGTAAAGAAGGGGGAACACAGATGAATCCGATCATTCTGGCGGTCGCCGTACTGGCGGTGCTGGGGCTGGTGGGCAGTATCATTCTGGTGCTGGCTTCCAAGTTCATGGCGGTCTATGAGGACCCCCGCATTGCCGAAGTCACGGCCTGCCTGGCCGGCGCAAACTGCGGCGGCTGCGGGTATGCCGGCTGTGCCGATTATGCCAAGGCGATTGTTGAGGACGGTGCGCCGACCTTCAAGTGCGCACCCGGCGGAGACAAAACGGCCGACGCGATCAATGAAATTATGGGGGCCGAAAGCTCCGACCGGCCGAGCCTGCGGGCCGTTGTGCTCTGCAACGGCGGCGAAAACTGCCAGCAGCGCTTTACCTACCAGGGCGTACAGACCTGCGTGGCCGCGGCCGCCGTGGCCGGCGGCCCCAGCGCCTGCGCCTACGGCTGCCTGGGCCTGGGGGACTGCACCCGCGCCTGCGTCTTTGACGCGATGCACATCGTGAACGGCGTGGCCAAAGTTGACCGCGAAAAGTGCACCGGCTGCACTGCCTGCCAGAGCGCCTGCCCGCGCGGCATCATCGATATGAAGCCGATCGCTCCGCAGCCGGCCGTCAAATGCTCGAACACCGAGCGCGGCGCGGCGGTCAACAAAATCTGCAAGACCGGCTGCATTGCCTGCGGCCTCTGCGTCAAGAACTGCCCGCAGCAGGCGATCTTCCTCAAAAACAACGTTGCCGTCATCGATTACACCCAGTGCAACGGCTGCGGCACCTGCGTGACCAAGTGCCCGAAGAAGGCCATCCAGTGGATCGAAGGCAAACCCGCCTCGATCGACGCCCCGGTGCCCGCGCCTGAAGTGCGGTAAGTTTTGAGAGTTTAGAGCTCAGAGTTTAGAGTTAAGTTAAGGAAACGCGCCTGCGGCGCGATTTTGAAAAACGAGTCAAGGATGTTCCCGAGCGCTTTTCCAAATCGTGCCGCGAGCGCGTTTTTCTATCAAACAGGAAAAGGGGAGAGGATCCATGCAAGTCAAAACCATCCGCATCGTCAGCCTTTCGGCCGGTACCCTGGGCGAGGATTTTGTGCGCCACGAGCTCGAAATCGGGCTGCAACGCCTGCGGGCCTGGGGCGTGCAGGTGCAATTCGGCGCGCACGCGCTGCGCGGCCGGGATTATATCGCCGCCCACTCCGAAGCCCGCGCCGCCGACCTGTGTGATGCCTTCCGCGACCCGGCGGTCGATATGATCCTCTGTGCAATCGGTGGGGACGATACCTACCGGCTTCTGCCCTATCTCTTCAGCCATGATGAACTGAAAAATGCCGTCACAAACAAAATCTTCCTCGGCTTTTCGGATACGACGGTCAACCACCTGATGCTGCACAAACTCGGCTTGCCGACCTTCTATGGACAGGCTTTCCTGTCCGATGTCTGTGAGATTGCCGATACCATGCTGCCCTATACCGAGCGGTATTTCACCGAGCTGCTGCGCACCGGCGCCATTCGCCAGGTTACGCCGAGCCCGGTTTGGTATGACGGCCGCACCGACTTTTCGCCGGCCGCCGTTGGCAGCGCGATGCCCGCTCACCCGAACGCCGGGTTCGAGCTTTGGCAGGGGCCGGCGCGGTTCGAGGGGAAAATCCTCGGCGGCTGCATTGATACGCTGTTCGACCTGTTTGACAACACCCGCTACGCCGATTCAGTGGAAACCTGCGCGCGGTATGGCCTTTTCCCGACGCTGGAGGATTGGCGCGGCAAGATCCTGCTGCTGGAATCAAGCGAGGAACAGCCCGCGCCGGAAAAGTATCGCCGCATGGTGGAGGCGCTCAAACAAGCCGGCGTTTTTTCGGCCGTGTCCGGCGTGCTGGTCGGCAAGCCGATGGACGAGAAATATGCCGGCGACTACCGCCGCATCCTCTGTGAGGTGGTTGCCGACCCGTCGCTGCCGATCCTTGGCAATCTGAACATCGGCCACGCCACACCGCGCTGCATCCTGCCCCTCGGCATCCCCGCCGCCGTCGATGCCGACGCGCAGGTGATACGGTTTTTATGAGAGTTGAGATTTTAGAGGTAAGAGTTTAGATAAGGAAAACCCGCCTGCGGCGCGATTTGAAAAGATGACCGGTAACTTTCCGGCAATTTTCAAATTCGCGCCGCAGGCGCGTTGAATTTTGGTTAGAGAAGATGTGAGAACAGGAATTGTTTTTTACACAAATTTTCTGACATCGATTTGTATATAATTTATATTGACAAATATAGAAAAAGGATTATTTTGGAACTATAGAAATAAAGGAAGGCAATACCGATGATGTAATGTATAGTATTTTCTTTGCCTCGTATTCCTATCAGATATCGACTGCTGAAGCCGCAGGCCGCGGCATAATTATGAATATTCAGCGTGATTTGGTTTACGGTGGAGAAACAATTTGGTTTGAATCACAATAAAAGGCTCCATATATCAAAGCAACACGATATTAAGGACATATGCGATGAAAAAGGCCAAATGTTGGACTGCTTGTTGGAAGATTCTTCGTTACGGGACGTTGCCCGTAATTTTAGTAAACACAATTATCCTGTTGCGTGAAGGAAACACAATTCTCATTTCGCTTATAGGCAACCAGCTTGGAGCCCTCATGTGGCTCATACACTTCATTTCAACCTTTGTACTTTCGATAACGCGGGAATATTTGAAGCAGTCTAATAGCGAGGTGGCGAAACCATCCGGCACAAGTGAAAAACAGGACAATGTACTTCCAAACACCGCCGAAGAGGATTCCAAACAGCAGAAAACAGAGTGATTTAACACAGCATAATCCGCTCGCGTGGCTGAACCCATACGCGCCTGCGGCGCGATTTGAAAAGATGACCGGTAACTTTCCGGCAATTTTCAAATTCGCGCCGCAGGCGCGTTCTATATCTAAACTCTCAACTCTTTTCAGAACAGCGGCCCCTTCGGGTAGCGCCCTTCCTCCGCCATGCGGGCCAGGGCGGCCATCAGGGCGGGTTTGTCCTCGCGGTAGGTGATGCCGTACCATTTGTCGGGGCTGGTCAGCACCTGCACCGTCGCGGCGCGGTCGGCCAGCGCGGCGGTCACGACGCTCGGCAGGTAATACTCGCATTTGAGCGGGTTCTTCGGCAGATTTTCCTGCAAAAACGCTGCAAAACCGTCCCGCGCGCGGTCGAGGAAATCCGGCGTAAAGCCCCACAGATTCATCGAGACGACGTCCTTGGCGTCAAGCGGTTGCCAGCTCGCGCCGTCATCCTCGGTATAGGCAATGCCGTCGCCGCGCGTCTCGATCCGGGTGCGCTCGGTCACCCGGATCAGCTTGTTTTCAGCGTCCAGTTCGCACACCCCGCGGGAAACCGACCCGTTCTCGCTGACTGTGTTGCCGAGCAGAAAACCGACCATCGCCCAGGGGCTGGGGGTTCCGGGCTCGGTTGCGGCATGGGCCAGGTGGTCGTAGATCAGCCGGAAGCCGGTCGGGCCGTAGTAGTCGTCGGCGTTGATGACAGCGAACGGTGCGTCGAGCGCTTCGGCCGCTGCAAGCACCGCGTGGGCCGTGCCCCAGGGCTTGACGCGGCTTTCGGGAACTGTGAACCCGGCCGGCAGCTTGTCCAGCGTCTGGTAGGCGTAGCGCACGGTGAGCCCGGCTTTTTCGGCGCGTGCGCCGACGCTCTCACGGAAAGCCGCGTCGATCTCCGGCTTGATGATAAAGACGACGGTCTCAAAACCGGCACGGCGCGCGTCAAACAGGCTGTAATCCAAAATTGCCTCGCCGTGCGGCCCCACCGGGTCAATCTGCTTCAGCCCGCCGTAGCGGCTGCCCATGCCGGCCGCCATCACGGCCAGGATCGGTTTGTTCATGCAAAAAACTCCCTTTCACTGAAAACGCTGAGGTTTGCTGTTTCTATTGTACACCGCCCGCCGCCCGCTGGCAAGCGGCAGCGGGAAGGAATGGAAGAAAGCCCGAAATTATGAAGTTTTTGTAAAATTTCGTTTGCGCCGCCCGGACGCCTGTGCTATACTATTATTATAGGTAGGAAATCAAAGGCGGCGCCGCGTGCCGGCGCCGCGGGACAAGAAAGTGTGAAGCCATGTATCAAAAAGGGGACATCGTCATCTATGGGGCGCACGGGATCTGCCGTGTGGAGGAGGTAGCCCCGCTCAAAATGCGCATCGCAACCGAACATCGCCTGTACTACACCCTGCGTGCATACTATCAGCAGGAACTGGTCATCTATGCGCCGGTAGACGGGGCGGCCATTGTCATTCGCCCGCCGCTGACCAAGGCGGAGGCTGAAGCCGTTATTGCAGACCTGCCCGGCATTGAACCCCTTACAGTGCAGGATGAAAAAAAGCGTGAGGCCGATTACCGCGCCGTGCTTCATGGCTGTGACTGCCGCGCCATTGCGGCGCTGCTGAAAACCCTGCGCGCCCGGCGGGTACAGCGTGCCAAACAGGGCCGGCACCCGACCGGCCTGGATGAGCGGTATACCCACCTGGCCGAAGAGCAGCTCTACGGTGAGCTTGGCTATGTACTGGGCATTCCCCGTGCCGAAGCCCCCGCCTATGTCCGCCGCCAGCTCGGGCTGGATGAAGCGGATGCAAGCTGAAAGGAGACAGCATATGGAACTGCAGCAAATTCCATTGACCGCACTGGCCGGTGTGCAAATCGGCCATGCACAGGATGAAGCAGCCGCGACCGGCTGCACCGTTTTCCTGCTGGGGGCGGAAGGCGCCCCGGCCGGGCTGGATGTGCGCGGCGGCGGGCCGGCCAGCCGGGAAAGCGAACTGCTCAAACCGCTGGCTGCCGCCGGGGCCATCCATGCCATTTTGCTGAGCGGCGGCAGCGCCTTTGGGCTGGATGCCGCCGGCGGTGTGATGCGCTATCTGGAGGAAAACGGCATCGGGTTTGATACCGGCTACGCCAGGGTGCCGCTTGTCTGCCAGGCAGATCTGTACGACCTGAGCCTGGGCAGCGCAGCGGTCCGCCCCGACGCCGCAATGGCTTACGCCGCCTGCCAGGACGCCGCCCGCAGCACATGGCGCGGCGGGAATGTCGGGGCCGGGGCCGGGGCTTCGGTGGGCAAGCCCTGCGGCATGGAGCGTGCGATGAAATCCGGCATCGGCGCCTGTGCGTTCCAGCTCGGCGCGCTGCAGGTGGCCGCCGTGGTGGCTGTCAATGCCCTGGGCGACGTGATTGACCCTGCTACCGGCCGGCGCGTAGCCGGCCTGCGTGATGCGGACGGCCAGTTCCGCCCGGACAGCCTTGGCGCCGAAGCCGCCCTGCTGGCTTCTACCGCCGTGACAGAAAACCGTTTTGTTTCGAATACCACACTGGGCGTTGTGCTGACCAACGCGCAGTTTGACAAAACCGCGCTGTGCAAGATCGCCGGTATGGCGCAGGACGGCCTGGCGCGGGCGATCTGCCCGGTGCACACTTCGGCCGATGGCGATACCGTGTATGCGGTCAGTCTGGGGCAGGTGGCGGCCGACCGGGATGTGGTCGGCACACTGGCCGCCCGCGCTGTCGAAGGCGCCATTCTTGACGCTGTCCGGGTACCCGGCGCAAACGGTCTGCCGGGCATCCAGGATGCCTGAACAATATACACAGCAGTTCCCAACCCGGGCGCGCAGTTTTTCTGCCGCCCGGGTTTTGCTGTGCGGCGCCCCAAAGCCGGGCCACGGGCGCGTTCCGGTGAAAATTCCGGGTATTGCATTGATTTTTGCGAACAGCAGTGCTATAATACGCACCATTACCGGGTAAGGAGAAAAGAGAATGAGCACGCGTCAAATTTTGGAATACCTGCTGGAAACCAACACAAGCGTTTCGGTTTTGCAGCTTTGCTTTTCGCTGCTGTTGGCGGCGGTGTTGTCGGCGTTTATGTATTTTGTGTATCGTGGCACCTACCGCGGCACGCTGTATTCCAAAAACTTCAACGTCACGCTGGTGCTTGTTGCGCTGATCACAACGGTGGTTATGATCGTCATCGGCACCAATCTCGCGCTTTCGCTCGGCATGGTGGGCAGCTTGTCCATCATCCGTTTCCGTACCGCCATCAAGGAACCGCGCGATATTGCCTTTGTCTTTTGGGCGGTCGCCATCGGTTTGGCCTGTGGCAGTGAGTTTTACCTGGCCGGTGTGCTGGGCAGCGCGCTGATCGCGGTGGTGCTGGTTGTTGCAAACCTTGATTTGTACGATTCGGTCTCTTACCTGCTGGTTGTGCAGGGCGGCGATGAAGCGCTGGACCCGGCCGCAGTGGAAGCTGCGGTACACGGCCAGGTGCGGGCTTCCAAACTGCGGATGCGCAGCGTGCGCGCCGGCAGCCAGGAACTGACGTATGAACTGCGGCTGAAAAGCGGCAACACGGCGGCCCTTGTGGCGGCGGTACGCGGCTGCGCCGGGGTGGAAAGCGTCAACCTTGTCAGTTACAGCGGGGAATCCATCGGATGAGCCGGCACCGGCTGCTTCCGGTTGTGCTGCCGCTGTCCCTGCTGGCGGCCGCCGCGCTGACAGGGGCGGCTCTGCTGCGCCAGGACCTTGCCGGGTTGGACGGATACGCCGGCCGCACCGTCCTTATCAATGAAGTCTGCGCCAAAAATCTGACCGGGCTGACCGATGGCGACGGCCAGACGCCGGACTGGATTGAACTGCTCAACACAACCGGGCAGGATGTGGACCTTTCCGGCTGGGGGCTCAGCGACGACCCTGACGACCCGTATAAATGGACCTTCCCCGAAGGCACGGTGCTCAGCGGCGGGGCAAACAACATCCTGCTCCTGTATGCCGATGGGGCTGATGGTCTTGATGCCGACGGCGCGCTGCACACGGGGTTCCGGCTGGGCCGCCGCGGCGAGACCCTGGTGCTGACCACGCCCGAAGGCACGGCGGTGGACACCCTTGATTTTCCCGCGCAGGAATATGACCTGAGCTATGGCTATCTGGCCGGTTCAGGCAGCGAAGTGGGTGTGTTGGCAGCCCCGACCCCCGGCGCGGTCAACAGCACGGCTTTCTTGCAGCCCAGCGATGAAACAGCCGACCTGCCCGCCGTGACCTTTTCAGCCGGGGCCGGGTTTTACCAGGATGCGCTGGAACTGACCCTTTCCTGTACCGATGCCGGCGCGGCCATTGTGTATACGCTGGATGGCAGCCTGCCCACCGGCAGCAGTACCCTGTATACCGGGCCGATCACCCTGACCCCGCGCAGCGGCGAGGCCAACCGGTATGCCAGCCTGCCCACCGTGCTGCACGGCGGTTGGCTGGCAAACTACGCCTACTCCTATGCGCCGGAACCGGTTGCCAAGGCGACTACGGTCACTGCGCGCGCCTATAAGGACGGAAAGCTGGGCGAAGCGGTCACCGTCGCCACCTACTGGGTAGGCATTGCGCCGTACAGCCTGCCGGTGGTCAGCGTCACGGCGGATGCGGACGATTTGTTCGGCGCGGCAGGGATCTATATGCCGGGCCAGACCTATTACACGCTGCACAAATACGGCGATACCAGCGCCACCGGCAACTACAGTGGCCGCGAAACGGCTGATGTGCGGGTGCAAATCCTGGAGACGGACGGCACGGTGCAGACCGCCGCCGAAGGCACGGTGCGGGTGTCGGGCGGGTGGAGCCGCAGCGGCGTCCAGCTCAAAAACCTGCACACCAAGCTGAAAGACGGAGCCCAGACCGATCTCCTTGCCGCTGCGCCGGGCGGGGGAACCCTTTCCACCGTTGTGCTGCGCGGCAGCGGCAACGGCACGGCGTACCAGAGCCTGCACCAGGACGCTTTCCTCAACAACTACCTGTACGACCTGGATGTCGGTACACAGTGGAATGAACCGGTCATTCTGTTTCTGGAGGATGAATATTGGGGCGTGTATACGGTGCGCGAAAGCAAAAACGAAGATTTTTATGCACGTCACTACGGCCTGGAAGAGGATGAACTGATCTGCCCCGGCACCAGCGACGAGGAAAACGCCCAACCGGAAAAAATCGCGTTCGGGCTCGGGGTGGATGCGCTTGACGCCACAACGGCCGAAGGAATGGCCTGGGTGGAAGCCAATGTCGATGTGGACGAATATATCCGGTATGTCATCGCCCAGATGTATACCTATAATTCGGACGGCATGTACAATGGCGGCAACAATTCCATCCTTTGGAAAAGCGCGGTGCTTGACCCGGACACCCCCTATGCCGACGGGCGCTGGCGGTTCCTGCTCAACGACCTGGATTCCACCCTTTATGATGTGGAGGTAGACCCGTTCGCCTACCTGCTGGAAAACGATTTCTCGTTTGCAGCCAGGGAAACAGCGCCGTGGTACTCGGTGGTTGACAATCTGTTCCAAAAGCTCTGGCAAAACGCGGACTTCCGCGCACGTTTTGCCGAAGAATTCCGCCGGGAAATGGCCACGGTTTATGCGCCGGATTCCATCCTTCCGGCCTTTGAGGCGTGGGTCGCCCGGCTTGCGCCTGAAATTCCGCAGGACCTGGCCCGCCAAAAGGTGGAGACAACCTGGCTGGCGCCGCTGGCCCGCGCGCTCGGCGTTGAGGTGGAGCCCGGCGGCATTACCGAAACCGAGTGGGATCAAAATGTCGAGAAGGTGCGGGATTACTTTGCCCGCCGTGCCGACATCATGCTGTCATACCTGGATACATATTTGAAGGAGGCGGATATAATATGAACCAACCGCTCCTTTCGGTCAGCCGGCATGAGGAAAAATACCTGCTCAACCCGGCCGAGGCCGTTGCGCTGCGCGGCATGCTGGATGCGCTGCTGCGGCGGGACCGGTATTCGGCCGGCGGCGCCTACTTCATTCGCAGCCTGTACTTTGACACGCCCGAAAATACCGATTATGAGGACAAAGTCCTTGGCGTCAGCGAGCGAAGCAAGTTGCGGATGCGGCTTTACGACCCGGCAGGCGGGCAGGCGCGCCTTGAACGCAAAGCGAAAAGCGGGATCTACGGCCACAAAACCGGACTTTGGCTGACCCGTGCCGAGGCGGAAGCCCTGATTGCCGGCGACGATACGCCGCTGTGCCGGCAGGACACGCCGGCGGCCCGCAGGCTTTGGGCGGCCTTCCGGCGGGAATGGCGCCGCCCGGCCGTTCTCATTGACTATGAGCGCACGGCCTGGGCGCTGGATTTTGAGCGGGTGCGGCTGACGATTGACGAACATGTGCGCGCAGCCAAAAGCAGCGCTCTGTTTGACCCGGCGGTGCCGATGCTCGGCCTGCACAGCGGGGCCATGACAATCCTGGAAGTCAAGTATGACCGCTTTTTGCCCGGCCACCTGCGGGCCGCGCTTTCAAGCTTTTGCGCGCAGCCGATGAGCATCAGCAAATATGCCATCGCGCGTGAAATGCTGTACTGACCCTGTGGGGAAAGGCGGCAACAAATGTAAAAATTTTACAAAAAACAACGTTGCGGCGCGGGACTGACCCGCCGCGGCGTTTTTTGTTGCCGGCGGCGTTGTGTTTTGCCGGCTTGGGGTGTACAATACTACTGCAAAAGATAACACGGGTACCAGTAACGATGCCCCGGATTGCCCTGAAACATAGGAGGTTGCATTGGCAAACCTGAGAAGACAGAAGGAAGCCCTGGTTGCCTATTTTGAAGCCGGCTGCAAACCCCAGGGCCGGATGACGGTGGGGCTTGAGGTTGAGCATTTTCTGACATCGATCGATGGCACGCCGGCCAGCTTTGAACAGGCCCAGGCCGTGATGCAGGCGCTGGAGGAACCCGGCGCGCGCCCGCTGATGGAAGAGGGCAACTACCTCGGATTTGTGACCAACGGCTATACCTTGACCCTGGAACCGGCCTGCCAGCTGGAAATCAGCATCGCCCCGCAGACCGGGGTCGGCGCGCTGATGGCGGTGTATGAAGCGTTTGCGGCCCGGCTGTACCGCGCGCTGGCCCCGCTGGGCCTGCGTGCCTGGAACCTTGGCTACCACCCCACCCGCAGGGCGGAAGCTTTGCCGTTGATCCCCAAAAAGCGGTATGAGGTGATGGACCGCTACCTGCAAAAGCGCGGGCTGCACGGCACCCAGATGATGCGGGGCACCGCTTCCACCCAGGTGTCGGTTGACTATTTCAGTGAGGAGGATTTCATCCGCAAATACCGGGTGGCCTGCCTGATCGCCCCGATGCTGGCCCTGCTGACCGATAACACCCCGGTTTATGAAGGCCAGCCCAACCACACCCCCAGCGTGCGCACAACCATCTGGAATGATGTGGACCCGGACCGCTGCGGCATCCCGCCGATGCTGATGGACGAGACATTCGGTTTTGAAGCCTACGCCGATTATGTGCTGCAAAAACCGCTGGTCGTATCCCGCCGCGGGCCGCGCACCGAGGGGGTCGGCCGCAAATCGGCCTTTGAGGTTTACCCTTCGGCATTGCAGCGGGAGGAAATCGAGCACCTGCTCTCCATGTTTTTCTTTGATGTCCGCTTGAAAAACTATATAGAAATCCGGGTGGCGGATTCCATGCCGGCGCCTTATGTCGCCGGCTATACCGAAATGATCAAGGATATTTTTTCAAGCCCCGCCGCGCAGGAAGGAATCCTGCGCCATTACGCCGGCGCGACGGTTGAATCGATCGAATCAGCCAAACTCGGCGTGTGCTGCCACGGGTACCAGGCCAAAGTTTACGGCCGCCCGGTGGCGGAGGAGATGGCCTGGCTGATGGCCCAGGCAAAGAGCCGGCTTTCCACTTCCGATGCGCGCCGCCGGCTTGAACCCCTGGCCGAGCTGGCCGCGCGCAAAAAAACGCTGCGGGAGGTGTGCGCCCTGTGAAAACCACCATGCCGGCCCTCGCGGCCGAATACCGCGCCCTGGCCGAGGCGGACCCCGCCGCGCTGCGCCGGGATTTTGACGCGATTGTCACCTATATGAAAGGATCGACCGCAATCCACCACGGCGAGTATGTGCGCACCTGCTTTTCCCCCAAGCTGCTGCCGGCGGCCGATTTTGACCGCCTGGCGGCCGATATGCAGATCCTGTACCGCATTTTTGAAAAGGTGATCGACGCCTATTTTGCCGACGCCGGCTACCGCGCCCTCTTCGGCTTTGACACCCGGACGGAGGACCTCATCCTCCACGCCCGCCGCAGCCCGAGCCTTGTCCCGATGGCCCGTATCGACTTTTTCTACAATGAAGCCACCGGCAGCTATACGTTCTGTGAATTCAATACCGACGGCGCCAGCGCAATGAACGAAGACCGCGAGCTGCACAACGCACAGCGTCTCTCGGCGGCTTACCGCGCCTTTACGGCCCGCCACCGCACCCGCACCTGCGAGCTGTTTGATTCCTGGGTTGCGACGGTGCGCCGGCTTTGGCAAAAAGCCGGCGGGGCCGGGGCGCCCTGCGTTGCCATTGTGGATTACCTGGAATGCGGCACCGTCAATGAGTTCGAGATCTTCCGCCGGCGTTTTGAAGCCGCCGGGCTCGACGCGGTAGTCTGTGATGTGCGGGAACTGCGCTACGACGGCCGCACGCTCTGTGCGCCTGACGGGCGGCGGATTGATGTCGTTTACCGCCGCGCCGTCACCAGCGACCTGCTCGCCCATTATGCGCAGAGCGAGGCGCTGCGGCTGGCTGCGCGGGATGGCAATGTGCTGCTGCTCGGCGATTTCCACACCCAGATCATCCACAACAAGGAACTGTTCCGGGTGCTGCAGGCCCCGCAGACCGCTGCGATGCTTACCGCCGAAGAAAATGCCTACCTGGCCGCCCATCTGCCCGGCACCGCGCCCTACACGCCGGCCCGCAAAGCTGAACTGCTGGCCGATAAGGATGCCTGGATTCTCAAACCGCCGGATTCTTACGGCTCACGCGGGGTGCACGCCGGGGTGGAGCATACCGAAGAAGAATGGCGCGCCGTGGTGGAAGCCCTGCCCGAAACAGGCTACCTGATGCAGGCGTTCCACACCCCCTATGTCACCGAGGATTACGGCCTTGACGCGGCTGGCACATTCGGCCTGAACCGGTATTACAACCTGACCGGGCTGTATATCTACGACGGCGTTGTGCAGGGGGTCTACTCCCGCGTATCGCTGACCCCGATCATCTCGAGCCAGTACAGTGAAAAGACGCTGGCCACGACCATTGTCGAAGGCTGACCGCGTATGAATCCCGCCCCGGCGGCCGATACTAACCCCAACAAGCGCTTTTGCTGCACCAAGAGGGGAGAAGGCCGCCATGCGGGAGAATTCCTATCATGCCATCCTGACCGAGATGACAGTCCGCGCACTGTGGGAAACCCAGAACGTGCTTGACTGTATTCCGGATGAACTCTGGGATCGCCCGTACGGAGGCGCGCCGCTGTGGCAGCATATCTATCATATGCTGCATGCGCTCGACCAGTGGTTCATCAACCCGCGCGACCGCGATTTTGTCGAGCCGCCGATCCACACCCCGCGGCTGGAAGACCTGGCCATCTACCCGGCCACCCGCCTGACCCGCCGCCAAATCTATGAGTACTTTCACACCATCAAGGCCAAGCTCTCGCTGTATCTGACCGCGCTGCACGATGAAGACCTGCTGCAGCGCCCGGCAGGCTGCCAATGGGTCCGGTTCACCCTGATTCTCGCCCAATACCGCCACCTGCATCTGCATCTTGGCATGTTGATGGGGTTTGTGCTCGCCGCGACCGGCCTGACGCCCCGCACGCTGGAACTTGGGGAGGAAATCCCGACCGGGCCGTATGACCCATATAGATGAAGCCCTGCGTTCAAAAAGGCGGCAGGGCGGCGTGCGCCAAAAGCGGGCCGGTTTGCAGCGGTGCGGCAGGCTGCGCCGCGATGCATTTCGCTTTCTTCCCGTTCATCATTGCTGAAAGGCCGAGGTTTTTTATGAGAAGCTTCCCCAAAACCTGCGCCGCCCTGGCCCTGTCCGCCGCCCTGGCAGGCTGTGCGCAGACGGATACGGCGCCTGTTTGGCAGGCCGTGCTGCCGGCTGGCGGCGCGGCGGTTTCGATCGCCAACTGCACCGTGACCGAATCCACCGCCCTGTATACCGATGCCGAAGGCGAAACGACCGAGCTGCCGCTGCTGGTTACCGAAGGCGCGCCGCTGCTGTGCTTGCCGGAGGACGCCGCGCTCACCGTCGCCTTTGCGGCTCCGGAGGAAGACGGCGGCTATACGGCCTACACCGAAAGCGAACCGATCGAAAAGGCCGACTATGTTCCGGGCACGGCCGCCGACGGCAGCGTGACCTATCGGTTTGACACGGTCTACAGCTTCCTTGTCACCGTTACGACCGGGGAAGGCAGCGACGCGCTGCTGCTGGATTGCCGGCGGTAGGCCGCAGCCAAATTTTACAAAGTTTCCACAAATCCCGCCGCATGCCCTTGCTTTCGCGCCGCATCGCCCATTCTGGCGCCGCGCGAATCTTGACGCGGCGGCTTTTCCATGATAGAGTAATAGTTGTATCGCTGTGCCTATCACACAGCAGGGAAGTGCTGAGCAGGAGTATGCGCATGATTCAGTTTGAACACGTTTCCAAGGTGTATGAAACCCAGAACGACGAAAACGTCGCGCTGGAAGATATCAATATCCAGATTGAGGAAGGGGAATTTGTCTTTGTGCTGGGGCATTCCGGCGCAGGCAAATCCACCTTCCTGAAGCTGATGTTAATGGAAGAAAAACCCACCGAAGGCCGCGTTATCATCAACGGGCAGGATTTGACCCGGCTGCGCCGCCGCAAGGTGCCCTATATCCGCCGGCAGATGGGGGTTGTCTTTCAGGATTTCCGCCTGATCCCGACCATGACCGTCTATGAAAACGTTGCCTTTGCCATGCGGGTCACGAACATTTCGACCAAGACGATCAAGAACCGCGTGCCCTTTGCGCTGAGCCTTGTCGGCCTGGAAGACAAGATGGACCGCTTGCCGGACGAGCTTTCGGGTGGTGAGCAGCAGCGTGTGGCTGTGGCCCGGGCGCTGGCCCACGGCCCCAAGCTTATCATTGCGGACGAGCCCACCGGCAACATTGACCCCGAACTCAGCATGGACATCATGCAGTTGTTTGAGGCGATCAACAAGGTGCACATCACCGTTGTGGTTGTCACCCATGAGCATGAGCTTGTTCACAAGCTTGCCAAAAAATATCACAACCGGGTCATCACGCTGGCCCACGGCCAGGTGGCGGCCGATACCGCCCACCCGGAGGTCGCCCAGGAATACGAAGCCCGGATGCGGGAGCTCGGCATGGAGCCGGCTTATATTTAAGGGGGAGGGAAGAGCGTGCGGTTTTCCAGTTTTACATACCTGGTCGGCCAGGGCCTGCACAGCATGCGGGCCAACCGGCTCATGACCTTCGCTTCAATGGGTGTGCTGACTGTCTGTATGGTGCTTGTCGGCGCGGCGTTTCTCTTCGGTGTCAACATTGAGGCAATCGTCGATTATATCGGCGAGCAGAATATGACGATGGTCTATGTCCAGAACGACGCCACCGATGAACAGGCCGCCGCTCTCGGCGATGCGATCGAGGCGGTGCCCGGCGTTGCTTCGATCACCTACTATTCAAGCCAGGATATCCTTTCGCAATACGACGACATGCTTTCGGCTTACACAAGCCTGCAGGAAGTTTTTGCCAACGACAACCCCTTCCAGCGCTGCTATAAGGTTGTTGTGACCGATGTCAGCCAGATTGAATCGATCCTGCCGCAGCTGCAGGCGCTTGAGTATGTCGATGATGTCAGCGCGCCGGTGGATATGTCGCGTCTGTTTGTGTCGCTTCAAAATGTTGTGAACTATGTCTGTTACGGCCTTGTTGCGGTGCTTGCCTTGGTCAGCATCGTCGTCATCAACAACACAATCCGCATCACGGTCTTTGCCCGCCGCAAAGAAATCGCGATCATGAAACTTGTCGGCGCAACCAACGGGTTTATCCGCTTCCCCTTTTTTGTCGAGGGCACAACCTCGGGGCTTCTCTCGGCAGCTATTTCTTCGGGGATTGTCTGCGGCGCTTACTATGCGCTCAGCCGCTGGTATATTGAAAACCCGACCAACCTCTCCACAATGTTTGGCGGTGCGCTGGTTCCGCTTGCGGATGTGTGGTATTTCATCGTGATCGGGTTTGTGCTGTTTGGTTTTGTGCTGTGCGGCATCGGCACCGCCACCAGTATCCGCAAGCACCTCAATGTCTGATCTTTTTTGTTTAGTGTTCAGAGTTTAGAGTGAAGATAAGATGGATCGCGCCGCGCGCTCAAAAAATTGATACGATGTTTCCGGCACGTTTTCAAAAAAGCGCCGAAGGCGCACCGCATCTAAACGCTTGAAAATAATGGGGGAGGGGAAAAAGATGGCTGATCGATTCAAAACACACCGGTTCCGCAGGGCGGCCCGCCGCTTCGGTTCGCTGCTGATGACCTGCTGCCTGGCGCTTGCGCTGGGCTTCCAGGTGGCGCTGCCGGCCCGTGCCGATGACCGCCAGCAGGAGCTGGAAGCCGAAAAGAACCGCCTGCAGCAGGAACTGGACGCCATCAAGGAACAGCGCGAAGAAAACCAGGAAAACCTTGAAAGCGCTGAGGCCAGCCGCGCCGACGCGCAGGCCCGGCAGGATGTGCTGGTGCAGCAGGTGGCGGTTATCGCGGATCTGATCGCCGAGCTGGAGACCCAAATCGGCGAAACTGAGGACGCGATCACGGCCAAACAGGCGGAGATTGAAGCCAAACAGGAGGAATTCGACGCACGCTGGGCCGGGTTCAAAGAGCGGATGGTCAGCATGCAGAAGCTCAACGACCAGGGCGGCATCGCGCTGCTTTCCAGTGCGACCAATCTTTTCCAGCTGCTGACCATCAGCAAGGCGATGGCCAACATTGCAGAGGAAGACCAGGCTGTCTGTACCGACCTTAACAATCAGAAGGCTGAACTGGAAACCGAGCGGCAGGAACTGGAGGACCAGAAAGCCACGCTGGAAGCCCAGGAGGCCAGCGCGGCGGACCAGCGCAGCCAGCTGGAAAGTGCCCAAAACGAGCTTGCCAGCACGATCCAGGAACTGGACAGCTCGATTTCGGCCGCTGAAGCGCAGGAACAGGCCCTTGCCGCCGCCCAAAGCGACAAGCAGGCCGAGTTCGACAAGGCTGCCGAGGAACTGGACTCTTACCTGCGCAGCCTGATCAGCCAGGCACAGGACGATTTCGCTTCGGCGCCGATCAGCTGCTCGCTCAATTTTATCTGCCCGCTTGACAGCTACAAGTACATTTCCTGCCAGTATGGCTCCGGCGGCCATAAGGGGGTCGATTTTGCCGCGCCCGGCGGCACCCCGATCCGCGCAATTGCGGCCGGGCAGGTCATCACCTCGACCTACCATTCCAGCTATGGCAACTATGTCATGGTCTACCACGGCACCGACGACCAGGGCAATACCTACGCTTCGCTCTACGCCCATATGATTTCGACCCCGGCGGTCAGCCTCGGTCAGGCCGTCGCCCAGGGCGATGTGCTCGGTTATGTCGGTTCCACCGGCAACTCCACCGGCAACCACCTGCATCTTGAACTGCGGGTCAACGGCGCGCGCACCAATGCGCTGAATTATGTGCCGCACTGATCTGCGGAAATTTGGTTTGAAGCTTTCCACCCTTTGTTAGCAAGGAGGGAACCTAAGTGGACAAACATCATAAAAAGACGGCCCGCGTCGCCTGCCTTGTGCTGGCAGCCGCTATGGTATTGGGGCTGTTTTCTTCGGTAATTTACGCGTTTGTATGACGCTGCGCCCGGCACAGGCTGATTTTTGAAGGAGAATCCCCACCCTATGAGCAAAAAAGTGAACCTGGCGGTGGCTGCCACCGTCACCCTGATCGCGATGGCTGTCACCTTCTCCATCACGATGGTTGTCTCGCAGGAAATGTTCAACGATACGGTTCAGGACGTAAAAAACCGTGAGCGGATGTACAACAAGCTTTCCGAAATTGACCGCTATGTGCGCAACAACGCCTACGGCGACATCAATGAGGATACGCTGAACGACCGCATTGCCGCAGGTTATATGCTCGGCATTGATGACCCCTATGCGCGGTATTATTCGGCAGCTGCCTATTCGGAGCAGGTTGGCGTTGAGAGCGGCCGGCTTATGAACATCGGCGTTTCGGTTGTCAAGGATGCATCCAGTGGTTACGCGCGGATTTTGCGCGTTTACGACAACAGCCCGGCCGATGAAAACGGGCTGGCTGCCGGCGGGTTCATCACGGCGATTGACGGCACCAGCGTGCGCACGCTGGCCGATACCGCTGCAATCAACTCGGCGCTGCTCGGTGAGGCGGGCAGCGCGGTCAGCATTGACTACCTGACGCCGGACCGGCAGGAACAAAGCTACGAGATCACCCGCGCCAACTATACCGCCACCACGGTTTACCCCCAGCTCACAGCCGATGGGGTCGGGTACATCCGGGTGGATGCATTCTCGGCCAACACCGGCGTGGAGTTCCGCACCGCGGTGCAGAGTATGCAGGACCAGGGCGCCACGGCGCTGTTGTTTGACCTGCGTGATAACACCGGCGAAAACCTCAACGCCGCCCTGATTGCAGCCGACGCCTGTGTGCCGGCCGGCCTGATTGCCCAAAGCCAGGCCAAGGACGGCACCACCGAGGATCTGCGCGTTTCGGACGACAATGAGGTTACCCTGCCGATGGTCTGCCTTGTGAACGGCAATACATCGGGCGGGGCTGAACTGTTCGCCAATGCGCTGCGCAAGATGAGCGGGGCGACCATTGTCGGCACCACAACGGCCGGCATGGGGGTGCTGCTGGGCGATCCGCAGAGTTTTTCGGATGGCAGCGCCGCCGTCATCACGGTCGGCCTGCTGCTTGACAATGAGGGCGCCACCTGGAATGAAGTCGGCCTGACCCCTGATATTGAGGCCGCCCTGACTGCCGACGAGCAGAGCAGCTACTATGATTTCACCATTGATACCGACCCCCAGATTCGCCGCGCGCTCAACGCGGTGGCCGCGCTGGTCGGGTAAGGGGGAGCTATGCCAGCGCTGACCGATCTTTCCACGATCCGGGATCTCTGCAAACGGTATGATTTTTCACTTTCCAAGGGGTTCGGCCAGAATTTCTTGGTCAACCCCGGCGTTTGCCCCCGTATGGCCGAAGCCGCCGGCCTCGGCCCCGGTTGGGGCGCGCTGGAAATCGGCCCCGGCATTGGTGTGCTGACCGAGCAGCTTGCCGCCCGGGCGGACAAGGTGGTTTCGATCGAACTGGACCGCCGGCTGGAACCGCTGCTGGCCGAAACACTGGCAGGGAAGGACAATATCAAAATCGTCTGGGGCGATGTGCTCGATGTGGATCTGCATACGCTGCTGCGTGAGGAATTCGGCGATAAGCCGGTCGCGGTATGCGCAAACCTGCCCTATTACATCACGAGCCCGATCCTGATGCGGCTGCTTGAAAGCCGGCTGCCGGTGCAGAGCATCACGGTTATGGTGCAGCGCGAGGCCGCGCAGCGCCTGTGCGCCGAACCCGGGACCCGGGCGGCCGGCGCGATCAGTTATGCCGTCGCCTATTATGCCACGCCGCGGCAGCTTTTCACGGTACAGCCCGGGAGCTTTTACCCTGCGCCCAAGGTAACCAGCGCGGTGATCCGGCTGGATCTGCACAAAAAATCGCCGGTTACCCCGCCCCGCGGGGAGGAAGCCGGGCTGTTCAGGCTGATTCGCGCGGCTTTCAGCCAGCGGCGCAAAACAGCAGCCAACGCGATTTCGGCCGGCCTGGGCTTGCCAAAACCGCAGGTGCTGGAAGCGCTGGCAGCCGCCGGGCTTGACGCCCGCCTGCGGCCCGAACAGCTTACACTTGCCGATTACTGCGCCTTGCAGGCCGCGCTTGCGCACTGAGTAATTGCCCGGTATGCCGCCAAACGGTTGACAAAGCACGCCGCTGCGTGGTACAATACATGGGTGCTTCGGGGTTTGCCCGCCGCACCCAACTGGGCTGGCATAGCACAATTGGCAGTGCAGCTGATTTGTAATCAGCAGGTTGCAGGTTCGATTCCTGTTGCCAGCTCCAACACCGCGCCGGAAAAATTTTCCGGCGCGGTGTTTTTTCACAGAAAGCGGGGCGACAGCGCTGCGGTTTGCCCCTATGTTTGAAGCCAAGGAGACAAACGTGTCATGAAGAATAAGCACAAAGCCATTGCCGCAGCCGGCATAGCCGCCGCGGCGGCCGGTGTGATCGGGCACCGGGTGGCGGCGGCCCGCCGGGCCCGGGCGGACGCCGATACCCTGCGACAGGCCTATGAATCCCTGAACGGACAGGAACGCCTGACTGACCCGGGCAACTACTTCCAGGCTGTTGCCCTGCCGGCGGATATACAAGTGCGGTTGCTCACGGCCCAGCAGGCAGCCAATATGAGCGAGGGCACTGTGTTTTTCGGTTTCCCAACCTGCCCGTGGTGCCGCAACGCGCTGCCGCTTGCACTTGAGGCGGCGGCCGGGGCGGGATGCACGCTGTGCTACTGCCCGCTTGATGAATACCGCGATGTCTACGCGCTGGAGGATGACGCGCTGGTGGAAAAGACGCCGGCCGGCCCCGGCTATCATGCGCTGCTTGCACGGCTGGGGAATTGTCTGGAACCTTACACCCTGACCGATTCCAGAGGCAATGCGGTGCCCATTGGGGAAAAGCGGATCTTTGCGCCGACGATTGCCCGATTCCATAACGGCGCGCTGACCAATTTCTGGACGCTGGAAGCCATCGGTTTCCAACTGCCCGAAGGCCAGAGCAAGTACGCCCCCTGGACCGGGGAACAGAAGGCTATGGTGCGTGAAACCTTGCAAAAAATGTTCTGAAGCCGATAAATACGCAGCGCCGCCCCGTGCAGTAACGGGGCGGCGCTGCGCATTGCGGTAAAAATGGCGGTTTTATTGCGGCGGGTCCAGGTTTTCTGCCCGGTATAGCCTGTCCAGATCGCGCTGGCTGCGTAAAACTTCTGCTTTGGCCGGCCAGGCGGCGGTCACGGCGGTGAAACGGGCGCGGCGCTCTTTGGTGCGGCCGTCCCAAAGGACCCAGCGCACAAACTCTGCGTCAAGCTTTTCAGTGCAGCCTTCGCGCATATCGGGCCGGGTTTTGCCGCGGTAGCGGCGGGTGCGCTCCATCACCCGGCGCAGGCAGGCCCAGCGGCCGAACGCGAGGATCAGGATGCGGTCGCTCTCGGCCAGGCGGCGGTCATAACAAAGGTTTGTATAGTTGCCGTCGATGACCCAGCCGGTCTCGCTGTTTGCATCAAGAAAGGCGGCTACGTCGGCCTGCTGCGCGGGCTGGGTGCGTTCGGCCCAGCCCGGGGCAAAGTGCACCCGGTCCAGGTGCAGCACCGGCAGGCCGTACCGCCGGCCGAGCGCTGCGGCCAGCGTTGATTTGCCGGCGCCGGAAAAGCCGAGGATTGTAATTTTCACAGTGCTTCCCCCGTTCGTTTGGTATTGTCTGCATCCGCCACAAAACAGCGCTGCCCGGTTATTCTACGCTTGAAAGCCGGCTGTGTCAAGCAGGGAAAGACGATTGCCAAACGCGCATGGATTGGCTATAATAAAAGAGTTTAGAGTTGAGATGCGGTTTGCTTTGCGGCGCGGTTTGAAAAAAGTGCCGGAAACCCGGACGATGTTTTGGGCGCGCAGCGCGATCCGCCTGATACGGGTTCTCGACTCTAACACTTCACTCTTGACAGATTGACAAAACCGGGGCTTTGCGGGAAGGGGGCGGACAGGTTGGAACAGGAACTGCAAAAGCTGCAGGGTGTGGTGGAACGGGTGATCTTTGAAAACGCACAGACCGGTTACTGCGTTTTTGAAGTGGATGCCGGCGGCACCGATGTTGTGGTGGCCGGCAATGTCGGCAGCATTGACAACGGTATGTCGGTTGTCGTGTACGGCCGCATGACCAACCACCCGAGCTACGGCGAGCAATTCAGGGCCGATACCTGTGAAGCCGCTCTTCCGCAGGACACCGCCGCCCTGCTCAGTTATCTTTCCAGCGGGGTTCTGCCCTATATCGGGCCCTCAACGGCAAAGAAAATTGTAGCCAAATTCGGGGCCGAAACCCTCACCGTCATTGCGGAGCAGCCGGAACGGCTCTGTGAGCTCAAAGGAATCACATCCCAGAAGGCCGCTGCAATCTCGCACGAGTTTCGCCGCCTGTATGGCGTGCGGGAAATCATCGCCTGGATGGCGCGGTTCGGCCTGCCGGCCCAGGCTGCGGTCACGGCCTACCGCACCTGGGGAAGCCACACGGTCGAAGCGCTGACCCACAACCCCTATATGCTCTGCGGCGAACCGCTCAACCTCAAATTCAGTCAGGTGGATGGGATTGCCGCGGCGCTCGATCTTGAACAGGAAGGCGACCTGCGCATCGGGGCCGGGCTGCTGTATACGCTGCGGCACAATGCAAACAACGGCCACACCTGCCTGCCGCGGCAGAAGCTCATCGCGGCGGCAGCCCGCTTTTTGCGGGTGGCGCCGGAAAGTGTTGCGCGCGGGCTGGATGCCCAGCTGGAACGCGAAGAACTGCGCGCACAGACGTTTGACAATACAGAATATATCTATCTGCCCGATCTGCTGGCAGCCGAACAGGATATTGCGGCCCGCCTCGGCGAGCTTTCCACCTTTCCGACCGAGCCGCCCAAAACCCTGGAAAGCGACATCAAGGTGCTGGAAATGGCACAGGGATTTGCCTATGCGCCGCTGCAGCGTGAGGCGATTCGCATGGCGCTGTCAAACCGGGTCATGGTGCTGACCGGGGGCCCGGGCACCGGCAAAACAACGACGGTCAATGCCATTCTGAATTTGTATGAAGCCGTTTATGACCGCGTCGCCCTCTGCGCGCCGACGGGCCGGGCTGCCAAGCGGCTCAGCGAATTGACAGGGCACAGCGCTTCCACCATCCATCGTTTGCTTGAGGTCGATTATACAACCGGCAGCGTGCGGTTTGTCCACAACGAGAAAAACCTGCTGCCGTTCGATGTCATCATTTTGGATGAGATGAGTATGGTGGATGTCAAGCTGTTCCAGGCGCTGCTCGCGGCGGCGCGCTACCGCTGCCGCATCATTATGGTGGGCGACGCCGACCAGCTGCCGAGCGTGGGCCCCGGCAACATACTGGGGGAAATTCTGCGCGCCGGCGTACTGCCCACCGTGCGGCTGACCGAAATCTTCCGCCAGGCGCAGAAAAGCCTGATTGTGCGCAACGCCCACTGGATTGTCGGCGGGCAGCTGCCCCAAAAAGGCGGGCGGGAGGATGACTTTTTCATGCTCGAATCCTACGGCCCGGCATGCCAGCGGCTTGTCTGCGACCTTGTGGCAACCCGGCTGCCCCGCACCTATGGCCTTGACCCTGTGCGGGATATCCAGGTGCTTTGCCCGACCAAAGTCGGCCCGACCGGCAGTGTGGAGCTGAACCGGAAACTGCAGGCCGTGCTCAACCCGCCTGCGCCCAACAAACCCCAGATCGCCTGGGAACAGAGCGGCCGGGTGCTGCGCCTTGGCGATAAAGTCATGCAGGTCAAAAATGATTATGACATCCCTTATGAACGGGGCGGGGGCGAAGCCGGCGTCGGCGCATACAACGGGGATCTTGGCGTCATTACCGAGGTGGACCCCGAAACCCGCAGCGTCGTTGTGGAGATGGACGACCGCCGCTATACCTACGGTCCGGACCAGCTTGCCGAGATTGAGCCGGCCTATGCGGTGACCATTCACAAAAGCCAGGGGTCGGAGTTTCCGGCCGTTATCCTGCCGCTGGCCGACGTGCCGGCCCGGCTGTGCTACCGCAACCTGCTGTATACCGGCGTGACACGTGCGCGGCGGCTCTGTGTGGTGGCCGGGACCGGCCGTACCGTGCAGGCCATGGTCTCCAACATCCGCCAAAACCTGCGGTACAGCGGCCTGCGGTTCCTGCTTGCCGAAACCGCCTGCCGGAATCGGCCTGAGGAGCAAAACGCATGAACCGCCGTGCCGTTTGGCGCCTGGCCGAAAAGCTGGCGGCGCTGGTCTGGCCGCGGCGCTGCCCGCTGTGCGGGGAGCTGCTTGGCCCTGATGCGGCGGAAGGTGTTCTGTGCCCGGCCTGCGCGCCGCAGGCTGCTGCCTTGGCTCACAACCCGCCCCGGCTTCATGCAGCGGAGCACGGCTGGTACGCACTGTCCGGTGCGGCGGCCGCGTACCGGTATGAAGGCGCGGTGCGGCAGGCGATTCTGCTTGCCAAAGGCAACGCCCGCCCCTGGGCAGCGCGGGAACTGGCCGATCTTGTTGCGCTGCGGGTGTTCGGCGCCGAAAGCGCGCTGCCCGGCGGCAGGCCCCGCTACCAGGGGCTGGCCGGTTTCCCGCTGTATGATGCGATTGTACCGGTGCCGCCGCGCCGCCCCGGAACCGGTAAACTGCCCGCCCGGCTGGCACGGCGTCTCGGCGCGGTGCTTGGCATACCGGTTGTTGAAGCACTGGTTCCCACCCGCCGTATGCAGCCGCAGAAAAGCCTTGACCGCATGGCCCGGTATGCAAATACCCGCGCAGGGTATACGGCCCGCGGCGGGCTGGACTTTTCCGGCAAACGGCTGCTGCTTGTCGATGATATTCTGACCACCGGGGCGACGGCTTCGGCCTGCGCGCTTGCGCTGCTGGAAGCCGGGGCGGTCTCGGTTTTTGCGGTTACGGTGGCGGCTGCCGGCGAATCCGCCCAGGCGTCCCGCACAGCCGCGCCACAACCCCACCAACCGGCCAGGCCGGAGAAAGCATAATTCATGAAACAGTACGATATCGGTATCGATCTGGGCACCAGTTCGATCATCATTGCCACCCAGCAGCAGGGGGTCATCTTCCACCAGCCCTCGGTCGGCGCGGTGGACACCCGTTCCAATACCGTCATCGCGGTGGGGGAACAAGCCCTGCGGATGGTGGGCCGCGCGCCCGCTTCGATCGAGATCATCCGCCCTTTGCGGGACGGCGTGATCCAGGACCATCGCATGACCAATGAGCTGATTATCCGGTTCATCAACCAGGTCTGCCCTTCACGCCTGATCCGCCCGCGGGTAGCGGTCTGCGTGCCGGCGGCTATCACCGGGATTGAGGCCGACGCCGTGGTTGAATCGGTGATGGCGGCCGGCGCACGGCAGGTCTATCTTGTGGATGAGCCGGTCGCGGCGGCGCTCGGCGCCGGGCTGGATATCCGCACCCCGCGCGGCTGCATGGTCATCGATATCGGCGGCGGTTCCACCGATATTGCGGTCATCAGCATGGGCGGCCGGGTGCGCGCGGCCAGCCTGCCGGTGGCAGGCAACGCGTTTGACAACTGCATCGCCCAGTATGTGCAGGAAAAATTCAGCCTTGCAATCGGCCCGCTGACCGCCGAAGCGCTCAAAAAGCAGGTGGCCTGCTGCTCCAAAAGTGAGTTTGAAGGGGTTATGGAGGTGCGCGGCCATTCCTGGCAGACCAACCTGCCGGCCCGCCGGCTTGTCTATACCCGGGATCTGTATGAGCCTGTGCGCGAACTTGCGGCCCGGATTGCAGCCACCGCGCACAACGTACTCGAAAACACACCGCCCGAACTTGCGGCCGATGTGGCCCAAAACGGCATTTTGCTGACAGGCGGCGGATCGATGCTGCGCGGGCTTGCGAGCTTCCTGGCGGGGGAACTGCATGTGGATGTGGCCATTGCGCCCGACCCGCTGAACTGTGTGGCGCGCGGCACGGCGGCCAGCCTGACGATGGGGCGCCAGCTTTCGGCGGGGTTCCGTGATGCAACGCCAAAAGTCTGGCACAGCAAACTGGTTGGCCCGCGGGAGCCGTTCGGGGAAAGCTGAGCCCCGGCGGCAAACGCCGGCATTTTTTACACCGCCGTGCTTCCAAAAGCCGCCAAATTATGCTATACTAAAACGGTGTTTCCCCATCAAGATTCAACCAGCCAAAAGCGCGCAAAGCGCCGCCGAAAAGGAGGCGCGGGGCGTAAAACCGCAGAAATATGCGGCATTGCCGGGCCTCTCGGCCTGGCAAGCGCCGCTTTTTGCCGCAGATGGACGGCGCCTGCTTTTTCAGCCGCACGCAAACTTCCACACGGCCCATTATCGCGGGCGGCCGCCCGCAGCAAACCAGAAGGATGAACAACATGCCCGATGTGATCACCAACGAATTTATCACCCTGCGGGACCGGTATATCGAGTCCTGTTTTTCCAAGCTGAACCCCGTTCAGCGTGAGGCGGTCTTTACAACCGAAGGCCCGCTGCTGATCTTGGCGGGCGCCGGCTCGGGAAAGACAACGGTGCTGGTCAACCGCATCGCCAACATCATCCGGTTTGGCAAAGCCCACGGCTCAAAGCAGGTCAGCCGCCCTGTGACCCAGGCGGATCTTGACCATCTGCGCGCAACCATGGCCAGCGGCCGCGCTCCCTCGCTCGACCAGCTGCGGCTGCTTGCGGTTGAGCCGGCCCGCCCCTGGAACGTGCTGGCCATTACCTTCACGAACAAGGCGGCCGGCGAACTGAAGGAGCGCCTGAAAGCGATGCTGGGGGATACGGTCGGCGGGGATGTCAACGCTTCGACTTTCCATTCCGCCTGTGTGCGGATGCTCCGCCGTGACGCCGAGCGGGTCGGTTTCCCGACCAGTTTCACCATCTATGATGCCGACGATCAGCTCCGGGTTATCAAACAGATCTATAAGGAACTCATGGTGGACGACAAGTTTCTGCCGCCGAAATCTGCAATCAGTCGGATCAGCAGCTTCAAGGACAAGCTGCTCTCGGCCGCTGATGTTGCGAAGGAGCCGCCGAAAGACACCAAGGCGATGCTTGTCAGCAAGATTTACACGGCCTATGCGGCGCGGCTGAAGCAGGCCGGCGCGATGGATTTTGACGATTTAATCTTTTACACCGTCCAAATGCTGAAAAATGACGCCGAAGCGCGGGAATACTACCAGAAAAAATTCCGCTACGTCGTCGTGGACGAATACCAGGATACAAGCATTGCCCAGTTCCATCTTGTGCGGCTGCTAAGCGGCGGATACAACAACGTCTGCGTCGTCGGCGATGACGACCAGTCGATCTACAAGTTCCGCGGCGCCACAATTGAGAATATTCTGCAGTTTGAGAGCGTTTTTGCAGGCGCCAAAACCATCCGGCTTGAACAAAACTACCGTTCAACCGGCAACATCCTTGACGCGGCGAACAGCGTGATCCAAAACAACAACGGCCGCAAAGGCAAAACCCTTTGGACGGAAAACGGCACCGGCGACAAGGTCCACCATTATACCGCCTCCAGTGAGCAGGACGAAGCCAGCCACATTGCCGACATCATCGGCGAAAACCTGCGCGCCGGCGCCCACCTGCGCGACCATGCCGTGCTTTACCGGATGAATGCGCAGTCCAACCCCGTCGAAACCTACTTCGCCCGCGCCGGTATCCCGTACCGCATCGTCGGCGGCCAGCGCTTCTTTGACCGCAAGGAAGTCAAGGATATCAACTCCTATCTTGCGATCATCGCAAACCCGCGCGACGATGTGCGGCTGCGCCGGATTATCAACGAGCCCGCCCGCAAGATCGGCGTGACCACGGTGGATAAAATTGCCGAAATTGCAGCCGGCCGGGGCGTGTCGATGCTTTCGGTCATCGCCGAAGCGTCAACCTACCCCGCGCTTGCCCGCGCGGCTTCGGCGCTTTCGAGGTTTTATGAGATGTACCGCGAGCTCTGCGACCTTTCGGTAACCTTGCCGCTTGATGAATTTGCCGGCGAGGTGATCCGCAAGACCGGTTATGAGGCGATGCTCAAAGCCCAGAAGGAGGAAGGGGAGTCAAGGCTTGAAAACCTTGGCCAGCTGGTCAGCTCGGTCAAGACCTATGCCGACCAGAACGGCGAGGATGCAACCCTTTCCGGCTTTTTGGAGGAAGTCGCCCTCATTGCCGACATCGATTCCTACGACGAGGAAACCGATGTCGTGACCCTGATGACGATCCACAGCGCCAAGGGGCTGGAATTTCCGTATGTTTTCCTGATCGGGATGGAGGACGGCGTCTTTCCCGGCGACCTTGCCCGCTACAGTGAGGAAGAGCTTGAGGAGGAGCGCCGGCTGTGCTATGTCGGCATTACCCGCGCTAAGAAGGAACTCTACCTTTCCTCCTCTCGCAGCCGGATGATCTTCGGACAGACCCGCCGCAACCCGCCCTCCTGCTTTTTGTCCGAAATCGAGCCCGACCTGCTCGACGAGACCGAAAGCCCTGAACTTGCCTATTCCGGCGGTTTCGGCGCGGGCTACGGCAGTTACAGCGCACATCTGCCCGGCGGGCGCAGCGGCTATTCGGGCGGGTCGCGCGGGTATCTGAACAGCGACTACAACGCCGGTTTCGGCAGCCGGTACGGCGGGCGCAGCGGGTTCGCCGCATCGGGCGGGAACGAAAGCCCCAACCGCCCCGGCACCGCCCGCAGCCTGCCTTCCGCGGGCTTTGGCGCGGGGTACGGGTCTTCCCGCGCGGCGGGGGCCGGCTCCTCCACGCTGCTGGGCAATACGGCGCCGGCCAAAAAGGCAAAGGCCGCCGGTTTCCAGCCCGGGGATCTTGTCGATCATAAGGTCTTTGGCCGGGGCAAGGTGCTCAAAGTCACACCGGTGGCCGGGGACTGCATTGTCGAGATCCAGTTCGACCGTGTCGGCGTCAAAAAGACGATGGCGAACTACGCCCCGCTGACAAAACTGACCCAGGAATAAAAGGGAGGATGACTCGATGCTGGTCAATCTGATCGCCCACACCACCGACCCCGAGCGCACGATCGCGGCTGCCGCCAAGCTCTGCTACTCCGACGCTGCGATCGAAACCCTGCTTGAAGGCCTGACGCCGGAAAAAACGGCGGCTTTCCTGCAGCGCCTGCAGGATGTCGGCCATGCCAGCCCCATCGAACACGCCAGCTTTACCTTTGGCGTCGAAGGCGTCAGCCGGACCTTCCTTGCACAGGTCACACGGCACCGCATCGCCTCCTTCAGCGTGCAGAGCCAGCGATATGTCCGGCTTGAAGATTTCCGCTATGTCATCCCGCCTGAGATCGAGGCCATCCCCGAAGCAAAGGAAAAGTTCATCGAGACGATGAACGCCGACGCGGCCAAATACCTTGATCTTGTCAAAACGCTTGAGGACGCGCACACCAAAACCCTGATGGCCGAGGGCCTTGACGAGAAAGCCGCCCGCGCCAAAGCGGCCAAGCAGGCCAACGAGGACGCGCGGTTTGTGCTGCCCAACGCCTGCGAGACCAAGATGGTGCTCACGATGAACTGCCGCAGCCTGCTCAACTTCTTCAACCTGCGCTGCTGCCGGCGCGCCCAGTGGGAGATCCGCGCTGTGGCGGACCGGATGCTCGAGCTGGTGCTGCCGCTGGCCCCGCACATCTTTGCAGGCGCCGGCCCGCGCTGCTTAACCGGCCCCTGCCCCGAAGGGCGGATGTGCTGCGGCGAGCAGCAGGCCGTGCGGGAATACTATGCAAAATGCAAACAGGAGGCGCTGAACAATGGGTAAACTCATCATCTTTGAAGGCCTGGACGGTTCCGGCAAAGGCACCCAGACCGACCTGCTCTGCCAGGCGCTGCGCGCCAAAGGCGAAGAGCCGATGCAGATCACCTTCCCCGATTATGAAAGCGATTCTTCGGCCCTTGTCAAGATGTATCTGTCGGGCCAGTTCGGCCAGAAACCGGACGATGTCAATGCCTACGCATCTTCCACCTTTTACGCGGTGGACCGGTTTGCCTCCTACAAAACCCGCTGGGGGGATTTTTACCGTCGCGGCGGGCTGGTCGTTTCAGACCGATACACAACTTCCAACGCTGTGCACCAATGCTCCAAGCTGCCGCCGATGCACTGGGACGGCTTCCTTGAATGGCTGTTTGACTTTGAATACAAAAAGATGGGGATCCCGGCGCCGGACGCCGTCGTCTATCTTTCGGTTGAGGTGGAAGTCTCCCAGCGGCTGATTGCCGAGCGCTATCACGGCGATACCAACAAGATGGATATCCAGGAAAAGGATATTGAATATCTGGCGCGTTCCCGTGCCGCGGCCGAATACTGCGCCCGCAAGCTCGGCTGGGAGCGGATTGTCTGCACCAAAGAGGAAAACGGTCAACGCGTTATGCGCAGCGCCGATGAGATTCATGCCGAAGTGATGGACCGGCTGGCCGGCCTTGTGTAAATGACCCAATGGGGGAGAGGGGGCGTCGTGGTTGAGCACAGTGCTGCGCAAAGCGGAACCGGCCGACCTTGAAAGCTTGGCCGCGCTGCGCGCCGAATCCTTCGGTACCGACCGCGCCGAGGCGATCGATTGGCTGCAGAAGATGGCGGGGCTGGAAAATGTTCTGCTGCTGGCCCACACGGCCGGCGACAGCACCGCTGTGGCGGCCATGCTTGCCGCGGTCCCGGTGGAATGCGGGCGCCGTCGCGGGCTCTGGTTTACCGGTATGGCCACTGCGGCCCCGCTGCGCGGGCGCGGCGTGATGGAAAAACTGCTGGACGCCTGCCTGCGCGCCTACGCCCAAAGCGGCTGTGAATTTGCCGTCACGGTGCCCGCCGATGGGCGTGAGCGCCAGGCGCTGGCATCCCTTGGATTTCGAAACGCCTTCCCGCTTCGGGTTGTGCGCAAGCCGATCCCCCGCAATTTGTTTGCCAGTGCGGAGTTTGATAACCTCACGGTGCGCCGGCTGCTGGACCTGCGTCTGCATTTTCAGCCGGCCTGTGTCCAGCTGCCCGAACCCACCGTTGCCGAGATGGTCACCCGGCTGTACCGCCGCGGGATGACGATTGTTTCCGGCCCGCGGGGATACGGGCTGTTCTGCCAGGATGGGGAGGTGCTGCAGTTCCTGGAACTGCAGGCCGATAACGATCATTGTGCCGACAGGCTGCTGCAGGCAGCGCGCGAACACACCGGCGCGTCCCGCGCCGATATCCTGCTGGCGGAAAACCAAACCCTGTACCTTGGCGCAGGCAAGCGCTGCGGGTACGGGATGCTGCGCTTTCTGCAAAAGCCGTTTTCCACCACGGACGTCTATTTCCGCCTGTTGGTGTAACCCAGGCCGGCGTTGTGCCGCCAAACGTTGAAAACGGGCCCGGTGCCCGGAAAAGGAGCCAAGCGATGAAAATCAACCGCGATTCCAAACAGGACGAGCGCCAGGTATACCGCAAAGGCCAGCCGGCGCACACGCCGCCGGCCGAACCGCCCCGGCGCAAGGCGTATGACCAGGAGGCCGACCCCGCCTTTGCAGAAGAACCCCTGCCTGAATTTGACCCGGAACCGGAGGACGCCCGCCCGGCCCGCCGCCGGCGTGCGCCTGTCGGGCTGATTATTGTGCTTGTGGTGCTGGCGCTGATTGCGGCCGCCGGCTTCCAGGTCATGCAGCTTTACAATGAAGTGGATGGCAGCGCCCCGAACGGAGAACCCGTCACCGTTACGGTCGAACAGGGCTCCAGCGTGCGGGATATCGCCAGCACGCTGGCTGCGGCCGGCATCATCCAGCATGACTGGCTGTTCCGTTTCTATGCCGAGTACAGCGGTCGCGCTTCGGCCCTGCAATACGGTGATTTCCAGCTCTCCTCCGGCATGTCTTACAACGATCTGCTCACCGCATTGTCGGAACAGCAGGTCTATCGTGAGACCGTTCGGGTGACCATCCCCGAAGGCACAACTGCCGTCGGGGTGGCGCAGCTCTTTGTTGATGCAGGGCTTGTTGACAGTGTCGAAACCTTCCTTGCCTGTGCCAACGGGGAGGACGGCTCGGATTTCAGCCAGTATGAGTTCTGGAACCAGATCCCTGACAACGAAGGCAGGCTGCTCAAGTGCGAAGGGTATCTTTTCCCTGAAACCTATGAATTTTATACCGACGCCACGGTGTATGACATTGTCGATACCCTCTATGCCCAGTTCGATTCCGAAACCGCCGACCTTATGGATACGATTGCCGAGAAGGGCACAACGCTTGACGAGGTGGTTATCCTTGCCTCTTTCATCCAGGAGGAAGCGGGCCTGCCTGCCGAGGATTATAAGGTCAGCGCCTGTTTCCACAACCGGCTTGAATCGGATGATCCGCTTTGGGCCGAGCATCGGCTTGAATCCAACGCCAGCAGTTATATCACCAACGACGGCGATAACAACTACCTCTGGAACTCCCCAATGGCTGAGTATATGGGCTGGCCGGAAGCCGGCGCCATCCCGGAGGAAGTCCTGAACGCCTACGACACCTACCGCATCAGCGGCCTGCCGGCCGGCGCGATCTCGAACCCCGGCTTTGCCGCGATTGATGCCGCGCTCAACCCGGATGAGGAATTTATGGCTGAAGGCTACTTCTTCTTTGTCACCGGTGCGCCCGGCACCGATGTGGAAGGCCAGTACCTGTATGCCAAGACAGCTGATGAACACTACCAGAACTGCGTCATCGCCGGCTGGGCGTGACCCGGAGGGAACCCTATGCTGCAACAGCCTGAACTGCTCGCCCCGGCGGGCAGCCTCGAAACGCTCAAATACGCCGTGCTCTACGGCGCGGATGCGGTCTACTGCGCGCTGCCGCAGTTTGGTATGCGCGCCGCGCCGCCCAACCTGACCGACGCCGAACTGCAGGAAGCCTGCATCTTCGCCCACGCGCGCGGCCGCCGAGTGTATCTGACGCTCAACACCCTGCCCACCAACGAGGAACTCGCCGCCCTGCCCGAAGCGATTGAAAAGGCCGCCGCGGCCGGCATTGACGCCTTCATCATCGCCGATCTCGGTGTGTTGCGGCTGGCCCAAAAATACGCCCCCGGTGTTGAGATCCACTTCTCCACCCAGGCCGGCATTGCCAACTATGCGGCTGCCACCGCGGCCTATGAACTCGGCGTCAAGCGGGTCGTACTGGCGCGGGAGCTCAGCCTGCCCGAAATCGCCACAATCCGTGACAACACCCCGCCGGAGCTCGAAATCGAGGCGTTTGTCCACGGAGCGATGTGCATGAGCGTCTCCGGGCGCTGCCTGCTCTCGAGCTATATGACAGGCCGCAGCGGCAACCGCGGCGAGTGCGCCCAGCCCTGCCGCTGGAAGTACGCCCTCGTCGAAGAGCGCCGCCCCGGCCAGTATATGGAGATCGGAGAAAACGAGGACGGCAGCTACATCTTGAACGCGAACGACCTGTGCACCGCGCCCTTCATCGATCTGATCTGCCAGGCCGGTGTCGATTCGCTCAAGATTGAGGGCCGCGCAAAGACCTTCTACTACGTCGCCTCGGTCACCAGCGCCTACCGCCGCGCGCTCGACGCCTACCTCGCGAACCCCAACGCCGACCCGTTCGAGCTGCCCGGCGACGTCATCGACGAGCTGAACCGCACAAGCCACCGGCATTATTCGCCGGGGTTCTACTTCGGTAAGGAGCAGGCGCTGCAAACCCCCAGCCACAGCTATCTGCGGGAGTGGGAGTTTTTGGGTACCGTTGATTCCTGGGAAAACGGCGCGGCCCGCTGCACCCAGCGCGGCAAGTTCAGCCTCGGCGATACAATCGAGGCGCTGCAGCCCGACGGCACCACCCGCACCTGGGCCCCGGCCTGGCTGCGCGACGCCGACGGCCTTGCCATCGATTCGACCCCGCACCCGATGATGTCCTACACAATGGACTGCGCCGAAGCGCTGATGCCCTACAGCCTGTTGAGAAAGCGGAGCGGGGGAGAAGAGGGCGGAAATTAAAGAATAAAAAAGAAAGAAGAAAAGCGGTGGATCGTACCCTTTGCGGCGCGCTCCACCGATTATCTTCTTTCTTGTTTTGTGCGCCGTACCCGGCGCGCGCCCCCCTCTTGCCAGAACCCTGATTTTACGGTATAATCATTCTATACAACTATGCGAGTTTATGCCCCTTCGGGATGGGCGGTGCGCATGGGAAAACTGCCGATAGGAGTTGTAACTATGAAAGGTATCATTCTGGCCGGCGGCGCCGGCACACGACTGTACCCGCTGACCATGGTCACATCCAAGCAGCTGTTGCCTGTGTACGATAAGCCCATGATCTACTACCCTCTGTCCACCCTGATGCTGGCGGGCATCCAGGACATTCTTATCATCTCCACCCCCACCGACACCCCGCGGTTCGAGCAGCTGCTGGGCGACGGCAGCCAGTACGGCCTGCACCTGCAATACAAGGTGCAGCCCAGCCCCGACGGCCTGGCCCAGGCTTTCCTGCTGGGGGAGGAGTTTATCGCCGGCGACGCCTGCGCGATGGTGCTCGGCGATAATATTTTCTACGGCGCCGGTATGTCCAAACGGCTCAAGGCCGCCGCGGCCAACGCCGAAGCCGGCCGCTGCACCGTCTTTGGCTACTATGTCACCGACCCCGAGCGGTTCGGCGTCGTCGCCTTTGACGAGGCTGGCCACGCTACTTCGATTGAAGAAAAGCCCGCCAACCCCAAGAGCAACTACGCCGTCACCGGCCTGTATTTTTACAGCAATGATGTGGTGGAGAAGGCCAAGCAGGTGCGGCCGAGCGCTCGCGGCGAACTGGAGATCACCACCCTCAACGAGATGTACCTGCAGGAGGGTAAGCTGGATGTCCAGCTGCTTGGCCGCGGCTATGCCTGGCTGGATACCGGCACGATGGATTCGCTTGTCGAAGCTGCCGATTTTGTCCGCATGATCGAGCAGCGCCAGGGCATCAAGATTTCGGCACCTGAAGAAATCGCCTACAAATACGGCTGGATCAGCCGCGCCAAGCTGCTGGAAAGTGCCGAGCGCTACGGCAAGAGCCCCTACGGCGCACACCTGCGCAATGTGGCCGACGACAAACTGAAATACTAAGGGGGTAGCGCATGAAGATCCTGATTACCGGCTGCCGCGGGCAGCTCGGCACCGAGCTGCAGCGCCAGCTGGCCAACGAAGGCTGCGTGCTTGGCCCGCTGCCCGAACGGCTGCGCAAGGCTACGGTTTTGCCGGTGGATATTGACGACCTCGATATCACCGACCGCGAGGCCACCGTCGCCTATATCCGCCGCCACCAGCCCGATACCGTTATCAACTGCGCGGCTTTCACCAATGTGGACGGCTGCGAAACCAACCGTGATGCAGCATATAAGGTGAATGCCCTTGGCCCGCGCAACCTTGCGATTGCCTGCGACAAGATTGGCGCGCGGCTGATCCATATCTCAACCGACTATGTCTTCCCCGGCACCCCCTACGGCCCCGAAGGCAAAACCCCGATGGATGAGTGCTGCACCCCTGCCCCGATTTCGGCCTACGGGCAGACCAAACTTCTGGGTGAGCAGTATGTGCAGCGGTTCTGCCGCCGCCATTTCATTGTGCGCACAGCCTGGCTTTATGGTTACCACGGCAAAAACTTTGTCAAAACAATGGTCAACCTGGCCAAGAACCACCGGGAAATCACTGTTGTCAACGACCAGTGCGGCAACCCGACCAACGCGGTTGACCTCGCCTACCATCTGCTCAAACTTGCGGTTAGCCATGATTACGGCACCTACCACTGCACCAACAACGGCGTGTGCAGCTGGTACGACTTTGCTTCGGAAATTATCCGGCTGTCCGGTGATGCCTGCAAGGTCTTTCCCTGCACAAGCGCGGAATATGCGGCCGATCACCCCCAAACCGCCAACCGCCCGGCCTGGAGCGCGCTCGAAAACCGTGCGCTGCGCTGTTCGGTCGGTGATGAAATGCGGGATTGGAAGGAAGCCATCCAGGAATTTTTCGCCACCTGGGATGGCGCCGATGGATGCAAGAATTGAAGGAGTATCGCATGAAAACCTATCTTGTCACCGGCTGCGCCGGTTTTATCGGTTCGAACTTTGTCCATTATATGCTGGAAAAGTATGCACAGATCCGGCTGGTCAACCTTGACAAGCTGACCTATGCCGGCAACCTCGAAAACCTCAAGGATGTGGAAGGGGACCCCCGCCATATCTTTGTACAGGGCGATATCTGTGACAAAGCCCTTGTCAGCGACCTGATCACCCGTTATGACCCCGACTATGTCATCAATTTTGCAGCTGAAAGCCATGTGGACCGCAGTATCCGCAACCCCGAGATTTTTGTCGAAAGCAATGTTCTCGGCACCGTCAACCTGCTGCAATGCTGCAAGGATGCCTGGTATAACGCCGAAGCCAAAACCTGGAAGGAAGGCAAAAAGTACCTGCAGGTTTCGACCGACGAGGTTTACGGCGCACTGGGCCCCGAAGGTTATTTCACCGAGACGACCCCGCTTTCGCCCCACAGCCCGTACTCTTCCTCCAAGGCAAGCGCGGACCTTTTCGTCATGGCGTTCCATGATACCTATGGGATGCCTGTCAATATCACCCGCTGCTCAAACAACTACGGGCCCTACCAGTTCCCCGAAAAGCTGATCCCGCTGCTTATCAACAATGCCAAACAGCACAAAAATCTACCGGTTTATGGCGATGGCATGCAGGTGCGGGACTGGCTCTACGTTATGGACCACTGCAAGGCGATTGATATGGTTGCCTCGGACGGCAAGGTGGGCGAAGTGTACAACGTCGGCGGCCACAACGAACGCCCGAACATCTTCATCGTCAAGACGGTCATTGCCCAGCTGCACGACCGCCTGCAGGACGAAGGCATCACCGAGGATCTCATCACCCATGTGGCCGACCGCCTCGGCCATGACCGCCGCTACGGCATCGACCCGACCAAGATCAAGAACGACCTTGGCTGGTACCCCGAAACCCCGTTTGAAAAGGGTATTGTGCTGACGATTGACTGGTACCTTGCCAACCCCGAGTGGATGGCCCATGTCACAAGCGGTGACTACCAGAAATACTACGAGCAGATGTATAAGAACAAGTAAGCGCATACAAGAAAAGCGGCGGCAGCCCCC
>URKR01000008.1 GCA_900548355.1 uncultured Oscillospiraceae bacterium
AGCCCCGGCCCCGGCCTGCCAGAGAAGCGCCCCCTGAACGGCCGGCCGCGCCGGCGGGCGGGGTGCGGCGGTTGGCTGCGGGTGCTGGGCCCGCGGCGTTTCTTTCGTGAAAAATGGCATCGTGATCCCCCTCTTTCCTGCAATTGGGTGCCAAACCGCGGCAGTCTGCCGCGGTTTGGTTCAGTATAAGGCAGCCGGGCCGCACCTTTTGTTGCAGGAGGGCGAAGGACCAAAACAGGACAAAAAGCCCTATAACCGGGACTGTGGCAAGCCCGGGGGCTGTACACGCCTTGCCGGGGCGCGGGTTTTGGTTTATACTAAAGTCTATAGAGAAAAGCATGAGAAAAAAGGGAAAACGCGCCGCCGCATCATGCCGCGGCTTTGCCTTGTGAACTGCAGGGCAGTGCGTGCCCATCACATGCGCTGGGAGGGGCGAGAATGCCCGGCTCCTGTCTTGCCCGAAGGGAGGGTACGCCTTGGATCTTTACCGCTGTGAATCGCCCGAATGCGATTTTGTCACCGCCAACCCGGATCTTGAACAATGCCCGGTTTGCGGCGGGGCTTTCTTTGTGCCGGCAACCGAAGAAGAAGTCGCCCCGCACGGCTGGTTCTACCTCAGCCAGGAGGCCGCCCGCGCACACCGCGAGACCGACGCCTATGCGGCGTCAGCCCGCGGCGCCGCGCTGGGCGACGCCGCCTGCCAGTGTGAACAGGGCCGCCGCTTGCATGAAGGCCGCGGCGTTGCGCGGGACCAGGCCGCTGCGGCCGCTTGCTTTGAAGCTGCCGCGGCGCAGAACAGCCCGGATGGGCAATGCCTGCTGGGCCTCTGCCATGAAAAGGGGGAGGGGGTGCCCCAAAGCTGGGAAAACGCAGCTTTCCTTTACCGCCAGGCTGCCGACCAGGGTTTTGCCCCGGCCCAGTGCAACCTGGGCTGGTGCTATGAGTATGGCAAGGGGGTTCCGCAGGACCCCCGCCGCGCCGTCTACTGGTACAGTGCCGCTGCTTTACAGAAAGATGCCAGGGCAGAGTGTTGTCTCGGCGTCTGCTATATGAATGGCATCGGGGTGGAGCCGGATATCGCCCGCGCGGTGCAGCTGTATGAAATGGCCGCTGCCGCGCACTATCCGCCGGCGCAGTGCAACCTGGGCCTTTTGTATGAGGAAGGCCGCGGGGTTGAGAAAGACCAGAAGAAAGCCGTGGCGCTTTACACCGCTGCCGCGGCCCGGGGGGCTGACCGCGCGCTCTTCGCCCTTGGCGCCTGCTATGAGGAGGGCAACGGCGTTGAAAAGGACCTGGACAAAGCCGCCGATTTGTACCGCCAGGCGGCGGAAAAGGGCCACCCGCGCGCGCAGGTGAATTATGGGCTTTGCTGTGAATTTGGCCGCGGTACGCCCGCTGACCCCAAAGCCGCCGCCCACTGGTATGGGGAGGCCGCCAAACAGGGCGACCCCAACGGCGCCTGCAACCTGGGGTTCTGCTACGAAAGCGCCATCGGGGTGCCGCAAAGCTGGGGGGACGCTGTGCGCTGGTATGCGGCGGCGTCCGAAAAAGGGCACCCGCGCGCCCAATATTGCCTTGGCTGGTGTTATGAGTTCGGCCGCGGCCTGCAGCGCGATGAGGCCGAGGCCGCCCGGCTGTATGAGCTGGCGTCCAGGCAAGCGTACGCCCCTGCACTGACCCGGCTGGGCCTGCTGTATGAAGACGGCCGCGGCGTGGCCCAGAGCTGGGACAAAGCGGTGGATTGTTACCGCCGCGCGGTTGAATACGGGTATGCCCCGGCCCAATGCAGCCTTGGCTGGTGTTATGAGTTCGGCAAAGGGGTGGACAAGGACCCCGCCGAGGCCGCCCGGCTGTACGCGGCGGCCGCTTCGGCAGGCGATCCGCGGGGGGCCTGCATGCTCGGCGTAATGTATGAAAACGGGTCCGGCGTAGCCAAAGACGAAACCCGCGCGGCTGAGCTTTACCGCACCGCGGCGGACAAAGGTCTTGCCCGCGCCCAGTACAACTATGCGCTTTGCTGTGAGCAGGGCCGCGGCGTACCCCAAAGTTGGGAAGAGGCTGTCCGCTGGTATCGCAAAGCTGCTGACCAGGGCCATGCCGGCGCGGCCTGCAACCTTGGCTGGTGTTATGAGTTCGGCAAAGGCGTCGGGCAGGATATGGCCCGGGCGGTGGCTTTTTACCGCAAGGGGGCGGAAGGCGGCGACGAACAGGCCCAGTGCAATCTGGGCTGGTGCTATGAAAGCGGCAGCGGCGCCGACCAGGACTGGGCTGCGGCCGTCCGCTGGTACCGGGCTGCGGCACAGCAAGGCCTGGCCCGCGCCCAGTGCAACCTGGGGCTCTGTTATGAAAACGGTACCGGCGTTGACCAGGACTGGGCGCAGGCGGCTGCATGGTACGCCAAGGCGGCGGACCAGGGCTATGCCCCGGCGCTGTGCTACCTGGGCAACTGTTATGAAAACGGCACCGGAGTGGAGCAAAACTGTACCCGTGCCGCGGCGCTCTACCGCCAGGCGGCAGATAAAGGCTTGCCGCGCGCCCAGTGCAGCCTGGGACTGCTGTTTGAGAAGGGGGACGGCGTGCCCCAAAGTTGGGAAAAAGCGGTGGAGTGGTACCGTACCGCGGCCGACCAGGGCTACGCCCCGGCCCAGTGCAACCTGGGGTGGTGCTGTGAGTTTGGCAAGGGCGTCGCACAGGACGCTGTGGCGGCCTTCCGCTGGTATACCAAGGCGGCTGAGCAGGGCCTGGCCCGTGCCCAGTGCTGCCTTGGGCAGTGTTACGAAAGCGGCATCGGCACCTTCCCGGACGAGGCGCAGGCCGCGCTGTGGTACCGCCGCGCGGCCGAGCAGGATTACCCGCGCGGCATGTATGCGCTGGGCCGCTGCCTTGAAACCGGGCGCGGCGTCCCGTGCGATCGGACCGCCGCCCGCAACTGGTTCCAGCGCGCCGCGGACGCCGGGCTGGCCGACGCGCAGGAAGCGCTGAAGCGAAGGAGACGGAGACTCTTCTGAGGGGCGCTGGAAAAACGCCCCGGCCAACAGGACACAATCCCCATCCAAATAGAAAAAAACGCGCCTGCCGCGCGGTCTTGAAAGGCAGTCGGAATCGTTCCGGCCTCCTTTCGAGATCCCCGGCGGGCGCTTTTTTCGTTTTTCATAGCACACCGCCGGAAAACCGGGAACGGCTTGCGGGATAAATTTTCTGCATAAGAAAATTATTATATTCCAAATCGGAAAATTCAGGGCTGTTCAACCGCGCGGCACCGGCGTAGAATAGAGGGCAGAAAAGGGCAAGCGGACGCCCAAGGAAATCCAGGATGTGGCGAAGCCCACGGTACGGTTCCATCCGGCGGCAACGCAGCACGCCGCCCCCTTTTCTTGCGCACCGTCAAGGAGGTTGATAGAATGCAGGTTATGCTGGCCGAAAACATCCGGGCCTTCCGCCGCGAGAAAAAACTGACCCAGGAGCAGCTGGCCGAGGTGCTCGGCGTCACGGTGGGCACCGTCTCAAAATGGGAGAGCGCCGCCTCGACGCCGGACGTCGGGCTGATTATGGAGATGGCCGACTTTTTCGGCACCTCGGTGGACCTGCTGCTGGGCTACCGGCAGCAGAGCGCCAGTCTGGCCGATACGCTGGCGCATCTGCGCGCGCTGCGCCACGACAGGCGCTACGCCGAGGGTCGCCGCGAGGCCGAGAAGGCGGTCAGGCGCTTCCCCAACAGTTTTGATGTTGTCTACCAGAGCGCAATGCTCTGGCAGATGGCCGGGCTGGAGGAGCAGGACAAAGCGGCCAGCCGCCGCGCCGAAGCGCTTTATGGCCGCGCGCTTGAGCTGTTTGACCAGAACACCGATCCCACAATCAGCCGCGTTTCCCTCAACAACTGCCTGGCGAACGCCTTGCTGGAGTTGGATGAGACCGAGCGCGGCATCGAGCTGCTCAAACAGAACAACGTCGAAGGGGTCAACAACGCCCGGATCGGCCAGGTCCTCGCCCAGCTCGAGGGCCGCGGTGACGAAGCGCTCGACTATTTTGAAGAGGCCCTGCTCGATTCCATCGCACAGTTAATTGAGATCTGTGTCGGCTATCTCAATGTGGCGGCCGGCGGCGGCTGTGCGGCCGGGCCGGCGCGCGCGCTCACGCAGTTGGTGGCCGGTTTCCTGGCCGGGCTGCGGCGGCCGGGCGGCGCCTCGCCGATGGATAAATACCTGCCCGCCCTGTGGTGCGGCTGCGCCATTTTGTCCGAAGAACAAGGCCTGCCCGAACAGGCCGCGGCTGACCTGCGCACCGCCTGGCAGCTCGCCAAGGTCTACGACGCCGCGCCCACCACCCGGATGGATGCGATCCGCTTCGTGCGCCCCGGCAAGCTGCAGCAGGCCGCCGCATTTGACGATTTCGGCCTGACGGCCCGCGCCGGGGTTGACACCATGCTACAGAAGAACGGGACGGAGCACCCCCGCCTGGCCGCTCTTTGGAAGGAGTTTACCGATGAAGAAGAACACGAAACCGACAAAGCCTGACCGCGAAACGCTGGCCCGCCGCCGGCAATTCACCCGCCAGTTTTACCGCGGCAACCGCGCCACCCTGGCGTTTGCCATGGCGGCCTGCATCCTGGCGGCCGCGGTGAATTTGGCGCTCTCCTGGCTGCTGCAGCAGACGGTGGACCTGGCCACCGGCGCGGGCGGCACCTGCACGCTGGGGCAGCTGGCGCTCATCACGCTGGGGCTGCTGGCCGGATGCGCCGTGCTGGATGCTGCCTCCGCCTGGGCACGGCCGCGTTTTTTGTCCCGCGCGATCGCCCAGTACCGCGAATACGCCTACGCGGAGCTGCTCAAGAAAAACCTCGCCACCTTCACGCGGGAGGATACCGCCGTCTACCTCTCGGCGCTTTCAAACGACGCCAACAGCATCGAGACCAACTACCTGCAGAAGATGTTCGAGTTCTGGGGCAACGCCGTGCTGTTTGCCGGGGCGCTGGTGATGATGTTTTTCTACAGCGCGCCGCTGGCCGTGGTGGCGCTTGTGCTCTCGGCGCTGCCGCTGGCGGTCTCGATGCTGCTGGGGCCGCGGCTGGCCCGGGCCGAAACCGCCCTTTCGGCCGAGAACGCCCGCTTTGTGGCTGCCGTGAAGGAAGGGCTGGGCGGCTTTTCGGTGGTCAAGAGCTTCCAGGCTGAGCGGCAGGCCTACGGCCTCTTTGCCAAAAGCAGCCGCCGGGTGCAGGACGCGATGCGCCGCCGGCTGCGGGAAAATTCGATCCTCGGTTCGGTGGGATCGACGGTGGGCGCCGCAGCGCAGATGGGGGTCTTTCTGGTCGGCTGCTGGATGGCGCTGGCCGGCCGGGGCATCACGCCCGGTGTACTCGTGATCTTTGTCAACCTGATGGGCTGTGCGATCAATTTTGTCGCCGCGCTGCCGGATTTTGTCTCCAACCACACCGCCTGCTGCGCGCTGATCGACCGGCTGGCCGGCGCGCTCGCCGTCAACCTGCAGGCATCGGGCAGGGCGGCGCCGAACCGGCTTGAAACGGTCATCCGGCTGCAGAATCTTTCTTTTGGCTACGAGCCCGGCCAGCCGGTGCTGCGGGATGTATCGGCCGAATTCGAGGCCGGCAAAAGCTACGCGGTGGTGGGGGCTTCGGGCAGCGGCAAATCCACGCTGCTGCGCCTGCTGATGGCGGGGGAAGGCCGCTACGACGGCAACATTTTCTACGACGACGCCGAGCTGCGCACCGTCAGCACCGACTCGCTCTTCGATCTTGTCTCGCTGATCGAGCAGAACGTCTTTGTCTTTGACAGCTCGATCCGGGATAACATCACGATGTTCCGGGATTTCCCGCCCGACGAGCTCGCGCGGGCGGTGCGGCTCTCCGGCCTGGGGCCGCTCATCGACGCCAAGGGCTGGGACTACCGCTGCGGCGAGAACGGTGCGAACCTGTCGGGCGGCGAGCGGCAGCGCATCTCGATCGCCCGCTGCCTGCTGCGCCGCGCGCCAGTGCTGCTGGTGGACGAGGCCACCGCCGCGCTCGACAAAGAAACCGCCTTCCGGGTTGCAAGCTCGATCCTGGATCTGCAGGGCATGACCCGCATCGTCGTCACCCACGCCCTCGACGCCGCGCTGCTGCGCCGGTACGACGGCATCCTCGTGCTCAAAAACGGCGCGGTTGTCGAGCGCGGGCAGTTTGCGGAGCTGATGGACAGAAAAGGGTATTTCTACTCGCTTTACACCGTTTCGCAGTGAAGCCCATCACACAGAGACATAAAAACCGCCCGCCCTGGGGAATAACCAGGGCGGGCGGTTGGTGGTTTTGGCAGAATGTTTTAGCGGTAGAGGCCGTGCAACAATAAATTCCTGGCAATCACCCCAACGCCGCCAGCGCCGCCCGCAGCCGGGCGAGGGTTTCCTCTTTGCCGAGCATCGCGGCCAGGTCGGTGCCGCCGCCGGGGGTGCGGGCCTTGCCCGAAAGCGCGATGCCAAGCGGGTAGAGCAGCCAGCCGTTTTTCTTGCCGAGCTCCTCGGCCTTCGCCTTGCAGACCTCAAAAATCGCGTCGCGGCTCCAGTCCGCCTGCGCTTCCAGCACCGGCAGCAGCGCTTCAAGCGCCTCTTTGGCCGATTCGGGGGTCGTTTTCTGCTTTTTGTTGCGGTAGAGTTCGGCGTCGAAGGGGAGCACCGCGTCAAAGAAATCGAGCTGCGGCGGAATGTCCTCCAGCACCTCGCACCGCGGCTGCAGGTTGGCGCAGAGCAGGTCGCGGTCGATCGGGCGGCGCACGGCGCTGTCGATGAAGGGATCGGCCAGGCGGCGGAACTCCTCGGCAGGCAGCGCGCGGATGTAAGCCGCGTTGATCGCCCGCAGCTTGAGCGGGTCAAAGATGGCTGGCGACTTCGAGATGCGGCCGGGGTTCCAGATCCTGACCATCTCGTCGAGCGAGAAGATCTCCTCCTCGCCCTCCGGCGCCCAGCCGAGCAGCAGCAGGTAGTTGAGCACGGCGGCCGGCAGGTAGCCCTTGGCGACAAGATCCTGGTAGCTCGCGTCGCCGTTGCGCTTCGAGAGCTTGTGCTGGGCGTCCTTCATGACCGGCGGGCAGTGGATGTAAACCGGCAGCTCCCAGCCGAAGGCCTCATAGAGCAGGTTGTACTTCGGCGTGCTTGAAAGATACTCGCTGCCGCGGATGACGTGGGTGATGCCCATGAGGTGGTCGTCAACGACGTTCGCAAAGTTGTAGGTCGGCATCCCGTCGCTCTTGATGAGGATCTGGTCGTCAAGCTCCGCATTGTTGACCTCAATGTGGCCGTAGACGACATCGTCAAACGCCGTGACCCCCTCGGCAGGGATCTTCTGGCGGATGACGTAGGGCTCGCCGGCCGCGAGCTTGGCGGCGACTTCCTCCGGCGAGAGATCGCGGCAGTGGCCGTCGTAGTGCGGCACCTCGCCGTTTGCCTTCTGCTCGGCGTGCAGGGATTCGAGCCGTTCTTCGTTACAGAAGCAATAGTAAGCCTTGCCGGCTTTGACGAGCTGCTCGGCATATTGCTTGAAAAGCCCCATCCGCTCGCTCTGGATATAGGGGCCGACCGGGCCGCCGATGTCGGGGCCTTCGTCCCAGGTCAGGCCGGTGGCGCGCAGCGTATCATAGATGATGTCGGCCGCGCCTTCGACCAGCCGCTCCTGGTCGGTATCCTCAATCCGCAGGATGAAGGTGCCGCCGTTGTGGCGGGCCTGCAGATAGGTGTAAAGCGCGGTGCGCAGGTTGCCCACATGCATATACCCGGTGGGCGAGGGCGCAAAACGGGTGCGAACGGTGTTGGACATAGGGCGATATCCTCCCAGATCGGCCGGAAAACGGCCGGAATTTTCTATTTTCAGTTTAGCGGCTGCGGGCGGGTTTGTCAACCTCGCCGCGCCTTGACAAACGCTGGCCCATGTCCTATACTGAACTACAATACAAAAGGAGAGACCGTTATGTCTGAATCGATGTCCGAATCGTCCATTCTGCCGGCGCGCAAGCGCATTTTGTCCGGCATCCAGCCCACCGGCACCCCCACATTGGGCAACTATCTCGGCGCGCTGCGCAACTGGGCGCTGCTGCAAAACAGCTACGATTGCCTGTATATGATCGCCGACCTGCATGCTTTGACCGTGCGGGAAGAACCCGCAACGCTGCGCCGCAACAGCCGCGCGCTGGCCGCGCTGCTGCTTGCCGTCGGCATTGACCCGCAGCAGCACATCCTGTTTGTGCAGAGCCATGTGCCGGCCCACTGTGAACTGGCCTGGGTGCTGGCCTGCAACACCCAGTTCGGCGAACTGTCCCGCATGACCCAGTTCAAGGACAAGAGCGCCAAACATCCCGACAATGTCAACGGCGGCCTGTTCACCTACCCGGTGCTGATGGCGGCCGATATCCTTGTCTACAACGCCGACCTCGTCCCGGTCGGTCAGGACCAGACCCAGCACCTCGAAATCGCGCGGGACATCGCCGGCCGGTTCAACGGTATCTATGGAGATACCTTCACACTGCCCGAAGGCTATGTGCCGGCCGCCGGCGCCAAAATCATGTCGCTGTCTGAACCAACCAAAAAGATGAGCAAATCCGACCCCAACGTCAACAGCTTTGTGCTGATGACCGACGATAAGGACGCCATCCTGCGCAAGTTCAAGCGCGCCGTGACCGATTCGGACGGCGTGGTGCGGTTTGATCCCGAAAACAAGCCTGGCGTTTCCAACCTGATGGCGATTTACGCTTCCTTCACCGGCAAGGCGATGGAGGAGATCGAAGCAGAGTTTGCGGGCCGCGGCTACGGCGATTTCAAGGCGGCCGTTGCCGAAACAACCGCCGATGCGCTCGCGCCGGTGCAGAGCGAATATGCCCGTATCCTGGCGGACAAAGCTTATGTTGACGGTGTGCTCAAGGATGGCGCGGCCCGCGCGGCGCGGCTGGCCAACCGTACCGTGGCAAAGGTGTACCGCAAGGTGGGCCTGCTGCAGCTGGAACGCTGAAAAACAAAACCGATTTGTTTCCCCCGGGGGCTTGCGCTACGGCGCAAGCCCCCGGGGGTTCTTCTTACAGAAATTTGACAAATTTTCTTTTGCGCTCCGTCTTGATTTTGCCTGGGCGGGGTGTATAATTAGTGGCGTATTTTTTGGCGGCGGCCAGGTAGAGGGGACTGCCGCACAGGGAAATTTTAGACGACAGAAGGGAAAGTTTATGACGAAAGATCTGACCGGCGGAAACCCGCTCCGGGTGATTGCGCTGTTCACGCTGCCGCTTGTGCTGGGCAATCTGTTCCAGCAGTTTTACTCATTGGCGGATACGATCATTGTCGGCCGGTTTGTCGGCGTCAGCGCGCTGGCGGCGGTCGGCGCGACCGGGTCGGTTAACTATCTGATCCTCGGCTTTTGCATCGGCATCTGCAACGGGTTTGCCATTCCCATTGCCCAGCATTTTGGCGCGCGGGATTACAGCGCCATGCGCCGCAGCATCGCAAACGCCGGCTGGCTGTGCGTCGGCTGGGGCGCAGTGCTCACGGTTCTGACCGTTGGGCTGACCCGCCCGATCATGCAGCTTATGCAGACACCGGCCGATATCATTGACGATGCCTGCATCTATATCGGCTGGATCTTTGCGGGGATTCCGTTTGTCTTTCTGTACAACATGGTCAGCGCGATTATGCGGGCGCTGGGGGACAGCAAAACCCCGCTGTACTTCCTTGTGCTGACCAGCGCGCTCAATGTCGGGTTGGACCTTTACTTCATCCTTGTATTCAAGATGGGGGTGCTCGGCGCCGCGGTCGCCACCGACCTTTCGCAGGCCATTTCGGGCGTTCTGAGCTTTGCATATATGCTGCGCCGGTTTGAAATGCTCAAAATGCAGCCCGGGGAGACAAAGGTTGACAAGGCTGTCTGCCTGCGCCTTTCCTCCATGGGGCTGCCGATGGGGCTGCAGTGCAGCATCACGGCCATTGGCAGCGTAATCATGCAGAGCGCAGTCAACATGCTGGGTTCCACGGCGGTGGCGGCGGTTACGGCGGCCGGCAAAACCCAGAACCTGCTCACCGTTCCGCTGGAAAGCATCGGCACCGCCATGGCGACCTACGCGGGGCAGAACCTTGGCGCTTCGCGGCTGGGGCGGGTACGGCGCGGCGTGCTCAGCGCGAACGGCATGGTGGTGGCTTATTCGCTGGTGGCCGTTGTGCTGCTGCACTATTTTGATATCTACATCATCGCCCTGTTCCTGGATACTTCGTCCGAGTTGACTATTGTAACGATGGCGCGTGAATATATGTTCTGGAACAGCCTGTTCTTCATCCCGCTCGGCATGCTGATTGTCTGGCGGTACTCGATCCAGGGGCTGGGTTACTCAAGCCTGGCGATGCTCGCCGGCGTGGCGGAGATGGTTGCCCGCACGGTGGTGGCGCTTGCGCTGGTTCCGCTGCTGGGCTATTTCGGGGCCGAACTTTCAAACCCTGCGGCCTGGGTGGCGGCCTGCGTGATGCTTTACCCGGCCTACCGCTGGACGATGCGCCAGCTTGAAAACCGTATGCACGCCCGCCGGCTGGCCGCGCTGCACAAGCTCGGGCTGGAGGAAAAAGCGTAGAGGGCGTTTTGGTGGGGATAGGCTGCGCCTGCCGGAAAAGCCTCTTGCTTACCCTTTGCAAAAGGTGTATACTATACTATATTTTTGCATGGATATGCATCCATAGAGGGAAAATCGGAAAGGAAGTTCATTATGGCAAACACGAAGACCCCGTTTTTGTCCAAGGCGCAGGCCGAGGCGATTGCGGCCGATGTGCCCACCCCATTCCATGTTTATGACGAGGCCGGCATCCGGGAAAACGCCCGCAAGGTGCACAAGGCCTTCGCCTGGAACCCCGGTTTTCGGGAATACTTCGCCGTCAAAGCCACCCCGACCCCGGCCCTGCTTGATATCCTCAAGCAGGAAGGGTGCGGCGTTGACTGTTCAAGCTATACCGAGCTGCTGCTCAGCCAGGCCGTGGGGTTCACCGGGCGGGAGATTATGTTCTCTTCGAATGAGACGCCGGCCCAGGATATGCGCAAAGCCTGGGAGCTTGGCGCAACAATCAACCTTGACGACCTGACCCATGTCGATTTCCTTGAACAGGTGGCCGGCATCCCGGAGGTTATCAGCTGCCGGTTCAACCCCGGTGGGGTGTTTGACCTGGGCAACGGCATCATGGACAATCCCGGCGACGCCAAATACGGCATGACCGAAGATCAGATGGTACAGGCCTTTACCCGTCTGGCAGAAAAAGGCGCGCGGGAGTTCGGCATCCACGCCTTTTTGGCCAGCAACACCGTTACCGACGATTATTACCCGGAACTGGCCGGCGTACTGTTCCGGCTGGCCGTGCGGCTGAAAGAAAAGACCGGCGTCCATATCGGGTTCATCAATTTGTCGGGCGGCGTCGGCATCCCGTACAAGCCCGGGCAGCGCGCCAACGACATCCTTGCCATTGGCGAGGGGGTCCGCCGCCAGTATGCGCAGATTCTGGTTCCCGCCGGCATGGGAGACGTGGCGATCTACACTGAGATGGGCCGGTTCATGCTCGGGCCTTACGGCGGGCTGGTGACGACCGCTATCCATGAAAAGCATATCTACAAGGAATACATTGGTGTTGACGCCTGTGCGGCCAACCTTATGCGGCCGGCTATCTATGGCGCCTACCACCATATCACGGTGCTTGGCAAGGAAGAAGCCCCGGCCGACCATCTCTACGATGTGGTCGGCGGCCTGTGCGAGAACAACGACAAGTTTGCAATCGACCGCCAGCTGCCCAAAATCGACCGCGGCGACCTGCTCTTCATCCACGATACCGGCGCGCACGGCTTTGCGATGGGCTACAACTACAACGGCAAGCTGCGCAGCGCCGAAGTACTGCTGAAAACGGACGGCACCCATGCGCTGATCCGCCGTGCCGAAACGCCGGCTGATTACTTCGCCACCCTGGATGTGACGCCCTATTACAAAAATCTGGAACTGTAAGCCATAGGGATGCCCCCGGTGGGAAAGCCTGCCCGAGAGGCCCGGCAACAAAAGCAAAGCACCGCCCGGACGGTCCAGACCGTCCGGGCGGTGCTTTGTGGCAAGGATGCATAAAGAGGAAATGGGCGAACTGCGTCAATCGCGGTTACGGCCCAGCAAACGCAGAACATACAGGAAGATGTTGATGAAATCGAGATAGAGGTTCAGCGCGCCGATGATGGAGGCTTTGTGCAGCATCGCGGCGTCGCCGCCGAAGTACGCATAATGGTGGCGCAGCATCTGGGTATCATAGGCGGTCAGGCCCATAAACAGCAGCAGCGCAACCGCGCAGTACAGGATGTCCAGCATACCGAAGCTGATGCCGAGCAGCATACCAAACAGGCTGCCAACCAGGCTCACAAGCAGCAGCGCTATCAGGCCGCCGAACAGTTTGGGCGCCCAGCCGGTCAGGTCTTTCTGGGTACGCCAGCCATAAACTGCCATAATGCCGAAATAGACCGCCCCGACCAGGAACGCCAGAACCAACGTTTCAAGCCGGTAGGCGACAAAGATCACGCTGAGGTTGACGCCGTTGAGCACGGCATACCCGAAAAAGAGCGCCGTTGCGGTGCCGGGCTGCAGCTTGGTCACCCGGGCGCTGAGCGCCACAACCATCACAAGCTCTGCAATAACCAGCACAAAGACCAGCCCGGTGGAGAAAAGCATCATCCAGGCGCCGCTCATAACCGTGAGAAGCGCGACGCCGAAAGTCGCCAGCAAACCGGCGAACATCCAGCCGAAGGTCTTGGTCATAAACTCGCTCAAAGTGCCGAACGGGCTTTCGGCATAGGAGATATGATAGTATTGATCGTTCATAGTGTTGCAATCCCCTTTCTGATTGGCTACACTAAAGGTGTATGGAAAAGCCGAAACGCCCGGGAGGGTATCCGGCTTTTGATCTTACACGCTTATTATACACACAGTTTTGACAAAGATGTGTTGCGAAACTGTAAATCTTTTATGGCGAAACTGCGCCCGGAAAGGAACATTTATGAACACCGCGCCGGATGCTTTCGGCATCTACCTGCATATTCCATACTGCCACGCCCGCTGCCGGTACTGTGATTTTCTGTCCACCCCCGGCGCGCATGGCGTGCCGCAGCCCTATGTCGATGCGCTTTTGCGGGAACTTTCCCGCTGGAAAGACCGCCCCCCGGCCGATACCGTCTATTTCGGCGGCGGCACACCCTCGCTGCTGCGCCCTGCGCAGGCGGCTGCGCTGATCGCCGCCTGCAACCCGCGCCCCGGGGCGGAGATCACGCTGGAAGCAAACCCCGAAGCCGTCACCCCCGAAAGCCTGGCCGGGTTCCGGGCAGCCGGCGTAACCCGGTTGAGCTTTGGGGTGCAGAGCGCGAGGGACGCCCAGTTGCGCACCCTGGGCCGGCTGCACACGGCGGCCCAGGCGGCCCGGGCGCTGGCCTGGGCGAAGGACGCCGGCTTCCGCGACCTCTGCGGCGATATCATGCTGGCACTGCCGGGGTATTCCAACGCTGAGTTTGACGAAACCCTTGCCCTTCTGCAGGAGGGCGGCTGTAACCATATCTCGGCCTATCTGCTGAAAATTGAACCCGGTACCGCTTTTTACCGCAACCCGCCGGCCAACCTGCCCGACGCCGATGCGGCGGCGGATTTCTATCTTTATGCGCTCGGGCGGCTTCAGGCGGCCGGGTATGAACAGTATGAGATCAGCAACTTTGCGCGCCCGGGCCACCGCGGTCGGCACAACCTGCTTTACTGGAACTGCCGTGAGTATGGCGGCATCGGCCCAGGCGCACACAGCTGCCTGGGCGGCGTGCGGCGGTACTGGCCCGGCGATCTGGCCGGTTTTATCGCCGGTACGCTGCAGGAGGAAACGGAAGGCGTCTGCAATGCCGAGGATTTCCTGCTCATGCAGCTTCGGCTGACAAGCGGGCTCAACCTTATTGAGTACCAGGCCCGCGGCGGCGCGCTGTTTACCAAAGAGCAGGACGCATTTTTGCGCCGCTGCGCTGCCGCCGGGTATGCCGTTTACGACGGCCAGACCCTGCGCCTGACCCCGGCCGGGCTGGTGGTGCAGAACGCAATTCTGGAAGAATTGATCTGAGTAGGGAAGGCCGGTCAGCGGGCCTTCTTCGCGCTATGGCCGGCGGCACGCATCCGCCGAAGGGCAAAGACCAGCACAGGCAGGGCGAGCCATACGCCGCTGCGCAGCAGCGCCGGCAGCCAGATACTGCTGAGCGCGGCGGCCGCTGTGCCGCCGCCTTCGGAAAAAGCGTGCTGTGCGGCAAAAAGTGCCGGCAGCCCAAGCGCAGCCAGCGCCAGGCAAACCGCGCTCAGCGCAATGGCGGCCCCGTACCGACGCGGACGGCCGCAGCGGCACCAGCCCAAAAACAAAAATGCGGCAGCCAGCGCGCAAAACAGCCCGAACAGGGAAAAATCCGGCCCGCTGGCGGTCACAACAATGGCAGTCGGCCCGTCTGCGCCGCCAATGATCCCGCTTGTTTGTGCGGGCATACTGGCCAGCGCCATCCATAGAGCCAGCAGCGCGGCGGCCGCAGCGAACAGCCAGCGCCAGGGCGAAGCAGGGCGCTGATGTTCCGGGAAGGCGGCGTTCAGGTTTGCGGCCAGTTCGGCCGGGCTGCCAAGGTCTGCCTCAATCTCGGCAAGCGTCTCGCCGGCGTCCAGCCGGCTCTGCAGGTCGCTGGCCAGGTCGTTCATCACCCGCAGCTTGGTCTGGCGGTCCAGCCGCAGGCGGCGCTCAACGGCGTTGACATACTGTTTGATGGCGTTCATCGGGCGTCCTCCTCCCTACAAATCTGGTTTACGCAGGCGGCAAATTCCTGCCAGGCGGCTTTCTCGCCGGCCAGGGCGGCGCGGCCGGCTTCGGTGATGGTGTAGACTTTGCGCGGCATTGCCCGCATGCCGGTTTCGGCCAGGTTTTTCCAGGCTGAAGCAATGCACCCCTCATCCTCCAACCGGTATAGAATGGGGTAGAGCGTGCCTTCTTTCAGGTCCAACAGCCCGCCGCTGGCTGTGCGCAGCTGCTGGATGATCGCATAGCCGTGGGCCGGTGCGCGGGCCAGCCGCTGCAGCACCAGCATTTCGAGCGCGCCCTTGCGCAGCTGCTGAGCGAACCGCTGCTGCGGCGATGGTTTGGCGGCAGGGGACATGGCAAAACCCTCCTTACAGGCAAAGGCGGCTACTGGCCTTTGCTATATACTTAGTTATCCTAAGTATTGTATAACACAAAGCTGCCCCGCTGTCAAGTGACAGCGGGGCTTTGATAATGCGGTCAGTCTTCGATGATCTCAACCGTCTTCATCCGCACGGGGGTACGGGGCTTGTCGTTCCAGTCGGTCGGGGTGGAGGCGATTTCATCAACGGCTTCCATGCCGTTGACAACATGGCCGAACGCAGCATACTGGCCGTCCAGATGGGGCGCGTCGTCATGCATGATGAAGAACTGGCTGCCGGCGGAATTCGGGTCCATCGCGCGGGCCATGCTGATCACGCCGCGGGTGTGTTTGATCGGGTTGGGCACGCCGTTGGCTGCAAACTCACCCTTGATATGCCAGCCCGGGCCGCCCGTGCCGGTGCCCAGCGGGCAGCCGCCCTGGATCATAAAGCCGGGAATGACTCGGTGGAAGGTCAGGCCGTTGTAAAAGCCCTGGCGAACCAGTTTTTCAAAATTTTCGCAGGTCAGCGGCGCGGCGGTTTTGTCAAGGGCAATGTCAATCGTCTTGCCGTTTTCCATCGTAATACGGATCATGGGTTTTCCTCCTTTTGTGTGGCGGCGGGCTTGCGGCTCGCTTCGGTTTCGGTTCCGGTGGTATAGTCCAGGCTGCCCAGCAGCTTGGCCAGGTCGTTCTCGGGCAGTACCCCCATCCAGTGCTGCAGCGCGCCGGTCATCAGCAGCGCACTGCGGCGCTCGGCCTCTTTCAGCAGCGCAAACGCGCCGCCGTGGCGCGCGGCGCCGGTGGCGGGGTCGGTCCAGTCGTCAGGCAGGTCAAGCGCCAGGGCCCGCGGACTGACATGCCCGGTCAAAAAACCGCGCCCGCCCCACACGCTTTCCACCAGCCAGAACAGCGCTTTTCGGATGCCGTGCCGGCTGGGGAACAGCCGCCGCACACGGTTCAGGTAAAAAAATGCATCTCCCAGGCATTCGGTGCTCACCGTCACGCCGTATACCTCCTGCAGGCAGGTTTGCAGCAGCGCGGCAATCTCGGCCAGGTCGGCGCCGGCCGGCACCGGGCTGCTGTCATCAGCCGGAACCTGGGAAACGCCGGTATCCTCGGCATGCAGGGTTGAGTCAAGCGCGATCTCAAAATAGCCGTGCCCGCCTTTGCCGGCGTAGGGCATACCGGGCCGGCACATCGCAACGACATAAGGGTGCAGCGTTGTATCCGCCGCATAGTGGCTCAAAAAACCAAGCGCATATTCGACCTGGGCGGCGGTTTTTACATGGCGCAGCAGGGAAAGCAGAAACGCGCCGGTTGCTTCGTCATGCATACGGTTGCCGAGCGCCGGCAGGTCGAACCGGCGTTTGCGGGCCGGCTTCCATACCTCAAAGGTGAAAAAGACGTCCGGCCCGTTGGCGCCGGCTGCAAAAGCCGCAGGGCGGTGCAGTTTGTAATGGATGCCGGCGGCCGCCTTGCGGGCGGTGCGGACATGGGTATAGCCTTCCGGCATGGGGCGGTACCTCCTGGGCACGGGGCAAAAGAATAAGGGGTATGGCCGCAGTGGCCATATACCCCTTTATTGTATCCAGTTCGGCTGTGTTTGTCAATCAAGGACGAGCCGGATCAGATATCGAGATTTTTCCCTTTCAGCGTGCGGGGCAGAACCGCAAAATAGAGCACTGCGCCAACGCCGATGATAAGCAGGATGGAAAGGATCCCGTAGGGGCTGGAAGCCGCGTTGATGGCGTCAACCTGCTCCGCCGTGGCGGTGGCGGCAGTCAACCCCTGGGAAACGAGCATCCCGTCAGCCACAACGGCGCTGACAAAGCCGACGAGCGCCGGGCCCATGATGGAACTGAATTTGCCGAAGATATCAAAGAAACCGAAGAACTCGCCGCTGCGGTCCTTGTCCGGCAGCAGCTTGCCGAACATGGAGCGGGACAGCGCCTGAATGCCGCCCTGGCTTGTTGCACAGAGCACGGCCAGCAGCCAGAACTGCCAGAGCTCCCGCATGAAGAAGGCGAAGACGCAGATGAACATATAAACGCACACGCCCACGCCTACCATGACCCGCGCGCCGAACTTGGCGCTGAGTTTGATGTAAAGCAGGCAGAACGGCAGCCCCAGCACCTGTACCAGCAGCAGGGCCAGCAGCATGCCGGTGGAGTCCAGCCCGAGGTTGGTGCCGTAGGTCGTCGCCATGCTGATGACGGTGTGTACGCCGTCAATATAGAAGAAATAGGCCAGAATGTAGACGAACATCGTTTTGTTGGCGATGATCTCCCGCGCGGTTGCGCCGACGCCGCGGATGTTGCGGCCTACGTCGCCCTTCTCATACGGTTTGCCCGAACGCTGCTGGCAATTCCTGAGCAGCGGCAGGCTGAACCCGAACCACCACAGCGCCGTGACCGCAAAAATAACGGCCAAACAGGTCAGCATCGGGATGCCGATGAGGTTCATGACCAAAAAAATGACAAGCGGAATGGTGGAACCGCCGATGTAGCCGAGCCCGTACCCAAGGGTGGAAACCCGGTCCATCCGGTCAGGGGTGGTTACATCGGTCAGGAAGGCGTCATAATAGATGGCCGAAGCGTCAAAGCCGATTGTGCTCAGGATATAGAGCACCAAAATCAACCCGGCCACCTGCCCGGCCGCCGAGGTCGAGGAGGTGAAATCCATGAGCGGCGTGAAGGAAAGCCCCGCAACCGCAACGACGCCGAGCAGCAGAAAGAAGGTGAACAGTTTTTTGCGCATGCCGCGGATATCGCCAAAAACCCCGAGAAAAGGGGCCGCTATGGCAACAATCGCCATTGCAATGCTTGTCGCATATCCCCAGGTGGACAGGCTGGACACGCTGTCAGCCGTGTTGGCCGCCACTGAATCGAAGAAGATCGGCAGCAGGGTGACCACAATGACCGAGTGGGCGCTGTTGGCCCAGTCATACATCATCCAGCTGATCTCCTGCTTGGTATAGCCTTTGAGAAGCCCCATGCATATGCCTCCTGACACAATAAGAGTTCTGAAATGAGCGCTTGGAGAGAAGGGATTGGCGGTGGTGGATTGCGCTGACGGGCGCAGGATGTTGGAACGCTTGGCTCTGCACGCTCAATTCTTGAACAAAAACCTATCCTATTGTACCATTCCCACCCCCAAAACACAAGACGCCCCGCAGGCCAAAAGGTCAACGGGGCGTAAAATACAGGTATAGTTTGGGAAAGTCAGACGCTGTCGGCGGCTTCCGGCGCATCGGGGGCGGCGGGGGCTTCCGGGGCAGCAGGCACGGCAGATTCGGCGGTGGCGACCTTGGCCATCTGCTCGTCGAGCCATTCATCGGTCGGATAGTCGCCAAACTCCTGCCAATATTGTTCGCTGAGGTTATCGCGCAGCATATCCTGGCGGTAGCTGGTCATCTCCTCATAGCTTGAGAAGGTATTGCCGCCGTACCAGTAGCTTTCATAGACATCGCGGGCAAGGTTCTCGGCTGTTGCGTCGAACTGCCATTCGCTGTTCACAAACAGTTCGTAGGTGACGGTGTCGTCCTCAATATCGCGCTGGAGCGTGTCAAACTGGTAATTCGTGAAGGGCAGGCCGGCTTCCTGGCAGCGATCGATGACGGTGCGGGCCATCGTGGCAAATTCCAGCCGGTCGGCGAAAGCGCCGGGCCAGGTGGTGATGTAGAGCGTCATGTAATCGCCGCTCTGCAAGGCGGCGGTGGCCGGGTCAACGACTGGCTGCAGCAGATCGACACGAACGCTCAGATCGTTGATCGCATCGCTGAGCGTATCGTCCGCACGCAGAAGCGCTGTGGCCTGGGTTTCATATTCGTCCGAAAGCCGGCTTTCGGCCAGGCTGGCGCTCGGGCCGTAGGTATCCCAGACCCGGCCGAACAGACCGGCCCCGCCCACGAACAGCAAAATCAGCAGGCAGAGGAAGATGGAAATGCCGTCGTATTTGAGCTTGACATCCGGCCGCGCCGCATAGATCAGCACTTCAATGCCCAGCGCAATCAGAACAACGGGGGCCAGGTTGGTAGCAAAGGTCAGGTTGAGTTCGGGCATCACGGTGCGCAGAATCAGCAGCACGCCGGCGGCCACCAGCACCAGGCCCAGGGTGAAGGTGCCGGCGCGGCGAACCTTCTTTGGCGGCGCGGCGTCCGGCTGCGGCGGAATGTTGCCCCCGCGCGGGGCGCTGCTCTCGGTGCGGGGCGGTTCAGGGGCTTCGGGGGGTGGGGGCACATCGCGGAAGGCGTTGCTTTGTTCAAAATTTTCATCCATGGTTGATACACCTCTGAGTTAAGGCAGGCAGAAAGCCGGGTTATGCGGGCGGAAAATCGTCGGGGAAATCGTTGTGGGTATGGTCATGCCCGGCGCCGGGGTAAGGGGGCAGGTCGGCATTGTGGTTCGGGGTGCGCCGCACCAGCCGCAAACCGAACACAATCAGCAGCGCCGCTACAAGCAAGGTCGGCAGCTGGCTAAGGTAGTAGCTCAGGAACGGCACGCCGAGCCAGGAAAGCAGGTCGCCCAAAATCGGGACGAGCCAATCCGCAAAGATTACCCAGGCGCCGATGAGAACAAGCCCCCAGCCGATCAGCTTGTTGCCGACCGGGGTGCGCAGGCGCAGCTGGTCCCAGTTGAGCTTGTCGCCCCACAGGAAGGTATCCTCCTTCGGGGTGCCGGCCGCCATATAGCGGATCAGGTCGTAGGTATCAAAGAAAGCGTACATCCAGATCACCGGCACGGCCAGCATGATCGGCGGCAGAATGCTGCCTACCCCGGCAGCCACGCAGCACATCACAATCAGGGAAAGGCCGCGGCGCATATAGCCGTAGTACATCTGTCCTGCGCCGGGGATACAGGCGAACAGAAAGGTCAGAAAAGCGTTCTTTTTCATGGCAATTCACTCTCCAGTATGGGGTGTCGGGGCACTGCGGTCGGCCAGTTGGTCCCAGCCGCTGCGCACCGTGGTTTGCAGCTCACCAAGCAGGTCGCCCAACCCCTGGCTGATCGAGGTGAGCGCGCCGCTCATCATATCGCTCACGCTGGTGCGCGGGGCGTCTGGCAGTTCGGAAGGGCGCCGGCCCACCGTGCTCAGCGAACCGAACGCGCCGAACCGCCACAGGGCAAAGGCCAGGACAATGGCGGCAGCCATCGATACATAGCGGTTGGTCAGCACCCGGAACCGCCGCAGCCGCATCAGCGCCTGGACCTGGGGGATCAGGTCCCGCATCGGGGCCGAAAGCCGGATGCTGTCAAGCAAAGCGGTGTACCGCGCCAGGCACCGGTCACAGAAGGTCAGGTGTTCGGCGGCTTCCAGCCGGCCCAGATCATCAAGCCGGTCGGCCTGCAGTGCCTGCAGGCCATCGGTTGTTAAACAACCGATGGAATCAAAGAGCTGTTCGTTATCAAACATCGGCAGGGAAGGGCTGGTTTGCAGGGGGTGATCCAGTTTGTTGGTCATGGTGTTTCCTGCCTCCTTTCGGAAATTTGGCGGCGCAGCAGCGCCTTGGCACGGTAGAGTTGGTTCTGCACGGTGGTGGGCGGGCGGCCCAGCGCTTCGGCAATGGCGGCCACCGTCAGATCTTCCAGCAAGTACATGGTGGCCACCCGGCCGTAAGGCTCACGCAGGCCGCGGACCATTTGCTCAAGTTCGGCGGATTCCAGCTGTTTCAGGTAAAGGTCCTGCGGATCGGGGTCGGCGGGGGTCAGGGCGGTACCGGGCGGCGCGCCGCGCGGTTCGGGCAGGCTTTCGTGGTCCTGCGCTTCCACCCGGCGAACCCAGGCGCTTTTCAGGTGGTCTTTGCACTTGTTGGCTGCCACACGCACGAGCCATTGCTTGTGGAAGGCCGGGTCACAGCGATCAATGCTGGTAAAAGCGGAGAGAAAAGTGTCCTGCGTGAGGTCTTCAGCCGTGTGCGGGTCGCGCACAAACTGCAAACAGACCGTGTAGACCAGCTTTTGATACTGCTGCATCAGGTCGGAAAATTCCTGGTTGGTCATAAGCGCGGCGCCGCACACCCCCTCTCTCTTTCGCTTCTATTATACTATACGAGAACCGCCCGCGGTATTTTGCAGCGCCGCGGGCGGTTTTTGATATTTTTTTGGGATTTTTTCAAGACTCCCAAAAGGGAACGCGGGGGCGGCCTGCAAACCCGGGCAAAGAACAAGCGGAAACGGAGGGGGCGCCTCTTCGCTTACAGATCGATCTCAAGGGTGACCGGACAATGGTCGGAACCCTGCACCTGCATCAGGATATCGGCCGCGCGGATGCGGTCGGCAATCCGGTTTGAGACGATGAAATAGTCGATGCGCCATCCGGCGTTGCGTTCCCGCGCGCGGAACCGCATGCTCCACCAGCTGTACATGCCGGTGGCACCGGGGTGCAGGTGGCGGAAGGAATCGGTAAAACCGGCGGCCAGCAACTCGGTCATCTTGCCGCGTTCCTGGTCCGAAAAGCCGGCGGCCCCGCGGTTTGGGCCCGGGTTCTTGAGGTCGATCTCTTCATGCGCGACATTCATATCCCCGCACAGGATCACCGGCTTTTTGGCGTCGAGCGAAAGCAGGTAGGCGCGCAGGTCGTCCTCCCACTGCATGCGATAGTCGATACGCGCCAGCTCGTTTTGGGCGTTGGGCACATACACATTCACAAGGTAAAAGTTTTCATATTCCAGGGTGATGGCCCGCCCTTCGTGGCTGTGCGCTTCAACGCCGATGCCGTTCCAGGCGGCAAGCGGGGGATGTTTTGCATAAATCAGGGTGCCGGAGTAGCCTTTCTTCTCGGCGCTGTTGATGTATTCGGCGTAGCCTTCGGGGGCGAAGTCTGCCTGGCCGGGCTGCATCTTGGTTTCCTGGATGCAGACGGCGTCGGCGCCGAATGAGGAGAAAGCTTCAGCAAAGCCTTTTTTCAGGCAGGCCCGCAGGCCGTTGACATTCCAGCTGATGAATTTCATGGGATACCTCTTTATAAAAGCGGGGTGCTAAGCGGGGCGTTTGACGCAGTAGGCCCGGCCAAGCAGAACGGTTGAAGGATGGTTACCCTGCGCAGTGCTTGCGCCAGCTGCCGCGCAAAAAGCGGACGACAAAACACAGCAGCCGGCAAACCCAGTCAACAACCATGGCGATCCAGACGCCGATGGCCCCCAGTTCCATCTGGACGCAGAGAATATAGGAAAAGCCAAGCCGCCAGACCATCATGGAGAAGATCGAGACGCCCATTGTGAACTTGACATCGTTGGCTGCGCGCAGTGCGTTGGGCAGCACAAAAGCCGCAGGCCAGAGCAGAATGCCGGAGCCGGCGTGAATCATCACGAGGAGCCAGGCCAGCTGGCTGGTCTCAGCGCTCAAGGTATACAGCCCAAGCAGCTGCGGCAGGAACAGCAGCACGACCGCATTGGTGGCGCCCTGCAGCAGATAGTCCCACAGCAGCAGTTTCCTGGCAAAGTGGGCGGCCTGGTCCAGGTCTTTGGCACCGACGCAGCGGCCGACCACCGTGATCATCGCCAAACCCATCGCCTGGCCGACGATACAGCCGACACTGTCCAGATTGTTTGCGACGGCGTTGGCCGAAATGTGCACGGTGCCAAACAGGCTGATCATGCTCACAACCAGCACCCGTCCGAGCTGGAACAGGCTGTTTTCCATGGCGGAAGGGATGCCGATGTAAAGGATGCGTTGGGCCATTTGGGGCTGCAGCCGGCGCACACTGTCCCAGCTGACCCGGGCCGGGTGGTCATGCCGGGCGGCCAGGATTAGGATGATGACAGCCCCGAGCGCGCGGGAAACCAGGGTGGGCACCGCCACGCCGGCCGTGCCCATCTTGAGCACAAAAACGCAGAGCGCATTGCCGCAGATGTTGACAAGGTTCATCAGGACGCTGACCTTCATTGAGATCTTGCTGTTGCCCGCAGAGCGGAAGATTGCCGCGCCGGCATTGTACAGCGCCAGGAACGGGTAGGACAGCCCGGTGATGGTGAAATAGATCAGCGCTTCATGCATGACATCGTCCGCAATGCTGCCAAAAAACAGCCGCAGCAGCGGTGCGCGCAGAGCCAGGCAGACCGCCGCCACCGCCACGCCAAGCAAAGCGCTCAGCGAAACAAGCTGGCCGGCGCTGCGGTTGGCTTCTTCCGGTTTGCGTGCGCCAAGGTACTGGCTGGTCACAACGGCGCCGCCGGTGGCGAGCGCGGCGAAGATGTTGATGATCAGATTGTTGATCATATCAACCAGCGATACGCCTGAAATGGCGGCTTCGCCGACACTGGAAACCATGACGGTATCGGACATGCCGACCAGCACGGCGAGCGCCTGCTCAATAATCAGCGGCCAAAGCAGCCGGACCAGGTCATGGTTGGAAAACAGCGGTGCGGTTCGCGTTTGAGTGCTAGGCATGCAAAACTCCTCCTCTTTCTCGCAAGTATACCACACCTGGCCGCAAAACAAAAGGCCGGCCGGGCAGAAAAGCAACAAAAACAAAGCCCCTTCCGGGCAAAGGGCCCGAAAGGGGAAAGCAGCGGGCAGCGCCCGATGCATCAAGCCTTGTTGGCAGAGCCGAACAGCTCGATCTTTTCGCGCACCGTGGCCTTGATCGCCTCGGCGCCCGGGGCAAGCAGCTTGCGCGGGTCGTAGCCCTTGCCCTGCTGGTCCTTGCCGGCTTCAATGTATTCGCGGGTGGCCGCGGCAAAGCTGAGCTGGCATTCGGTGTTGACGTTGATCTTGGACACGCCGAGGCTGATCGCCTTGCGGACCATCTCGTCCGGGATGCCGGTGCCGCCGTGCAGCACGAGCGGGATGTTGTTGGTGGCCTGGTGGATCTTGTCCAGCGCGTCAAAGTCGAGGCCCTTCCAGTTGGCGGGATATTTGCCATGGATGTTGCCGATGCCGGCAGCCAGGAAATCAATGCCCAGCGCAGTGATGCGGGCGCACTCAGCCGGGTCGGCCACTTCGCCGGCGCCGACGACGCCGTCCTCCTCGCCGCCGATCGAGCCGACTTCGGCTTCGATCGAAAGGCCGTGGTCATGCGCCAAGGCGACGAGCTCGGTCGTCTTGGCAATGTTCTCATCAATCGGATAGTGGCTGCCGTCAAACATGATCGAGGTGAAGCCGGCCTCAATGCAGGCCTTGGCACCCTCATAGGTGCCGTGGTCCAGGTGCAGCGCAACCGGCACCGTGATGCCCAGGCTTTCATCCATTGCGCGGACCATCGCGGCGACAACCTTGAAGCCGGCCATATATTTGCCCGCGCCTTCCGAAACGCCCAGAATTACCGGGCTGTTCATCTCCTGCGCGGTCAGCAGGATGCTCTTGGTCCATTCCAGATTGTTGATGTTGAACTGACCGACGCCATAGTGGCCGTCACGGGCCTTCAACAACATGTTGGTTGCATTTACGAGCATGGTATGTTACCTCCCAAAATCCCAAAGCAATTGCGCCGCCGCGGGCCGAAACCGCGCGCCGGCTGGGTACAGGTTTATTATAGCCTGACTTTGACAAAAAAGCAACAGGATCGCTCAGGAAGTTTGCGCCGCACTTTCCCGCCGGCGCAAAAAGTGCGTGGTCATGCCGATGCAATAGCACAGCGCCAGCCCCCAGGCCAGCGGGTTTGCCAGGCAAACGCCGACAAACCCCAGCGGGGTGGCCACCGCCAGCGCGCTGCCGAGCGCGCGGCCCAGCAGTTCGCCCACGCCGCTGAGCACGGCGTGCAGGCTGTACCCCATGCCCTGCAGCGTGTTGCGGAAGATCATCAGGCTGCCGTGGATGCAGAACAGTGTGCTGATGATGGCAAGGTATTGCACCGAAAGCGCCGCGGCCTCGCCTTCGCCGGGGCCAAGAACCAGCGCCGTGAACGGCCGCTTGCCGAAAAACAGCGCCGCCCAGGCCGCCGCGCAGTAGATCCACTGGATGCACAGCCCGGCCTTGATGCCGGCCCGGATGCGGTCATACCGGCGCGCGCCGTCGTTCTGGCCGGCATAGGTTGCCATTCCCATGCCGACGCTTTCCATCGGCAGCGTAAACATCTGGCGGATCTTCTCGCCGGCGGTTTGCCCCGCAATCGCCGCGGTGCCCAGTGAATTGATCGCCCCCTGCAGCACAACCGCGCCGATAGCGGAAACCGAATACTCAAACCCCATCGGGAACCCGATGACGCAGAGTTTGGCCGCATGCGGGCGCGAAAAACCCCGCAGCCCCGCGCTGCCGGCCAGCAGGTCGGTTTTTGCTGCGAGCCAGAAAAGGTTCAGCAGCCCGCTGACCAGCTGGCTGAGCACGGTGGCCAGCGCGGCGCCGGCCACCCCGAGCGGGATCGGCACGATGAAAACATAGTCGAGCAGGATGTTCAAAAGGCTGGAAACCAGCAAAAACAGCGTGGGCCGGCGGGAATCGCCTGAAGCCCGCAGGGCCCCGGCCGAAAAATTGTAAAGCACCGTCGCCGGGATGCCGAGAAAGATGATCCCGATATACCGCCGCGCGTCGGCAAAAATCTCTGCCGGTGTCTGGATCAGGGTCAGCAGCGGGCCGGCCAGTGCAAAGGTCAGCGCCGTCATCACGGCGGCAAGCGCCGTGCACAGCCAAACCCCGTTCCAGAAATACCGCCGGAACCCCCGGGCGTCCTGTGCGCCGATCGCCTGGGCCAGCGGGATCGCAAACCCGACACAGGCCCCCTGTACAAAGCCGAGGGTGAGAAAGTGCAGCGAATAGGTTGTGCCGACGGCGGCCAGGGCATCCTCGCCGATGAGCCGGCCAACCATGATGGTATCCACAAAGGAGTACAGTTGCTGGAACAGCGTGCCGGCCACCAGCGGCAGCGAAAAAAGCAAAATCTGGCGGATCGGGCGGCCTTTGGTTAAATCCATCGCGGTAGTCCGCGCCATAGAAAACCTCCATTTCCCCAATGTGTCCTGCGCAAAAAGCCCGGCCGCTTTTGGGGCGACCGGGCAAAGGGAGAAAAACACGCCGGCAGGGAATCAGACGACGAGGAAGACGATCGTTGCCGGTTCCACGGTCAGTGTGCCGGCGGGCTGCGCTTCACCCGAAAGGTCGGGCAGGGCGTTGTTTTCACCCAAAACCAGTTCCCGGCCGTTGAGCTTCATGACCGGGCTGCGCAGGGCGTCGGCCGAAAGGGTATAGCGCACGGCATCCTGCGGCAGTTCCACGGTGGTGGCGTCGGTGGTCGAATTGTTGATGATCAGGTAGCAGGCGCCGCTCTGGCCGTCTTTGCGGGAATGGGCGTACACATGCGCGCCTTCGCGGGCCGGTTCGCCGGTGTCATACACCGTTGTGCCCATCAGCCGGTTCCACAGCAGCACCGCAAAGTAGTTCGGCCGCGGGTCAAACACTTCCCGCGCCAGGAACGCATAGTCCGAAGCGGCCAGCGTATTGTGGAAGATAATGCCGTCGGTCAGGGTGGAAAACTCGGCCAGCTCGTTCAGGGTGCGGAAAACATCCAGATAGGTCGAAGCCCAGGTGTCGCCGCCGCCGCCCGCGTCGCCGGATTCGGTCACCCACATCTGGCCGCCGGGGCAGTATTTGTCCCGCAGGGGAATGTTCATCTTGCAGCTGTTGGCCGCCACCGCCAGGTAAGCTTCGGTGGTAGCCTGGTCGGCCTGCCAGTGCGCCGCCGGCATGATGGACTGCAGCCGCTCCGAAACGCCGTTATAATAGTGGTAGCTGTACACGTCGAGCTTTTCCTGGGTGCCGTCCATCAGCTCGTCACAGGTGGCGTTGTTGCTGAAAATGTCGGCCACGCCGCCGCCATGAGACTGCTTTTTGCCGGTGGTCGGGCCCATTGTCTCGTCGCCGGTGTTCGAAGGCCCGACACAAAGGCAGCCGGGGTAGTTTTTGCGCAGCCAGGCGAAGAAGAGATCCTGGTCACGCGCGTAATCGGCCGCGGTGTATCCTTCGGGCGCGCCGCTGTAGCTGAGCATGTTGGGCTCGTTCATGAACTCGGCCGCATCGATCGGCACGCCGTAATCCCGGCTCAGAGAGAAGATCTTTTCGGCCTCGCTCGGGTTCCAGGGCTCCTCCACGCTGTGCAGGCCCGGGCAGTTTGCAACCGAGATCATGAGCTTCGCGCCGATCGCCTTGCAGAAGTCCAGCACGCCGATCCACTGCTCTTTGGTCAGACGGTTGAGATAGCCTTCGGGGGTGACGCCGGCGCCGTCGAAATCATAGTAGGTTTTGCTGGCCCAGGTGCCGGATACCCGCACCCAGACAGGGCCAAGATCCCTGGCAAGCTTGCGCAGCTTTTCATTATAGAGGTCGATCGGCGGGTACACCTGCATCGGGCCGTCCGAATCGATCGAAAGTTTGGTGATGGGGGGAACTTCCTCGGTGCCGGCAATCTGGGCGGGGGTGTAGGCCTTCCAGAAGGTGCCGCCGGTGACTTCGGCCATCTCGATGTTGTAGGACATCAGCCGATCATCGACGGTGCGCAGGGTCTTCAGCTCTGCGGGGGAGAGTTTGACGATTTGGGGCATGGTTGATCGCTCCTTTTTTGGAATCATGAAGTCGGAGAAAAGCAAGGGGACAATAAAGAGGGGCGGCCGGCGGCCTTTGGCGCGCGGGCGCGCCCCTTTCTTCCGATTCAAGCAAAAGCGGCGGGGCGAAGCCTTATACCACCAGGAAGGTGATTGTCGCCGGTTCCAGGGTCAGGGTACCGGCGGGCTGCGCTTCACCCGAAAGGTCGGGCAGCATATCGCCGTCATCCAGCACCAGTTCCCGGCCGTTGAGCTTCATGACCGGGCTGCGCAGGGTATCGGCCGAAAGGGTATAGCGCACGGCGTCCTGCGGCAGTTCCACGGTGGTGGCGTCGGTGGTCGAATTGTTGATGATCATGTAGACGATACCGTCCTGGCCGTCCTTGCGGGAGTGGGCAAACACACGCGCGCCTTCCCGGATGGGCTCGCCGGTATCATATACCGTCGTGCCCATCAGCCGGTTCCACAGCATGACGGCGAAGTAGTTCGGCCGCGGGGTGTAGACTTCCCGCGCCAGGAAGCCGTAATCCGAGGACGCCAGCGTGTTGTGGAAGATGACGCCGTCGGTCAGGGTGGCGAACTCGGCCAGCTCGTTCAGGGTGCGGAAAACATCCAGATAGGTCGAAGCCCAGGTGTCGCCGCCGCCGCCCGCATCGCCGGATTCGGTCACCCACATCTGGCCGCCGGGGCAGAACTTGTCCCGCGCGGGCATGTTGTCCCGCACGTTGCGGGCCGCAACTTCCAAATAGGCTTCGGTCATGGCTTTGCTTACATCCCAGTGCGAAGCCGGAACCACCGAGGCCAAACGCTCGGAGCAGCCATTATAATAATGATAGCTGTACACATCCAGCTTTTCCGTGGTGCCGGCCATCAGGTCCTCGCAGCTGGCAATCTTGCCCATCAGGTCGGCCATGCCTCTGCCGACAGGGGCGTCGTCGCCCTTGGGGCCCATGCCGGTGTTGCCGGTGTTGCAGGGGCCCACACAGAGGCAGCGGGGGTAATTCTTGCGCACCCATGCGAAGAATGCGTCCTGGTCACGCGCATATTGCTCCGCGGTGTAGCCGTCCGGCCCGCCCGAAGGGCCGAGCATGTTCGGCTCGTTCATGAATTCGGCCGCGTCAATCGGCACGCCGTATTCTTCGCTCAGGCGGAAAATCTTTTCGGCTTCGCTCGGGTTCCAGGGCTCTTCGGCCTTGTGCAGGCCGTTGCAGTTGGCAACCGAGATCAGCAGCTTGGCGCCGACCGCTTTGCAGAAATCCAGCACACCGATCCATTGTTCCCGGGTCAGGCGGTTCTGGTAGCCTTCGGGGGTGACGCCGGTGCCGTCAAAATCGTAGTAGGTTTTGGTCGCCCAGGTGCCGGAAACCCGCACCCAGGCCGGCCCGAGCGCACGGGTCAGGGCGCGCAGCTTGACGTTGTACAGGTCAATCGGCGGAAACACCTGCATGAGTTTGGGCATATCCCGCATCAGATTTTCGATCGGCGGGAAAGGCTCGGTGCCGGCAATCTGGCCCGGGGTATACTCTTTCCAGAAGGTGCCGCCGGTGATTTCGGCCATTTCCACGTTGTAGGACATCAGCCGTTCGTCCACCTCGCGCAGCATCGGCAGGGAACCGAGGGTGAGTTTGACAGTCTGTGACATAGGCAATCTACGCTCCTTTAATGTAAAAAAGTCGATACAATGAACGGGCAGGGCCCGGCGGGCGCCTGCCATCTCCCGAAAGGGCAGTTCCAAAAGAGAAGATGCCGGAAGTTGAGTGCGACACATTTTATAAATTTGTGACATGCGATTCCAAATTCTTCCCCCTTGGGGGGAAAGGCAATCCGGCATTGTGGAAAAATTACGGGCCGTCCGGCACAGAGCTCTGCGGGAACAGCTGCATCACCTGGGTCGCCATCTGGGAAGCAGTCTCCACACAGCCGCGGCCGACCCAATCCACAATCACGGCGAACAGCCCGAACACTGTGTAAATCGCCGCTGTGCGCCCGGTGCTGGCAGCGCCGGGCCGCGGCAGGGCCATATCGCTGGAGACGTTGAACATCTGGTGGAGTATGCGCCACATCATCACGCTGTACAGGTCGCTGCGCATGACCCCGTATAGAAAATCCTGCTTGCGCTGCCAATATAAAAAGATGCGTTCAATCTCTTCATGCGCGATGAAACGTTCATATTCCGTTGTTTTGAAAAAGCCGGTAGAAGGGTCAAAGCCGATGATGGGGTCAAAATCGAAGATCAGGAAATCAATGGCTGCGGTGAATACGTCTTCTTTGCACTCAAAATAGCGGTAGAAGGATTTGCGCGGCACATCGGCTTTGCGGCAAAGGTCCTGCACCGTAATTTCCTGAAATGTCTGGGTCTGCATCATGCAGACCAGGCAGGAAACAATGTGCCGCTGCCTTTGGGCCGATTGCGGTGTCTTACAATCCTTATACATTGGCGTGCCTCCCCTGGCCATTGGCGCGGGCGCATTCCACCCGTTTAAGTACAGTTTAAGTATAGCATAAAATTCACCAAATCTTTAGCACGATTTAACGGATTATCTGTACAGAACAGTGCAAGCGCCAGCGGGGATGCGCTGGGAAACTGCAGCAATATAGACAAAAGTTTGTTCATAATTTTGCCACACAGTGACACAAACAAAAACAAAGTGTCGCTTCCAATTGCAAGGCAGCAAGGGATATAATGAAGATAAGGTTCCGTGGGCAGGCGGCTCGGTGCGCAGCACCAGTGGCAGAGGGTCGCCCGTTTCCGGCGGAATACCACAGCTAAGGAGGAAATGCATACATGGCAAACGCAACTACCGCCGATGGCAAGAGTCTGCGCAAGTTTGGCGTGATCGACAAACTCAGCTATGCGGCCGGCGACTTCGGCTGCAACATGAGTTTCGCGCTCAAAGGCAGCTTGACTCTGTTCTGGACCCAGTTCATCGGCATCAACCAGCTCGTGATGGCCAGCCTGCTTCTGCTTGTGCAGGTGTGGGACGCCATCAACGACCCCCTGATCGGCTCGATGGTCGACGCTGATCACCGTCACTACAAACGCAACAAGTTCCTGGCCTACATCAACGCCGGCGGCATCGGCCTGACCGTGGCCGGCGCGCTCTGCTTCCTGCCTGTGCAGGGGCTGCCTGAAATTGCCAAGATGATCATGTTCGTTGCGGGCTACGTCATTTGGGATGCTTGCTACACCGTCGCGAACGTTCCCTATGGCTCGCTGCTTTCCCTGATCACTGACGATCCCGTCCAGCGTTCCCAGCTCTCCACCTGGCGCAGCGCCGGCTCGATGATCGCGAACCTCGGCACCGGCATCTTGATCCCGATGCTCATCTATGATGCCCAGAACAAGGTTATGGGCGAGCGTATGTTCTGGATCGCGCTGATCATGGGCGGCATCGGCCTGTGCTGCTTCCAGTTCATGATCCGCAAGACCGTCATCCGCGTGGATACCGAAGTCCGCGCCGGTGAGGACGCCCCCAAGTTCAACGTCTTCAAGGCGATGGGCGCTTTCGTGCGCAACCGTGCGGCTGTCGGCGCTACGCTGGCCGGCATGTCCACCTTCATCGGTATGTACGGCGCCCAGACCGCCGTGCAGGTTCTGTTCCAGGCATACTTCAAGAATGCCCAGATCTCCGGCCTGATCGGCATGATCTCCTCGATGGGCATCTTCCTGTTCCTGCCCTTCGCCACCACCATCACCAAGAAGATCGGCAAGAAGGAATTCTGCACGATCGGTTCCATCATCGCCTGCGTGGCTTACATCCTGATGTTCGTGCTGCCGGTTACGCCGGACGGTAAGGGCCTTGGCCTGTATGTCTTCTGCCAGGTTCTCGCCATGATCGGCAACGGCTACGGCACTGCTGTGGCGTGGGCGCTGATCGCCGACGCGATGGACTACGAAGAGTGGAAACTTGGTACCCGTAACGAAGGCACCACCTACGCGCTGTACTCCTTCTTCCGCAAGCTTGCCCAGGGCGTTGGCCCCTCTCTCGGCATTTTGATGGCGACTCTGGTTGGCTACAACGCTACCCTCGGCCCCGATCAGCCGATGGAAGTTGCGACCAACATCCGCTACCTTGTCCCCGCGATGTACCTGTTCGGCTCTGTGCTGGCCCTGATCGCTTACGGCGTTCTGTTCAACCTTGACCGTAAGACCCTTGCCACCATGACCGAAGACCTTGAGAATCGCCGCAAGGCCGGCAAGTAATCAGCCCAAAATCCTTCTCTTCATTCCTTCCCAAAGCCCGGTTGTCTGCGCGCAGGCAGCCGGGCTTGCTTTTGCGAAAAAATCCTGTTACAATTTCTTACAAGAGAACAAACCTACATCTGGGAGGAACACCCATGACACAGAACGAGGCTGCCGCCCTGCCCGTCTATACGGGCAAGGACCTGGGCGCTGTGTATGCCAGGCGGCACACTGTCTTTACCCTGTGGGCCCCCACGGCCTCAGGCGCTGCGGTGCATCGCTATGCCACCGGCACCGATGCCGAACCCGGCGCGGCCGACCTGGGCCAAACCCCGATGCAGCGGGAGGAAGGCGGCGTCTGGCGCGCCACCATTGCCGGTGACCTGGCCGGCCAGTATTATTGCTATGAACTGTCTTTCCCGCAGGGGGGCACAGCCTGCCTTGTGGACCCGTATGCCCGGGCAACCGGGGCGAACGGCCAGCGCGGCATGGTGCTGGACCTGGACGCCGCCGCGCCGGAAGGCTGGGCCGCGGACCGCCGCCCGGCCGCAGCCAACAGGCTGGCCGGGCGCAGCGTCTGGGAGGTGCATGTCGGCGATTTTTCGTCCGATCCGCACAGCGGCGTGCGGCCGGAATGGCGCGGCCGGTTCCTTGCCTTCACCCAGGAAGATACCACCCTGGATTCTGCCGGCGAACACCCGACCTGTTTGAACTATCTGCGGCGGCTCGGCGTCAGCCATGTGCAGCTGCAGCCGATCTTTGATTTTGCGACGGTGGATGAGACAAAGGGCGGCTACAACTGGGGGTATGACCCGCTGAACTATAACGTCCCCGAAGGCTCCTATGCGACCGACCCGTACCATGGCGAAGTGCGGGTGCGGGAATGCCGCGCCATGATCGCGGCGCTGCACCGCGCCGGGCTTGGCGTTGTGATGGATGTTGTGTACAACCACACCTATTATGCCGATAACTGGATGGAACGCGCCACGCCCGGCTACTGGCTGCGCCGCTGGGACGACGGCAGCCTGACCAACGGCTCGGGCTGCGGGTGCGACCTGGCAAGCGAACGGGCGATGGTGCGCAAATACATTGTGGATTCCGTTGTGTATTGGGCCACGGCCTACCACATGGACGGCTTTCGCTTTGACCTGATGGCGCTGCACGATGTCGGCACAATGAACGCGATCCGCGCTGCGCTTGACGAATTGCCCGGCGGGCGGGAAATCCTGATGTATGGCGAACCCTGGCAGGGCGGCAGCACCCGAATGGACGAAGGCGCGCGCCCGGCTGATAAAAGCGCGCTCAGCCTGCTGGACCCGCGCATCGGCATCTTCTGCGACAATACCCGGGATACCATCAAGGGCGGGGTGTTCAACGCCAAAGCCCCGGGGTATGTCAACGGCGCGCCGGGCGCCGGTTACACGCTGCTGCATGCGCTGGGCGCTTTCCGCGACGGGGCGGACGGTTTCACCCCGCGCACGGCCGGGCAGATTGTCCAGTACGTTTCGGCACATGACAACCTGACCCTTTGGGATAAGCTCAAAGCGGTTGCCGGCCTGCGGGATTACGACGCCTTTACCCCGGCGCTGCTGGCCCAGAACAGGCTTTGCGCCGCCATAGTGCTGACCTGCCAGGGGCTGCCGTTCTTTCAGGCCGGCGAGGAGTTTGCCCGCACCAAACACGGCGACCCCAACACATATCGCGGCCCGGCGGAAGAAAACCGGCTGGATTGGGCCCGCGCGGCAGCCTGCGCCGATCTTGTCGATTTTTACCGCGGGCTGTTTGCCATCCGGCGCGGCTGGGACGAACTTTCGGCCCTGGGGGAAACATCCCAGCCGCGGCCGCTGCTGCTGGCCCTGCCGGACTGGATGATCGGCTTTGTGCCGGAGCGCCCCGGCAAAGACGAACCCGGCCGCCTGGCTGTCTATTACAACCCGGAACCGCGTCCCCAGACCGTTTCGCTGCCGGCCGGCCGCTGGCGTACCCTTTGCAATGGCGAAAAGGCCGCCGCCCTGCCCTTCGGCCCGGTGTGGGAAGGCGCGTTCACGCTGCCTGCCGTCAGCGCGGTGATCCTCTGCGCGGTGGAAGAGTAAGCCCGGCGCACGCCGACCGTGCCGCTGGGCCGCCGGATTTGCGGTGGCGGCCGCCATTGTCGCCGCTTCGCGCGGAGACCTGGTGCGTATGCCGGATAACCGCGTGACCGGCAATACGTCCGGGTGGGAACCGGGCAGACTTGCCATAGCGGACGATGCCGTCCCCCCTTGCGCGGCGGGGCGGATTCTGGTAGGATAAAGGAAAAGACTGCTTGAGGAGGGGTTCCGGATGCCAAAAACGCTGACTGCCGCCGATTTCCTTTCGCTGCGAATGCAGTACCGCGCCGCCCGGGCGGAAAATGAGTGGCCCGCCGCCATTGAACATGATTTTGCCGACGGGCGGATGGTGGACCATTATTTTGTCGTGCCCGGGCCGGCTGTGACAGAGGATGAAGCGGTCAGGGATCTCGGCCCGGTCAGCGGTATCCTGTTTCTGCAGCAGCCGGATGGCGCGCCCTGGCAGGTGCTGCTGCATGAAACCGCGATGATCCGGGAAGTCAGCTTTGAAATGCCGGAGGAAGAATTCCGCAAACTGCTGCAAAACAACCGCCTGGCCCTGCCCGGCGAACCGGGCTTTGTGCCCTACCCGCCGAAAGAGGAGGCGTGAGCAGACAAACGCGCCGCAAAAGCAGCCAAAATGCCCGGTGCCGGCCTTCTCCGGCTTTTGAAGCCAATCTCAAAATCTGCTTGACAGCGTGACAATTTTTCTGTATAATAATCTGCGTGTATAAAAAGCCCTTGCGGCCTTGCGGCCGCACGGCTTTTTCATTTTTTGTATGTAGAAGGGAGAACCCATCAATGCCCAAAGAAGTTGTGGTCACCCACGAAGGATATAAAAAGCTGGAGCAGGAGCTTGACAATCTGCGCACTGTCAAACGTAAGGAAGTTGCTGACAAGATCAAGGTGGCCCGCGGCTACGGCGACCTTTCGGAAAACGCGGAGTATGACGCCGCCAAGGAAGAACAGGCGATTGTGGAAGCCCGCATTGCGGACCTGGAAGCCACCCTCAAAGTTGCCCGTATCATTGACGACAATGATCTCTCGCAGGATACTGTCTCCATCGGTATGCGGGTCAAGATCCTTGCTGTCGGCGACGACGAGGACGAAGCCGAAGAGTATGATATTACCGGTTCGACCGAAGCCGATATGGATTACAACCGCATCAGCGACGAAAGCCCGGTTGGCGCCGCGCTGGTCGGCCACAAAGCCGGCGACGAAGTTGCCGTGACCCTGCCCAACGGCAATATTATCGATTACAAGATCCTCGCCGTCAGCCGCAGCAAGTAACAAAGAAAAGAGGAACTTTCATGCCAAACGAAACCCCCGCCGTCAATGCGGCGACCGAGCAGGCTGTCCGCCGCCGCAAGCTGGCGGACCTGCAGGCCGCCGGCCATGATCCTTTCACACTGACCCATTATGAGCGTGACGCCTTTTCGGCAGATCTGCAGGCTGAATATAAGGACCTGCCCGCCGAAAGTGAGACCGGCCGCACGGTCAGCCTGGCTGGCCGGCTGATGTCCAAGCGGGTGATGGGCAAGGCCAGCTTCGCCCACCTGCGCGATGCCAAAGGCGATATCCAGATCTTCGCCAAGCGGGATGTGCTTGGTGAGGAGGCATACGCCGCCTTCAAAAAGCTCGACGTCGGCGATATCATCGGCTGCAAGGGCGAGGTGTTCCGCACCCGCATGGGCGAGCTGAGCGTCCGGGTGACCGAGATTACGCTGCTCTCCAAGAGCCTGCTGCCGCTGCCCGAAAAGTTCCACGGCCTGACCGACCGCGAGGCGCGCTACCGCCAGCGGTATGTTGACCTCATCGTCAACCCCGAGGTCAAGCGCACCTTTGTGCTGCGCAGCCGGTTTATCCAGTACCTGCGCAGCTTCCTTGACAACCGCGGCTTTATGGAAGTTGAGACCCCGGTGCTCAACACGATCTCGGGTGGCGCGACGGCCCGGCCCTTCATCACCCACCACAACACCCTCGACATCGATATGTATATGCGGATCGCGACCGAGCTGCCGCTTAAGCGGCTGGTCGTCGGCGGATTTGACCGAGTGTATGAGGTCGGTCGCATCTTCCGCAACGAGGGCATGGACCCCAAGCACAACCCCGAGTTCACCACGGTTGAGCTGTACCAGGCCTACGCCGATTTCAACGATATGATGGACCTGTTCGAGGCGCTGCTCTCAGGCGCGGCGCAGGAGCTGCTGGGCACCTACCAGATCGAATGGCAGGGCGAGCAGATCGACCTGACCCCCGGCTGGCCCCGGCTGCCGATGCACGAGGCCGTCAAGAAGTACACTGGCCTTGACTTTATGGCGATCTCCTCGGACGAGGAGGCCGTCGCGGCCGCCCGCTCGATCGGCGTGGAGCTGCCCGAGACCGCTGACCCGACCTGGGGCAACGCGCTGTACGAGGTGTTTGACCAGAAGGTGGAGGAAAAGCTGATCCAGCCGACCTTCATCACGATGCACCCGGTCGATGTCTCGCCGCTGGCCAAGCGCAGCCCGGCCGACCCGCGGCTGACCGAGCGGTTTGAGCTGTTCATCTGCCACAGCGAGATGGGCAACGCGTTCTCGGAGCTCAACGATCCGATTGACCAGCGAGCCCGGTTCCAGAAGGAGGTCGAAGCCCGCGCGAAGGGCGACGACGAAGCCGGCATGATGGACGAGGATTTCCTGACCGCGCTCGAGTATGGCCTGCCGCCAACAGGCGGGCTTGGCATCGGCATCGACCGCTGTGTGATGATGCTGACCAACTCCGATTCCATCCGCGACGTCATCTTGTTCCCGACTATGAAGCCTTTGGACTGACGGACAGCCCGCAAACCCGCATGAAACCTGGGTTTGTGAGAAATCAGGTTTACTGCAGTTACAACAATTTTACTACAAATGAAAATCCTTGGATGAAAAGACACGGGACCGCCGGTACGCTGGCGGTCCCGTTCTGCTATCACGATATGGAGTGAAACAAAAATGAAAGAGGATTCCCATAAAAGGCTTGCGGCCCTCAAAACCGCAGATGCGATCAACGCGATCAAGGGTGTACCAATTTCTGCGGATGCAAAGCTCCTGTCAGAGAAGTGGGTCCGAGGGGAATTGACCGGAGAGCAGATGAAGCAGGCGTTGCTGGACCTCCATCGGAAGATCGCGGCAGAGGAGAATCGGAGCGATTATTGAGTTAAAAAGGCTGTGGGGCATGAAAAGCGTTACAGCAGCAGACCTATGGGGGAAACAGGATTGATTTCCCTTACAGACGTATAGTATCCCTTAAAACTGATATACTGATAAGGGAAAGTTTTCTCCCAGAGTTGAACTTTCCCTTATTCTATGGTAAAATTTAAGGAAATGAAGAGGGGGATAAGGGTATGCGTGCATTCAACTACTCCGCGATCCGGGAACAGAAGTGGGACTCGGAGATCTTGGGCCTGGTTGCGGCGATCTATAAAGAAGCCGGAAAGCAGGAACTGTACCTGAAACAGCGGCCAGAGGAATTGGAGAAACTGGTAGAGATCGCAAAGGTGCAGAGCACCGAGGCATCCAATGCCATTGAGGGCATCGTGACCACAAACACCCGTATCCGACAACTTGTGGAGGAGAAAACAACGCCGAGGAACCGGGACGAGCAGGAGATTGCAGGTTATCGAGACGTGCTGAACCTCATTCACGAGAACTTCGACGCCATCCCCATCACCCAGAACTACATCCTGCAGTTCCACAAGATCCTCTACAGCCACATGAACAATCCCATGGCGGGCAGGACCAAAAGCGTGCAGAACTACATCAGCGCCACCTATCCCGACGGCCATGTGGAGACCTTGTTCACGCCCCTGGCCCCCTATGAAACGCCGGAGGCCCTGGACAGGATCTGCGAGGAATACAACCGGGTCATTGGGAACATGGAAGTGGAGCCGCTGATCGTCATTCCCGTGTTTATCCACGACTTTCTCTGTATCCACCCCTTCAACGACGGAAACGGCAGAATGAGCCGTTTGCTGACGACGCTGCTGCTCTACCGCAGCGGGTTCTATGTGGGCAAATATATCTCACTGGAGGCCAAGATCGCCAAAAATAAGGACCTCTATTATGGTGTCTTGCGCCAGGCGCAGATTGGGTGGCACGAAGGCACCGAAGATGTGGTTCCGTTCATCAAGTATCTGCTGGGGACTATTCTTTCCGCCTACAAGGATTTCGAAGATCGTTTTGCTCTGGTGGAGACCAAGCTCCCTGCCCTGGAGACTGTGCGCCGGGCGACCATGGAGAAAATCGGCCGGTTTACGAAGCAGGACATCCGGGAACTCTGCCCTTCGCTCAGTATCAGCTCCATCGAAGGGGCACTGCGGAAATTGGTGGCATCCGGTGAACTGAAACGGGAGGGCTCTGGAAAGAACACTTGCTATTACAGATTAAAATGATTCCCCTCATCAGTCGTGCACTGCTATCCTGGAGACAGCTGTGCGATGTACCTGGCACATGTCTGTTCATTCAAAGCGGAGCTGATGCTGTCCGTGCCCTTCTTGCAGATTTTTGAAAGCTTTGTGATGAGAGCAACTCCAGTCCTTTGACAAAGACAACAGCTCTATACAGTTATTCTCAAAATGTATTGTGGAAAAAATTTGCCGGGCTTCTTTATTTGTCCATAATTTGCCGGTATAATAGAACCAAGCCATTTTATGATTGGGAAGGATGAAGGTTATGGCAAATGAAAAGATCCTTGTGGTCGATGACGATAAGAACATCTGTGAGCTGCTGCGCCTCTATCTTGAAAAGGAAGGGTTCGCTGTCACAATGGCCTATGACGGCAACGCCGCTTTGCAGGAATTTGAAAAGCTACACCCCGACCTTGTTCTGCTTGACGTGATGATGCCGGGCATGGATGGCTGGGAGGTTTGCCGCCGTATTCGCCAGGACAGCAAAACCCCGATCATCATGCTGACAGCGAAGGGCGAAACCTATGACAAGGTGCTTGGCCTGGAACTTGGCGCGGACGATTACATTGTCAAGCCGTTTGAAACCAAGGAGGTCACCGCCCGGATCAAGGCGGTGCTGCGCCGCAGCAAAGCTTCGGAGGAAGAGGACAAGGGCGTGTATGACTTTGACAACCTCCACCTTGATATGAACCGCTATGAGCTTAAAGTGAAGGGTAAGGTGGTGGACGCACCGCCCAAGGAACTGGAACTGCTGGCCTGCCTGGCCGCCCACCCGAACCGGGTCTACACCCGCGACCAGCTGCTGGATGAAGTGTGGGGGTTTGAGTATTACGGCGATTCGCGCACCATCGACGTACATGTCAAACGTCTGCGTGAAAAGCTGCAGGGGGCTTCGGAGCAGTGGAACCTCAAGACGGTCTGGGGCGTCGGCTACAAGTTTGAGGTGAAGGAATAATGCGCCGCCACAGCATCAGCCGGGAGTTCTTTTCCAGCACCGCGCTTGTGCTGCTGTTAAGCCTGACCCTGATGGTCGGGGTGCAATGCGCGATGTCGGTCGGCTATTTCACCAGCGAGCGCCGCGCCGCCCTGACCAGCGTGCTTGATGCCGCTACCGCCCTGAGCGAACAGTTTACCGACTATGGCAGCGACGTGACCCGCCCGATCGCCGACGAAGCGGTGCGTGAGCGGGTGGAGGCCGGGTTCGAACTCTTCCATACCTCCTCGGCCGTGACCATCTTTATTGCCGACGGCGAAGGCGACCAGCTGCTTAAAACCGATTCCGACCAGCTCAACGATGCGCCGGTTCCGGCCGAAGTGCTTGACAGCATGACGGATGGCAAAGACTACTTCGCCCAGACGGACCTCGGCGGCATGCTGGCTTCCAAACACTATGTGGCGGGGCGGCGCATCCAAACAGGCCAGGATGAAGCGTACCTTTTTGTCTGCGCTTCAACCCAAAGCCTGTACCGGTACCTGGAGGACAGCCTTGGTATCTTCCTGTTTTCGGCTGCGGCAATCCTGCTGTTTGCCACACTGATTTCGATCTTGCTCGCACGCAAGATCAGTGCCCCGATCGAGCAGATCAGCGCGGCGGCGCGGCAGCTTGGCAGCGGGGACTTTACCGCCCGCGCGCCGGTTGACGGCTGTGAGGAACTCGCTGATTTTGCGACGACCTTCAACAACATGGCCACCCGGCTGCAGACGATCGACAACGCCCGCGGCCAGTTCATGGGCAACATTGCGCACGAGCTGCGCACCCCGATGACCACCATCAAGGGGTTCATCGACGGGATGCTCGACGGCACCATCCCCGAAAGCGAGTACAAGCGGTATCTCGGCATTGTCTCGCAGGAGACCGGGCGTCTGGCCCGGCTTGTGCAGAATATGCTCGATATCACCAAGCTTGAATCGGGCGAATACAAGGTCCAGGCCCGCAGCTACAATGTGTGGGAAACCCTCACCGATGTCGTGCTCAGCGACGAGCAGCGGATTGAGAACGCCAAGATCGACATTGAGGGCCTCGAACCCGGGCAGGAGATCGTCTTTGCCGACCCTGACCTTGTCCACCAGGTGGTCTATAATATTGTGGACAACGCGATCAAGTTCACCCCGGCCAATGGAGTCATCCGGTTCAAGGTGCAGCGCGCCGGCGATATGGTGACGATCTCGATCGAAAATACCGGCGAGGGCATCGCACCCGAAGCGCTGCCCTTTGTGTTCGAGCGGTTTTATAAGGAAGACCGTTCCCGCGGGCTGAACACCCGGGGCAGCGGGCTTGGCCTGCACATCTGCAAGGTACTCATCAACCTCTCCGGCGGCCAGATTAAGGCGGAAAGCGAGCAAGGAAAATGGTGCCGCTTCACCTTTACGCTGCCGGCAGGGCGGGCGTGATGGTGCGCGGGTGCGCGAATAAGAAGGCAAGAAAAATGAATTGTGGTGGATCAGCGGCCGTCGCCCGCCACATTTTTTCATTTCTCATTCTTCATTCTTACTTTTTAAGTCGCCGGCTCTGCCTCTTGACACAAGTGTGTACTACTGCTATAATACACACAAAGCCGATGCAAAGGAGGACTTGCGATGGTCAGTTTCCGGGGGCTGCGGTTTGACGATCGGTCGCCGGTGTACCAGCAGGTGGCCGAGTACCTCAAGCGGCAGATCCTGCTTGGTCTGGTGGAAGACGGCGAGCCGATGCCCAGCCGGCGTGAGCTCGCGGCGCAAACCGGCATCAACCCCAACACCGCCCAGAAAGCCTACCGTTTGATGACCGAGGAGGGTTTGCTGCACACCGAAGGCAACGCCGGCAGCACCGTCTGCCTGACACCGGAACGCCGCGCTGCGATTGAGGAAGAACTTACCCGCGGCCTGGTGGTTCGGTTTGTGGAAGATGCAAAAGCCAACCGCCTGTCCTACCGCAAGGTTATTGCCCTGATTAGCGAACTTTGGGGGGAAGAATAGCTGCGCGGCCTTTTGACAGGTTGTTGCGTACCAATGGCGTAGTACAATGGCGCGGTGGCTTTTGTCCGCAAAAAGACAAATGACCTGGCCTTTGATACAGGCGCCGCAATATTGAATGTGAAGATCCGGGAAAGAGGTGTCCCTCATGGTAAAAAGCAGTCGATTTAGGTTCTTTTCCCTCGCCGCCTGGAACTGGCGGCTCTACCGGCGCGGCGCCGCCGTGCTGCTGGGCGCGGCTACATTGCTGGAAGCCGGGCTGCTGTTTGGCTGCGCGGGCAACCTGAATTTTGCGGCCACCAGCTATGACGCGCTGCTCAGCACAAGCGGGGCGGGGGTCGTGTTTGCCATTGTGCTGGGGGCTACGCTGGCGGTTGCGCAGGCGCCGCTTTTGGCGGCGTCGTCCGGCAAAACTCGTGCTGCTTACACAATACTGACTTTTCGGCTGCCGCGCTGGCAGATTTTGGCCGGCCAGACTTTGGCTACGGCTTTTGGGATGCTGCTGGCGCTGGCCTGGCAAGCGGCGGTCTGGTTCGGACTGTTCTGGCCGGTTGCGGCCGTGCAGGATGCGGTTGCCGGGCGGTACTTCGGTTTTACGGTTCCGGCCGCCGGGCGGTTGTGGTGGGCGTTTGCCACCAGCCCATGGTTTGCGCTGGTGCTGCCCCGCACGCCGGAAGGGTGCGGGCTGTGGGCAGGGTGCCTCGCGGCAGTCTCCCTGCTGGCGGCGGCCGTGGGGGTGCACCGGGGGTGGCGACGGCTGCTTGCCTTCTGTATGGCAGCTGTTGGCAGCGGCTGCTGTGTGCTGGTGGCCGGGGTGCAGTTCGGCAGCGAAGGATTCGGGCCTTTGTTCTGGGTGCGTGCCGGCGCGCCGCTCACGGTGCTGGCTGTGCTGGCCGTGCTTGCTGTGCCGGGCGCGCTTCTGGCGCTGCACCGGGCGGAGATGGCAAAGTAAGAAAAGCCGCCCCGAGCGCTGTGTTTATCCCTGCACAAAGGACTCATACACCACAGGAGGTTTCCATGCAAATGTTGCATTTCTGGCATGCCACCCGCCGCGGAACCTGCGCCCCGCGCCGGCCGCATCGCACGGTACTTGTTCTGCTGGCGCTGGTTGCTGCGCTGGGAATCGGCGCACAGGCGTATTTGTGGCTGTGCTGGCCGCACGGGCAGTTCGCCCTTGAAGCAGAGGACGGCTCCCTTGCCGCGCTTGAAGGTTTCACGGTGCAGGGGGGAAGGTTCGGCAGCGGGGACACCGGTCTCGCTTTTACGCTCAGCGATGGTGTGCTGACGAGCGCTCCGGCCCGCAAGCCGCCGGCCGCCCCCGCCCCCCGCAGTTTTATGAACAATGCGCGGCTTGCTGTGCCGGCCGAGGACTATGCCGCCCTCAACGCCGGGGCTGAAAGCACAACGGTCGCCTCAAAAGGGGGCGCGTTCGGTTTCTCACACAGCTGGTACGGCGCGACCTACCTGGCCGAAACCAGAACCCTTCAGCTGACCGAGACAATCTCAGTCGAAAGTGTGCCGGGCCAGTCGGGGCCCAATGGTTCGGTACGGCTGAACTTGGGCAGTGTCTTTTACCCGCAGCCGGTGCCGGTGCAGGCTACCCGGTATGAATCAGGCGCGCCGGCGCAGCTTTCGTCCGGGTATACCGGCAGCGGGGACGCGTACGCCACCGCCCGGGCCGTGCCGGAAGACTGGGCGGCCAAAGCCGGTGTTGATCTCCTTACAGCCGGGGATGAACCGCTGCTTTTCGTCCGTCCGCTGGCTATCGGTACCGACCTTGCCCGGGGCATTTACCGCATCACCGATGCACTTTCCGATGCGGAGATCGCCGCGCTGCCCGCCGATGCGGCGCTTGGCGATACGCCGATGCGCAGCGAAGCAACGCCCTATGGTGAAGTGGTATGTATCTGTGCGCTGGAAGATCGCGAAACGCCGCTCTTGCAGCTGGCGGTTTGCGGGGAAAGCCGCGTGCTTGTTACCTTGAACGATGCCGGCGACGTGCGACTGCGGCTATTTGACGAAAACTGGAACCTGACGCAGGACACGGTGCTGACAACCCAGCCGCTCCAGCCGCCCGCTTGGGAACATGGGCTTGCCACTTCGGAGTATGAACTTTTCCCACTGATAGGGCTGCGGGAGGATGAGATTGCGTTTCTTATCTATCCAAAGGCGGCCGATGCGGCGGCTGATGCCTGGATCAAGATGGTGGTCGCCCGCATAGAAGAAGGCCGGGTGGCGGCACAGGAGATCCTTTCCTCCGCTGGAACCACCGGCGCGCCGATTGCGGCCGGGCTGCGGAATGATGGAGGGGCGGTGATGACGGTGTCCTTCGCGCAGCATACCGAGCGCAGTGGCATCTACCGCGCGCTGATGGAAAACCCGGCGCCGTTCGGGCCGAGCTTTTCACTCTCGGGAGACGAAGACCCTGCGACCGGCTCTGTCATCGACGGGCTTCGGCTGACCGTTTATGAAGAAGGACATCCTGCTGCGGCCGCCCTGCTGCGCAGCCGTGACCAAGCGGCCTGGCGCAGGCAGCTTGCCTACTACATCGCAAACGGCAACGAAGGGCGGATTCGTGTGATGCGCCACCAGCAGTGAAAGCAGGAAAGTGCAGCATGGCGGACATCTTGCGCCTGGCCGCGCTGTACCCGAAACCAAGAAAGAGGTGTCTCAAATGGCAAGGAACATTCCCCTGAAAGCCCTGTCCATCGCCGCCTGGCATGGGTGGTTGGCGCGACGCGGCTGGCGGCGCTGTTCGGCGTCTATACAGCGCAGCAGCTTGTGCTGCTGCTTGCGGCGGCCGCGCTGCCCGCCAACCTCGGCTGCGGGTACGCCGCGCTGTTTCTGCGCACGGGGCAGGTCATCTTCTTCCTGCTCGGCGGGGTGGCGGCGCTGGGGCTGGCTTCGGCGGCGCTCTGGTCGGGCGGCCGCTCCGAGGTCGGGATCGGCCTTCGCGCGCTGCCCGGCGCGCGGTGGAAGCTGCCGGCCGGTCAGACGCTGCTCTGTGCGGCGGTGGCAGTTGGATTTGTGGCCTGGCAGCTGCTGCTCTACTTCGCGTTTTACCCGCCGGTCGCGGCGGTGTCCACCTGGCGGCTGCTGGCCTCTCTCGAAACCCCGCTCGCGCTGCCCACCGGCGGGCTGTACGAGCAGCTGGCCCAGAACCCGCTTTTGCAGGTGCTGCTGCCCACCTACCCGCTCGGCTGGGCGGCGCTCGCGATCGACCTGGCCGCCCTCGCGGTGCAGGGCGGGTGCATCTTCATCCACCGGGGCTGGCGGCGGCTGCCGGCCGCGCTGCTTGCCCTGCCCACGGCCGTCGGGGCGCTGGCGCTGCCGATCCTGGCCGGCATGATCCAGCTGCGCACCGCCGAGGAAATCCGGACGCGGTACTTCTGGCCGTTCTTTTTCGTCGCCGTCGCCCTGACTGTCCTGCCGGCTGCCGTGCAGTGGGTGTGGGCGGTGCGCGAACTGAAAACCGGGAGATAAAGTTGCGGCAGGAACGCCTGCGGGCGCAGCGAGGACACCGCCCTACGGGTGGGGCAGACGTGCCGCTAACCCGCCAACGCCCATCCCACTGTATACGCGGGCGGATATGGAATCCGCCCCTACGGAGGAACGTTTTGCGTTTCCTGCCATGATTTAACGTTTTCTCCCGCCGTAAACATCGATGGCGCACGCTGTGCGCCGCTACGATCTCAACGGTTTATAACCCGCTCCCCATCTTTTTCCGAGCCGGCCAACGGCCGGCGATCCACCTTGTCTAACCTCTCAACTCTAAACTTTCAGCTCTCAAAAAGGAGGCTCCCATGAAATCCCTCACTCCCTCCCGCCCGCAGAGGCGGTTTCTTGCCGGGGCGGTGGCGGCGGTGATGGTGCTGGCGGCGGGGCTGGGCTACCGGGTGGCCGGGCGCGGCGCGCTGGATGCTACCCTGACCCGGGTTTCCGGCTCGGACGAGGCCCTGGCCGGTTTCACCCTCTACGGACAGACCCGGCACAATACCGCCAACGCCGTCACCACCTTCACGCTGCAAAACGGCGTGTTCACGAGCGAAACCGACCTCGACGCCCAAATCCTCACGGCCGAGGAACCCTACTCTGTCCGCGGCGGAACCAGGTGGGCCGTCGCCCCCGCGGCGCGTGAAGAAGTCAATGCGGCGGCCGAGGCAGTGCGCGACGGGTCGGACACCCTCTCGCTGCAAAGCGAAGCCTCCCGCTTCCGGCTCATGCTGAGCCTGGATGTCCCCGGCCGGGGCACGGCGCAGCTGCCGGTCGAGGAGGTCGAGACCCCGTCCCCGGTCGCGGTGCGCACCAAGCTGCAGGCGGAAGGGGCGCTTTACGATTGGCTGGTTGCCGACACCCCGCAGCTGCTCGATACCAGCGCCAGAGACCTGCTGACCGCGCTGGACCGGCAGAGCTGGACGTTCACGCCGGACGCCGCCTATTTCGCGATGCCGGTCGATACCCTTACCGCGCCGGCCGGCCTGTGCAAAATCGAGGCGATCCCCGACGACCGCTGGGCCGCCCGCCAGAACGAGCAGGCCATCGAGTACGGCGGCAAAACCTACGCGGCCGGCGACGCCGCGGAGGAAATCGGCAGTGTGTCAACCCTTTACACCCCGGCCGATGCGGCAAGCTGCGTCGCGACTTTCGCGGCGGGGGAGAGCCTCGGGCTTGTTTATGTCACAACCGACAATATCGTCAAGGCCGACCTCGTCGATGCGGCGGGCAGCTGCACGGCCTCGGTTGAGCTGCTGACCCTTGCCGAGGGGCAGCACGTTGAAAACTGCTTCCGCTACCCCCAGCAGCGGGCGAGCGACGTGGCGTTCAAGCTCTCTTATTGCACCGAAGCAGAACGCCAGAACGCGCAATACAAAAATCTCCTCTGCCTGCTTCGGGTCGAGGACGGCGCGCCGACTGCCCTGATTCGCAGGCCGCAGGAGGACGACAGCGACGGATATCTGCGCTATATCGACCTCAGCGACGATGGCACGAGGCTATTGACCGTGCGCACCAACACTTCCGAGTTGCGCTACACCCGCCGCGGCTATACCCAGACGATGATAATAATCGGCCCCTACGGCGTTGCGGTCGCGCCGGCAGAGGCAGGGGAACCACTCTACACCGGCCTGCTCGACGCCGGGCAGGACACCGGCCAGATCGATCAGCTGGCTGAGCACAGCGGCGACGTCATGCTCTATACGCCGGCCATCGAACTCGAACCGAAGGCGCAGGTCGTCATCCCCGACCTGGCGGCGTCCGAACCCGATTCCACCCAGGCCCCCAAGGAGGAAACCCCATGATTACAGTTGAAAATCTGCGTAAAACCTGGCGGCGGCACGGCAAAACCGTCGGGCTGCATGGCGCGAGCTTTACGGTGGAGGACGGCCAGATCGTCGGGATTCTGGGCGACAACGGCGCCGGCAAAACGACGCTGCTGCGCGCGATGGCTGGCCTGCTGCCAGCCAAAGGCCAAGCGCTGTTTGACGGCAGGCCCGCCGCCGCGCAGTATGAGCGGATCAGCTACATCACCGGCGAAGGCAGCTACTACCCCGGGTTGACGGTGGGGGAATACGGTGCGTTTCTCTGTGACTTGCACCCGGCGTTTGACCCGGCAAGGTACGCGGCCTTCCTGGACTTTTTTGCGTTGGACGCCGCCGACCGCATTGCCAGCCTTTCGACTGGCCAAAAAGCCCGGGTTGAGCTTGCGGCCGGGTTCGCCAAGCGGGCGCAGTATGTACTGATGGACGAACCCTTTCTTGGCAAGGACGCCTTTACCCGCAAGGATTTTCTCAAGCTGATGAGCGGCGTGCTCCACGGGGATGAGACAATTCTTCTTGCGACGCATTATCTCGATGATGTCGAGCATTTTTTGGACCGCGCGCTTGTGCTGCACGAAGGAAAGATTGCCGATGATTTTCTGGTTGAAGAGCTGCCCGCCGCCGGAGATACCTTGCTGGACCGCGTTGGCCGCCAATGCGGATGGGACGGCGAGCGGTACCTGCATTGGGAGGAAGATGCGCATGGATAAAGGACATTGAAAATGCGATCATTCGCTATTGTCAATAAAGATGCAGTAAAATTGGAACAAGAAAGGAAACGAAAATGGCTAAAGCAGCGCTTTATTGTAAGAGAATAGAACTTGTTTTGCTCCCGCTTCTCCTTCTCTTGCTTGCCGTAACTTTTTCTGGCTGTCAAGCGGAAAGCAATCATGAGGATTTGCTTTTAAAAGAAGAACAGCTGTCCACGATTGAATCAATTTATAATCAAGACAGGCCAAAGGTATTGGAAGCTCTGCATATTGAAGAAAGCGATATTTCACAAGGTACCCTGCCAGGCGGTTGGGATCTGTCGGAACCTGTATCTTTTGAAGGAACTGAATTTTCCAAGATCTTACTTTTTGATGTATCGGCGGAGACATTTTACGGAGTGAGATTTATCTGCTATTTCGAAAATGCTGAGGAACTTTCCAGTTTGGCAGAGGATATATTGGAAAAGGCGAATACAATATATGGAGAGCCATCCACATACCCGGGACTGCCCAATCGCCTTACGTCTGAGGAGTTTTCAAAAGAACTCTCAGAATCCATGAATCAGGGTACGCTGGGGGATTGGCGAGAAGAGTGGTCATTGGGTGAAAAGACGAGATGCACTCTTTCAGCGTCGGTGGTTGAGAACAATGTGGCTTTCCTCTCCTTGGAGTATAGTCTTTATCAATGAATGGCTTTATGGGAATATGAAGTGCCTGGCGAACTTCAAGCCGCCTGCATTGCCGGCTGATTTTATGCCAGGCCCTGCAAACCCTTTTGCGAAAAATCCTTGACACTATCCTTTGGAACAATCCGCCCAGGAAAAGAGGGAATAAGCGGATACAGGCGAAATCCGCGGCAAAATACCAGGGACCCTCAGCATGCCGAAATCTCGGCTTGCTGAGGGCCCCTGTCGCTTTATTGCATCAGCGCCGCGTTTCCCTGCGCCTGGCGCAAAAACGCGTGCCAACCGGTTTGCCTGCAACAATATCGTACAGTACCAGCGCGTCAGCGCCGTTGGCGATGACCATATCGACACCGCCGGCCGTTGCAAGTTTGGCGGCCAGCAGCTTGGTTGCCATGCCGCCGGTTCCCAAAGCGCTGCCTGCGCCGCCGGCCAGCGCTTCAATCTCAGGGGTAATAGCCGGAACCTCGCGGATCAGCGTCGCATCGGGGTGGGTATGGGGGTCGGCTGTATACAGCCCGTCGATGTCACTGAGCAGTACCAGCAGATCCGCCTGCATGTATTTGGCAACCAGCGCGCCCATTGTATCGTTGTCACCAACCGAAATTTCCTCGGTTGCAAGGCTGTCGTTTTCGTTCACGATCGGGATTACCCCAAGCGCAAGCAGCCGGTACAATGTGTTTTCCAGATTCAGCAGCCGGCCGGGGTTGTTGAAATCCTCCCGCGTGAGAAGGATCTGACCGACTGTGTGGTTATAGGCGTTGAACAGCCGGTCGTAGGTATACATCAGCTCGCACTGGCCAACCGAGGCCGCAGCCTGCTTGGTCGGCATATCGGCCGGGCGGGCAATCTGCAGCTTGCCCGCGCCCATCCCGATTGCGCCGGAGGATACCAGAATAATCTCATGCCCGGCGTTTTTCAGGTCGCTGAAAGTTTTGACCAGTTCCTCCGTATGGCGGATGTTGAGCCGCCCGCCCGGGTAGGCCAGCGTGCTTGTGCCGATTTTGATGACAATACGCATGGTTTCTCCTTCCGCAAGGCTTAGCTTTTGCCCATCTCAAGCGTTTTTGCAAAGGCGGCCAGAACGGCGTCGGTTACTGCACCGCGGAAGCCGTGCTCTTCAAGTGTGCGCACGCCCTGGATTGTTGAACCGCCCGGGCTGCACACGGCGTCCTTCAACGCGCCGGGGTGGGCCCCGCTCTGCAGCACCATCTGCGCGCTGCCCAGCAGCATCTGGGCCGCGTATTCCTGTGCCTTGGCACGGGGCAGGCCGGCCGCCACGCCGCCGTCGGCCAGCGCTTCGATAAACTGGTACGCCCAGGCTGGCCCGCAGCCCGAAACGCAGCTCGCCGCATCGATCAGTGTTTCCTCAATCGCATCAAGCCGGCCTGCCGGGGCCATTGCGGCAAGCCAGGCGCCCAGCGCTTCATCGCACACGCCGGCTGTGCAGTACTGTACCATGCCCGCGCCGACGGCGGCCGGTGTGTTGGGCATCATGCGGATAACAGGCCAGTCGCCGCCCGCCATCTGCCGAATCCGGGCCATCGAAAGCCCGGCGGCCATGCTGACAAGCACGAACTTTCCGCCGCGCGCGGCCAGTACCGGCCGGATGCCTGCAAGCATACCGGCCATCAGATGCGGCTTCACGCACAAAAACACAAAATCGCAGCCGGCGGCCTCCTCGTTGGTGCCGGCATGGCAGCCGAGTTCGGCCGCAAGCGCTTCAGCTTTTGAAAAGGTGCGGTTTGCAAGCCAGACATTCTGCGCCCCGGCGCCGCGGCAGACAGCCCGCGCCACTGCGCCGCCCATGTTGCCGCAGCCGATGAATCCGTAAGTCATGGTAAAAAGCCCCCTTCTATCTTCGCTTACAGTGTCGCTTTCATCCTACCGCAGGGGGCGGCGGTTGTCAAGAAAGGAAGGTGGGGATATAATAAAAGAATACTAACAAAGCAAGCTGTTGGTGTCATAGCAATCCATCTGGGAATAGCTGAATATAACAAGCTTTTTGTACGTCGGCTACACAAGGCGTATGGAATCCATGCCTTTGCGCTTTTTATGAGATGAGGAGGTAGACAGCTGTGTTCATCCCTGCCTTTTTGGATTTAACCCCCTGTACACAACGCCGATATATCTGGCACTTTTTTGGAGCGGTCAATATGCAGAAATATTGTCACGGCCCCGTTATTGCACCCGAGGACTATTTCTCGTACCCCTCCGACATGATTACACCTGATACAGAGAGAGCGTGGGCAAAGAACTGTTTTGCAAATCCAAATTAGAAACTCATAATTTTACAGGTGTTTATCACACCTCATAGAACTTTAATAAAATCCTCCGAAAGCCTTGAAAACAAAGGATTTATCGCAATCAGTAAACCTTATTTCTTTATATAGTTTCACACAATGTTACCCTTGTTCAGCACAATCATAAGGGCAAAATCAAGGGCAAAAAAATCTCATAACAAGATATAACAGGGTGTGGCAATCGGAGAACTGTGACATATGTGCGAATATATTATACTGGAGGATTTATTATATGGACAAGTACATTTTTGATGAAGGCAATGGTTTATGGTATGAACTGCAAGGAGATTATTATATTCCTTGCCTTACTTTACCAAACAAAAAAGAGCAGCCTGTCGGTTTGTGGGGACAGCGGCACTTGCAGTATCTGAAAGAATTCCGCAAAAATACATATACAACGCTGCTTACAAGTGGTAAATTGAATGCTTACCTTGCTGACATTGACAGGCAAGCACAAGAGAGATTTGAAACACTTACAGAACAGATGAAACGAGTACAAGGTATTACGGAACAGCTAAAAGCGGAAAGTGTTTTAGAATGGACAGGACGAATGAATAACATTAGAACTTGCGTTATTGAGATTGTCAATGAGGAAATAGTATACAGTTAAAATAATGTAACGCATATAACCGTAAAATTGCGGCGGGTAGGGTTAATAACCTTACCCGTTTTGCTTTCTGCTTTGCGAGACATTTTATAGGGTATTTTCCCTGAAAAATTGTTACAAATCTTCTGTTTGCCTCAATCGTTTGACAAGGAAAAAGAAACGAGTATAATAAGAAACATAAGTTGCACAACGATAGTTTTTTATGGAGGGAGATAGATGCCACCTAAATTTAAGTTCACAAGAGAACAAATTGTAGCTGCCGCTTTAGAGGTTACGAGAAAGAATGGAATAACAGGATTAACTGCAAGAGGACTGGCAGCAGAACTTGGCTCATCAGCAAAGCCAATTTTTGGTTTGTTTCAAAATATGGAAGAAGTACAGAGAGAGGTTGTATCTGCTGCGAATACGCTATATCAGTCTTACATCAAAAAAGGTATGGCAGATAACAAATTCCCGCCCTATAAAGCAAGCGGTATCGCCTATATTCAGTTTGCAAAGGAAGAAAAAGAGTTATTCAAACTACTTTTTATGCGTGACAGAACAGATGAAAAGATAGAAGAAAACCGTGAAGAAATTCGTCCAATACTGGACCTCATTATGAAAAAATTAGGTATTGACGAAAATGAAGCGTACTTTTTTCATTTGGAACTGTGGCTGTATGTTCACGGTATTGCAACAATGATAGCAACAAATTATCTTGAATGGGACATTGAATTTATTGACAAGGCACTTACCGATGCCTATCAGGGATTAAAAAATCGTTATGTAACAAGGAGTACAGATAATGAATGAAAAAATTTATGAAAATCAAGGCATACGATTGAAATACTATGAATCCAGAAATAGTTTCCAGCCTTTGGTTTTAATTCACGCTCAAGGCGTAGACGGACAAAGTTATGCGAGTGTGGCAAAACAGCTTTCAAAAAAATTTCATATCTATTCGGTTGACTGCTACGGTCACGGCGGCAGTCTGCATAAGCCCGAAGAATATAATATAAAATCTATCGGAGCAGCCATAATAGATTTTATTGAGAATGAAATCGGTCAAAAGGTTTGGCTATTGGGACATTCTTCGGGAGGTCTGATTGCCGCTTATATTGCCGCCGAAACAGAACTCTGTGAAATGCTGATATTAGAAGACCCTCCTTTTTTCGCTTCTCAGGGAGAACGCAGAAAAAGCACATTCAACTATGTTGACTTGTCAACAGTGTGCCATACATATATCACACAAGAAGAAAAAAGTGATTTTGTTCTTTACTACTTTTCTCATCAATATGCTTGGAACTTTTTCCCTGAACAATCAAGAGAGAAAGTGAAAGGGAAACTTATAAAAATGGCGGCAGCTTATCGCACAAAACACCCTGAAAAAGATTTGAAGGTGCTGTTTTGGCCGAAAGCTGCATTAGCAGGATTTCAGGGTATGAATCACTATGACCCTTTATTCGGAGAAGCGTTTTATACCGACAGTTTTCATTGTGGAACTTTGCACGAAGATATTTTGAGAAAAATCAGATGTAAAACAATTTTTATGAAAGCAAAAACAAATATCAACTCTGACGGAATACTGATGGCTGCACTGAATGACGATGATGTGAAAAGAGTTTCAGAGTTGATTGGGGATTGCAAAATCATTCATTTCGATTGCGGACACGGTATCCATATTGAAAAGCCAAAAGAATTTGTGAAATGCCTGTTAGACTTGTGGTACATTTTGAGATCCCCCAAGAAATAGTGGAAAACGTACGAGCGCTTCGTTGGGATCCATTGGAAGGAGAACCGATTGCAATCACGGTTGATGATACATCGGAAATTCATTTGCAACCGATGAATGCAAATTACAACGAGGAGGGAACCGACTTCTTTGCTTCAAAAGATCCGATGTACCATCTGGCGGTGAAAGAAGGGAAAAGGAGCGTCCAAATATCTGGAAGGATCAGGCTTCTTTCACAACCTGAAGTGGAATGGGCACTATGCAAATCATCAGAGCAAAAAGAAGTGCTTGGCAGACAGATCGAATTACTTAATGGACGGTTGAACGCGACGGAAGTGCAGTTGCGAGCGGCTGTTGACCAGCTAGAGATAGCTCGGACTCAGTTGAAAGAGACGGTAGCAGAATTGGAAAAGGAGAGACAACCTCTCTTCCAAAAATGTATGAGAAAGCTAAAACAAAGAAAATAAGCTATATGAGGGGGAATTCTGAACAGGGGGCGGCGGTTGTCAAGAAAGGAAGGTGGGGATATAATGGAGAGGATACGGGGAGGCAGAACAAATTCGGGGATAAGGCCGTACTTTGGCGGTTCCCGGCTTTTTGCAGACGCCCTCGCCGCTGCATCAATTTCTTTGTACCGGAGGTTTTCCCATGCAGTATGTCCAATTCGGCAACACAGGTTTGACCGTATCCCGGCTGGGGTTCGGCGGCATCCCGATCCAGCGCATCGACCAACCCGGCACACGCGCCTTGCTCGACGCAGCGCGGCGCGCCGGCATCAATTACATTGATACCGCCCGCGGCTATACGGTCAGCGAAAGCTGGATCGGCCAGTCGCTGGAAGAGCTCGGCGCGCGGGATGATTTCATCCTTGCAACCAAGTGCCGCGCCCTGACAGCCTCCGAAATGGAAGCCGAACTGCAAACGAGCCTTGCGAACCTGCGCACCCAACACATTGATCTTTATCAATTTCACAACCCGAGTCTTGCGGATCTTGAAACAATCCTTGCGCCAGGCGGTGCGCTGGAAGCGCTGCAAAAAGCGAAGGCGGCCGGCGTTGTCGGCCACATCGGGCTGACGGCGCACCTTGCCGCTGTGGCCGTGCGTGCGGCTGAGATGGATGCCATCGAGACGATCATGTTCCCCTACAACATAGTTGAACAGCAGGGCGCAGATATCATTGACCGCTGTGCCAAATCCGGAAAGGCCTTTATTGATATGAAACCGCTCGCCGGCGGTGCGATTGAGGATGGCCGGCTTGCCTTGCGGTATGTGCTTTCCAACCCTGGCGTGACCATCGCGATCCCGGGCATGGCTGTACCCGAAGAACTTGCTGCCAATGTTGCCGGCGCAGCCGATACCGCCCCGCTCACCTCCGAAGAGCAGGCTGCCTGCCAGAAGGTGCGCGATGTGCTGGGCACCCAGTTCTGCCGCCGCTGTAACTACTGCGCACCCTGCACCGTTGGCATCCAGATCCCGAGCGCTTTCTTGTTTGATGGGTACATCAGCCGTTACGGGCTGGAAACATGGGCGCGGGAACGCTATGCAACGCTGCCGGTCAAGGCGGGCGCCTGCATAGAATGCGGCGCTTGTGAAACCCGTTGCCCTTATAACCTGCCGATCCGCCAGATGCTCAAAAAAGTGGCGGCGCATTTCGGCGAATAAGGCCGTAGATGCCCGGCAACACACCGACCCGCAGGCGGCGTGTTGCCGGGCATCCTTTCGCGGCGGACCGGGTTGGCAGAAAGATCCGGCTTTTCAAATCCACCCTTCGGTTTCTGTATAGTTCGGGGTGCCGGAAAGATAATCTTCGACCTGTATGGTGGCGAGAATGCGGCGGGAACTTTCGACTGTATAGGGGGCGCCCGCATTATCAAAATGTGTCTCGATATGCGGTTCGGCGCGGCTGGTTACAAGCAGCCGGTCGCCGAGGTCGAGGACTACGGTAGGCGGGTGGGGGTAACCGTTCCAGGTTTGCATCGGCAAATCGGGTTTGCGCCGCACTTCACCGGTTTCAAGGCTGACAAGATAGGAAAAGGACGTTATACTGAAATTGGAACTTTCCCAATCGTTTGAGTAGTAGTCAAGCTCAAGCCATCCGTTCAGAACCCGTACAGGCCAGCAATATTCGGCTCCGCGGCCCTCGTTCGGATCGGCGGGGAAGGGGCTGCTTTGCAGGACCATCTCGCCGGTGGCCGGGTCCTTGCCGGTTACGGTACGGGTGGAAAAATCAAACACATAGTAGATACCGTCCGCGACATTGCTCTGGTGGCCGGGATTATGCGGGGTGGGCTCCTCCTGGTGAGGAACATCCAGCAGACTATGGGTTTCGCCGGTGTCGATGTTATAGGCAATGCTGGAATCGGTTTGTTCTGCCGAGTTATACAGGTTGAACACCAGCCATCGCGCGGAAGCACCGAGCATAACGCCGCTACCAGGCAGTGTGCTCAGCGGTTCAACGGTGTCTGGTGTATTCAGATCCAGGCGATACAATGTGTTGCGACCCTGCGTATCAGGCTGAAAGTTGAGCAGATAGACAGCCTCGCCGTCTGTGTAGAGCGGATTTGATAAAAAAGCAAGGGTAGGGTTGCTACACACATAACGCAGGTTGCGGCCATCGCGGTCACTGCGGTATAACGTATCATTGCCAATCCAAAGCAGGGTACTCTCATCCAGAACCTGTACCGTCCATCCCGCTTCAACCGGGTGCAGGGCGGGGCAGCTGTCGGCGGTGTGGCTGCAGCCGGAGACATCGCAGACCGGTGCGCATGCCCCGGTGACGAGATCGATTCTGTACAGAATGGTGTGCGTGCCGTCGCCGGCGTCCTGCACCTGGTAATAGGCGTCTGCATCACCGGATTCAAGCCGGCGCAGCGGCTGCCCGGGCATGGCGGCGGGAAGAGATGTACTCTCGGCAGGCGCGGCGCCGCACGCCGCCAGCAGGCCTGCCAGCATCGCGGCAGCAAGCATAATACAAAACCGTTTCATCTGGGAACCTCCTTCAAAATTTACTTCTTGAAAACCAGGGGCGTATCGGATGCATCAAGCGTGCTGTTTTTTCAGATACCCCCTAGGCAAGCCTGGCCAGATCGTCCTCGGGGACTGAACTCACGCCGACCGAGAAATACCCTTCCTGAAAAGTCGCATGCAGATACAGTTGTCCATCGGCGCTGTAACGCGTATGCAGTGTGCCGTGGGCCGGGGTGGCTGCAAGAGTCTGCCAGTCGGCCAGGGTGTCGAGGCCGAGCAGCGCACACAGTGCATCAGCCGCGGCGGCTGTGTCCAGCGTAGCGCCGGCGTTGTACTGGCCGGCCAGGCTGACGGCTGTGTCACCCACCCATTCCATCTGGACGAAGGCGTCAGAATCCGGGAAATGCAGTGTCCAGGTGACAAGGCCGCGGTCACGCGGGGAAATTTCCAGGTCTTCGGGCAAAGCGGCCGTCACCGCCTGGCGCAGCGGCGCGGCGAACGCATCGGGCAGGACGCCGGCTTGGCAGAAAGTGTCAAACGCTGCGGCAAACTCGTCCAGTTCGGCCGCGGTGGCGGTGCGGGGATTATACCCGTTGGAAAGGTCATCCCGGGCCAGCCAGAGTTGGCAGGCCACTTCCACCGTTTGCCCGGCGGGGGAGAGCAGGCCGACGCTTGTTTCGGCAGCCAGCACCCGCCCCGCAAGCGAGGCATCCCGCACGGCAAACCAGGCGGCCGGCAGGCCGGGCAGCAGGGCCAGCGCCAGTACGGCGGCTGTGCCGAGCGCAGCAGCCTGTAATGTGGGCGTTTTCATGGAAAATCCTCCTTGTTGTATGGGGCACGGCAATGGGAAAGGGCGGAAGGCCGCGCGCAAAGCGGAAAGGGCGGCACAGCTCAGCTTGTTGCCTGCGGGGGCTGCCCGGCCCAAACGGCCTGCCGCTGCGTGCTCAGCTCTCTTTTTCGGGTGAGGCAGCGGCCAGCGTTATTTTGACCACCGTGCCATGGCCAGCTTCGCTCTCAAATTGCAGCGTTGTGCCGTGCAGTTCGGCAATTTTGGCGCAGAGCGCCAGCCCCAGCCCGCTGCCGCCGTGGCGCCGTGCGCGGGATTTGTCCACCATGTAGAACGGTTCGCACAGCCGGGGCAGGTCTTCGGGCGGGATGCCGCAGCCTGTGTCCTGCACAGCCAGTGTCACGCCGGCTTCGGCCGGGGCTGCGGTCAGGGTGACCCGGCCTTCGGCCGGGGTGGCGGCGCAGGCGTTCAGGATAAGGTTATACAGCAGGTCCTCCAGCAGGTCGCCGTCGGCCTGTACCCACAGCCCGTCGGCAGGGTCCAGCGTTACCGCCGGCGTATCCGGCCCGGGCGGCGGCAGCGTGTGTGAAAGCCGGCGCAGCAGAGGCCCAAGCGATGTCGGGCATAGCGCCGGAGGGGCATCGGTCAGCCGCAGCAGGGCCAGCAGTTTGTCGCTCAGCGCTTTAAGCCGGGCGCTTTCGTGGTAAATGTAACGGGCGGCCAGCCGGCGGGTTTCGGCGGGCAGTTCGGCCCCGCGCAGCAGGTCGGCATAGCCGAGCATGCTCGTCATCGGGGTTTTGAGCTCATGGGTGAAAGCCGCCACAAAATCCTCCCGCTGGCGCACACCGGCTTCCAGTGCGGCAATTTTCTCCTGCACGGCGGCGGCCATGGCGTCAAAGCTTGCGCTCAGGGCTTCCATCTCATCGCCGGTGGCAAGCGCGGTGCGCCGGTCGTAGGCGCCGGCGGCAATCTGCCGGCTTGCGGCTTCCAGCACGCCAAGCGGCCGGGTCAGCCGGCGGCAGAGCAGCACAACCGCCCCGTCCGCCAAAACCAGCAGGATCATCCCGCTGAACAGCGCCTGGGCCCCGGCCTGCCGCCGTGCGGCCCAAACTTCGCCCAGGCCCTGCGCGGTCAGCAGCGTCAGCCCGCCGGCGGGGGTGATGACGGTGCCGGCCGTCAGCAGGTAGACCTGCCCGTCCACCCCGCGCGCAGCCAGCGTGCGGGGCTCGCCTTCGGCGTTGAGCGCAGCTTCGCAGCTGCCGGTATCCAGCGCGGCCGGCAGCGCGGTATAAAGCAGGCTGCCGTCCGGCTTCCAGGCTGCAAGCGGCGGGGCGGCGCCGTCGGCCTGTAGTGTGATCAGGACGTTGAACAGGCTGCGATCAGCCCCTTCGCGCTGTACGGTGCGGGCAGCCAGCGTCCAGGCGCGTGTGGCTTCGGCCTGTGCGGCGGAAAGATCGGCCGAAAACTGGCGTTCCAGCGTCCAGGTGTTGGCGGCGGCCAGCACCGCGGCCAGCACGGTGCCCAACGCCAGCGCCAGTTTGGTGGACAGTTTCATCAAAGCTCCTCCTTTCGGCGGTTTTGGCGGTTTTCACGCCCGGCGTGCGCGCCTTCGGCGGCCAGCCCTTCATCGGTTTGCAGCATATACCCGACCCGGAACACCGTGCGGATCTGCCGCCGCCAGCCAAGCTTTTTGCGCAGCCGCTGGATGTGCAGGTCGAGCGTGCGGGTGTCGGCCTCGGCGTCGGGCCCCCATATCCGCTCATACAGCACATCCCGGTAGAGCACAAGCCCCCGGTTTCGCAGCAGCGCTTCAAGCAGATCAAACTCCCGCCGGGACAGCCGCACCGGTGCGCCGTCCTTTGTCACCTGCCGCGCGCCGGGGTCAAGCACAACCCCAAAAGCCGAGAGCAGCACGTTTGCCCGCCCGGTGCGGCGCAGCACAGCCTCCACCCGGGCCAGCAGTTCAGCCGGGGCAAAAGGTTTGAGAATATAATCTTCCGCCCCGAGCCGCAGCCCGCGCACCCGGTCGGCTACGGCAGTCTTTGCTGTCACAAACAGCGCCGGGGTGCCGGTGGATTGCAGATAGCCCAGCAGTTCGTAACCGTCGATCTCCGGCAGCATGATGTCGAGCACGGCGAGTAAAAAGTCCTGCCGTTCGATGAGGTCGGCCGCTTCGGCGCCGTCGCGGGCAATGGCGCAGGGATAGCCGGCGGATTCAAGGGTCAGCCGGATCAGGTCGGCGATCGGGGGTTCGTCTTCAGCAATCAGAATCGGTTTTGCGGCGTTCATAAAGCGGCCTCCTCGGGGTTCGGGTATATATCAACTGTAGCCTACACTTGTTTCCAAAAACTATCAAGATCTATCTGCGAAACCGCTGCCAAAAATAAGGAAGGGCCGGCAGCGCGCTGCAAAATGCGCAGGGTTCCTGTCTCTCTTTCCTAAACGGGGCGCTCCGGTTTTTCCATATTATTTGTTTTTTCGGCTTGTGCAACCCCCTTTGCACATGCTATAATTTACTCTGTATCACTGTTGCATTTTGAATTCGCTGAAAAGAGGTTTTTCGCTTCCTATGCGCTCAAACGCCGCTCTGCATTATCTTGATAACGCTGCCACCACCATGGTTGACCCTGCCGTGGCCGATGCAATCCACACCGCCCTGCTCAACCAGTGGGCCAACCCCTCAAGCCTCTATGAACCGGCTGTGCTCGCACAGATGGCGCTTGGCAGCGCCCGGGGCAAGGTGGCTGCAACCCTTGGCTGCACGGCGAAGGAACTGTACTTTACTTCGGGCGGTACCGAGGGCAACAACCTTGCGATATTGGGCGCGGTTGCGCCGCGGCGCAGCTGGGGGGATACGATCGTCGTTTCGGGTTTTGAACACCCGAGTGTTCAAAACCCGATCCGCGCGCTGGGAAAAGCCGGTATGCGGGTGGTGGAGGTCAACCCCGGCCCCGACGGCCGGCTTGCGGTTGACGAGCTTGTTGCGGCGGTTGACAGCCGTACGGCGCTCTGCTGCTGCATGGCGGTCAACAACGAAACCGGAGCCAGGCAGGATATTGCCCGCCTGGCGGCCGGCGTCAAGGCCAAAAACAACCGCACGGCCGTCCATGTTGACGCGGTGCAGGCCTGGCTGCGGATGCGCATAAACCTCAAAACCTGGCCGGGGGTAGACAGCCTTGTCGTATCGGGCCATAAGGTCCATGCGCCGAAGGGGATCGGCGCGCTGTATCTGCGTGCCGGCTACCACTGGACGCCCCCGATTCTGGGCGGCGGGCAGGAAAACGGCGTGCGCCCCGGCACCGAAAACACACCCTACGCGATCGGCCTGGCCGCGGCGGCCGAAGCCGGCGCCAGGACGCTTTCGGCCCACAACGCCGCAATCCGCGCCCTCAACGCGCGCCTGCGCGCCGGGTTGGCATCCATTCCCGGTGTGACGATCAACTCGCCCGATGACGCGGTGCCCGAAGTGCTCAACTTCAGCCAGCACGCCGTGCGCAGCCAGACGATGCTCAACTTTTTGTCTGACCGGCAGATCTATGTTTCGTCGGGCAGCGCCTGCGACAAGGGCGAACCCAGCCACACCCTGGCTGCGATGGGCTGCGACGCCGACACGATTGATACCGCGCTGCGGGTGAGCTTTTGCGCCGACAACACGGCGGAGGATGTTGACGCGCTGCTGGAAGGCCTGCGCGCGGGCCTGGCCGAACTGCAGCACAGCACAAGCGGACGCCGCCTTACCAGATAAAAGGAGATTCCCATGCATGAAATCATCCTCGCCTACCAGGGCGAAATGACCCTCAAGGGCCTTAACCGCGGCAAGTTCGAAGCCGGCCTTGCCAAAATCATCCGCCACCGGCTTGAAGATCTCGGCCCGTTCAAGGTCCACTCAGCCCAGAGCACCGTCTTTATCGACCCGCAGGAGGAGGGCCTTGACATTGACGAAGCCTTCCGCCGCGTTTCAAAGGTGTTCGGCATCGTCAAGCTCAGCCGCGCTGTCGCCTGCCCCAAAGAGTTTGGCGCAATCTGCGAGACGGCCGAAGCCTACCTGGGCGGCCAGCTCCGCAGCGTGCGGACGTTCAAAGTGGAAGCCAAGCGTGCGGATAAGAAATACCCGATGAAGAGCCCTGAAATCTGCCGTGAGGTCGGGGCGTACCTGCTCAGCCGCCACCCCTATCTGCGGGTGGATGTGCACAACCCCCAGCTCGAAATTATGATTGAGGTGCGGGATACTGCGGCCTACATCCACGGCCCCAAGGTGGCGGCGGCCGGCGGGCTGCCGGTCGGCACAAGCGGCCGCGCGCTCAACCTGCTTTCGGGCGGTATCGACAGCCCGGTTGCGGCCTACTGCATGGCCCGCCGCGGCCTTGCGCTGCACCATATCCACTTCGCGAGCCCGCCTTACACCAGCCTGCGCGCCAAGCTCAAGGTTCAGGCGCTGGCCTGCGAACTGTCGGAATATATCGGCAACTGCGTGCTGTTTGTCGTGCCTTACACAAAACCGCAGGAATATATCCGTGACCACGCCCCCGCGCCGATCTTCACGGTGCTGATGCGCCGCAGCATGCTGCGCATTGCAAACCTGGTGGCGGCCAAAACCGGTATGGAAGCGCTGGTCACTGGGGAAAGCCTGGCCCAGGTGGCCAGCCAGACAATGGCGGCGCTTGCCTGCACCGACGCCGCCCAAAGCCTGCCGGTGCTGCGCCCGCTGATCGGGATGGATAAAAGCGAGATCATCGCCATCTCGCGTAAGATCGGCACGTTTGATACTTCGATCGAGCCGTATGAGGATTGCTGCACAATCTTCACCCCGCCGCACCCGAAAACAAAACCGACCCTTGCCGAAATTGAAGCCGCCGAAGCACAGATGCCCGGCCTTGCCGAGCTTGAAGAAGCCGCGGCGGAAGGGGTCGAAAAAATTTACATCCGCGTGGGAGACACGGCGGAATTTTGATTCGGTGAAGCATGGCCCGCAGAGGGCCGCGGCGCTGCGGCCTTTGGCGTAAAAAAGGCCGCGGGCGGCTCTTTCCGCAAAGGGTGCGCCCAAGGCGGCTGTTTGTAACGAACTTTTAACTTGTCCGGCCCGGCAAGGCCGGCCGGGACGCAAAGGGGTGAGCGGCTTTGACCGCGGAAATTATCTGTGTCGGCACCGAACTTCTGCTCGGCGATATCCTCAACACCAACGCCCAGTTTCTGAGCAGGGAACTCGCCGAACTTGGCATCAGCGTGCTGCATCAGCATGTTGTCGGGGATAACCCCGGCCGGCTGCGCGAGCTTGTCAATGAAGCGCGCGCCCGCAGTGACCTGCTTGTCTTTTCGGGCGGGCTGGGCCCGACCGCCGACGATCTGACCAAGGAAACCGTGGCGGAAGCCTTCGGCGATACACTGCAGTTTGATGAGGCCGAATGGCGCAAAATCGTCGCGTTTTTTGCCAAAAGCGGCCGCACGCCGACCCCCAACAACCGCAAGCAGGCCATGGTGCCCACCCGCGGCCATAAGCTGCCCAATGCCCACGGAACCGCGCCCGGCGCCTGGTTTGAGGATGCGGCGCACCACGCCGCTGTGCTGATGCCCGGCGTCCCGCGGGAGATGCGGGCCATGTGGCGTGAAGATGTGCGCCCGCTGCTTGAAAAGCGGCAGAACTGCACAATTCATTCCATGACGCTGCGGGTGCTTGGCGGTGAAAGCAGCATTGCCAGCAAGGTTGCGCCTTTGTTTGAATCGGCCAACCCAACCGCCGCGATCTACTGCAAAACCGGCGAAAGCGAGATTCGGGTTACTGCCCGCGCCGCCACCGCCGCCGAAGCTGAGGCCGCCTGCCGCGCCAGGGTGGATGAATTCCGCAAGATCCTCGGCGATAATGCCTATGATGTCGATGTGCCGGGCCTTGCCCACACCGTGGTGCGGATTCTGCGTGCGCGCGGCTTGACCGTTGCCGCCGCTGAAAGTTGTACCGGCGGGCTGATTGCCAAAGAACTGACCGATGTGCCGGGGGCGAGCGAGGTTTTCCAGTTCGGGTTCGTGACCTACTCAGAAACCGCAAAAACCCGGCTGCTCGGGGTGGACCCGGGCTTGTTTGACCGCTATACCGTGATCTCCAGCCCGGTTGCCGCTGCAATGGCCCGCGGCGCGCTCGCGGTGTCGGGCGCAAAGCTTGCGGTCGGCATCACCGGGCTGGCCGGGCCGGGCGGCGCGCTGCCCGGCAAGCCGGTCGGCACCGTGTATCTGGCCGGGGCCGACAACCGCACCGGCCGCACCCATGTGATGCGGCTCAATCTCGGCGGTTATGACAACCGGGATGTCATCCGCACCCGCGCCGCGCTGTATGCGCTGGACCTGATCCGCCGCATGGCGCTCGGACTTTCGCCTGAAAACGCCGTTACCCTCAAACCGGGCCAGCCCGCGCCGGAACTGTGAACGCAGCAGGCGGCAAAAGGCGCCCGGAAATTCTGCGGCTTTCCCCCGGGGGCGGCGCGCCGCTGCCCCCGGCTTCCCTACACGTCAGCATCTTTCCCGCCACAACCCAGAAACGAGGTGTCCCATGTTAGCCAGCCAGATGTCGATTTTGCGGGTATTCGGTTTGCCGGAAGCCGAAATATCGGCCGTGGTGCGCGCGGCCGAAGCCGAGGGCTGCCCCGGCCTGCGGCTGCTTGAGCGTGACGGCGAGTTTGCCGTCTGCCTTCAGGTCAGCGCCCCTACCCAGGCAATGGCCGATGAATACTGCGAAAAGTGGACCCAGAAACTGCGCGCCCGCCTGGGGGACGCCGTCTATGGCACCGGAGAAGCCAGCCTGGCCCGGGCCACGCTGGATGCGCTGCTCAAAAAGCGGCGGCTGCTTGTCGCGGCGGATGAAACGACCGGCCGGCTGCTTGGCGCGCTGCTGCAACCGCTTGAACACAGTGAAGCAGCCTATGATTTCGGTACCCATACCTGGGCGGATGCCGCCATGGCCCGCAAGCTTGTCACCCCGCCGGCGATCCTGCAAAAGTTCCCGGGCGATGTGCTGCAGGCCGCCGCGGCCCGCGCGGCGCTTTCACTCGGCGCGGCGGAAGCCGATTATGCGGTCGTCTATATGCCGGCCACCGTTGGCCAGGCCCCGTTTGTGCTGCTGTGCGATAAGCGTGGGGCGCTGGCGGCCGCGGTCGGCCCCGACCTGCCTGACGCCGCCATCGCCAACCATCTGCTTGATCTTGTGCGCCGCCGCACGCTGGGGCTGCATCCGTCGGCCGGCACCATCAGCTTCCGCCCCGGGCATGAACATCCGCTCTTGATTGTCTCGCAGGACGGCCAGCCCGGCCAGGCGGTGCGTTCCACCCGGCGGCGGCCGGTGCGCCAGCCCGCCGCCCCGGCGGTGGATGGCCAGCCCACCGGCACCATTACATTTGAATCGGAGGATGCCCCGCCGCCCGCCCCGCCCGCACCCCGGCCGGCGGAGGAGGAAGACAGGGCGGATACCGTTACCTTTGACCCGCTGCCAAAGCTGACCGGCCCGCTTGATTTTGAAACCGCCGGCCCGGCGGCGGCAGCCGCTTCCCGCGCGGCGCGGGGGCAGCCGGCTGCAGGGGAGGAAGAACCGCCGGCCCACTCGCTGCTGGATGACGACATCCCCGATTTTTCGGCCGGGCTTGACCCGGCGGCGATCGAAGCCGCCCGCAAAGCGGATGAGGACGCCCCGCCCGCCTCGGCGGAAGATTTCCAGCAGGCGGCTTCCAAACTGTTTGAACCGCCCGAAACGGAGGAGCCGGATGACGCCCCCCCGGCCCGTGACCCGATGGCCGTACGCCGGGCGGAACGGGATGCGGTGGCGCGCAAAAACCGCAGCCTGGCGGTCATCCGCCGCTCGGCCCGGCGCCGGCGCCGGCATGCAATCCTTGCCACGGTGGCGGCGGTTGCGGTGCTGGGGGCGGGCGGCTTTGCGGCCTGGTACTTCCTGCACAACGACCTGGGCGCCCGGCCGGCGCCCCGCAGCTATGGCACCGAAGCTTTTGATACAACGGCCGGCCGCTACCTGCGCAATGCGATGGAGCGGCTGGAAGGAATCGAAGGATACCTGGCTTTCCCCGGTTTGGAAGGCCGTTTCCTGACTGCGGCCGGCGCACAAACGCCTGAAGGCCAGCAGGCCGGCGTATGCTGGGCCAGCGAAAACTGGCTGGGCAGTGCGACCCCCTCCAACACGACGATTGACTGCGGCGATGCGCTGCAATCACTGGCCGATGAGGCCGCCATGGCTGAAAATACGGGCTTTACGCTCTATCTGCCCGGCACGACCTACCGCTGCAAGGTTGTTGCGGTCTATTATGCCGAGGCCGACGGCTTTCACCCGGCAGCATATACTGACCTTTCGGACTATTATACCTACCTGGATTTCGTGCTCGGCATCGGCACACGCAGCCTGTATGATACCGGAGCGACAGCGGGGGAGGACGACCACTTCCTGACCCTGGTCGGCCAGAGCGATACCGACGGCGTACAGCTCTGCATCACTGGCCGGCTGCTGACCGAAACCGAAAGCCAGACCCTGGCAACCAGTATTTCGACCAACGAAAGCGCGCTGCTGACTGGCGCGCAGTACCAGGCCAGCGGCCGTGCCGCGCCTGACCCGGGGCCGCTGCTGGCCGCCCAGCTGGACCGCTACACGGCGGCCGGTGCGGCGGCTGCGGCCGAACAGTCGGATTCGCAGACCGGCGGTGCAACCGGAGGCACGACCGGGCTGGAGGACGACCTTGCGGCCCTGCAGCAGGAAACCGACGCCCTGATCGCTTCCACAAAGGATATGATGGCCGGCCTCAGCGACATTGCGGGGCAGATCGGCGCAGTGGAAACCGACCTGAATCAGGGGGCGGAAGGCAGCGTACCCAGCCAGACGGTACCGGTTGACAGCCTGATTTCCACCGCTCCCACCTCTGCCCCCACGGCTGCGCCGACCGAGCCGCCGGCTTCTTCCCAGGAAGGCCAGGGGGACCAAACCCCGGCGGCCGAGCCGACCGAACAGCCTGCCCCGACCGAGGCCCCGGCATCCGAGACAATTTCGGTCACGATGAACGGTACCGCCCAGGATATGGATTTGGTGACCTGCCTTGCCATGATTGCCCAAAACGAGCTTGGCGCCAATGCCCCGGCCGAAGCGTACAAAGCGCAGTGCGTGGCCGCCCACTGCTGGATTCTGAGCCAGGGGGGCTATCCTTCGGTTGCGGGTACCACCCCGGGCGAAGCCGCGCTGGCTGCCGCGCGTGAGGTTGCCCATGTGCTTGTTACTTACAACGGGCAGGTCTGCTTCACCCCGTACTTCGCTTCGGCTTCGACCGGCACTGCCTCGGCGGCCGATGTGTGGGGCAGCGCTATCCCGTATCTTGTTGCGGTTGACAGCCCCTATGACCAGAGCGTGGCTTCCAACTGGAACACCAACGGCTACAACACCGGCTGCGCGCGGTTCTCCCGCCAGACGCTGCAGGACCGCATTCTGGAAATGATGGGGGTGGACCTGTCCGGTGTAGACCCGAACAGCTGGTTCACGATCCTTTCCACCAACGAATATGGCTGGGTGGCCCAGATGCAGATCGGCCCCAATGCCAGCGGCAACGATACCTGCTCCGGCCGGTGGTTCCGCGAAACGCTGACCGCCGGTTGCAGTGTTGACGGCCGCAGCCTGCGCAGCCAGTGTTTCACGGTCAGCTATGACGCCGACCTGGATTGCTTCATCTTTGATGTCAAAGGGTACGGTCACGGCTGCGGCATGAGCCAGTGGGGGGCGATCGGCTACGCCCAAAACGGCTGGAGCTACCAGGATATCCTGACCCATTACTATCCGGGAACAACGCTGACGAGCTATTGAGCCATCCGTCAAAGGTGGCCCGGCAAAAGAGCCGGCGGATTCCTGCGCGGAGCCGGCCCGGTGCAGCGCCCTTTCCGGCGCAGGGGGCAAACGCAACCCTTTTTGGCCGCCTGCGCTCATTTCTGACCCCAATACCAGGCCCCCTGCCTGTGCACCGTCAAGGTTTGCACAAAACAGGGGGCCTGCTTCGTTCTATAGGGTGTGGGGGCTCAGCCCATCGCTTTCAGCCAGCGGGCCAGCGCGGGCCAGGCGGCTTCGGTATCGGCCCGGCCCAGCGCATACTGGGCGTCGATGGTTTGCATATCGCGCTCCATCCGGGTGATGCCGGTGTCCCGGCTGGGGCGGATTAAAAAAGTTTCGCCGCTTTTGGCGGCCTGCTCCACCTCACAGACCTGGGCGTTGTAGGTCTCGGCACGGCGGGCCATCGTCTCGACAAAAGCGGGGTAGCGGCGGTAGGCGGCGGCAAACATCGGCTGGGAGGCGCTCGGGTGCTTCAGGTAGCCGGCCGGCTGGGTCAGCACAACCAGGCAGCGCCGGCAGCCCAGCGCCTTTGCCGCGCGGTAGGGCACACTGTCGGCAACGCCGCCGTCCAGGTAAGGCTGCCCGCCGATCATGGTAATGCGGGAGCACAACGGCATTGATGCGCCGGCCCGCAGCACCTCCATCCCGCCGCCCTGGCGCAGATCGGGGCACAGAATGTGTTCGGCCCGGCCGGTGCGAACGTTGGTCACCGTGACATAAAAGTCAACCGGCGAAGCCTCAAACGCAGCTTCGTCAAACGGGTCAAGCCGGGTCGGGATCTCCTCATAGCAGAACTTGCGGCCGACCGCTTCGCCGGTGGTCAGCAGGGCGTACAGCCCCATGAAATGCCGGTTGCGGCGATATTTGCGGTAGTAGCGGATGCTGCGCCCGGCCTGGCCGGACACAAAATTGCACCCGTGAATGCAGCCGGCGGAAGTGCCGATGACCATATCGGCCTGCAGCCCGTGGGCCATCAGTACGTCCAGCACGCCGGCGGTGTAAATGCCGCGGATTGCACCGCCTTCCAGCACAAGGCCAAGGTCATAGCGGGGGGCGGCCTGCGTTTGTGTGGGTTCAGATCTCATTGTGTTTCGCCTTCTGTCATATTGGTTTGGTGGACCGGACGGGGAGCAAACAGCAGTGCAAAGTCCTGCTCGGTATATACGGCAAGGCCGGCGTCGCGCAGCGCTGCGGCCGCCACCCCGTCGCCGGCGACCTTCCGGTGGGAAAAGCTGCCGTCATAAATGGTGCCGGCCCCGCAGCTCGGGCTGTTGGCTTTCAGTACGGCGGCGGTGCAGCCGGTCAGCGCGGCGAGCCGAACAGCCGTATCCGCGCCTTTTTGGTAGGCGGCGGTAACATCGGCCCCGGTGCAGGTCGTCACCCGGCAGCCCTGGCGTTCGGCCGGCGGGCGCGGGGTGGGCAGCCCACCGTATACTTCCGGGCAGACAGGGACGGCGGTGTGCCCGCCGGCGCGCAAAGCTTCCAGCAGGGCGGGGCAGGCGTTTGCGCCGCCGTCATACCGGCAGGAAACGCCCAGTAAACAGGCGCTGACAAGAATGTTCATAAAATATCCCTTTCTCGATCCGGCTGGCTGTGGTATCATAAAACTGTATCGGGCATATTTGGCGCCATACAAACCCATTATAGCATAGAATACAAAGAGCTGCAAAACCCGGCGGCGCATGGCTGCCGGAAAATAAGGCGGCGGGGGGCTTACCCCCGCGAGGAGGTTTTCATGAAAAATTGGCTGGACCGTGTTCCGCGCACCATGCGGGACTGGCTTTCCCTGTTCACGGCTGCCGCGCTGATCCTGCTTGTTGTCAGTGCGCTGCCGCGCACGGCCGGCGGGGTTTCGGCGGTGCTCAAGGCTCTTTCCCCGTTTGCAGGGGGGATTGCCGTGGCATATGTTGTGGATATCCCCACCCGCTTTTTTGCCGAAAAGCTCTTCCACGGCAAGCGCGGGTTTGCGATTGTGCTTTCCTACATCTGTTTCATCGGGGTGGTGGCCGCGTTGATCGGCCTGGTGGTACCCCAGCTTATTATGAGTGTGAGCAGCTTTGTCAATGCGCTGCCCGGCTATCTTGACAATGCGGCGGCCGCCATCGGCGGGCTGATGACCGACCTCAACATCGGCAATGAGATTGTCCAGCGGCTGACCGCCTGGTTTGACAATACCGGCAACACAATCCAGAACACCATCACCGAACTGATGCCCCGGGTGGCCGGCGCTGCCGGCAGCGTGGCCGGCAGCGTGGTTGACGCCGTCGTCGCGCTCGCAGCCAGCATCTATCTGCTGGCCGAAAAAGAGCCGCTGCTTGAAGCCTGCCGCGCGCTGCTGCGGGCGCTCTTCCCGCCGCGGCTGGCCAAGGGGGTCTTCTCGGTCTTCACGCTGGCCAACCGCACCTTCAGCAGCTACATCGGCGGCCAGCTGCTCGACGCGCTGCTTGTCGGCATTGAAACTTTTGTGGCGATGCTGATTCTGCAGCTCAACTATGCGCCGATGATCGCGGTGCTTGTTGCCGTGACCAACATCATCCCGATTGCCGGGCCGTATATCGGCGCGGTGCCCAGCGCGCTGTTGCTGCTGCTCAGCGGCGAACCGCTGCAGGCGCTGATTTTCTGCATCTTGATCCTTGTCATCCAGCAGGTGGACGGCAACTTCATCGCGCCGCGCATCCTTGGCGGAGCAACCGGTATTTCGGGGCTGTGGGTGCTTGTGGCGATCATTGTGGGCGGCGGGCTGTTCGGCATCGCCGGTATGGTCATTGGTGTGCCGGCGCTGGCGGTAGTGGCGGCGCTGCTGAAACAGGCGGTGGGTGCCGGGCTTGAAGCCCGCGGGCTGGACCCTGCCACCGGCGGTGAAACCCCGCTGCCCCGCCGGGACGAAACCGAACGCTGACCCTTACCCCCGTTGGATAGAAAGACAGGCAGACTATGGGAAAACATTGGCTGGACAAACCTCCGCGCACCATCAAGGACTGGCTGGGCATTATGTTGTGCTGCATTGCGTTCTGGGCGCTGCTCAACGGGATGAACGGCATTTTGGACGCCCTGGGCACCCTGTGGGGGCTGGCTGCACCATTTGCCTGGGCGGCAGTGCTGGCCTATGTGCTGGACACCCTGGTCCGCCCGCTGCACCGGTGGGTGCTTCGGGATAACCCGAAGCTGCGTTGGCTGGCGATTCTGGCGGCTTACCTGCTGGCAGGGCTGGCTGTCTTCGGGCTGGTGCGCCTGGCGCTGCCGCAGCTTGTGCGCAGCGCGACCACGCTGTTTTTGAACCTGCCTGATTATATCAACAATGTCCAGGCCGGCCTTGTCTCGCTGCAGGGGCAGACCCGGTTTGACCTGAGCCCTGTGATTGCCGCGCTGGACGATTACGAGCAGCTTATGGCAGGTTTGTGGGAGATTCTGCGCGGCTACACGCCGCAGCTGGTCAGCTCATTGGGCAGCGTTGCCTCCTACACGGTGCAGATTGTCATTGCGGTGGCCGGCAGCGTGTTTATGCTGGCGGATAAGGACCACCTGCTGCGCCAGCTTCGGATGCTGGTGTGGGCGTTTTTGCCGCGGCGGGCCTCCGCCTGGCTGCTGGACCTGGCCCGGTTCACCAACGAAACGTTCGCAAGTTTCTTCTTCGGCAAAATTGTCGCTTCGGCGGTGATCGGGCTGCTGCTCTGCGGGGCCATGAGCCTGCTTGGCATCCATTTTGCACCGCTGATCAGCGTCATGGTCGCGTTTGCCAACCTGATCCCTTTCTTTGGCATCTATCTGGGCGCGCTGCCCGGCGTTTTGATCCTGCTGTTTGTCAGCCCGGTACAGGCGCTGGCCTGTGCGGCGCTGGTGGTGCTGCTGCAGCAGTTTGATTTGCGGGTGTTGGCGCCGCGGGTGCTGGGGCATGTATCGGGGCTGTCGGCCTTCTGGGTGCTGTTTGCGATTGTGGTTGGCGGCTGGCTGTATGGGCCGGTTGGCATGGTGCTGGGCGTGCCGGCGTTCGCCACGCTGTACAGCCTGGCGCGCCGCTTTGTCTATTGGCTGCTCGCCCGCCGCGGTATGGAGGAAGAAACCGACGGGGAAGAGGAAGAACAGACCGTCGGCGCGGCGCAGTAAAAAGCAGAAACATAAAAACGGGAGCCAGACATTTGGAACACAACGCTGCCAAATGTCTGGTTCCCGCTTATTTTGCAAGCCGGCAGGTTAGCGGCAATAGATCGTGACCGGTGAAAACACCTTGACAAGGTTGCCGGGGATCGGGTCCTGGGCGGTCACGGTGCCTTCGGTAGCGCCGCCGGCCACAACGGCGGTCAGCCCTGCCTGCTGCAGTGCATCGCGCGCGGCGTCAAGCGCCATGCCCTGCACGTTGGGCACCGGGCGGTTGGGGTCCGGCAGGGGGCGGATCACCGTCACCTTCACAGCCGAACCGGCGGCCAGCTGTTCGCCGGCGGCCGGTTCGGTACGCAGCACGGTGTAAGCCGCCACCGTATTGTCCGACTCAAACTCCACAACCGGTGAAAGCTGCAGAGCATGCAGGGCGGCCAGCGCCTCGTCACGGTTCTGGCCGGTCAGATCCGGCATGGAGATCCAGTCGGTACCCAGGCTTATTTGCACGGTCAGCGCTTGCCCGGCCTTGACGGTGCGGCCGGCGGCCGGCTGCTGGCCGCAGATTTCGCCGGGGGTCACGGCGGGGTTGTACACTTCCTCCCAGGTCACGGCAAGGGCTGCGGTTTCGGGCAGGGCTTCGGCCTCGGCTCGGGTCATGCCGGAAAGATCCGGCAAAATCACATCGGTACGGCGGCTCCACAGCGGGTTGGTGCTGCGGCCCAGGATCACCCAGATACAGCCGGCGGCCGTCAGCACCGACGCAAAAGCCAGCAGCCCCAGCACCCCCAGCACAGTGGGGCGGGGGCGGGGGGAAGAAGCGGTGGACATACAAGACCTCCTTGGGTGAAAAAGCAGGGGGATAAAAGCGTACGGTCCGATTTTGTCCCCGGGCAGCGTCTGCCGCGTTCGCGGGGCCTGCATCCGCCGCTTTGGGGCGAAAGTTCCAGCGGTTTTGCGGTATTAGTGCGGGCGCTTTGCCCAGCACCGTGCGGCTATGCCGGCCGCCAGCACCCCGCCGCCCAGCAGCGCAAGCCCTGCGCCGGGGGCGCCGGTCAGGTCGCCGGCCAGGCCGGTGAGCGGCGAAACGGGAACCATCAGCAGGCTGTACACCATGCTGTTTACACTGACCAGCGTCGCGCGCTGGTCACTCGGGAAACTGTCGTTAAGCCGTCGCTCGCTGCAAAGGGTCCAGAGCATCTCACAGCCCGCAAACCCGGCCCCGGCCAGTACGGCCAATGGGAGCGGGGCCAGCCCGGCCGCTACGGTACAAAGCCCGCCCAGCGCGGCGCAGGCCGCGTACAGCCCCACCAGCCTCCGTGGGCGCACCCGCAGCGAAAGCCAGCTGCCCACCGGCCGCCCCAATTCAAACAGGCAGACGATCAGCCCCAGCAGGGCGGTGGGCAGGCCGGCGGCGCTGAGCCGCTGCTGCAGGAACATCAAAGTCAGGTAACAGGGCAGGCTGATAACCGCATTGGCAAAGATCAGCCGGGTGGTGGCCGGGCTGCCCAGCAAAAAACGCACAGTTTCCCGCACATGCGCGCGCAGGCGGCGCGGCAGCGTGGCCAGCAGGGCGCGGGTTTCAGCGGCTTCGCGGGCGGCCTGGGTTTCGGTTACAACCGGCTCTCGCAGGCTGCCCGCCGCCAGGCTGCGAAGCCCGCTCAGCCCAACATCAATCAGGTAATACGCCCGGAACGGCAGCACCGCGGTCAGCAGGCTGGCCAGGTGCCCAAGTATGGAGCCGACTGATTGCAGCAGCGCGCACCGTGTCTGCACGGTCGGGTAAAGTTCGGTGCGGCCGGCCGCACACAGGCTGTCATAACTCAGAGCCTCAAACGTGCCGGAAATCAGGTTGTAAGAGAGAGCCGACAGCGCCATAGAGGCCAGCACAAAACCGAAACCTTGCTCAAATGCCATCAGCAGCCCGGAAAGCGCCGCCATCAGGCCGGATGCCGCCAGCGTGCGCCGCCGCCCCAACAGGTCGGCGGCCATACCGCTTGGAATTTCGGCAGCCAGGCTCACAATGTGGTGGACGCCTTCTGCCAAGCCGATCTGCCACAGGCTGTAGCCGCGCGCGGCAAGCAGCGCCACCCACACCGCGGTGGTGATATCTATGCAGCTGGTCAGCCCATAGCCGTACAGACCTGCCAGCTGCCGGCGCAGCGGAAAACGCGCCGGCGTTGTTTTCTGTTTCATGGGAAAGAACACACCTTTCGTTCATCATGCGGTAAAACGAACCATGTGCCTCTTTCCGGCCCCGGAACGCCGGTATGCAAAAAAACGCCATGACAAACCGTCATGGCGCAATGCTCCCATGTACAGTCTGCCGGCGGCCCGTGGCCGCAAAAGGGTACACTACGAGTGGGAGCGGGTTAAATATTGCCTTGCATCGTGCAAAGCACAACCAGCTTCCAGCCCATTGCGTACCCCTTTCCAGCCTTGGCGGCAAACGATGTCGATAGAGTTAAGAGTTGAGAGCTTGGGTTTCGGTGGTTCGCGCGCCTTCGGCGCGCTCTAAAAAATTGTCGGAAAAACGGCCCCGCTCTTTTGGGAGGCAGCGCAGCCGCCGACCCACCGTATCGAAACGCTTGACTCTACACTCTTTATACTGACTATTTCACAGCGATTATACCACTTCACATCTGTCCCCGTCAACCCTGCCCTTCGGCCCTTGCTTGCAAGGTGGCCATCAGCGGGGGGATCAACTGCTTTTTGCGGCTGACCACGCCGGGCAGCATGGCCTTGCCGGCTTCGGTCGAAACATGGAAGGCGTCCTGCACGATCTCTTCGGCGCCGTGGCCGTAAAACATCAGGTCGGTTGCCTGATGCTGCATATCGGTGAACATGTAAAATACCATCGGCACGCCGGCGCGGCCCAGCGCGTCGGCCAGGTAGGGGGCGACCAGCGCTTCGGCCGCTGCGCGGGAGCGGGCGGTCATATAGCTCGACTGCCCGACGCCGAACTTGACGTCCCCGCGGCTGAACACCTTGAAATCGGAGAAAAAGACGTCCTCCGCCGTGCGGCCGGTCAGATCGGCGCCGGCTTCAAACATCTGCTCGGCATAAGGCTGGATTTCCACCCCGGCCAGTTCGGCCAGCGCTTTGGCTGCGGCCTCATCCAGCGGGGTCGAAGTGGGCGAACGGAACAGCAGCGTGTCGCTTAAAATTGCGGAGAGTAAAAGCCCTGCAATCTCCTTTGGCGGGGTGATGCCATGTTCCCCGTACATCCGCCAGACGATTGTCGCCGTGCAGCCGACCGGCTCGTTGCGGAAGTAGACAGGGCCGCTTGTCTCAAGGCTGCCGATGCGGTGGTGGTCGATAATTTCCAGGATTTCGGCCTGTTCCAGGCCGTCAACAGCCTGGGTGCGCTCGTTGTGATCGACAAGGATGATCTGCTTGCGGTGCAGGTTCAAAAGGTTGCGCCGGCTGACAACGCCGCAGTACTGCCCTTTCTCGTCAAGAATCGGGAAATAGCGGTGCCGCACCCGGGCCATCACCTTGCGCGCATCCTCAAGCGGGGTGTTGACGCTGAATTTCAGCAGGTTGCTGCGCCGCATAAAGTGCCGCACCGGCGCGGCGGTTGAAATCAGCCGCGCCGCGGCGTAGGTATCATAGGGGGTGGTGATGACGGTGCAGTTCTTTTCCTCGGCCCGTGCCAGGATTGTGCGGGGCACGCTGGCCCCGCAGCAGACAACAATGCACCCGGCCCCGCAGTCGATGGCGCAGACCTGGGTTTCGTACCGGTTCGAAACCAGCACAAGATCCCCGTCGCCAACGGCGCCGTCCATGGCCTCAGGGCTTGAGCCGATAAAAATGCGGCCGACGCTGATCCGCGCATCGGCATCGCCGCGCAGCATCTGGCCTTCCAGGGTTTCAAGCACGTTGCGGTAGCTGGTGCGGGCGTTGGCCAGCACGGCAGTGTCGAACAGATCCATGTTTGCGTTTGCAATGTCCTTGACCGTAATCAGGCCCTGCAGTTCATCTGCGCCGTCAGCGATGCACAAGGTGTCAATTTCGGAATCGCGCATCATCATCCAGGCGGCGCGCACGCTCATCTCGCCGTCGATGGCGGGCTGCGGGCGGATATCAATATCTTTGATCTGCGGGCTCACATCGGTGCACAGCCGCGGGGGTTCCACCCCGAAATGGTCCAGCACAAAGGAGGTTTCGCGGTTGAGCTTGCCGGCGCGGCGGGCTTCGTAGGTGGCGCCGCCCAGGGCGTTTTTGAGCCAGGCGTAGCCGATGGCGGAACAGATCGAATCGGTATCGGGGTTCTGGTGGCCGATGATGTTGACCTTGTGGCGGGCGGCAGGCGGGGTTACAGACATGGGGAAAACTCCTTCACATTCGATTCAGGCAAAGCGCGTTTATACAGACTGGCAGACCATGCAAGGCCTGCTGCAGCGGAACACTATGCTGCTATTATAGCACGCGAAAATCTGTTTGGCGATTCTTGACAACAAGGGCGGTATGACGTACAATATAAACTGTATGCCTGCGGCCTTCCTGACCGCGGCTTTTTTGGGAAAGAAGTTCAGCAAGACAAACTATATACGAAAGGTAAGAGGGATCAAAACAATATGATTCGGGAAAATCTTCGCAACATTGCCATTATCGCCCACGTTGACCACGGCAAAACCACCCTGGTGGACCAGATGCTCAAGCAAAGCGGCGCCTTCCGCGCCAACCAGCAGGTTGCCGAGCGCGTGATGGATTCCGGCGATATTGAGCGTGAGCGCGGCATCACGATCCTGGCAAAAAACTGCTCCTGCGTTTATGAGGGCGTCAAAATCAACATCGTTGACACCCCCGGCCACGCCGACTTCGGCGGCGAGGTCGAGCGGGTGCTCAAAATGGTCAACGGCGTGCTGCTGCTTGTCGATGCGGCCGAAGGCTGCATGCCACAGACCCGCTTTGTGCTGCAGAAAGCCCTGCAGCAGAACCTCTCGCTCGTTATCGCGGTCAACAAAATCGATCGCCCCGATGCCCGCATCGCCGAAGTCATTGACGAAATCCTCGAACTGCTGATGGATTTGGGCGCTTCGGATGAGCAGCTCGACAGCCCGATGGTCTTCTGCTCCGGCCGCAACGGCACCGCGAGCTATGACTGGACCAACCCCGAGGCCGGCACCGATCTCAAGCCGCTGTTTGACACCATCCTCAAATACGTGGCCCCGCCCGAAGGCGACCCCGAAGCGCCGATGCAGATGCTGGTTTCAAGCGTTGACTACAATGAGTTTGTCGGTCGTATGGGCGTTGGCCGCGTGCAGAACGGCGTGATCAAGGTGGGCCAGAACGTGCAGGTCTGCGATTGGCACAACCCCGACGTGCGGATGAGCGGCCGCATTACCAAACTGTTTGACTTTAAGGCAAACGGTCGCGAGCCGATCGAACAGGCCGAGGCCGGCGATATCGTCGCCTTTTCCGGCCTGCCCGATATCACAATCGGCAACACGCTGTGTGACCCCGCCAAGGTGCAGCCGCTGCCCTTTGTCAAGATCAACGACCCGACGGTTGAGATGACCTTCTCGGTCAACGATTCGCCGTTCGCCGGCAAGGAGGGCAAGTACGTCACCTCCCGCCAGATCCGCGACCGGCTCAACCGCGAACTGCTCAAGGACGTCGCGCTGCGGGTTGAGGATTCGGCCACGACCGATTCCTTCCGGGTTATGGGCCGCGGCGAGATGCACCTGTCCATCCTGATCGAGACGATGCGCCGCGAAGGCTACGAGCTGCAGGTCAGCCCGCCCCATGTCCTGACCCATGAGGAGGACGGCAAGACGATGGAGCCGATGGAGCGCGTCGTCATCGACGTGCCCGAAACCTACCAGGGCGCGGTCATGACCGCGCTGGGCGCGCGCAAGGCCGTGCTGATGAATATGCAGATGCTGGGCAGCCGGTCGCGTCTTGAGTTCCGTATGCCGAGCCGCGGGCTGTTCGGCTACCGCAGCCAGTTCCTCACCGACACCCATGGCGAGGGCATTATGAACACGATTTTTGACGGCTACGAAGTCTGGTGCGGCGACATCGCGACCCGTTCGACCGGTTCGCTCATCAGCTTTGAGACCGGCGACGCCGTGACCTACGGCCTGTTCAATGCCCAGCAGCGCGGTACGCTGCTGGTCACCCCGGGCGAGAAGGTCTACGCCGGCCAGGTTGTCGGCTATACCCCGACCGGCGAGGACATCACGGTCAACGTCTGCAAGACCAAGCACCTGACCAACACCCGCGCCTCCGGCTCTGACGACGCGCTGCGGCTGACCCCTGTGTCGAAGTTCAGCCTCGAGGCCTGCCTTGAGTTCCTTGCGCCGGACGAACTGCTCGAAGTTACCCCCGAGAACCTCCGCATCCGCAAGCGCATCCTCGACCATGACCTGCGGATGAAGGCGGCGAGCAAGAAGAATAAGTAAGCGCGTTCCGCCTTAACTCCTAACTCCTAATTCCTATTTTTTTCGCTTTCACGCTTGACACCACCCCCCAAACGTGCTAGGATAAAAACTGCGAAAAGCGTTGAACGGGAAAAGTAACCCCCCCGCCGCATTGCGCAGAGAGCCCGGCCGCAGGCTGTAAGCCGGGACAATGCAGGGGAGCGAAGAACACCCGCGAGCTGCAAACAGAACCCCGCGGCAAAACCGCCGGGCAGTAAGGGCGCCGCAGGCCGCGCGTTACAGCGGCAGCGTTTCAAAGGTGAACGTGTACGGAAAGGGACCGTATGCTTTGTTTTTCATGCATGCGGTAAGTTAGGTGGCACCGCGGATCAGGCAGCGATTCGTCCTAAGTTTGTTTGGGACGAGTGCGCTGCCTTTTTTATCGCTCGTTTTCAAAAGTAAGCGATAGGAAAGGATGTGCCGCTTATGTGTTGTGTGTTGGGGTATGCCGGGCAGGATCTCTCCCGGCAGGAGTTTGAAGGGTATCTGCTGCGTACGGCCAGCCGCGGGCCGGACGACCACCGTGTGCTGCAAACCGAGTTCGGCTGGCTCGGCTTCGGCCGGCTGGCCATTATGGGCCTGACCGAAGCCGGCATGCAGCCGTTCACCCGCGGCGGGGACTGCGTTGTCTGCAACGGCGAACTTTACGGCTTCCGCCCGGTGCGCGCCGCGCTTGAAGCCGAAGGCTGGCAGTTTGCCTCGGATTCCGACTGTGAGATCATCCTGCCACTGTATTACAAATATGGCCTTGAGATGTTCCGCCATCTTGACGCTGAGTTTGCAATGATCCTGTACGACAGCCGCCGCAAGTGGCTGATCGCCGCGCGTGACCCGATCGGCATCCGTCCGCTGTTCTACGGCTACAGCGAAAGCGGCGCCATCGCCTTTGCCTCAGAGGCAAAAAACCTTGTGGGGCTGTGCAAAAAAATCTACCCCTTCCCGATAGGCAGTTACTACTGCAACGGGAAGTTTGTGCGCTACTGCGATATCGCCGACACCCCGGCCTACAACCAGGACGACCTGCCGACGGTACTGACCAACATCCGTGAAAAGCTCATCGCCGGGGTGGACAAGCGGCTCGACGCCGATACGCCGGTCGGCTTTTTGCTCTCGGGCGGGCTGGATTCCTCGCTCGTCTGCGCGATTGCAGCCAAAAAGCTCGGCAAACCGATCCGCACCTTTGCGATCGGGATGCGGGCCGATGCAATCGATCTCAAGTATGCCAAACAGACCGCCGACTACCTCGGGGCCGACCACACCCCGGTCATCATTGACCCGGACACCGTGCTCAGCGCGCTGGAGGAAGTTGTCGCGATGCTCGGCACCTGGGATATCACGACGATCCGCGCTTCGGTCGGCATGTACCTTGTTTGCAAGTATATCCATGAACATACCGACATCCGGGTGCTGCTGACAGGGGAGATCAGCGATGAGCTCTTCGGCTATAAATACACCGATTACGCTCCGAGCGATGCGGCTTTCCAGGCAGAAAGCCAGAAACGCATCCGGGAACTCTATATGTATGATGTGCTGCGGGCCGACCGTTCGATCAGCGTCAACAGCCTGGAGGCGCGGGTGCCGTTCGGCGACCTTGCTTTTGTTAAGTACGTCATGGCGATTGACCCGGCCAAAAAGCGCAACACCTACGGCAAGGGCAAGTACCTGCTGCGCAAGGCTTTTGAAGGGGATTGGCTCCCGCCGGAGATTCTCTGGCGGGAGAAGGCGGCCTTTTCGGATGCGGTCGGCCATTCCATGGTTGACCTGCTCAAAGCATACGCCGAAGCCCGCTACACCGACCGTGAATTTGCCGAGCGCGCCGGCCATTACACCTACTGCCGCCCGTTCACCAAGGAGAGCCTGCTCTACCGCGAACTGTTTGAGAAATACTACCCCGGCCAGGCCGAGATGATCGTTGATTACTGGATGCCGAACAAGGCCTGGCCCCACTGTGCCGTCAATGACCCCAGCGCCCGCGTGCTGGACAACTACGGGGCGAGCGGGGTGTGAAAGGAGCCCACATATGCCGACCGAACCCGCGCTTACCATCCGCCCGGCCCTGCCGGGCGACCTGCCGACGCTGCGCGAAATTTTTGACGCTGCCAAACAGTTTATGCATACCCATGGCAACCCGCACCAGTGGGACGGCCCCTACCCGGAGGATGCACTGCTGCTTGACCAGATTGCGCGGGGCGTCTGCTATCTTGTGGAAGCGGCAGGGAAAGCTGTCGGCACCTTCTGTTGCCTGCCCTCGCCTGACCCGACCTACGCCGAGATCGACGGCGCCTGGCCGGAGGATGGACCCTATTTTGTTGTTCATCGGCTGGCTTCGGATGGGCGTGCCCGCGGCGTTGCGGCGGCCTGCTTTGCGTTTTGCGCGGCGCGCGGCCTGCCGCTGCGCATCGACACCCACCGCGACAACAAAATCATGCAGACCCTGCTGGCCAAAAACGGCTTTCAATACTGCGGCGTTATCCGGCTGACGAACGGGGAGCCGAGGCTGGCATATTATCGGGGGCAGAGTGAAAAGTAAGAATGAAAAATTGTGGTGGATCGTCGGCTGCGCCGCCTCAAAAAGTTCGGAAGAAGGTTTCCGGTCACTTTTTTGAGCGTGCCGCAGGCGCGCGAAACACCACAATTTTTATTCTGCATTTTTCATTGGCTGCGCAGCAACGCCGTCGATGTACCTCAACTTTGCGCTCCCATCGCCCTGACGGATGACCCGGAACATCTTGTCGTTGACAACCTCGCTCTGGCTGCCGGGCTCAAAGACCGAGAGATAATCGGCGACGAACTGGTCCTCAGGGCAGTAGATATACACATAATCGTAGCTTTCGGCAAGTTCCCGGCTCCAATCCTCGGGGGAAATCTCCCGCGCCCAGATCAGCCCTTCCGGCACGTCGGCCATCAGGATGACGGCGTGGGCCGGCAGCTGGAGCGGCAAAAGATCGTACCGGATGCGCAGCTCGGCCGCGCCGCCGTCGTTGGCCGTAATCAGCCAAAGGCGCGGGGCGGTTTCACCCAAAGCGCGGATGCGGTCGGCCGCATGGCGGGAAAGTACCCGATCTGCCCCGGACGCCGCGGCCTCCTGCGGGGCATAGCGGATCTTGTCAGCGCTGGGCCCGAGCGGAAACAGCAGGCAGAGCCCGACAGCCCAGCCGGCCAGCGCAAGCCAGTTCCGGCGCGGCGCCCCGCAGGCCGCCCAACCCAGCGCTCCGCCGCCCAACACTGCCAGCAGCATGACGCAGCTGTCAAGATACCGGTAAAGCGAGGCCAGCTGCACAGCCTCGCTCGGTTCAAACATAAAGAGGTAGGTGTAGAACAAACTGCCGGCAAATGCAGCCGTAACGCCCAGCCCGGCAGCCCCGATGCCGGCAAGGCGCTTGCGCGCGGGGCGGGGCAGAAGCGCGGCGGCCAACCCAACCAGCAGGCAGAATGCCGCCGGCCAGGCAAGGAACGGCAGGCTGCGCGCCGCGCTGCGTCCCGGCAAAAAAGCCGAGAGCAGCAGCACCGCGCAAAACACCCCGATCAGCCCGTCCACGCTGGCCCGGGCAAAATAGGTGGGGTAAACAAGCAGGGGCGTTACCCCCAGCAGAGCTGCGGCCGGTATGGCCGGCAGCCCCCGTCCGGCCCGCAGCGGAACCAGCAGCAGGGCGGCGGTCAGCAATGCGTTGGCGTACAGCAGGATATCCTCCCGAAAGCCGCGCCAGACCCAGCGCCCGGCCTGCAGCAGCATAACCTGCCAGAGCGCCGTGGCCGGCGGGTAGGATTTGTACCCGTCGTCACAACCCGGCACGGTGTAGAGCGTATCGGTTGTAAACATCCATTTTGCAGCCCGCCCCCAGTGGGAAAAGTCGTCCCAGTCGGCCAGACTGTGGCCGCGGCAGAGCCACCAGTAAAACAGCGCCAGCAGCACAAAAGCGGCCGCGCCCTGCCACAGCCCGCGGAAAAACGCCGGGTTGTCGCCGCGGCGGCGTTCAACCAGTATGACGCCGGCCAGCGCGGCGGCCCAGGGCAGCAGCCTCAGCAAAGGCAACAGCCCGGCCAGCGCAAGCAGATAACCGGCCGCGACCAGCCCCAGCATTGCCACGGCCAGCCCTTCGGCCAACTGGCAGCGGGCAACCGCGCAGACCCCGGCCCCGGCGGGCAGCAGCAACAAAATCAGAAATACCGCGCTCATTCGTTGGCATCCTCCTTCCCGGCGTCCTGCTCCAAAACCGCAGGCACAGGCGGCGGGGCAAATACCCAGCGGCGCTGGATGCCGAAGCTGACAAAAAACAGCCCCAGATCGACCGGAATTTTGCAGGCGGTGGCGGCCCAGGGCAGGGCGGCGGCCAGCGCGGCGGTCAGCCCGGCGCTTGCGGCGGCCTGCGCCGCACAGAGCAGTGCGTACCGCCCGGCAGCCCGTACACCCGCGTGCTGCAGCCGGAACACCAGCGTGCGGTTAAGCATAAAGTTGCACCCGGCCGAAACCACCCGCGCGCTGAGCGCCGACGCCACAATTCGCCCGCTGCCCGCGGCAGCACCGCCGGCCAGCAGGGTAAACAATCCCAGGTCCACCCCGGCGCACGCGAACGACGCCGCCGCGAACCGCGCCAGCGGCGCAGCCAGCGTCAGCCCCACAGCCAGGCCGTCCTGCACCGGGCGAAAATGGCTGGACCGGTTGCCGTCCTCATACACCGTTGCAATTGGCAATGCGGCGACAAGCCAACCCGCGCGGCGCGCGGCAAGCAGCATGGTGGTTTCATATTCATACCGCTGCCCGGGCAGGCGGGCCAGCATCGGCAGAAGCCCGGCGGGAATCCCCCGCAGCCCGGTCTGGGTATCCGGGACGCCGTTCAGCGCAGGGCCCAGCGCCGCGCGGGCCAGCGCGTTGCCCAACCGGCTTTTGGCGGGTACGCCCGGCGTGGCAAAATCCCGGCAGCCCAGCCAGAGAACGTCCGGCCTGCCCCGCAGCGCCGTGGCCAGGCGCAGAATGTCTGCAGGCGTGTGCTGGCCGTCGGCGTCGGCGGTTACGCAGCCCAGCAGGTTCGGCCAGACGGCCAGGCAGTGGGCGAAGGCGGTCTTGAGCGCCGCGCCTTTGCCGCGGTTGGCAGGGTGGCGCAGCACCGTCGCGCCGAGCCGCTCAGCCTCGGCAAAATAGGGCTGCGCGGCAGCCGAACTGCCGTCGTCCACCACAACGGCCGGGCCGCTCCAGTCAGGCCCCAGCGCCCGCAGCAGGGCGGGCAGCCGCCCGTCCGGTTCGAGCGCCGGGATCACAAGGGCGATCACAGGTTCGGGATGCATGGCGTACCTCCTCAGGATTGGATTCATGCCGTTATCGTAGCGTCCGTTTGTATCGGGGTTGTATGCGGGGTGTATCCGAACGGTTTCCGAGTTGTATCCGCTTGGGGTAGAAAAGAAAAAACAGCAATGTTCACAGAAATGTTACATTTAATTCCTAGTGAATCATTAGGAATTGGCTTGTGCTTTGGCCGCATCCGTGGTATAGTATCAATCGGGATGAAAGAGCCCACAATGGGGTGTGCAAAGAAGCTCTGACGCCTTTGCGCTGCACAACCCCACAGAAAAAGACCCACTTTCGGAGGGACACCATGCTAACACTCAACCACGTCGGCTATGAAACCGACGATAACAAGGAGATCCTGCGGGATATCAACCTGACCATCCAGGATCGTTTTGTGGCAATCACCGGCCCCAACGGCGGCGGTAAATCGACGCTGGCCAAGGTGATTGCAGGTATTTACCAGCCTACCTCGGGCCAGATTCTGCTCGACGGGCAGGATATCACCCACCTTTCCATCACCGAGCGCGCAAACCTTGGCATCTCGTATGCATTCCAGCAGCCGGTTCGGTTCAAAGGCCTCAAGGTCAAGGACCTTCTGAGCCTGGCGGCCGGCAAAAATACCGATATCAACACCGCCTGCGGTTACCTGAGCGAAGTCGGCCTGTGTGCGCGCGATTATATTGACCGCGAAGTCAACGCAAGCCTTTCGGGCGGCGAGCTCAAGCGCATTGAGATCGCCATGGTGCTTGCCCGCGGCACCAAACTTTCGATCTTTGACGAGCCGGAGGCCGGCATTGACCTGTGGAGCTTCCAGAACCTGATCCATGTCTTTGAAAAAATGTATGAGCAGACCCGCGGCAGCATCCTCATTATTTCCCACCAGGAGCGCATCCTAAACATTGCCGATACCATTGTCGTCATCAAGGACGGCGGCATCCAGCGCATCGGCCCGCGCGCCGAAATCCTGCCGGCGCTGCTTGGCAGCGCCGACGCCGCCAACCCGGCCTGCAACGTACTCACCAGCAAAATGGAAGGGGTGTGACCTATGATCGACGCGATTGAAAAGAAGCTGCTGCACGAGGTGGCCGAACTGGACGCGCTGCCGGTCGGCGCCTACAACATCCGGGCCAACGGCAAGCTGCAGAGCCGCAGCACCACCGCCAACATCGATATTGTCAGCAAGGAGGACCTGCCCGGCATCGATATCTATATCAAAGCCGGCACCAAAAACGAGAGCGTCCACATCCCGGTCATCATCTCCCAGACCGGCCTGACCGACCTTGTCTACAACGATTTCCACATCGGGGAGGATGCCGATGTCACAATCATTGCGGGCTGCGGCATCCACAACTGCGGCGGCGGCAACGCCCAGCATGACGGCATCCACACCTTCTATCTTGAGAAAAACGCGAAGGTGCGCTATGTCGAAAAGCATTATGGTGAAGGCGACGGCCGCGGCAAACAGATTATGAACCCGACAACGATCGTTCACCTTGCACAGGGCGCTTCGCTCGAGATGGAAACCACCCAGATCGCCGGTATCGATGATACAATCCGCAAGACCAGCGGCGACCTGGCCGCCCAGGCAAGCCTTGTCATCAAGGAGAAAATCCTCACCGTGGGCGACCAGCACGCCGTGACCGATTTCAATGTCGAGCTCAACGGCGAAGGCTGCTCGGCCAATGTGATCTCCCGCAGTGTTGCGCGGGATCACAGCGTGCAGGAATTCAAGAGCAATATCAACGGCAATACGGCCTGCGCCGGCCACAGTGAGTGCGACGCAATTATTATGGACGACGCCAAGGTCATCGCGACCCCCGGGCTTGTCGCCAACAACATTGATGCGACGCTGATTCATGAGGCTGCGATCGGCAAAATCGCCGGCGAGCAGCTCATCAAGCTCATGACGCTCGGGCTGACCGAACAGGAAGCCGAAGAGCAGATCGTGAACGGTTTCCTTGAATAAGCGGCAGACAAAGCGATACCCAAAAGAGAAAGAATAAAGAACACGCTCGGCGGCTTGCGCGCTTTTTGCCCCGCCGTGCGGTTCTTTGTTCTTTTTTCTTTTCCATTTTTAAAATCTTCTCGCAATTTCCCGTGACAAACCACGGCCGGATGTGTTATACTGTATCTGTATACCTGTCGGCATAAGCCGGCGGGTGAAAACTTCACCGGAGGCATCCTAATGATCAACCAAAATGACCGCGGCGGCGAACTGCTTTGGGGCAAAAACCCGGTAACGGAGCTGCTGCGCAGCGGCGCCGGGGCGGATACCCTCTACCTGGCTGATTCCCTTGACCCGCGGGCAGCCGGGTATTACACTGCGCTTGCGCGTCAGGCCGGGGCGGTTGTCAAGCGGGTACCGGTCGGTAAACTGCAAAAAATGACCGGCACCGCTGACCACCAGGGCGTGGCGGTGCGTGCCGCCACCATTGAGTATGTCGAACTTGAGGACCTGCTCGCACGGGCCGAAGCCGCCGGCGAACCGCCCTTCCTTGTCCTTTGCGATGGGATTGAGGACCCGCACAATCTGGGTGCAATCCTGCGCACCGCTTTTTTGTGCGGGGCCCACGGCGCAGTCATTCCGCGGCGCGGCGGCGTCGGGGTGACCGGCACCGTCATGAAGGCCAGCGCCGGCGCGGCCGCCCGGCTGCCGGTGGCCCGTGTTGCCAACCTGGCCGGGGCCATCCGCACCCTCAAAGACCGCAATGTCTTTGTCTACTGCGCCGACCTCGGCGGCGAGCCGCTTGAGAAAAGCAACCTGTCCGGCCCGATTGCGCTTGTGCTCGGCAGTGAAGGCCGCGGCCCTGCCGCCCTGACTCGCAAGCTGTGCGACGGCGCGGTTACCCTGGGCATGCACCCCGGCGCTGCAAACACAGGCGTGGACAGCTACAATGTCAGCGTGGCGGCCGGTATCCTGTGTTACCATATTTTGCAGTGCCGCGGCAATACCTGAGTCTGCCCGCTGCGCGCGGCCATACCGGCGCAGGGAAGGGGCAGGGCGACGAATTTTGACTTACTGACAGTCTTGGGGAGATTCGATTTTTATGCCAAGCAAACGCACCAATGATTCGGTGGACCGCATCCTGGAAGAGCTCAGCCATCAGCAGGCCCGCGAGGTTGTGCGCGACAGTGTGAACGACCGCAAGGTGGACGAGATTCTGCGAAGCGTCGGGATCGACGCTTCCGCCCCGGGTACCGGCCACACCGCGCTGGGCCCCATCGGCAAAGAGGACCTGCCGGCTGTTGAGATCGACGGCAGCGAGGTGGAAACGGCCGACCGTTTTTCTACGGCCGTGCTGGATGATATTCTGCGCGACCTGCCCAGCATGCAGAAACTGCACCATGAAAAGCCCCCGGCTGCGCCTGCCCGTACCCAGCCGGCCCCGCGCCCGGCTGCCCGGCCGGCCCAGCCGGTCCGCCCGGCCGAAAGCGCCCGCC
>URKR01000009.1 GCA_900548355.1 uncultured Oscillospiraceae bacterium
GATCTGTTCCTCTCCACGGCGGGGCGCTTCTTTGGGCGGCTCCTGCGGCTTCGGCGGTTCCGGGGCCGGAGGCTTCACAGCGGCGGAGCCCTTGTCAACTGCCTTTTTCGGAGTGGCCGCCTTTGGGGGCTTTTCCTTGCCTCTGGTGGTCTTGTCCGCCGGTTCCTTCCAGATGGAAGTTTTCTTCGGGGCGGCGGGTTCTTTTGCCGGGGAGGCCTTCTTCTTGTCCGCCGGAGCTTTCGCCTGCGCCTCCTTCGGAGGGCGTCCCCTACGCTTCGGCGGTTCCGCTGTTTTGTCAGGCTCCTTCTTCACAGCCTTGTCCGGCTTCTCGGGCTCCTTTCCCTTATCCGGTGCGGTGGCGGTCTGCTCCGGCGCTTTTTCTTTTTCCGCCGCTTTCTTCCCGGCTATGATTTCCGAAAAGTTGTAGACGGAAACATTCGGACTTTTCTCTGCGCCTGCCTTCTCGGAAGTGGGGGACTCCTTATCCTTCGGCGGTGCGGCTTTGTCTGCGTCCTGCTCCGGGGGCTTCTGTTCCGGCATGGACGGTTCGGTTTTCACAGGCTCCTTGACGGGGGCCTGTTCCGGGACCTTGCCCGGCCCGGTGTCCGGCGCTGCCGTCTCCGGGGCTTTTGTGGTTTTATCATCTGGCATACACGTTTACCTCCTGATTTTGAGCATGAAAAAAGGGGCCTGACTTTTCATCAGGCCCCGGTGGGGTAGTTCCTCCTTTCTTGCCAAGCTACAAAAATACCGCCCGTAGTCTCGTTTGGGCGGTATCTCTGCGTAAGATTGGCAGTCCATTGTTAAATTTTATAATGTTCCCTTTGTACACCGTTGCAAGCGAAGATTGGTATACATATGTGACAAATACGTTGAAGGACTATATATAACCAAAGGATTGTGTTTACAGATGGAAACAAGCACGAAAAGAAGAATCGCTGTAGCCGGTACGGGTTACGTTGGTTTATCCATTGCCACGCTGCTGGCCCAGCACAATCATGTTACCGCAGTCGATATCGTCCCTGAAAAGGTTGAGCTAATCAACAAACGCAAATCGCCTATTCAAGATGACTATATCGAGAAATATCTGTCTGAAAAGGAGTTGGATCTTACAGCAACCCTCGATGCCGAAGCCGCGTATGCAGATGCTGATTTCATCGTCATCGCTGCCCCCACCAATTATGACAGCAAAAAGAATTTCTTTGATACGAGCGCGGTGGAAGATGTCATTGAGCGGGTGCTATCTGTAAATTCAAAAGGCATCATGGTGATTAAGTCCACCATACCGGTGGGGTATACAGAGAGTATCCGAAAAAAGTACAAGACAAAAAGTATTCTGTTTAGCCCGGAATTTCTTCGCGAATCAAAGGCGTTATACGATAATCTTTATCCAAGCCGCATTATTGTGGGCACTGATCTGCAAGACGAAAGGCTCGTAAAGGCAGCACATACCTTTGCCATGCTCTTGCAGGAAGGAGCAATCAAAGAGAACATCGATACGCTATATATGGGATTCACGGAAGCCGAAGCGGTGAAGCTGTTTGCGAATACATACCTGGCATTGCGGGTGTCATATTTCAACGAGTTAGATACCTATGCCGAGATGAAAGGGCTGAACACTCAGCAGATTATCAAAGGCGTCTGCCTTGACCCACGGATCGGAGATTTTTATAACAATCCCAGCTTTGGCTATGGAGGCTATTGCTTGCCTAAAGATACGAAACAGCTGCTGGCAAATTATCAGAATGTACCGGAGAACTTGATTGAAGCCATTGTGGAGAGCAACCGCACCCGAAAAGATTTCATTGCCGATCGTGTGCTCCATATGGCAGGATATTATGACTATGGCGAAGGAAATGAATACAATGCTACAGCGGAAAAGCAGTGCGTAATTGGCGTTTATCGCCTTACCATGAAGTCTAACTCGGATAATTTCCGGCAAAGTTCTATCCAGGGCGTTATGAAGCGCATCAAAGCCAAAGGTGCGCAGGTTATCGTATACGAGCCAACACTCGAAAATGGCTCGACTTTCTTTGGCAGCAAAGTCGTGAACGATCTTGAGGAATTCAAGGCGGTTAGTCAAGCTATTATTGCAAACCGTTATGACAGCTGCCTGAATGATGTGCGAGAAAAGGTTTACACGAGGGATTTGTTTCGGAGAGACTGAAATTACAACAGAAAAAGGAATGATTTAAAATGGATACACTTGTAAGAGAATGCGTTGCCATTCTGAAAGATGCTGCCAGTAAAACAAGTGATAACTATGTCATGGGGGTATGTCTTCCCGTACATAGCTCTGAAGAAAGGGAGATTGTCGGAAGTATACTTAAAAAAATGGGAATCGTTGACCAGTGGGAACCTTTCGGGAAAAATATGGTTCGATGCAAAGTGAATATAGAACTAGCAGAAGACTATTTAGATAGAGGATAAACAAATTATGTCTAAATACTTTGGCACCGACGGCTTCCGCGGGGAAGCCAACGTCACCCTGACCGCCGACCACGCCTACAAGATCGGCCGATTCCTCGGCTGGTACTATACCGAAAAGCGCCGCCGTGCGGCGGCCGAGGGCCTCGCCACCCAGGAAGGCCCGGCCCGCATCGTCATCGGCAAGGACACCCGGCGTTCCAGCTATATGTTTGAGTATTCCCTCGTCGGCGGTCTCGTCGCCTCCGGCGCGGACGCGTATCTGCTGCACGTCACCACCACCCCCAGCGTGGCCTATGTGGCCCGGGTGGATAACTTTGACTGCGGCATCATGATCTCGGCGTCCCACAACCCCTACTATGACAACGGCATCAAGCTGATCAACGGTCAGGGGGAAAAGATGGATGAGGAGACTATCTCCCTCGTGGAAGCCTACCTGGACGGCCACCTGGAGGCCTTCGGCCAGACCTGGACTGAACTGCCCTACGCCATCAAGGAGCAGATCGGCTGTACGGTGGACTATGTGGCGGGCCGCAACCGGTACATCGGCTACCTGATCTCGCTGGGTATGTACTCTTTCCGCGGCGTGAAGGTCGGCCTGGACTGCGCCAACGGCTCCAGCTGGAACATCGCCAAGGCGGTGTTTGACGCGCTGGGCGCCACCACCTACGTCATCAACGCCGAGCCCAACGGCCTGAACATCAACAAAAACGCCGGCTCCACCCACATCGAGGGCCTGCAGAAGTTCGTCGTCGAGAAGGGTCTGGATGTGGGCTTTGCCTACGACGGCGACGCCGACCGGTGCCTGTGCGTGGACGAGAAGGGCAACGTGGTCACCGGCGACCACATCCTCTATATCTACGGCCGCTATATGAAGGAGCGGGGCAAGCTGGTCACCAACACGGTGGTCACCACCGTCATGTCCAACTTTGGCCTGTACAAGGCCTTTGACGAGCTGGGCATCGACTACGCCAAGACCGCCGTGGGCGACAAATATGTGTATGAGTATATGCAGCAGCACGGCAGCCGCATCGGCGGCGAGCAGAGCGGGCATATCATTTTCAGCAAATACGCCTCCACCGGCGACGGCATCCTGACCAGCCTGAAGCTGATGGAAGTGATGATGGCCCGCAAAAAGCCGATGAGCGAGCTGGCCGCCCCTCTGAAGGTCTACCCCCAGGTGCTCAAGAATGTCAAGGTCACCGACAAGGCCGCCGCCCAGGCGGACGCCGACGTGCAGGCCGCGGTGGCAAAGGTGGCCGAGGCCCTGGGCGATACCGGCCGCATCCTGGTGCGGGAATCCGGCACCGAGCCGCTGGTCCGCGTGATGGTCGAAGCGCCGGAGCATGACATCTGCCAGCAGTATGTCGACGAAGTCGTCGCCGTCATCCGGCAGAAAGGGTATGCACAGTAATGGAAGCGTTTCTGTACGAATTGAGCAAAAGTGTGCAGGGAAATCTGACTTTTGAGGAAGTTCTTTTGCTCATCAGTGCAGGCGCTGTATCTATGTATGGACGGCGAAAATGGAAGACGCTGCCATTTCTCTACAGCATATTCTTAATCGTATATATCACATTACTGCGACGGTCGCCAGGGTATCAGGAGGAAATCCAGCTCCATCTGCAATTGTGGGCCAACGCGGGAACTTTGGCGGGGAACGTATGGAATGTATTGTTGTACCTACCGTTCGGGTGGACGGCCGCGAAGGTGTGGGAGAAGATGGATTGGATCGGAATCATGCTGACGGGGGTAGGGCTCTCCTGTTTGTGTGAATTTCTGCAATTTTGGACTGCACGCGGAACGGCGGATCTGAATGATATCCTTTCCAACGGCATCGGTGCGGCAACGGGGGCGATTGCGGTCTGTTGGCTTGACAGAAAAGAGCGTACAAATCGAGAACAGAAGCCGTAAATAAATTTCAAAACGAGGGGGAGAACGTATATGTGTGGCATTGTAGGTTTTACAGGAACGCACCAGGCGGCGCCTATTCTACTGGATGGCCTTGCCAAGCTGGAATACCGCGGGTATGACTCGGCGGGTTTGGCAGTTCGGGAAGGCAATAAAGAAGCGGTTATCGTCAAAGCAACCGGCCGTTTACGTGTGCTGGCAGAAAAGACCAACGGCGGTCAGGCCCTGGAAGGTACCTGCGGCATCGGACATACCCGCTGGGCTACCCATGGGGAACCGTCCGAAACCAATGCCCACCCCCATCGCAGCGATGATGGCAACGTGATCGGTGTACATAACGGTATCATCGAGAACTATCAGGAACTGCGTGACAAACTGACCCGGAAAGGTTATACATTCTACTCTCAGACAGATACCGAAGTTGCCGTTAAGTTGGTGGACTACTACTACAAAAAGTACAACATCGGGCCGGTGGATGCAATTGCGAAGGCGATGGTACGCATCCGTGGCTCCTATGCATTGGCGTTACTGTTCAAGGATTACCCGGAACAGATTTGGGTGGCGCGCAAGGATAGCCCGATGATCATCGGCGTGCAGGACGAGGAGACCTACATGGCATCGGATGTCCCCGCCATTCTTAAATACACCCGTCAGGTGTATTACATTGGCAACCACGAGATGGCCTGTCTGGAAAAAGGGAGGGTAACCTTCTATAATCTGGATGGCGATATCATCGAAAAGCAACTGATACAGATCGATTGGGATGCTGAAGCCGCTGAGAAGGGCGGGTTCGAGCATTTTATGATGAAGGAGATCCATGAGCAGCCGAAAGCGGTCTCGGATACCATCAATTCGGTAGTGAAAGAAGACAGAATCGATTTTTCTGAGGCAGGGCTGACGGATGAGGTTATTCGCAGCATTCAGCAAATCACGGTGGTGGCCTGCGGCAGTGCCTACCATGTGGGGGCAGTGGCACAGTATGTGTTTGAAGATCTGGCTGGTATCCCGGTGCGTACCGAACTGGCGTCTGAGTTCCGTTACCGTAAACCGCTGTTGACCAAGGATACGCTTGTCATCGTTGTCAGTCAGAGTGGTGAGACGGCGGACAGCCTGGCAGCCCTGCGGGAGGCCAAGGCCCGCGGCATACGCACGCTTGCCATTGTCAATGTGATGGGCAGCTCGATTGCGCGGGAGGCTGACCATGTGTTCTACACGCTGGCGGGTCCGGAGATCGCAGTGGCTACCACCAAGGCATACAGTACACAGCTGGTCGCCAGCTACTTGCTTGCCATGCAGTTCGCCAAGGCACGCGGCAAGCTCAGAGATGAAATCTTTGCCGGTATGCTGGCCGAAATCAAGATGCTGCCTCAGAAAATTGCCAGATGTCTGGAGGACAAAGAGCGCCTGCAATGGTTCGCCGCCAAACAGGCCAACGCCAAGGATGTGTTCTTTATCGGTCGTGGTATTGATTACGCCATCAGCCTGGAAGGCAGTCTGAAGATGAAGGAGATCAGCTATATCCATTCGGAAGCCTATGCTGCGGGCGAACTTAAACACGGCACCATCAGCTTGGTGGAACAGGGAACTTTGGTTATCGGCGTGCTGACACAACCGGAGCTGTTCGAGAAAACAATCAGCAACATGGTCGAATGCAAAAGCCGCGGCGCATATCTGATGGGCCTTACCAGTTATGGTAACTACAGCGTGGAAGATACTGTCGATTTCACCGTATATATCCCCAAAACCGACCCGCATTTTGCTGCCAGCCTGGCGGTGGTACCACTGCAACTGCTGGGGTATTATGTCAGTGTGGCAAAGGGGCTGGATGTGGACAAACCGCGCAACCTGGCAAAGAGTGTGACAGTGGAATGACTAAAACTGCCGCCAGGAAAACGGCAAACGAATGTTGTCAGGGGGATAGTAAAGGAATGACGGTTGACAACTTCGCAAAAAACGGCATATCGTTGCGAATGTGCGAATTTTCCAAGGAAAAATGAACAGCATGGTGATGTGAACTCTTATTGTCGGATAACATATCGCCCCTTGATTTGGAACCTTAACAAAAATAGATAGAACGAGTGCACAGCCACCGGACAGAATGCGTCCGGTGGCTGTTTTTGTTTGTCCGGGTTGAACTATAACGATTTTGCGGTGAATATTAAGCTTTTCTCTTGTATGACACTCCTCAATTTCCGCATGGAAACCAGCTTGCGACTCGAATCCAAAAATCTTTTGCAAAAAAATGTCTAAATAAGACAGGTTTTGGCATATTTAACCATTATGATATCTTCAGGGTCAAAGAAAGAAGGTATCACATGTAGATGCAGAAGAACGCCGAAGGGAGATTCTGCATCATCTGAGTTTGACAGGCCAGGAGACAATGGAAAATCTGTCGACAATGTTTGGTGTCTCTGTTCGAACGATTTTTCGGGATATCGAGCAGTTGTCGGTAAGTAACCGCATCCGCTGCGTGCGCGGCAGGCATGGTGGTGGCGTCATTTATGAAGGTGATCGTCCACGTCTGACGCAAAAGCACTATCAGCTCCTGGAGCGGTTATCGCAAGGCCTTTCTGAACAGGATGCCGAAACCATGCAGGAGATCATGGAAGCTTTGACTCTACGCGGAGCCTGATCGCCCCGCATACCTTGACAACTGCATACCCAGCACGGCAGGTACGTTCCTGCCCCAGTGAGCAACACGGGAAGATGCGCCAGGACGCGCCATGTTCTGCATAACCATCGATGCCTACCCCATGAGGCATTATGCAGGATTTGACGCTGAGCGATCCCATCCGACCCGAAAGCAGTCACGACGGACTGTTTTGCGATGACCTGGGGCAGGGGATAATGATACGCCTGCAGCCCCGCGCATCAGACGGGGTGGCCGGGCCCAGGTTGCAATCATGAGACCTTCGCCCTTGACCAGTGAGCGGTTGTATGCCAGCAGCCCGCCTGCCGTGTTCCTCATGCCAGGGGGCGAGCGGCAAATTTGGCAAGTTATTACTCCTTTTTTTCTTTCTTTTACGACCTCAACAACGTGTTGATGTCGAACCCGTGCGGCGCAGCACAGCAAGCTGCTGCGCCGCATTATTTTGCCATCAACCGTAATGGAACGGGGGGATTCTGTTTGAATGAAACGATGCCGACAGGGTACGAACTTGCCCACCAGCAGGCTGAAACCATATTCCGCCACGTTTTTCCCCGTCAGGGGATGACGGTGCGGGATGGCCAGATCTTGCTGTGCCACACCATGCTGGATGCCCTGTTTGGCAGGGAAGTGGCCCTTTGCGATGCCGGCGTCGGCCTCGGCAAGACCTATGCCTATCTGGTGGCCGCTATCCTGTGGATGCAGCAGCGCGCACTGCCTTTACGGCAGCCATTGGTCATCTCTACTGCCGGCGTGACTTTGCAGGACGCAATTCTGAAAGAATACATTCCATTTTTGTCATCCGTACTAATGCAAAACGGATGTGTTAAAGAACCGATACAAACTGTGCTTCGCAAGGGAAAGGGCCGCTACGTCTGTGACCTGCGCCTATTAAAACGGCAACGGGAAGTGGCACAGCGCGGGGAAAAGCTTGCCCGGCGGCTGCGCGTGCTTCGGGATGCAGATGCCTGCCTGGATCTGGATCAGATCCAAGGCCTGTCGGGATATGACCGGCGGCATATCTGCGTGCCGGAGCGATGTGCGAAAGACTGCATTGCGCGCCACCGATGTCGGTACCAGCGGTATTTGCAGCAAAGCGGGAGCGGCTCGCTGCTGATTCAAATCTGCAATCACAATTACCTTCTGGCAGATGCTATACACCGACAGAACGGCTGGAAGCCGCTTCTGCGAGATTACGGCGTGCTCATCATTGACGAAGCACATAAACTGCCGGAAGTCAACCAGCAGATGCAAACCCGGAACTTGACGGTAGCAGATTTGAACGATATCGCAGACCAGCTGGCAAGGGAGAATCTCGTACATGAATCGCAGCAACTGCGGCGAATCACGGATGAACTGGTTGCGGCCTTTGGGACCATGCAGCATGGCCGGGCGCGGGAAATCCCGTATGCCCCGCAGCAGGAACAGCTTGCAACACTCGATCGTCTCCATCATCAACTGTGCGAAAGAACTCAACAAGACGGAAGAAAACTTTCGCCACCGCTGCGGCGCGCAGTACAGCGCGTCATAGAGTTGACACAGTTGTTCCTCATGCCGAATGATTCGTCGACTATGTATGTGGAATATGCAACTGAGCTGGGGGATAGCAAGCAAATTGTCTCACTGAACGCAGTGCCCAAAGACTTGCCGCAGCATCTATACACCACGCTGTGGAGCCAGAGTAAACCCACAATCCTGACATCCGGCACCCTGGCGGCCGGAGATGGATTCACCAATACAAGCAGACTGCTGGGCCTGGGGCATGGCGTTCCTGTGCGAACCTTGCAGGTATCCTCTCCGTTTGACTATGTGCATAACTGCTTGCTCGTGTTACCATCATCATCCGGCAAGTGGAAGCGTATGGAAACCAGCAATGAACAAATTGCCAAGCAGCTCTGCCAGCTTATAGAAGCGGCGCATGGCCACGCGCTTGTCTTGTTCACTTCCTACGAACAGATGGGCGAAGTGTATGAATTGCTGAAGGATGCACTGGATTTACCTATTCTGCAGGCGCGCCGCGGGTCACAGGCAGTGGTGGAGCAGTTTAAGCAACTGGCTAACGGTGTGCTGCTGGCGGGCGGCTCCTGCTGGGAAGGAATTGATTTCCCCGGTGATCTGGTTTCGCTGCTTGTAATTATGCGGTTGCCCTTCCCGGCGCCTGACCCGGTGCGGGAAGCCAGACGCGAACAATACCCTGACCTGCACAGCTACATCCAGGCCGAGATCGTGCCCGAAATGCAGCAGAAGCTGCGACAGGGCTTCGGCCGGGCCATCCGTACTGAGACCGACAGCTGTGCGGTCGCCATCCTCGATCCGCGGGCCGCCCCCGACGGGCGGTACCACCAGTCTGCGCTGGATGCACTGCCGGACGGCATCCCGATCACAACCAAAATCGAAGACATTGAACCATTCCTTCGGGCACACAAAAGCCTCGATTATTTTTTATCGAATTCCGAAAATCATTAACATAGGATAATATAATGGAGGAACACCATGAGAGCAATCTGCTTTATCCAGGAAGTTAAAGATTCTGACCTGACCATGCGCCAGCAGCAACTGATCTGCCACCGGGCGCTGCGCAAACTGCAATGGGCCTGCGAGTTGGAGCTATTCGCCCAGGCAGGCAGCGAAGCCCAACCGCTCTCTCTGCGCCCTGGTATGGTCGATCTACTGCGTGCCGCCGCTGCAAGTGAGGTGGATGTGCTGATGGTGGTCGATGTGGAACACCTGCACTGCGGCCAGGCGGAATTGGACGGCCTGCTTATGTCGCTATTGCAGTACGGCATCCATACATTCGGGGCCAAGAATGGCCAATGGATCGAACCCGGCGGACGGCACTGGATGATTCTGCCCGGTTACGATGAGATGGATGAGTGAACAGGAGAGAGGATGGCATTGCATCAGGAAAAAGACCGGGCGCTGTTCTATCCCCGCGCCTGGGTATATGTCAGATCACGAGATCATCACCGGCTGGCGGAACAGAAACTGAATGCGCTCCAGGCGGCACAGCAGCAAGGCCTTGAGGTCGTCGGCACCAGCGAGGATCGGTGCGGACAGCACAGCATCTGGAGGCCGGGACTCTTCGCCCTGCTTTGGGCGGTGCGGGCACGGTTGGTAGATGTTGTGGTCGTGCCGCGCTTGTCCCGGCTGGCTGTGCATCGGCAATGGTTGGGATGGATGCTGCGGATGTTCCACAAACATGACGTTACGGTTGCCACCATTGAGTGTGAGCTTCGGTATGACCTCTACCGGCATGGATTAGATGGTGTTCTACTATAATGACAATGTTAACCGCATGAATTTTCGCAGTATTAATGCATACCAATAGAACCAACATGACGGGATCGGCGCGATGCGAATGATTGACAACGTGCGCACAAACGGTTATACTTTAAGCAAGATGACTGGGAGGCGAAGGTTATGGCTAAGTCAGCAAACATCAATGTGCGCATCGATCCGGAAACAAAGAAGCGTGCGGAAGATTTGTTTTCCAGCTTTGGTATCACGATCACGGATGCCATCAACATATTTCTCCGCAAATCCATCATGGAGGGAGGCTTGCCGTTTGACGTCCGGCTACCAGAACATCCGCTGGATGCCAGCCGTATGACTGCCGAACAGCTGGATGCTGCGTTGGAAAAAGGGTATGCACAGCTTCAAGCGGGCCAATGTATCCCGGCAAAACAAGCGTTTGATGAGATCCGGGGAGAGGTTGGCACATGACGTATGACGTGACATTGACCCTGCAGGCAAAGCAGGATTTGAAGGCCATCTACCGATACATCGCGGTGGATTTGGCCTCTGAAATCAATGCAAACCGATTGCTCGACCGTCTGGAAGAAAAAATTCTTAAACTGGACACAATGCCGGAGCGTTTCCGCATTTATGATAGGGAACCATGGCGCAGCCGAAACTTGCGCGTGATGCCCATCGACCATTATCTTGTGTTTTATGTTTCGAATCGACAAACGCAAGCCGTGACTGTGCTCCGCGTTATGTATGGCGGCCGTGATGTGGCTGCTCAATTGGAGCGCAACATAACATAAAGCCAAACGATCACAAATCCAATCCGGAGCGAGTCCTCGAAAAGGGGAAATCGCTCCGCTTTTTTATTGCTTGGAATCAGTATTACGGTTAGTCAACCTCTATGCTGACAGTTCGGGCAGAACTTGAGTGAAGGCGCTATAATGCAAATTGATTATAATACGGAATCTCCTGCGCCCATTGTGGTGCAGGAGATTCGCTATGCGTTGGCATTATCTATTGTAAAAAATCTACTTGAAAATGGGGTGATCGACCGGGAAAATGCGACCAAAGTAACTGTTGCTCTTGCCAATTTATACGGCGTAAATCGGCGGGCTATTTAGTGGTTATTGTGAATGGATAATTCGCTCGCTGTGTGATAGTGTTGTCGTGATAAGGTCGGCCACCAGATAGATCAAACAACACAATATCACATAGGGAGGGCTGAGTCATGCCGCAGGTGGAAGTTATTAAACCGATTCGGCAACACGTGACAGCAAAGCTGCGCGTATGCGCTTATGCCAGAGTCAGCACTGATTCAGCGGATCAGCTCAACTCTTTCGCTTCTCAGGTGCAGTATTACACCAATTACATCGAATCCCGTGCCGATTGGGAACTGGTTGACATCTATGCGGATCGTGGGATCACAGGTACCGATGCCCACAAACGTGATGAATTTCTGCGCATGATGGAGGACTGCCGCAAGCGGAAGATCGACCAGATACTGGTGAAATCATTATCCCGCTTCGCCAGAAACACGGCGGACTGCATTGCTGCGATTCGGGAACTGAGACAACTGGGCGTGACGGTGATTTTTGAAAAAGAGCGCATCAACACCCGTCTGATGGCCAACGAGATGCTCATCAGCATGATGAGCGCCTTTGCGCAGGAGGAATCCGTTTCTATCGCCAAAAATCTGCGCAAAGGCATTCTGATGCGGATGAATTCCGGCAACTTCAGGCTTTCCAATCTTCCATATGGTTACGACCACTATGAAAACGGTCGCCTGTCGGTTCAGAATGGAGAAGCAAAAGCGATACGCTGGATCTACGATCGCTATCTTTCGGGATACGGCGTCAATCAGATCGCCAGGGAACTGCCGTGCCAGTTGCCGGCAGAAGCCAGAATCCGCGGCTCGAAGAATGGTATCCTATACATCTTGAGCAATGAACGCTATATGGGGGATGAGCTGCTGCGCAAATCCTTTACGAGTGATACGGTACCATTTCGAAAAATTATGAACTGTGGTCAACAGGATCAAGTTTATATCAGACATTCGCACGAGCCAATCATAGAGGTGGAGAAGTTCCATGCCGTTCAAACCCTCTTGGCAGAACGGCGCGGGCAATTCGGATGTGAGGAACCTCGGAAAACCTACCTGCTTACAGGGAAGCTTATTTGCAAATCCTGTGGCGCACCGCTTTACCGCAGGGTGACCGGCAAGGGCATATGCTGGATTTGCAAAAATCACGTATACCACCCTGAACGGTGTACGGAAAAGGGATATTCGGAGGCGGCCGTTTTGCAGGGGGCCCTATGTCTCTGCCGAAAATTGAGAACCTACAGCAAAGAACTGCTGCAATGGTACTTGCAGACCTTGCTGAAGATCGAATCCCATGACAGGGCTTGTCGGCCCCAGGTTCAAGATTTGTATCAGACAATCAACGATATATTAATCCAGAGTCATACCCTCCAACGCTTGTATGCGAGCGGGTGTATTGACTCTGGATTTTTTATCAGCAGGAAAAACGAGCTGGATCACCAGTTGACTGAAAATAAGGCCAGATTGCACGAAGCGAAAGCGACGCTGTGCGGGGACATCATCCGGCAGACTCGGATAATGATGGATGCTCTTGAGCAGGATGCAACGCCAACAGACGAGGTTATCTGGGGTCAGCTCATCGTAAAAGCGACGGTAGGGGAGGGGAGAATCTCCTTTAGCATGTTGAACGGGCTGGAATTGACAAGTCCCCTTAAGGAAGAAGGCTGATCAATGGAAAGAAAGCGGCGCTTCCCGTTTGGTTACGAGATGCGAGAGGGACGCATTGTTCCAAATCCAGAGGAAGCCAAAGCGGTGGTGGTGATCTTTCAAAGCTTTGCATCAGGCGCTACAACACCAGCCATTTCCAATAGTATGACGGAATTACAGATTCCGTACAGACCAGGAAGTGCTGCGTGGAATAAAAACATGGTGTGCCGCATCTTGGACAATGAGAAATATATCGGTGCAAACGGGTACCCAATCCTGCTGCAAAAAGAATTGTGGGATCGCGTAGCTGCAAAGCGCGAACAGGCACCGTCTGTTCGCCTGAACCCGGCCATCCGCTCTGTCAGGGCGAAGATGTGCTGTGCGCAGTGCGGACAGAAATTAAAACGGATTTCCTATCATACACAGGGCAATGTGTACTGGCGGTGCGACCGCTGTGCCATTCAATTCCCATCCGTGACCGATCAGGCGTTGCTGGACACGATTCTGGAGAAACAAAACGAGATGATCCGGCGGCCACAAAAAGTTATTCCAACAGAAGCAGGCAATATAACCTATACAATGGAGATAGTGCGGGATATGCAAATTCTGGATCACGCCATCAGCAATCCGCAAACTCCCACCGCCGAACTTTTACAGATGGCAGCACAGTGCGTGCAAAATGTGTATGCGTGTTGCCAGGAGGTGCCGGATGCGGTGGAAAGCGATGCAATGGTTCGTATGCTGCAGGAGGTGTCGCCAAGCAATACCTTAAATATCGAACTGTTGAACCAGTGCGTGAAAAGAATCCTGATGCGGCCGGATGGAAACATTCAGTTTCAGGTATGTAATGGAACCATTATCTAAGGGAGAACAGACATGGCAGGCAATGAGGAACGAACCATTATACGGATTCCGCGAAAAGAATCATCGCAACAGAACGGGCGAAAACGTCTCCTGCGGGTTGCGGCCTATTGCCGTGTCAGTACAGAGCAGGAGGAGCAGGAGAGCAGCTTTGAAAGTCAGGTGGATTATTACACCCGGTTGATCAATGGCAATCCAGAATGGAAGATGGCCGGGATCTACGCGGATCACGGCATCAGCGGTGTACGGGATATGATACGGCCAGGCTTTATGAACATGATTGAGGATTGCAAAAAGCATAAGATCGACCTGATCATGACAAAATCCCTGAGCCGATTCTCGCGGAACACCTTGGATTGCATCAAGTATATCCGCCTGCTGAAAGGCCTAGGTGTGGCCATTGAATTTGAAAAAGAGGGGCTGAACACTGGCGAACTGAGCAGCGAAATATTCTTGACCTGGTTCTCAGCCTTTGCTCAAGCGGAAAGCGAATCACTGAGCCAGAATATAACGATGGGAAAGCGACGCTTGTTTCAGGCGGGTAAATGTGCTTTTCCATATAATTCATTCATAGGCTACCGACCAGGGCCCGATGGCAAACCAGAGATTGACCCCAAACAGGCAAAAACTGTAAAGCGGATTTTTTACGGATACCTGGCAGGCAAAACCCCATCGCAGCTGAAAGCCGAGTTGGAGCAGGATCACGTTCCATCGCCTGCGGGTAAAGCGAAGTGGTCACGCGCAACGATTCAGAATATGCTTCACAACGAAAAGTATGCCGGGGATCTCCTTCTGCAAAAGACATATACGGCAGATTTCTTGACCAAAACGGTCAAGAAGAACCACGGAGAAGTAGAGCAGTATTATGTTCGCAATAATCACCCGGCTATTATTCCGCGAGATGTTTTCCAAGCGGTTCAGCTGGAAATGGCAAGGCGGGGAAGCAAAACAAAGGCTGATCCGAATAAGAGGACGGCGGGCCGAAGCAAATATTCTAGTAAATTCGCCTTGACAGAGCGTCTGATTTGCGGAGAATGCGGTTGTATGTACCGCCGCGTTCTATATACAAATCGGGACGGCAGCAAAGCAAGAGTTTGGAGATGCACTAACCGCTTGGAAAACGGCAAAAGATTCTGCAAAAATTCGCCGACCTTGAAAGAGCAGGAATTGCAGAAAGCCCTTATGAAGTGTATTGCCGCACTGCTGGATAACAAAGAGAGTGTTAAAGAAGAAGTGATGCAGACAGAAGAAAACATCTTGCGCTATGAAGGGGCAACACAAGACCCACGCCAGTTGCTAGACCGTATCCAGGCGATTGATCATCAGACCAGTAACCTGCTGCTCCTGGTTGCGCACAGCGAGGATGCCAGCATCTATGAAGGAAAGTTCAAGGCGCTGAAAGAAGAAAAACAGGCGCTGCAAACCGAATTAGAAAGTTTGCAGCGCACATCCCAGATGGACGCCAAAGTACAAAACAGGATACAGAAAGTATTGGGTTGCATCCAAAGCACACCCGCCGATTTCACCCAATATAACGATGACTTGGTCCGACGAATTGTGGAACAGGTCATCGTATACTCGCAAGAGAAGGTTGTGGTGAAGTTTGTGGGTGGGTATAGTGTGAAGATGCAAGTCTAAGAACAAGCGAGTATCACAATAATTTCCCCAATCTTCTCTAATGTTAAAGAGTAGAAGGCGATAGAAAACGATTTATAGGAAATGTCGCAAATTCATGACGCTCCTTTGGTGAAAGATGCTTGATGTTATCGAGTGCTTGAGCCTGCATACCTAATAAAAGATCACAGCATATACCCATTAAGGAATTATGGCTATATCGAGTGATGATTTCATAAAGGGTCAATTGTTCATCAATAACTAATGCGCGCTTTCGCCTAATGACTTGTATTTGATTTACCTTTGCAATATCGATTTGTTCTTGTGTTTTAGAAATTTCTAGAATAAACTCTGCCATATCAGAAGCACAATCCAACAGATCTGAGCGTTTGTCGTTTGTGTGATCATAAGCGAGTAGCATATCCAATAGAGAGCGAGTTGCATATTCACAGATATACGGTTTTGAAGATAACTTTCGATAAGAATTGATAACGGTAAGTGGCTTTAGATTGCTGAGCGACTCGTAATCTTTAGCGGTTAGTATAAAGTATTGAGACATCGGCTGCATGGAACCGTCTAAATTTACAACACAGTTTAAATCAATAGAAAAGAAATCTGACAATTGATAGGTCGACGGATCATCTGGCATAGATGCAAAATAGAGAGCAAAGCGTAAATCGCTGATAGCCATTGCGGATACGCAGGGAATATCCTTTTTTAATCCGCATACAGGTTTTTTGTAAATAAACGCGTCGACTAAGCGAAGTAAATTTCGCTTGTCAGATTCTGTGAGATGGCTAAGGTCTAAGTCTCCATAATAAGAAAGAGTGTCAAAGACTTCTGTAATATTCTTAAAAATTTCATACTGGCGCTCTTTATGTGAGAGGGTGTCTTGATTTACGCTGATACCACGAACTGCTATTTTTCTTCCGCTCTTTATAAAGTCAAAACCACCATTCTTTAGGACAGCCAAGAGAAAGGGATAACAATTTACAGCACTACGAATACTGGAGGGAAGCTGTACTTGCATTTGATGCGTAGTAGTATTTGGACCGTGGAAGATGCATTTGATACAGTTCTCAAATATGCATATTGTTTGTGTTGTGGAATGATAGTAATCAACACAAATATCAAATTCTTGCGTCCCAATGTGTACATGGGACGTTTCGGTCTTATGGACTCCATTAACGTAGAGAATATCCCCCAACGGTATTGGAATTGGCGAGCCGGAAATGCGTGCGTACGAGTAGATTTCCGTACCAACAATTGAATCTGCAGGGGAATCAGAAAAAGTTGAAATAAAAGTGGTTAAACCTTCAAAGTTATTACTTTGTTGTAGGTCAGCAATTGTAGGCAAGGAACTCTGAGCAAAGCTCCGTTGCCTGCAACTCTCTTCATAGCAATGAATAAAAATATCGTCTATTTTAGAAATATCTTGTGGCAAAGGAGAAAAGCTAATAGAGATGGTTTTTTGTGTGATACCTTTGCGATTTTTTCGCTCGTTAGCTAATTGCAACCAGTTGCGAACAACAATTGGTGGCATAGCGGAGTAGTAAATAGTTTGCTTTATACCATCTTCGCTTATGTATACAACGAAATAAATAATGCCCTCTGATAAGTATCTTTGTAGATCAACGACAGAAACCGGATATGTAATCTGAGCATTGGGGTGGATGTTCCTTTGCCTTCCTTTAACTTGTATAGCAATACGCCCGATCATATCTTTTTTGCCTTTAGATTTGTCATTATAGATTTCCACATTGCCATCCCAACAAGGTTCCTTGTCGTTTGTGTTGACATATGGATCGAGATGCTTAGATAGCGTTAAATAATCTGAAACTTTATGCGCAGCAAGCGTTTCCAATGATTTAGAGTCCATACATTGCATTCCCTTTGGGCAAATGATATACTTTATTATAAATCTATATCACACGCAATGTCCAGTGTTAGCTTGCTATAAATTGTCCGTATTTAAAGGAAAAGATACAATTTCCAATGGCTTTCTGCCAGATCAGCAAAGTCCGTTTGAATAACAAAGAAACGCTAATTGTATACTCGAAAACTGAATTAAAACGACGATAATATGTGACATATTTGCGTTATCAAGATTGACCACCTTGGACAAAATTGGTGGTCGTTTTAAGTAACGGCCACTTTTTTGTTTTACAGCAGCGCTGCCTTGCGGGGCGGCGGGGGCTGTGCTATACTGAAAAAAACGGCAGGAGGGACCCCTGATGGAAAGTATCCGATTGGGCATTTTGGGCGCCGGGAACATTGCCGGCGTGATGGCGAATACCGTGTGCCGCTTGCGGGAAAGCGGCGACAATACCGTTGCGCTTTACGCTGTTGCGGCGCGTGACCTGGGCCGGGCCGAAGCCTTTGCCGCTGCGCATGGGGTACAGAAAGCGTTCGGCAGCTATGAAGAGATGCTCTGCGACCCGGCGCTTGACCTTGTTTACATTGCAACGCCGCACTCACACCATTACAGCCACATCCGGCTGTGCGCCGCACATGGCAAACACATTTTGTGTGAGAAAGCTTTCACTGTCAATGCACGCCAGGCTGACGACGCGATCCGCTACGCCCGCAGCAAAGGGGTGCTTGTGACAGAGGCAATCTGGACGCGCTATCAGCCGATGCGCCGCATGATCGACGAGACGCTGCAATCCGGCGTGATCGGCACGCCGCAGCTGCTGACCGCAAGCCTCGGCTACCCGGTTGCCCACAAGCGCCGTATCGCCGAACCTGCGCTGGCCGGCGGTGCGCTGCTTGACATCGGGGTTTATACCCTGAATTTTGCCGAGATGGTTTTTGGCTGCCCTGACAGCCTGCACGCGCTTTGCACCAAAAACGAGGCCGGTGTCGATTTGACCGACAGCATCGCGTTGCAGTGGCGCGATGGCCGGGTGGCCAACCTGACGGCCACGGCCGTCGGTGTGTCGGACCGGCTGGGCATCGTTTATGGTGACAAAGGTTACCTGGTGGTGGAAAACATCAACAACCCGCAGGAAGTGCGGGTCTACGACACGGCGCACGAGCTTGTGCAGCGCTATGCCTGCCCGCCCCAGCTGACCGGCTATGAGTACGAACTGCTCGAAACCGTCGCCTGCATCCGGCAGGGTAAGCTCGAATGCCCGTCTATGCCCCACCAGGAGACGATCCACATGATGGCACAGATGGATGCATTACGCGCCCAGATGGGCGTTTGCTATCCTTGTGAGGAGATTGACGAAGGGTGGGAAGGCTGAACCCCTTTCGCTTGAAAGCATTCCGGGGCGAGCTGTGGCGCGCCCTCGGCGCGATTTAGAACACTGCCGGGAAACTTGTGGATCTTGGCTGCCAAACCCTAAAATAATCCCCCTGCCAGTTGAGAAGGCAGGGGGATTTTGCTGTGCCGGAGCTATCGCGCTATGAGGCCGAGGCGCGGGCTCAGGCGGGAGAGCAGCTCGTTGGTGATGGTATCGCAGCGGGCGGCGAGTTCCTCGGCCGGGATGGCAGCGCCGCCGTCTTGGCCCAGCAGGGTGGCGGTGTCGCCGGGGGCGACGGCGGGGGCGTCGGTCACATCGACGAGCAGCTGGTCCATGCACATCCGGCCGACCATTGGGCAGAAAGCGCCGTGCAGCAGCACCCGGCCGCCGCGCGCGGGCAGGCAGCGGGGCAGGCCGTCGGCGTAACCGATGGTCAGAACGGCCAGGCGGGTCTCACGCGCGGCGGTGAAGGCCCGGCCATAGCCGGCGGTTTCTCCGGCGGCCAGCACCTGCACCGCCGCCACCCGCGCTTTGAGCGAGAGAACCGGCCGCAGCGGCAGCGCGCGGCGGGTGGGCGCGCCGTCGCTGTGCACGCCGTACAGCGCAATGCCGGCGCGGACAAGATCGCCGGCGGCGCGGTTCAGCGCTTCGTCGGCATTCAGCAGGCCGTAACTTGCGAGCAGATGGGCCACGCCGGGGTCATATCCGTTTTGCCGCAGCCAGGCGATGGCTTCGGCAAATTTATTTGCCTGCGCATGGGTGAAAGCGCGGTCGTCCCCGGCCAGACTGTCGGACACGCAGAGGTGGGAGAACACCCCCTCCACCCGCAGCCCCGGCAGCGCATAGAGGGCCGCCAGCGCCGCGTGGTCGTCGGCCGGCACGCCAAGCCGGTGCATGCCGGTATCCAGCGCAATCTGTACCCGCAGCCGGTATCCCTGCGCGGCCAGCGCCTGTCCGTGGGCAAGGCTTGCGACGGTCTGGGTCAGCCGCCAGCGGCGCAGCAGCGGGGCTTCGGTTGGGTCCGTCCAGCCAAGGATCAGGATACGCCCCCGGATGCCGGCTTTGCGCAGCGCGATGCCTTCGGCAAGAGTTGCGACGGCGAAGTCCCGCACGCCGGCCTGCTGCAGCACCCGGGCCACCGTTTTGGCCCCGTGGCCGTAGGCGTCCGCCTTGACGACCGCCATCACCCGCCGCCCCGGCCCGGCCGCCTGCTGCAAGACTTCGAGGTTGTGCAGCAGCGCGCCGATATCGAGCGCCCGCCAGGCGCGGGCGTCGGGCCGCCGGGGCAGGGGCGCAAGCCGAATCAGCAGCGCGGCGGCCGCGGCGCTCAGCGCCAGCACGGCCGCAAAATGGCCGAGGCTGTTTTCCACAAGCGGCTCCCAAAGCCCCAGCACCCGCGCAAGGCCCCGCACCGCCACAATGCAGCCGGGGTGCAAAATATAAACCAGCAGCGAAGCATCCCGCGCGGCCCGCCAGCGCCCGGCGTTGCCGGCCAGCAGCAGCCGGAACAAAAACACAAGGCAGACCGGCAGCAGCAGGTACATACTGTCATGCCGCTGCACATGGAGGCTGTGTAGCCAAAGCCCTTCGGCGGTCATGCCGGCAAAGCTGACGGCAAACCCGAGCGCGGCCGGCCGCAGCCGGGGTGTTTTTGGGGATTCGGCCAGCGCTGCGCCGAGCAGCAGGAACACCGGCGCATAGAAGAGCCCGTTGCGGGTGTATTCGGTGAGTGAAAAGGCCGCCGTGTAAAAATTATGCAGCGCCGGGATGCGGTCGGCCAAACCAAAGTAACTGTCCCCGCCAAGGCCGATGAGGTAAAGCGCGGCGGCGACCGCCAACCCCGGCCGCGTGCCGAGTTTGGCCAGCCCGCGGGCCAGCAGCACGCCCCAGAGCAGCGCCGGGAAGTACCAGAGGTGGTAAAACGTGCCCTCCCAGACAAAACCGCGCAGCCAGGCGGCGGGGGAGAACCCGGCGTAGAAATTCAGCGGCAGATAGAGTACGGCAGCCGCGAGGTAGACGCCGAGGGGGCGGCCCCAGAACCCGCGCAGCCCGCGCCAGCCCCGCCGCGCGAGGAAGTAGCCGGTCGTGACAAGGAAGAACGGCACGCCGAGCCGCGCGAGCACCCGGGTGAGCCAGAAATCCGCGAGCGGGGAAACGCTTGCCAGCGGCGAGGTGTGGATCGTCACCACCAGCACGGCGGCGATGAGCCGGAACGCGTCGAGCGCGGGGCCGCGGTGGGGCGTCTGGGCAAGGTTTGCGGTCATGCGATCGCCTCCCAATCGGTCAGGATCAGGCCGCCGGCGTTATCGCCCGAAAGCTGCCGCAGCCCGGCGGCGGGCGGCAGCACAGCCCCGGCCGCCACCCGGCGCACCGTCGCGCGGCGGCCGTTGGAAAGGGTGCAGGTCAGCGGGCCTTCGGCGAGCAGGGCAATGTATTCCTCGAGGCAGAGCCCGCGCTGTTCGATCAGCATCGCGTGCGGCGCGCCGACGTACCGGAAGTGCCAGGGCTCGGCCGCAATGCCGGTCAGCGCGGTTTTGTCGGCGCGGTAGCGCTCGATAAAGCCGTACTGCGCGGCCGCGCGCCGGAACGCTCCGCAGATGCCGTCATAGGGGAAGGCCGGGCGGATGAAATCGATCTCCTCGGCCGCCTCGGCCAGGTCAATTGCGAGACCGCTCTCATGCTCGCTGCAGCCGGGCCAGGCGACGTAGGCGCGGGTGAAGGCTTCGCCCTCTTTGGCGAGCGTATCGTCCCAGATCTGCTTCTGCTCGGCGTGGCTGCGCCAACCCGAGACCGGCACAATCCGCCCATCGGCCCCGATGGCGGCAAGGCAGGCGGCCAGCATCCGGGCGGCCTGCGCTTCGAGCAGGATGTCCGGCGCGGCTTCGACCGGCGGGGCCAGCGTGACGGTAAACCCGCCCGGCAGCGGGTGTTCGCGGTTGACAAGGGCGAGCGGCCCGGGGCGCACGGCGGAAAAATCCGCCATGTGGCGCGCCCCGTAAACGGTGCGTTCGGTACGGCTCATGCGGGTTGCACCCCCAGTTCGATCATCTTGGCAAGCAGCGGTTCAAATTCCAGCCCGGCGGCCCGCATCATGCCGGGGTAGCGGCTGTGGGCTGTAAAGCCGGGGATCGTGTTGGCCTCATTGAAGATGATTTTGCCGTCCGGCGTCAAAAACAGGTCGATCCGCGCAAACACCCGGCAGCCAAGCGCCCGGTACACCTTGCAGGCGGCCGCCTTGATGGCGGCGGCCTTTTCGGCCGGGATGCGGGCCGGGCAGTGGATGGCCGAGGTTTTGAGGGTGTACTTTTCCTCAAAATCAAAGAACCCCTGTGAAAGCTCGATCTCATCGACCTCGCCGACGGTCAGTTCCCCCTCCGGCAAGCCGAGCACCGCGCAGCCGACCTCAAAGCCGGGCACGGCTTCTTCGAGCAGGATCTCGCTGTCCTGCTCGAACGCCGCGGCCACGGCCGTTTCCAGCGCTTCCGGCCCCTCAATCCGGCTGATGCCGAAGGAAGACCCCGCCCGTACCGGCTTGACGAACAGCGGCCAGCCAATCGCTTCGGCCGCAGAGGCGATCTCGCCCGCCGCTGCGCCGCGGTCGAACTTGGCGCTTTTTGGCACCGCAATGCCGGCCAGCGCCGCGAGCTTGTGGGCGCGGTCTTTGTCCATACAGAGGGCGCTCGGCAGAACGCCGCAGCCGATCACCGGCACGCCGGCCAGCTCGAATACGCCCTGCACCGTGCCGTCCTCGCCGTTTTTGCCGTGCAGAACCGGGAAGGCCGCGGCGAACTCCTCCCGCCGGTGCGAGCCGTCCAGCCAGAGCAGCGCGCAGCCGCCGCGGTCAAGCGAAAGGGTGCAGGGCACGGCGTTTTTCTGCCAGCGGTCGGCGGGCAGCGCGTCGGCCGGGCCAAAATACCGCAGCCAGCGGCCGTCCCGCGTGATGCCGACCGGCAGCGGCGTGTAGGCGGGCGGGAAATGCGCAAGCACCGCCGCGGCCGATTGCAGCGAGACGCCGTACTCGGTCGAGCAGCCGCCGAAGAGAACCAGAATCGTATTGTTCGAAAAAGACATGATGCATACCCCTCGATGTTTGGATTGGCGGGGCGCGTGACACCGGTTTGAAAAAGCGCCCTGCCTGGTACTTATAGCGTACCAGAACAGGGCGCGGGATGTTTGCAGGCCGGCTTGCGGCGGCCTTGTGATTCTCTTTTGAATTTCTTACGATTTTCTTGCAGCGGGGGCGGGGAGATTCAGCGGCAGCCGCACGGTAAAGGTGATGTGATCGTCGGCGCTGGCGGCTGTGATGGCCCCGCCGTGCAGCTCGACAATCTGCTTCGCAATCGCGAGCCCCAGCCCGGCCCCGCCGGTGCGGGAGGCGCGGGATTCATCCAGGCGATAGAACTGCTCAAAGATGCGGGCGAGCTTTTCGGGCGGGATGGTGCGGCCGGCGTTTTCAACGGTCAGCACCGCGGTGTCCCCCTCGGCCGCGGCCGTGATCGTCACCTCGGTGCCGGGGGTGCTGTAGTGGCAGGCGTTGCGCAGCAGGTTATCCAGCACACGGGCCAGCTTGTCAGGGTCGCAAGCGCAGGGGAGCTTGGGCGGCAGGTCGGCGCGGCAGGTCAGGTTCTGCTCGGCCAGCATCGGGCCGAACTCGCTGACGACCTGCTCGATCATCCGGGTTAGATCGGTCGGCCGGCGGTCAAGCTCCATGTGGGAGAGGTTGAACCGGGTGATCTCGAAAAATTCGTTGATGAGATCCTCAAGCCGCTCGGCCTTGTCCAGCGCGATGCCGGTGTAGCGCGCCCGCATCGCGGGGGAAAGCTCGGGCTCATCCCGCAAAAGGGTCAAATAGCCGATCACGCTGGTCAGCGGCGTTTTCAGGTCATGCGCGAGGTAGACGATCAGGTCGTTTTTGCGCTGCTCGGCTTCGCGGGCGATCGCGGCGTTCTGCTGCACCTGCTGGCGGGCCAGCCGCAGCTCGGCTTCGGCCGGGGCCAGCACATTCGGCAGCTTGGGCGGCGGGGCATCGGGGTTTATCAGGCTGCCGGCGGCCTGCACCACCTTGGTCAGATCGCGCTGGTAGAGCCGGAAAAACGCCCAGGTCACCCACAGCCAGCCCCCGACGATCAGCAGAATCACAAAGAGCAGCGCGGCGTCCCGGATGAAGCTGAACAGATTGTACAGCGGTGTGATGACGAGCGGCGTCCAGAAATCATAATGATAGTAGGTAATCTGCTCCCTCAGCCAGCTGTAAATCGAGTAGCCGAGCATGAAGACCAGAAAGGTCGCCAGCGGCACCCCGATCAGGCAGAGCAGGTACAGCCCCACCATCCCGAGCGCGTTGCGGCCGTAGAGCGGCCCGCTGCGGTTCTGCTGCACCTTCAAAACCCGGCGCCGCAGCCGGTCGGGCGCGGCGCGCAGCGTTTGCAATAGCTTATTCAATGGTGTAGCCCACCCCCCAGACCGTCTTGATAAATTTGGGTTTGCGGCTCGGTTCGTGCATCTTTTCTCGCAGCCGGGCAATGTGAGACATGACCGTGTTGTTGGAATCGATGAACTTTTCGCCCCAGACCGCCTCAAACAGCTCCTCGCTCGAGACTACCTGCCCCTGCCGCTCGCACAGATACCAGAGGATTGAAAATTCCAGTGGCGTCAGGGCCAGTTCCTCGCCGTAGAGCGTGCATTTGTGGTTGGCTTTCGAGATAACCAGCCCGCGGATATCGTGCTCGGCGGGTTTTGGCTCGGGCGCGCCGGCCTGGTTGTAGCGGGTATAGCGCCGCAGCTGGGTTTTGACCCGGGCGATCAGCTCAAGCGGGTTGAAGGGCTTGGTGATGTAATCGTCCGCGCCGAGGGTCAGGCCCATGATTTTGTCCATATCCTCGACCCGGGCGGTCAGCATGATGATCGGGAACAGGTGGTTCTGCCGGATTTTCTGGCAGAGCGCAAAGCCGTCCATATCCGGCAGCATGACGTCAAGAATCGCGAGATCCAGCGGGCGGCTCTCGACGCAGGCGAGCGCGTCGCAGGCATTATAAAACTTGTGCACCGTGAACCCCTCGTTTTGCAGGCAGACCTCGACAAGGTCTGCGATGGCGGTTTCGTCGTCCACAATCAGGATATCAGCCACAGATTCGGCCTCCTTCAGCAAGAATCAGCGCTTTGATTATAGCACGGAAACAGCGTGTATACAAATCAAAACGCATCGTAACATTACACCGATTTTACGGCGCTTCTATTGAAATCAGCCAACCAATGTTATATGGTAAAAGTGTGGATTGCAATTCCGCGTTGCCCGATAAGGCAATATCACACAGTTTTATGAGGATACGGCCCATACCCGGTATGGGGGGAGACGCTTATGCAGAATATCTTAATGGGCAAACTCGGGATGGAACTACTGGTGTACGCTGTCTCCACGATGTGTATGGCGCTTGATACTCCTTATAAGCGACGGTCTCGGTTATCCTGCGTTTTTTGGCGGATACTTACCGCTTTTATGCTGGCGGATGTCGCATTAACCATCGCTTTTCGACTGGGGCCGCCCAATAGTATAGGGGTGCTGGTGATTATGGCGTTTGGCTGTTTGCTGTATACCCCTGTGTTTAGCACGGTATCGCTGTGTCCCAAGTGTGGATGTCGACTGTTTTGGCGGCCGCTCATCAGAAATACTTGTCCGCATTGTAATCAGAATTTGTTTCAGAAATAACTAAAAAGCGCCGCCCTGCAGAACGATTCTGCGGGACGGCGCTTTCAAGTCCAGGAAAAATCAGGCTTCGTCGGGTTTGCCCATCGCGATCTGCTCGGGGGTGATCGGCAGTTCGCGGTGCCAGACGCCGGTGGCGCGGTAGATCGCGTGGGCCAGCGCCGGGGCCGGCGTGTTGATGACAATCTCGCCGATTGATTTGGCCCCGAACGGGCCGGTCGGCTCATAGCTGTGCTCAAACTCGACCTGCAAATGGCCCATGTCGAGCCGGGTCGGGACCTTGTATTGCAGGAAGTTGCGCTCGATCGGCATACCGGCGGCGTCGTACTGCACATTCTCCATCAGGGTGTGGCCGATGCCCTGCACAATGCCGCCCTCGGTCTGGATGCGGGCGAGCGCCGGGTTGATCGGGATGCCGCAGTCAACGACGGCCTTGTAATCGAGCACCGTGACAAGGCCGGTCTCGCGGTCCAGCTCGATTTCGACCATGCCGACCATGAAGGGCGGCGGCGAGACCGGGCTCGATTTGCTGACCGTGACCTCGGCGGCTTCGTTGCTGAACACCTGGGTCTTGTAGCCGACTTCGGAAAGGCTGACGGCCTGCCCGGTGGCCGGGCGGCGCACGCCGTCGCCGGTGAACTCGAGTTCTTCGGCCGGGCAATTTAGCAAACCGGCCGCGATCGAAAGGATTTTGGTTTTGAGCTGGGCGCAGGCTTCCTCGACCGCTTTGCCGGTGATGTAGGTGGTGGAGGAGGCGTAGGAGCCCGAATCATAGGGTGAAATATCGGTGTCCGAACCAAAGACCGCGATGTTCTCGACCGGGCAGTCGAGGCACTCGGCCGCCATCTGGGCCAGAATCGTATCGCAGCCGGTGCCCATATCGGCCGCGCCGATAATCAGGTTGTAGGTGCCGTCCTCGCTGAGCTTGATCGTAGCCGAGCCGACATCGACGCTCGAAATCGCCGAGCCCTGCATCGCCATCGCGACGCCGGCGGCCCGGACTTTGCCGTCCGGCATAACCCGCACCGGGTATTTTTCCTCCCAGTGGAAGAGCCGGCGGCAGTGTTCCATGCAGCGGTCGAGCGCGCAGGCGTTCGCAATCTCGTTGTAGTAGGCCGGCATCTGCATCCCTTCGCGCACCATGTTGCGGTCGCGCAGCACGGTCGGATCGATGCCGAGCCGCTCAGCCAGCTCGTTGACGGCGGATTCGACTGCAAAGATACCCTGGGTGGCCCCGTAGCCGCGGTAGGCCCCGGCGGCCTGGTGGTTCGTATAGACAACGTCGTAGGCGAAGCGGTAGGCTTCGAGCCCGCCGGTGTAGAGCGGGATCGATTTATGCCCCGAAAGCCCGACCGTCGTCGGCCCGTGCTCGCCGTAGGCCCCGGTGTTCGAAAGCGTATAGAGGTCGATGCCGCGGATGTGGCCGTTCTTGTCGGCGCCCAGCCGCACACGGATCTCCATCTCGTGCCGCGGGCTGCCGGCAATCTGGGCTTCCTCCCGGGTATAGATCAGTTTGGCCGGGCGGCCGGTCTGCATCGTGACAAAGGCGGGGTAGACTTCGCAGACGGCGGTCTGCTTGGCGCCGAAGCCGCCGCCGATCCGCGGTTTCTCCACCCGGATGCGGCTCATCGGGATGCCGAGCGCGCGGGAGAGAATCCGCCGGCAGTGGAAAACAATCTGGGTCGAGGAGATCACGTGCAGCCGGCCGTAGCGGTCAAGCTCGGTGTAGGTGCGGAAGGTCTCCATCATCGCCTGGTTGAAGGCTTTGGTGTGGTAGGTACGGTCGATGACGATGTCGCAGTCTGCGAGTACGGCGTCGATGTCGCCGCTGTGGCTCTCGTCGCTCGCGACAAGGTTGCGGCGGTTGTCGCCGCCGACCGGGCAGGTGGGCACCCAGTTTTCCTCCGGGTGGACAAGGACGGGGTTATCCTTCGCGGTGCGGAAATCGAGCACGGGTTCGAGGATTTCATACTCGACCTTGACGAGCTTCATCGCCCGCAGGGCGGCTTTCTCGTCCTCGGCCGCGATGATCGCGACGGCGTCGCCCGCAAACCGGACGTGCCGGTCAAGGATCAGCCGGTCATAAGGCGAGGGTTCGGGGTAGGTCTGGCCCGCGATCGTGAACCGGTTTTGGGGCACATCCTGCCAGGTGTAGACGGCCACAACGCCGGGAACTTTTAATGCCAAATCGGTGCGGATGGATTTGACCATCGCGTTCGGATGGGGCGAGCGCAGGATCTTGACGACGAGTGCGTCCCGCGGCGTGATGTCATCGACATACGCCGGTTTGCCGAGCAAAAGCTGCATCGAGTCCTTCTTGCGGACGGATTTGTGGATGGCCTTGTAGGCCGGACGATTCTCACTGGGCATGGCGGCCTCCTTTGCGGCTGTCCAAAAAGGCGCGGATGCCACGCAGCTGCCCCTCATAGCCGGAGCAGCGACAGAGGTTGCCGGCCAGAAAGGCGCGGATCTCATCGTCGGTCGGGTCGGGAATTTCGCGCAGCAGCGCGACGGTGTTCATCACAAAGCCGGGGTTGCAGAAGCCGCACTGGTCGGCCCCCTGGTCGGCGATAAAGCCGACGAACTCGGCCGCTTCCTCCTGCAAACCTTCGAGGGTCTGCACAGTATGCCCGTCGGCCCGCGCGGCGAGCATCGCGCAGGAGAGCACCGGTTTGCCGTCCAGCAGCACGGTGCACAGCCCGCAGTTGGCGGTTTCACACCCGCGCTTGACGCTGGCGCAGCCGTGGGCGCGGACAAAATCGAGCAGCAGCAGGTCGGGCGCGACTTCGTCGGTCACGCGCCGGCCGTTCAAGGTCAAGGTTATCTGCATAGCGGGTCGCCCTCCAGTTCCAGCGCGCAGCGCCGGGTCAAAACTTCCACAAGATGGGTGCGGTATTCGGCCGAACCCCGCGCGTTCGCGCCGGTCGGCACGTTTTTGGCCGCATAAGCGGCGAAGGCCGCGGCGCTTTCCGGCGTGATGCCGTCTGCCAACAGGCCGTTTTCATCGCGCAGCAGCACGGCCTTGCCCGGCCGCGCGCCGACGGCCAGGCGGTACTCGCCATCCAGCCTTGCCAGCGCGCAGTTCAGCACCGGCAGGTCGGTGCGCTGGATGCGCATGGCTTTGTAGGCAAAAGCCGCGTCGCGGTATTTCGGCACCGTGACCGAGACGAGCAGATCGCGGTCATAGGGCATCACGGCAAAGGTTTCGATCGGCAGCGTACCGGCTTTGTACAGATTCACCCGCGCGTCGGCCGCGAGCAGCAGGGTCAACACATCGGAAAAGCCGAACCGCCCCCACACGCTGCCGCCGACCGTCGCCATATTGCGAAACTGCACGCCGACAATATCCTGCACGGCCTTGGCCGCGGCGTTTTGGGTGTAGGCGGCAAGGCCCGGGTGCTGTTCGAGCATCCGCAGCGTCGCCATCGCGCCGAGGGTGAAGCCGGTTTCGTCCTCCTCAATCGTATCGAGGCCGAGTTCGCAGAGGTCGATCGCTGTGCCGACCGTGTTCGAGGCCATTTTCAGCCAGAGCATCCCCCCCAGCACCCGCGCATTGCGCTTCTGGTTGAGCGTATAGGCTTCCTCCAGGCTCTTCGCCCGGACATATGTTTGGATGTTCAACATGGGCAAACCGTCCTCAAAAATTGCGTCCGGCGCAGGCTGGCCGCGCTGGAACGTCAGAATCCAATATATCATCATTATACCAATCTCGCTTGCTTTTGGGAAGGGAAATTGGTATAATCTCGTTGTAGTTTCTTGACTACAACGAAGCTGGAAAGAATGAACCCGACAAAATTGGTAAAAGGAGAAATGAGAAGTGAAACTGAAACGATTGACCGCCCTGCTCGTCGCCGCGGCGTTATCTCTGTCCCTGTCGCTGGCCGGATGCGGCGGTGACAGCGCATCTGCCGGCGAAAGCGCGCCTGCCCCCACCGAACCGGCCGCTACCCAGACGCCGGAAGCTGCCGAAGGGAGCGACCAGGCTGTCATCCTGGATGAAAACGGGGAAGTCTACGCCGAACTGGAAGCCACCGATGCGGCCACGGAATACCCTGTCACCCTGACCGACCAGGCCGGGCGCGAAGTCACGATTGAATCGCAACCCGAAACCCTTGTCAGCGGGTACTACATTTCGACCAGTCTGCTCATCGCGCTCGGGCTTGAGGATAACCTTGTCGGCATTGAGGCCAAGGCCGATACCCGCCCGATCTATGCGCTGAGCGCGCCGCAGCTGCTGGAACTGCCAAGCGTCGGCACCGCCAAGGAGTTTGACCTTGAGGGCTGCGCGGCCCTTGCGCCCGACCTTGTAATTCTGCCCCTCAAACTGCAGGATGCGGCCGAAAGCCTGGCCGAGCTCGGCATCACGGCGCTCGTCGTCAACCCGGAGGACCAGGCCCTGCTCGAAGAAGCGATCACCCTGATCGGCAAGGCGACCAACACGGGCGTGCGCGCCAGCGAGCTGCTCGACTTCACCTACACGCAGGAAGCCCGCCTGACCGAGACTCTCGCCGATGCCGAGCGGCCTTCGGTCTACCTTGCCGGCAACTCGGACTTCCTCTCAACAGCCGGCGACGCGATGTACCAGAGCGACATGATCCGCATGGCCGGCGGCGTCAACGCGGCGGCCGAGCTGACCGATACCTACTGGGCGCAGGTCAGCTATGAGCAGGTGCTCGCCTGGGACCCCGATTATATCATCCTTGCCTCCGATGCCTCCTACACGGTGGACGATGTGCTGGCCGACCCGAACCTGGCCGGCTGCGCGGCGGTGGAAAACGGCAACGTTTACCAGATCCCCGGCGACGCCGAAGCCTGGGACAGTCCGGTGCCGAGCGGCATTTTGGGTGCGGTCTGGCTTTCGAGCGTGCTGCACCCCGACCTTTGCAGCGAAGCGGACAGTATCGCGGTGATGAATGAATTCTATGAAACCTTCTACGGCTTCACCTATCGTGAAAACTAAATGGTTCTGCGCAGCCGGGGCGGTCTTGTTGGCCGCCCTGGCTGTTCTGAGTTTGTTTACCGGCAAATATCCCCTGACCTTCGAGGGTCTGCTCGCCGGCGACGAGATGCAGCGCCGGGTGTTCTGGACACTGCGGGCCAGCCGCACGGCGGTAGGCGTGGTGGGGGGCTTTGCGCTTGGCGCAGCCGGGTTTGTCTACCAGACGGTTTTCCGCAACCCGCTCGCCTCGCCCGATGTCATCGGCGTGTCCTCCGGCGCAAGCGCCGGGGCGGCGTTCGGAATTCTGTTTTTGTCCGGCGCGGCGTCGGTCACAGCGGCTTCGTTTGCCGGGGCGCTGGCCGCGGTCGGGCTGTCGCTCGCGCTCTCGGCGCTCGACCGCTCGGGCCGGCAGGGGACGATTGTGCTGGCCGGCATCGCGGTGCACGCGCTGGCCCAAACCGCCCTCATGGCCCTCAAGCTCACGGCCGACCCCGAGCGGGAGCTCGCCTCGATAGAATACTGGATCATGGGCAGCCTCAACGGCATCAGCGGGTACTCGATCGGCGGCAACCTCGCGCTCTGCGCGCTCTGCCTGGCCGGGCTGTTTCTTTTGCACCGGCAGGTGCTGCTGCTCTCGGCTGAGGAAGGCGAAGCCCGGATGCTCGGCGTACAGGTCGGGCGGCTGCGGCTGGTTGTACTGCTGCTGGCTACGCTTGTCGTCTCCTGCATCGTCAGTTTGTCGGGGCTCATCAGCTTTGTCGGGCTGCTGGCCCCGCACGGCGCGCGGCTGCTGACCGGGCGCAACGGCATCGGCACGATGTGGCTGGGCGGGCTGCTCGGCGGAATCCTGCTGGTCGGGGCGGATATTCTGGCCCGCACCGCCGCGGCGACAGAGCTGCCGGTCAGCATCTTTACCAGCCTGCTCGGCGCGCCGTTTCTGATCTTCCTGCTTGTGCGGGGGAGGGAACGCGGATGAGCTTTTTCACAGTCGAAGGGCTTGCGGCCGGCTATGGCCGCCGGCCGGTTCTTTCGGGCGTCGATTTCACGCTCGAAGCCGGCAAACTGTACGGCGTGCTCGGCGCGAACGGCAGCGGCAAGACGACGCTGCTCAAGGCCGCCTGCGGCATTTTGCCCCACCGCGGGCGCTGCCTTCTGGAAGGGCAGGCGCTTGAAACCCAGAGTGTGCGGATGCGGGCGCGGCAGTGTGGCTACATCCCGCAGCGCAGCGGGATTGGGATCGATCTTTCAGCGCTTGAGGTTGTGCTGATGGGGTTTAACCCGCAGCTCGGCCTGCTCGAGCGACCGTCCGCCGCGATGCAAGCCAAAGCGCGCGAAGCGCTGTGGCAGGTAGGGCTGGAAGACCGGGCCGACGAGAACTACCAGCACCTCAGCGAAGGGCAGAAGCAGCTCTGCATCCTGGCGCGCACGCTTGCGGCCGATGCGCGGCTGCTGCTTCTCGATGAACCCGAGAGCGCGCTGGATTTCCAGCACCGGCACCGGCTGCTCGCGCTGCTGCGCGGCTGGGCCGGGGCGGGGCGGCGCGCGGCGCTCGTGGCGCTGCACGACCCGGCGCTCGCCTTAAACGGCTGCGACGGGCTGCTGATCCTGGCGGAAGGCCGGGTGCAGGGGACACTGCGCCCGGCGGCCGACGAGCCTGCCGCCATCGAAGCGGCGCTTCGAACTCTCTACGGCCCGGTCAGCGTGCGGCGCTGCCAAAACCGCGCCGGCAACCCCCAGCTTGTGCTGCTCAAGGAGGAAGGATAGATGCGGGCGGTGACGAAGGTCTATTTCTTGGATGAAAACGGCGAGAAATTTTTCGGCGAAGGCCCCTGCCGCCTGCTGCATGGGGTGGAGCAGACCGGCTCGCTGCGGGCGGCCGCGCAGAACATGGGCATGGCCTACACCAAGGCGCTCAAACTGCTGCAGCGGGCCGAGGCGGCGCTTGGTTACCCGCTGACCACCCGCACAACCGGCGGAAGGGCGGGCGGCGGCAGCGCGCTGACGCCCGAAGGAAAGGAGTGGCTTGCACGGTATGAACGCTACCGGGACGCCTGTGTTGAGGCCAACCGCCAGCTCTATCTGGCTTGCTTTCCGCAGCAGCGGTAAGCGCCACCTGATGCTGACCGGCGGCCGCGGCAGCGGCAAAACAACGATGCTGCGGGCGCTGACGGCGTTCTTGGCGCCTGAGGTGCCGCCCGGCGTGACCAGCTGGGCGGAGCCTGGCCGGGGCGTCTTTTTGCAGGAGAACGCGACCGGCACGCGACGCCAGGTCGGCGCGTTTGACCCTGCCCTGCCCGGGCCGGAAAACCGGATGCGCCCGCTGGCGGATGGGTTTGCCGGCTTCGGCGCGGCGGCGCTCGGCCACTGTGCCGAAGCGCCGGGGGACTGGGCGACGGTGGACGAGGTTGGGTATCTTGAAACAACCAGCCCGGCCTACACCGCGGCGCTTGAAAAACTCTTTGCCCGCAAACGGGTGCTGGCGGCGGTACGGCGGCAAGAGCTGCCGTTTCTGCGGGCGCTGTGCGCGCGGGTGGATGTTTTTTTGGTCGATCTTGACGCGCCGTTTGACCTTTGCGGCTGTGTGCTGATGGCCTCGGGGCTTGGGCGGCGATTCGGCGGCAACAAGCTGCTGGCGGATTTCCGCGGCCGGCCGCTTGTGCAGTGCGCGATCGACGCGACGGCCAACGTCTTTGCCCGGCGGGTGCTGGTTACCCGCAGCGCGGAAGTCGCGGCGCTTGGCCGGCGACAGGGGATCAGGACAGTGCTGCATGCCGAACCCTGCCGTGCCGACGCAATCCGGCTGGGCCTTGCGGCACTGCAGGAGGGGCCGGCGCTGACCGGCTGCCTGTTCTGCCCCTGCGACCAGCCGCTGCTGCGGCAGGATACCGTCGCGGCGCTGGCGCTGGCCGCGGCAGGGGAGCCGGATGCCATCTGGCGGCCGGCCGCAGGCGGGGCCGCGGGCGCGCCGGTACTCTTCCCGGCATGGGCGTTCCCGGCGCTGGCTGCGCTGCCTGCGGGAAGGGGCGGGGGCGCGGTGATCCGCAAAAATCCCGACCGGCTGCGGCTGCTTGCAATTGACGATGCGATGGAACTTGCCGATGTGGATCGGCCGGAGGATCTTGTGCGCCTTGCCGCGGCGGGAAAGTAAACGCCGCCATTTTGTCGAAAAAATTCACAAAAACCCGAAAAGAACCTTGCTTTCCCTACGGCTTTTCGATATACTGTCTGTTGTTGGTATCGTTCAAGAAAGCCCTCGTGAAGGCCCGCCTGGCGGGCTTGGGCGGGGGCTTTCGCCGTTTGGGGCGTGGTTGGAGCCGCCCCAGGAAAGTGAGGAAAAACTATGAGCAAGGAATCCCAAACCAGCGCGGTGCTGCTGCAATATGATGGCAAGCCATCCTGGGGCGTTGCGTTCCCCCAAGCCATGCAGCATGTGCTGGCCATGCTGATCGGCAACATTACCCCGCCGATGCTGATTGCCGGCACCTGCGGCCTTTCGGCTGAAGACCAGATCATGCTGACCCAGGCAGCCATGATCATCGGCGGCCTGACCACCCTGCTGCAGCTGTTCCCGGTCTTCGGCTTCGGCATGAAGATGCCCAACGTCATGGGCGTCGCCTTTGCCTATATGCCGATTTTGACCATCATCGGTTCGCAGTACGGCATTTCGGCCATCTTCGGCTCCCAGCTGGTAGCGGCCTTTGTCTCCATCTTCATCGGTATGTTTATCGGCCGCATTCGTCGTTTCTTCCCGCCGATTGTCAGCGGTACCGTTGTCATGAGCATCGGTCTTTCGCTCTATGGCACCGCGATCAACTACATCGGCGGCGGTTCGGCGGCCCAGGCGGCCGGCACCTTCGGCGCGCCGAAGTTCTGGTTCCTGGCTATTTTGACCCTGCTTGTCACGCTGGGGTGCAACTTTTTCGGTAAGGGTCTGCTCAAGACCTCCGGCATGCTGGTCGGCATCATTGTGGGGTATGCGGCGGCGCTTCTCATGGGCGGTGTGGTGGATTTCACCAACCTGCAGACCGCATCCTGGTTCTCGGTGCCGATCCCGTTCCACTTTGGGCTGAGCTTCCACCCCGATGCGATCATCATGATGATCCTGATGTATATGGTACAGGCCGTGCAGACAATCGGCGACGTATCCTCCACCGCAATGGGCGGCTTTGGCCGTGAAGCCACCGACCAGGAGCTCGGCGGCGCGATCAAGGGCCAGGGCATCTGCGGCATGATCGGCGCCTGCATCGGCGGCCTGCCGACCGACCCCTACAGCCAGAACGTTGGCCTGATCTGCACGACCAAGGTGGTTGCGCGCCGGGTGTTCACAATGGTTGGCGTGATTATGCTGCTGGCCGGCGTTTTCCCGAAGTTCAGCGGCCTGATGGCGACCATCCCGCAGCCGGTGCTTGGCGGCGCGACGGTGACCGTCTTCGCAGCAATTACCATGTCGGGCATCCAGCTGCTCAATGAGCAGCCGCTGAACTATCGCAACCGGATGATCGTTGGCATTGCGCTTGCGCTTGGCCTTGGCATTGATGCTGCGCCGGAAATCCTTCAGTTCGTGCCCCCGCTGCTGCAGAACATCTTCGGCAGCTCGCTGGTGGTCTCCTTCCTTGTGGTGTTTGTGCTGAACATCATTGTGCCGAAGGACGATGAAGAAGAAGCCTGAACAGGCAGATAAGCAGAAAGGCGGGCGCCGGGAACCACCCCGGCGCCCGCCTTGCGTTTGCCGCCACAAAAAGCCCCGGCACATTTTCATGTGCCGGGGCGGTGCTGCTTGATTGGACTCATAGCCTCATACCCATTTGTTTTGCTTCTGATTTTGCTTCCAATTGATACGGATGAAAAGATCCTTACCTGTATCTTTCAACTACTTTGAAAAACTGCCTGTAAGAACGAATTCCATCCACCCTACATTTGAAAGAAAGAAATCGCTTGAAACTTACCGAGAACTTTTTCGGCTGCTACCTGATACACGTCTCAATTTACGGTTACGGATTCTTGGATGCATCCAACTTTTGCTTGCTGTGCTTTGAACCATTCAAGTTTGTTTCTTATGGCCTTTCACCGTAAGGGAAAGGGGACGGATTCAATTTTGTTTGGGAAAGCGGATTTTTAAGATTGGATTAACTTCCAGAAAACCATTTGCCTGCAACCAATCCGGGTCAGATAACGATATCGGTGTTTCCAGAAACTCGCATCGATGCGAAATGGGGTAGGGGTTGATGCCAGAGGAAAAACCTCTTTATCAGCTGTACATTGGCGTATCTCCTATTTTTGGGTTCGGTGAACGTTATGCTATCCTGTATTTCTGGCTTCCAGCCAGAGGAATGAACATTTGTTTCGGGCCATTTCTCTTTGCAGCAAAGGCTTTGGTTTGTGGTATCGTCCCATCTGTCAAACTGCTTTGCAAACATCCTATGGTCTTTGCCTGCGGTTATACAATCGGGTTTACCTGCTGTGGATTTTAGATATATCTTTCCCGTTTCCAGTTCTTTTCAATTTCATCAATTTCAAGAACGGGTTGAGAAGATAGGGATCGCTTTTTTGTCTTGCACCAATCTGCCTTTTTAATGCCGCTGGTTGTCTCAACTCTTCTTCCTTTCGGCTTTCGCCTCTTTAAGAAGAGGAAACGCGGTCATTCTGCTGGGTGGGAACGGTCTTACTCTTTACCCTTTCATCGAATCTCAAATCTATTCAAAACGCTGGGGTCATCATCTATGACGGGCCCTGGGTCTGCTGATTTTTATTCACGAACCAAACCATCGTGGTTGTTCATTTTTTTACAGGTAATGACCTGCGGCTGTCAATGTGGTTCGTCTTTTTCAGCAGGCCCAGGCCCGCCGGTGATGAATGGGATCTTTAAAGTTTGCCACGGGACTGAGCCTCCTTTCTTACGAATCCTGCCGGCCTAACGCCTTTGCATTTCTTTCAAGTTTTCCGTTGGCCTTTCAGGCTGTTTCCTTAAAACGGAGTCCCTTTCAGTTTCAACCGACTCTCTTGGCCTCCTCTTTGGCTGGTTCCATCGAACCAGGTTTCAAGGTATCTCCAATTTGTCTGATTGTTTTGGAAAGGCTGTCGTTTGGAAGAACCTGCGCCTTTTCGGTTTCTTTTGAAAGTGGCGACCTTGGAACTTTTGTTGTTCCTTATCTCCGGCGGTTTTCTTTCTGTGACTATACTATACCACGCCCTTAAGGCCGTGTCTATTCGCAGACCCAACAAAGGTTTGAGGAAACATTTATGCAAATCAGGTATGGAAAGTACATTGACGGATGTGGTATAATAAATATGTTCGGTGTACCTAAAAGCGGGCCGCTCCTTTCGGGGCGGCCCGCTTTCGCGATTGGCATGGTACAAAATAAACGTTACATCGTTTCCGGCGCGTTGATCTTAAACATGGTCAGCACGTTGTGGATCACGCCGCGCACGGCCAGGCAGAGCGCAATCCGGCCCTGCTGCACGGTTTTGTCTTCGGCTTCAAGGATGCGGCAGGCGTTGTAGAACCGGTGGAAGGCGGTGGCCAGGTCAATGACGAACCGGGTGATCCGTGCGGGGTCATAGTGGTCGGCCGCGGCCGTGATTTCGGCAGGGAAGGCGGCCAGCAGCCGGATCAGGGCCTGCTCGCTCGGGTCGGTCAGCACGCCGGCGTCAACAGCTTCGGCCCCGGCGAACGGGATGCCGGCGGCCTCGACCTTTTTCAGCAGCGAGCAGATCCGCGCGTGGGCGTACTGCACATAGTAAACGGGGTTTTCGCTGTCGCTGCGCACGGCCAAATCAAGGTCAAAGTCCAGCGTCGAGGAACTCTCACGCTGGTTGAAGAAGAACCGCGCCGAATCGATCGGCACCTCGTCCAGCAGATCGGTCAGGGTGATCGCCTTGCCGGTGCGCTTGCTCATCCGCACGGGTTTGCCGTCCCGCATCAGGTTGACCATCTGCATCAGCACCACGTCGAGCCGGCTGCCGTCCAGGCCGACGGCGTCCATCGCACCCTTCATGCGGGCCACATGGCCGTGATGGTCAGCGCCCCAGACATCAATGGCCTTGTCAAAGCCGCGCACGGCAAGCTTGTTGTAGTGGTAGGCGATATCGGCGGCGAAATAAGTCGGGATCCCGTTGGCGCGCACAAGCACTTCATCCTTGGCCTCTTCCTCGCCGTCGGCGGATTTCCGCTTGTTGGCCACACCGTATTTGGCGGCGTACTGGGCGCTTTTGTACATGATCGCGCCGTCCTCGGCCTTGTAGCAGGCGCCGGAGGCAAGCAGCTTGTCCACCACGGCCTGCACGGCGCCGGCCTTGTGCAGGTCGCTTTCATGGAACCAGACGTCGTATTCGATGCGGTATTTGCCGAGATCGCGCTGCAAACCGGCAATGTTTTTGGGCAAAGCAAAATCGGTGATTGCCTGTTTCAGCGTTTCGAAATCGCCGTCAACATAAGCGTCGCCGTGCTCGGCCGCAAAGTTTTTGGCGTGCTCGACAATGTCGGCGCCCTGGTAGCATTCGGCCGGCAGCGGGCAGGCTTCCTCCCCTTTGAACTGCTGCAGGTAGCGGATGGCCAGGCTTTTGCCAAACTTTTCGATCTGGTTGCCGGCATCGTTGATGTAAAACTCACGGGTCACGTCGTAGCCGGCCCAGTCCAGGCAGGCTGCCAGGCAGTCGCCCAGCGCGCCGCCGCGGGCGTTGCCCATATGCATCGGGCCGGTCGGGTTGGCCGAAACAAACTCCACATTGTATTTCTTGCCGGCGCCGGCGTTGGTGCGGCCGTATTCCGGTTCGGTGCAGGCCGCGCGCAGCGCGTCGGTAAACCAGGCATTGCCCAAAAACAGGTTGATAAAACCGGGGCCGGCAATTTCAACCCGCTCAAACAGGCTGCCCGTCAGGTCCAGCGCACCGACAATCGCTTCGGCAATCTGGCGCGGCGCTTTGCGGAAGGTGCGCGCGCCGGCCATGGCGAGGTTGCTGGCCACGTCGCCGTTCTTTACGTCGGCCGGGATTTCGACGACGAAAGCCGGCAGTTCGGCTTCGGGCAGGGCGCCAGCGGCCATGGCGGAACGGGCGGCTTCGGCCAGCAGGGCACGGGCGGCGTCCAATGCGGTCTGGCGGGGGTTGTAACAGCGGTAATCCATGAATATCCTCCTTGCTGGGAATGGGCGTCTGTTCGGACTGTCCAAACTTTCAAAATTCATCGCGGCGGGGTGTTTCAGTTGACAGGGGTGGGCAGCGGTGCAACCGTGATATCCACCAGATTGCGGCTGATAAAGTTTTCGCCGCCCGAATCAAGGGTATAGCTGAACTGCAGCCGGCCGCCCGCGTCGGTCAGGTCCAGTTCAATGACATCGGCGGCAACCCCCAGCGAAACCGAACCGAACCCGGTTTCGTAGTGGCAGATGTGGCGCACACCCTTTTCTATGACCAACTGGCTGGGCACCTTGCCGAACCGGGTCATCACCACTTCACGCGCGTCGGCGGTGGCTTTTACGGTGGTGGTGCAGCCGGCATAGCCGGTGGCCTCGGTTTCCTCGTATGCGATAAAGTAGGAGCTGCCGCGCCGCACAAACTTGCCGCGGGTCATCAGCTCAACGCTCTCGCGCTCGCCGTCCTGCTCCATCGTCCCCTTGATGGTGATCAGATAGTTTTCCTCCATAGGTTTCTGTGCTCCTGCTAGATTTCAGTAGTTTTCAATCGCAATCTGCTCCACCGGGCCGCCGGCATATTCGCCGAGGAACAGCGTTTCCAGTTCGGCAAAGGTGTCGGGGGTATCACTCACATAAAAGCGGGCGGTGCCGCCCGCCGCCCGGCCGCTGGCCAGGTCAAGGTCGGCCAGGGCGGCGGCGGTTTCCTGGGCGGTGACCTTGCCGGGGTCGATCAGTGCAACATCGGGCCCCATGAAATCCCCGATCATCTTTTTCAGCAGCGGATAATGGGTGCAGCCCAAAATCAGGGTGTCCACGCCGGCGTCGCGCACTTCGGTCAAATAGCACGCAATGGCGGGGGTGGTGATCGGGTCGCCAGGGTTGACCCGGCCGTTCTCCACCAGCGGCACAAACAGCGGGCAGGCCCTGGCCGTGATTTCAACGCCCGGGCAAAGCTCTTTGAGCACCTTGGCGTAGCTGCCGCTGCGGATTGTTGCCGCCGTGCCGATCACCCCCACCTTGCGGTTGCGGGTCAGGGCGGCCGCCCGGCGGGCCGCTGCGCCGATCACGCCGGTATAAGGAACCGGCAGGGCGGCGGCTTCGGCAGATGGATAAATGGAGGAAACGGTACCGCAGGCAGCCATCAGAAACTTGACATTCTGTGACAGCAGGAACCGGATGTCCTGGCGTGCATACTGCAAAATCGTCTGCCGGCCGCGGCTGCCGTAAGGCACGCGGCCGGTGTCGCCAAAATAGATGATGTCCTCGCCGGGCAGTACCCGGCGCAGCTGGCGCACGGCGGTCAGCCCGCCCAGGCCGCTGTCAAACACACCGATTGGCCGTGTATCCATCAATAGGCTCCCTTCCGCTTGTGCAGTGCAAGTTTGATGAGCCGGTCGGCCAGCGCTGAAAAGCTGAGCCCTTCGTGCTCCATCAGTTTGGGATACATGCTGATCGCCGTGAACCCGGGGAAGGTGTTGAGTTCATTGCACAGCACGCGGCCGGTGCCCCGTTCGACAAAGAAATCGCAGCGGGTCAGCCCGCAACAGCCCAGCGCCAGGTAGGCTTTTTTGGCCAGCGCCTGCACTTCGTCCAGCTTTTGCTCGCTGAGCTGCGCCGGGATCACAACCTGTGAAACACCGTTTTTGTATTTGTCGTCATAGGTGTAAAATTCTGCCCCGGCCAAAATTTCACCCGGGCGGGTGGCAAAAACGGTTTCGGGTGCATCGGGGTTGCCGATCGCCGCGCACTCTACCTCCTGCCCATCGACAAATTCTTCAAAGATGACCTTGTCGTCCTCCGCCAGGGCGGTGCGGATTGCGGCCATCAGGCCGGCGCGGTCTTTGGCTTTGCTGATGCCGACGCTGGAACCCGCGTTGGCAGGCTTGACAAAGACAGGATAGGGCAGGGCGGCTTCAACGCCTGCGCAGACGCCGGCTGCATCGGCCTCCGTTTCGGCGCGGGTGGCGGCGCGCCAGGCACAGTGCGGCACGCCGGCGGCGTCCATCAGGGTGTTGGCAACGGCTTTGTCCATGCAGGCGGCGCTGGCCAGCACTCCGGCGCCGACAAACGGAAGCCCTGCCAGCGTGAACAGGCCCTGGATGGTGCCGTCCTCACCGTTTTTGCCGTGCAGCACCGGCACGCAGACATCCACGGGCTGCACCGCATACCCGTCGCCCTGCCGGATCAGCAGGCCGCGGTCGGCGCGGTCGGGGCTCAGCACACAGGGGGTAAGGGCTTCGGTGTCGGTTTGCCAGCTGCCGTCCTCCACCCGGGCGGCCGGGCCGCCGTAACGCAGCCAGCGGCCGTCTTTGGTGATGCCGACGGCGGTCACTTCATATTTATTGGCGCAGGGCGGCAGCGCCAGCGCGCGCAGCCAGGCAGCCGCCGAAACGCAGCTGACCTCGTGCTCACTGGAGACGCCGCCGAAAAACAGCGCCAGACGGATGGGATACGGTTGGGACATAAGGGCCCTCCTTTTGCGCCGGGTGCGCCCGACGCCAACAGTTCAGCTTCTTATAATATCATATTCCGTCCGTGTTGGCTATAGCCCGCTGGATTTTTGCCGAAGATTTTTGAAAAAATCCGCCCCGGCGCCCCCAAAACCCCTTGACAACACCCCGGGGGCATGGTATGATACTGGCTGTAAAAAAAGCAGCGTGTGGCCAGTTGCCGCCGTTCACCTTGCGGGCCGAAAGAGCCCCGGGTCATATTCCCCGAAGCGGGTGCAGTGCGCCCGGCTTCGTTCCGAATGGGTTTGTGCGGCTGCTTTTCACGGCAGCCGCTTTTTCATTGCAGATGATTTGTGGGAGGTGTATTCCAATCGCCAGCAGCAATTCCAAAGAACTGGAAATCAATGAGAGAATCCGTGACAAAGAGATCCGCCTGATTGGGGCCGACGGTGCGCAGATGGGCATTATGTCCCCGCGCGACGCCCTGCGCATGGCCTATGACCAGAACCTGGACCTCGTCAAGGTGGCGCCCCAGGCAAAGCCCCCGGTATGCAAGATCCTGGATTATGGCAAGTACCGCTTTGAAATGCAAAAGCGGGAAAAGGAAGCCAAAAAGAACCAGAAGGTTGTCGAGGTCAAGGAAATCCGGCTGTCGCTCAACATCGACACCAATGACTTCAATACCAAGGTCAACCAGGCGGCCAAGTTCCTGGCCCAGGGCCACAAGCTCAAGGTCTCGATCCGGTTCCGCGGCCGCGAGATGGCGCACACCAGCCTGGGGCTTGATGTGCATCACCGCTTTGCCGAGGCTTTGGCGGGCAAGGGCGTTGTTGACAAGCAGCCCAAGCTCGAAGGCCGCAGCATGATGATGTTCATGTCGCCCGCGCCCACCAAGTAAATTTCTTCAGGGAGGAAAACAAAATGGCTAAGCTCAAACTCAAGACCTGCTCCGGCGCCAAGAAGCGCTTCAAGATGACCGGTACCGGCAAGATCAAGCGCAATGCGTCCAAGCGCCGTCATATCCTGACCAAAAAGACCACCAAGCTCACCCGCGGCCTGCGCATGAACCACTATGTGGACAAGACCAACGAGGCCACCGTCCGCCGCATGATGCCCTACGGCAAGTAAGAGCATCCCCCGGTTTTTTGGCAAGACAATGACAGTATAAAAGGAGATAGAATACCATGGCTCGTATCAAAGGCGCTACCATGACGCATAAGCGTCGCACCAAGACCCTCAAGCTCGCAAAGGGCTACTACGGCTCCAAGTCGAAGCATTTCCGCATGGCCAAACAGGCCGTTATGAAGTCCGGCAACTATGCGTTCGTGGGCCGCAAGCTCAAGAAGCGTCAGTTCCGCAACCTGTGGATCACCCGCATCAACAATGCGGTGCGTGCCCAGGGCATGAACTATTCCACCTTCATGAATGGCCTGAAGAAGGCCGGCGTCGAGCTCAACCGCAAGATGCTGTCCGAAATGGCGATCCACGATCCCGCCAGCTTCACCGCGCTGGTTGAGACCGCCAAGAAGGCCCTGTAAGTAAAGACTTTGTTAAAGACGCCCGCGCGCTGCGCGTGCGTCTTTTTTGAATGAGGAGACCTTCTCATGGAGATCACCAGCCGCGAAAATCCGCGCGTCAAGCAGGCCTGCGCGCTGCGGGATTCCGAAAAGCAGCGCGCCGCCGCCGGCCTCTTTTTTGCCGAAGGCCCCAAGCTTGTGCTTGAACTGGCACACGGCTGCGCGCTGCACACCCTCTTTGCCACCGAAGAGGCCCTGGCCCGCACCCCGGCGCTTGCCGCGTTTGCCGATAGGACGTTCCGCATCAGTGCTCCGGTGGCCGAAAAACTCGCCGGAACCCGCACGCCCCAGGGGGCCTTTGCGCTGTTTGAAACCCCTTCGGCTGATCCGGCCCCGCTGCTGGCTTCGGCACGGCGGGTCCTGATGCTTGAAGCCGTGCAGGACCCCGGCAATGTCGGCACCCTGCTGCGCAGCGCGGCGGCCTTCGGCTTTGACGCCGTGCTGCTCGGGCCAGGGTGCGCGGCGCCGTTTTCACCCAAAGTCCTGCGTGCCTCAATGGGGGCGGCCGGCCGTCTGCCGCTTGGCGTCTGCCGGGATCTTGAAGGGGCGATCGGCGAACTGCGCGCGCGGGGGGTCTGCTGCCTGGCGGCGGCGCTCTACCGGGCCCGCCCGCTGGATGAGGCCGGGCGATGCTTCCCGGGCGGCGTTTGCGTTGTCATCGGAAGCGAAGGCCAGGGCCTGCGCCGTGAGACGGTCGCCGCCTGTGACGCAGCGGTGCGCATCCCGATGACCGACAGGGTCGAAAGCCTCAACGCCGGGGTGGCCGGCAGTATTCTGCTGTGGCATTTTCGAGGAGTTTGATGTACAATGGAAACGGCGCTGTATTGGATGTGGCTGGCCGACGCCGTCGGTTCCGGCTGCCGGTACGCGGGGGAGCTGCTGGAAACCTGCGGCCACCCGCGCGACCTGTACACCCATCTGCGCGCCGGCGGTACGCCGCCGGCCTGTTTATCCCGCCCGGCCGTGCGCAAACTGAAACAGGAGGGGCCCGCCCCGCTGGCGGCCCGGCTGGAAGGCTGCCGGCGTGCCGGCATCGCAGTGCTGACCCCCGAAAGCCCCGACTACCCCGCCCGGCTGCGCGCTTTGCCTGACCTGCCGATTGTGCTGTATGCAACCGGCGATACCGGCTGCCTGAACGGCCGGCGGTATGCCGGCATGGTGGGGACCCGGCGCCCCACCCGTTACGGCGCAACCGCCTGCCATGACCTGGCCAGGGCGCTGGCCGAAGCCGGCGTGGTGGTGGTCAGCGGCCTGGCCGACGGGCTGGACGGCGAGGGCCACCGCGCAGCGGTGGAAGCCGGGCAGGCGACGATTGCCTTTCTGGGCACCCCGATTGACAAAACGTTTCCGGCGGCCAACGCCGGCCTGCGCGCCCGGATGCAGGCGCTGGGCGGCGCGGTGCTCAGTGAATATCCGCCAGGCTATGTCGGCCGGACGAACAGCACCTTTCTGGCGCGCAACCGGCTGATTGCCGGCCTGTCCGAACTGCTCTGCGTGGCCGAAGCGCGGGAGCGCTCCGGCACGTTCAACACGGTCGGCCATGCCGAGCGGTATGGCCGGCCGGTGTATGCGGTTCCGGGCAGCATTTACAGCCCGACCAGCGCCGGTACCAATGCACTTCTGCGCGACCACCGGGCCGAAGCGATCTGTACGGCGGGGGATCTGCTCGGCGCGCTGGGGCTGGCCGGGGCGCAGACCCCGGCACCGGAAGCCGCCTTCTCACCCCGGGACCTGAGCGCCGACGCCCGCGCGGTGCTGGCGGTGCTTGGACCCACGCCATGCACGCCGGAGCAGGCCGCGGCCGCCGCCGCGCTGCCGCTGGCCCGCACGCTGGCCGCACTGACTGAACTGGAACTGGTTGGCGCCGCCACCCCGGAGCCCGGCCACCGGTATGTGGCGGTGGGGTAGGGCAGCCGGGACCGGCTGCGAAAACTGCGAAAACAATAAGAAAGAATAAACAAGAAAACTGGAGGTGCGCGCGGCGCAGCCGCGCGCAAAAAGCGGTTTGTTTTTCAAAGGCGACGCAGCCGCTGCCCCACCGAGTTTATGGTCTTTATTCTTTGATTATTATGCTATTATGCGCGCGGAGAAATAGATCAAAGCGCAAACATCAAACAGGAGCAACCCTATGGCAAAACTAGTCATTGTAGAGTCCCCGGCAAAAGCCAAGACGATTGGCAAATACCTTGGGCCGGGGTACAAGGTCACGGCCAGCATGGGCCATGTGCGGGACCTGCCCGCCAGCCAGCTGGGCATTGATGTCGAGCATGGCTATACCCCGAAATATATCACGATCAAGGGCAAGCAGAAACTGGTCAAAGAGCTGAAAACCGAGGCCAAGAAAGCCGACGGCGTTCTGCTTGCAACCGACCCGGACCGCGAAGGCGAGGCGATCAGCTGGCACCTGGCCAACCTGCTCGGGCTGGACCCTGCGGCCGAAAACCGCGTTACCTTTGATGAAATCACCAAAAAAGGCGTGCAGGAAGGCATGGCCCACCCGCGTGCCATTGACATGGACCTGTTCAACGCCCAGCAGGCCCGGCGGGAACTTGACCGTCTTGTGGGCTACAAGCTCAGCCCGTTTCTGTGGCGAAAAGTACGGCGCGGGCTTTCGGCCGGCCGTGTGCAGAGCGTGGCGGTGCGGCTGATCCGCGACCGTGAATTGGAAATTGAGAAATTTGTGCCCGAGGAATACTGGAACCTTGACGCTGCGCTGAAAACTGCCGACGGCGGCAAGTTCACGGCCCGGCTGGCATCCCGTGCAGACGGAACCAAGGTCACGGTGCACACCCGGCAGGAAGCCGACGAAATCCTTGGCTCGCTCGAAGGCAAGGCATATGCGGTGGCCAAGGTGGACAAAGGCAAGCGCAAGCGCGCGCCGGCCCCGCCCTTCATCACCTCGACTTTGCAGCAGGACGCTTCCCGCGCGTTCGGGTTCTCGGCTTCGCGCACAATGCGGGCGGCCCAGACCCTGTATGAAGGCGTGGACATCGAGGGCCACGGCACCGTCGGTCTCATCACCTATATGCGTACCGACTCGCTGCGCATCTCGGACGAGGCGGTTGCCGCGGCCAAGGCCTTTATCGGCAGCCGCTGGGGCGAGGCCTATGTCTGCAACCAGAAACGCAAGTGGAAATCCCGCTCGGCCACGGCCGCCCAGGACGCCCACGAAGCGATCCGCCCCTCGATGCCCGAACTGACGCCCGATGAAGTCGAGCGCAGCATCTCGGGCGATACGGCCCGGCTCTACCGGCTGATCTGGTCGCGGTTTATGGCCAGCCAGATGGCCGACTGCCTGATGGATACCGTCTCGGTTACAGTCGGGGCGGGGGACTGGCTCTTCCGCGCCAGCGGCTACACCGTCACCTTTGACGGCTTCACCGCGCTGTATGAGGAATCGACCGACGACAAGCAGAAGAAGGAGACCGCCCTGCCCCCGCTGGAAGCCGGCCAGCCGCTGCAGTTGCAGAAACTCACGGCCGACCAGAAGTTCACCCAGCCGCCGCCGCTCTACACCGAAGCCGCGCTGATCCATGCGCTGGAAGAAAACGGCATCGGCCGGCCTTCGACCTATGCGCCGACAATCAGCACAATCATCGACCGCGGTTATGTCGAAAAGGAAAACAAAAAACTGCGCACCACCCCGCTTGGCCAGGCAGTCAACCAGGTTATGATCGAGCAGTTCCCCGATATTGTGGACCCGACCTTCAGCGCCGAGATGGAGAAGAAACTCGACGTGGTGGAAAACGGCCAGGCCGATTGGGTCAAGACCGTTGACGATTTCTACCAGGGCTTTTCCAAGAGTCTCGAAAAGGCCGAGAAGGAGATGGAGGGCAAAAAGGTCAAGGTGGCCGACATCCCGACCGATGAAATCTGCGAAAAATGCGGCCGCCCGATGGTCATCAAGTCGGGGCGCTACGGCAAGTTTGTGGCGTGTTCGGGCTTTCCGGAATGCCGCAACGCCCACCCGCTCATCAAGGACACCGGCGGGATCTGCCCGGTTTGCGGCGGCCATATGCTGCTGCGCAAAAGCGCCAAGGGCCGCGTGTATTACGGCTGCAGCAAATTCCCCGACTGCAAGTTCATGACTTGGGACGAACCCGTCACCGAAACATGCCCGCGCTGCGGCAGCACGCTGTTCAAGCGCAAGGGCCAGCTGCTCTGCCTGAAAGAAGGCTGCGGCTATGTGCAGGAAAAGACCGAGAAGACCGAAGAAAAGGAAACGTAAGGAGAAGCCATGCAACTCACCATCATCGGAGCCGGGCTGGCCGGGTGCGAAGCCGCGCTCTGGCTGGCCGACCGCGGCGTGTCCGTCACGCTGTATGAGCAAAAGCCGGTCCGCTTTTCCCCCGCGCACAAAAGCGCCGGCTTTGCCGAGCTTGTCTGCTCGAACTCGCTCAAGGCCGAACGGCCGGATTCGGCTTCCGGCCTGCTCAAGCTCGAGATGAAGGAGATGGGCTCGCACCTTTTGCCCTGTGCGGAGGATACGCGGGTCGCGGCTGGCGGTGCGCTTGCGGTTGACCGGGACAGGTTCTCGGCCGCCGTTACGGCGCTCGTCAAAAACCACCCGAACATCACAGTTGTGGAGGGCGAGGTCACATCAATCGATGAAGCCGCGCCGATCCTTGTCGCCTCCGGCCCTTTGACCGACGGCGCGCTGGCCGATGCGATCGCGGCGCTGGCCGGGGGGCAGCAGCTCAGCTTTTACGACGCCGTCGCCCCGATTGTGACAGCCGAAAGCCTTGATTATGACAAGGTCTTTGCGGCTTCCCGCTATGGGCGCGGCGAGGCCGATTACCTCAACTGCCCGTTTAATAAAGCCGAGTATGAAGCCTTCCACGAGGCGCTTGTCACTGCCGAGCGCGCCCCCCGGCACGAGGCCGACGCCGGCCTGACCGTCTATGAGGGTTGTATGCCGATCGAGGTCATGGCGGCCCGCGGGGCGGATACAATCCGGTTCGGCCCGCTGCGGCCGGTCGGCCTGCGCGACCCGCGCACCGGCCACCGCCCCTGGGCGAACGTCCAGCTGCGGGCCGAAAACGCAGGCCGCAGCCTGTACAACCTAGTCGGCTTCCAGACCAACCTTAAATGGGGGGAACAGAAGCGGGTGTTCTCAATGATACCGGGGCTTGAAAACGCCGAGTTTGTGCGCTACGGCGTCATGCACCGCAACACTTTTTTGAATGCCCCGGCCGTGCTGACCCCGGCTCTTTGCCTCAAAGAGCACCCGAACGTCTTTTTTGCCGGCCAGATCACCGGCTTTGAAGGGTATATGGAAAGCGCGGCCAGCGGCCTTCTGGCCGCCCGTGCGATTCTGGCCCGGCTGCAGGGCAGGGATTATGCGCCGCCCCCGGCCGATACGATGTGCGGCGCGCTGATCGCCTATATCACCACCCCAAACAAAGATTTTCAGCCGATGGGCGCCAACATGGGCATCCTGCCCCGGCCGGAGTCCGTTACGGCCATCCGGGATAAGCGGGCGCGCTATCTGGCGCTTTCGGAACAGGCCCAGGCCGCTATGGCGCGCTGGGTAGAGCAACAGGAGGTATTGTCATGAAGATTCTTCTCGATGCAATGGGCGGGGACAACGCCCCCGCCGCCGTGCTGCAGGGCGCGGCCGATGCCAACCGGGAATTTGGCCAGGGGATGACGATTGCGCTGCTTGGACCCGAAGACCTGCTGCGCAAAACCGCCGAGGAGCAGGGAATTGACCTGGCTCCGTTTGAGCTGATCCCCTGCAGCGAGACAATCTCAATGGAGGACGATCCGGTGCGGGCGGCCCGGCAGAAGAAGGATTCCAGCATGGTCAAGGGACTGACCATGCTCAAAAACGGTGAAGGCGACGCATTTGTCTCGGCAGGGTCAACCGGCGCGCTGCACGTCGCCACCAGCTTGATCGTGCGCACCCTCAAGGGCATCAAGCGCCCGGCCCTGGCCACCCAGATGCCCGGCGTCAAGCGGAATTTCCTGCTGCTGGACTGCGGCGCCAACGCCGAGTGCCGGTCCGATATGCTCAACGCCTTTGGCACAATGGGCAGCGTCTATGCCAAACAGGTCATGGGCCGCGCCGACCCGGCTGTCGCCCTCATCAACAACGGCACCGAGGAGCACAAAGGAACCCCGCTCTACCGCGAAGCGCATGAAAAGCTCAAGGAAAACCCGAGCATCCGGTTTGCCGGAAACATCGAACCGCGTGACATTATGGACGGCGAGGTCGATGTCGTTGTCTGCGACGGCTTTGTCGGCAACGTTGTGCTCAAACTGACCGAAGGCGTTGCCAAAACGCTGTTCCGCATGCTCAAACCGGTTTTCTTGAAAAACCTGCTGACCAAGCTTTCGTACCTTGCCATCAAGGACGGCCTGCGCGATCTCAAGCGGATGGTCGATTCCGAGGAAGTCGGCGGCGCGCCTCTGCTTGGCGCCGCAAAACCGGTCATCAAGGCGCACGGTTCCAGCAAGGCGAAGGGGATTAAAAACGCGATCCGCCAGGCCCGGCTCTGCGTGGAAAATGATCTGTGCGGTACGATGCAGACAGCGCTTGACGCAACGCTTGCCGCGGCGGCCGAAGCGCCGCAGGCGGAATAAGGGGAGGAGAAAACGTGTCCAACCACAGTCTTGCGCAGCTGGAGGAAGTGCTGCGCTATCATTTCAAGAACCCGGCGCTGCTGCGCATTGCAATGACCCACACAAGCTTCGCCAATGAATCCAAGGTGCCCACCACCCACAACGAGCGGCTCGAATTTCTGGGCGACAGCGTGCTCTCGGTCATTGTGGCCGATTACCTCTTCCATGAATCCGGCCGCCCCGAAGGCGAACTGACCCGGATGCGCGCTTCGCTTGTGTCGGAAGAAGCGCTGTTCCGCTTTGCGCAGCAGATCAACCTGGGCAGCTATCTGCGTCTTGGCCATGGCGAGGAACTCAACGGCGGGCGCACCCGGCCAAGCATTGTGTCGGACGCGTTCGAGGCGCTGATCGCCGCGCTCTATCTCGACGGCGGGTTCGAGGCCGCCCGCGCCTTCCTGCAGCCCTTCATCACCGAGGGGAGCACCGCAGACGAGGACTACAAAACCCAACTGCAGGAGGTTGCACAGGAAACCCCCGGCGCCCAGCTCAGCTATACCGTCATCAAGGAAGAAGGCCCCGCGCACGACAAACAGTTTGCGGTGGAAGTGCGGCTGAACGGAAAGCCGCTTGCCACCGGTACCGGGCACAGCAAAAAGGCCGCCGAACAGCAGGCCGCCAGGACGGCGCTGGAAAAGATGGGAAAAGAAGCCCGAATTTGAGAGAGGTTCACACTTACTAAAAGACGCTCCGTTTCCAAGAAAAGACGATATATAAAAAGCAACGAAAGGTTCCTGCATGCGACTGAAAGAGCTTGAAATCCAGGGGTTCAAATCCTTCCCGGACCGCACCAAAATTACGATCGGCCCCGGCATCACCGGGGTGGTGGGGCCGAACGGCTCCGGCAAAAGCAATATTTCCGACGCGATCCGCTGGGTTATGGGCGAGACAAGCTCGAAACAGCTGCGCGGCGCCGGCAAGATGGAGGACGTCATCTTCGGCGGCACCCAGACCCGCGGCGCGATGGGGTTTGCCTCCGTTAGCCTGACCATCGACAACAGCGACCACGGCCTCGCAATGGACGCCGACGAGGTCACGATCGGCCGCCGCTACTACCGCAGCGGCGAGAGCGAGTACACGATCAACGGCCAGAACGTCCGGCTTAAAGACGTCTACGAACTGCTGCTCGATACAGGCCTTGGCCGCGATGGCTACGCGATTGTCGGCCAGGGCCGCATCGCCGAGATTGTCGCCGCAAAATCAAACGAGCGGCGCGAAATCTTTGAGGAGGCCTCCGGCATCGCCCGGTTCCGCTACCGCAAAAACGAGGCCGAGCGCCGCCTGGCCGCGGCTGAAGGCAACCTTGAGCGGCTGCGGGACATCCTCGGCGAGCTTGAAGGCCGGGTCGGCCCGCTCAAGCGGGACAGTGAAAAGGCGCAGAAGTTCCTCGAATATTCGGCCACCCGCAAATCGCTCGAAATCACCCTCTGGGTCGATTCAATCCGCCGCGCACAGGAAGCTGTGCGCGACCAGCAGCGCCGGTATGAGGCCGCAGAATCGGACTACGGCCGGCTGTCAAAACAGCTTGACGAGTTCGACGCCCGCACCGAAGCCCTGCGCGCCGAAGCGCAGAAGCTCATGCTCGACGTTGAGCAGGCGAACGCCGACATCCGCGCGCTGACCGAAGCCGGCGCCGGCCGGGACAGCGCCCTGGCCGTTTTGCGCAACGAGAACGAACACGCCCGCGCCCAGATCGCCGAGGCCGAGGCCGAACGGGCCCGCGCCGGCGAAGGCGCAAAAGGGATTGAAGCCGAAACGGCCGAGCACGAAGCCGCGATCCAAACGCTGCGCGCCGCCGTCGCCAAAGCGGACGAGCAGCTTGCCGGCCTGCGCGGGCGGCTCAACGCGCTTGAACAGCAGGCGCTGCAAAGCGGCCAGCGGCAGGATGTGCTCAACGCCGCGATCGCCCGCCAGCAGGAGGTTGCGACCGCCTGCAAGGTGCAGGCCGCCAGCCTGGAATCTTCCCTTTCGGCCAGCCAGACCCAGCTCGACACGCTGCGCACCCAGGCCGGCGCGGCCGGCGCAGCGGCCGAAAAGCTCGCCGCCGAGCGCGCCGCGGCCGCAGAAGCGCTGCAAAAGGCTGAGGAAAACGTGACCCGCTGCGATAATATCAAAAACGGCCTCGCCCTCAAGCTTGAATCCCGCCGCCGCCAGCAGGCCGAAGCCGCCGAAGCGCTGCAGAAGGCCGACCGCGACCGCTCGAACACGGCCCAGCGCATCCGCATCCTCGAAGATCTCGAAAAAAACCTCGACGGCTACCAGCAGAGCGTCAAGGCGGTCATGCGGGCCGCCGAAGCCCGCCGCCTGCGCGGGATTATCGGCCCGGTGGCGGGCATATTGACGGTGCGCAAGGGGTACGAGACGGCGATCGAGACCGCGCTCGGCTTTGCCTTGCAGAACCTTGTGGTGGAAAATGAGCGCGACGCCCGCGCGGCGATCGCCTTTTTGAAGGAGAGCCGCGCCGGCCGCGCAACCTTCCTGCCGCTGGATACCGTGCAGGGGCACCGCTTTACCGGCCCGCTGACCGGTACGGCCGAAGTGGCCGCCGATTTGGTCGAGGTGGATGCGCGGTACCAAAATATTGTGGACAACCTGCTCGGGCGGATCATCGTTGTCGATGACCTGACCGAAGCTTCGGCCGTCGCCAAGCGGCTTTCCTACCGCAACCGGATCGTCACGCTGGACGGCCAGGTTGTCAACGCGGGCGGCAGCTTCACCGGCGGTTCCACCGCCCGCAGCGCCGGCGTCTTTACCCGCAAACAGGAACTCGACGAACTGCGCGAAAAGCTGGCGACGCTCGATAAGCGCCGCGCCGAGGCTGAGCGCGAAACCACGGCCCGCAAGGCCGAGGTCGATAACCTCGCCGCCCAGGTCGCCGGGGCCGAGAGCGAAAGCGTCAACGCGGCGTCGGCCCGGCTGCGCGCCTCGCTCGAGCTCGAACGGCTCGACGCCGCCGTCGCCGAGGGCGCAGCCGCCGCCCAGCGCCGCAAGGCCGAGATCGACGCTTTGACCGAAACATTGCAGAAGGACAAGGCCGCCCGCGCCCAGGCCGATAACGCCCGCGTCGCCGCCGAGGCCGAACTCGAGCGCTACACGGCTGAACTGCAAACCCTGGGCGAAAGCTCCGGCACTTTAACCGCCGAGCGCGAGCAGATCACGGCCGATCTCAACGCGGCCCAGCTCGAACGGCTGACCCACGAAAAGGACATCGGCCTGCACGAAGCAAGCCTCGAAACGCTGCGCAGCCGCAGCGGCGAGGCCGCCGCCCGCGCGCGGGAGCTTGAAGCCGCAATCACGGCCGCCAACGCAACTTTGGAAGCCAACGCCGCCAAGGCCGAGGCGATCGAGCGCGAGCGCGCCGAAGCCAAGGACAAGATTGCCGCGGCCGAGCAGGCCATCCGCGAAGCGAACGCCGCCCGGCTTGAAAAAGAGGCCGAGATCACCCGCCTGGGCCAGGAAAACCGCGCCTTAACCGACGAGCGCGAGCGGATGGGCGGCGAGATGGCCCGCCTGGCCGAGCGCCGCGCCGCCGCCGAGGCCGAGCGCGACGACACGGCCGCCAAACTCTGGGAGGAATACCAGCTCACCGAGAACGAGGCCAAGGCCCAGTGCGTCGAGTTTACCACCGTCACCGAACTGCGCCGCCAGGTTGCCGAGGTGCGCGGCAAGATCCGCGCTTTGGGCAACGTCAACGTCGGCGCGATCGACGAATACAAGGAGGTCAAGGAGCGGTACGACTTCCTCAAAGCCCAGGTGGGGGATGTGGAGCGCAGCAAGACCGAGCTGACCCGGATGATTGCCGAGCTCTGCCAGGAGATGGAAGAGATGTTTAAGAAATCCTTCCAGGAGATCAACCGCAACTTCGGCCGTATCTTCCGCGAACTGTTCGGCGGCGGCCGCGCCCGGCTCTACTTATCGGACGAAGGGAACATCCTCGATTCGGGCATTGAGATCGAGGTCAGCCCCCCGGGCAAGGTCATCCGCAACCTCAGCGCCCTTTCGGGCGGCGAGCAGGCGCTTGTCGCAATCTCGATCTATTTTGCGATTCTCGAAGTCAACCCCTCGCCGTTCTGCATCCTTGATGAGATCGAGGCCGCGCTCGACGACGTCAATGTCACACGGTATGCCCAATACCTGCGCCGCATGACCGAGCGCACCCAGTTCATCGTCATCACCCACCGCCGCGGCACGATGGAGGCCGCCGACGTCCTCTACGGCGTAACCATGCAGGAGGACGGCGTATCCAAGCTGCTGCGGCTTGACCTTGACCACGTCAATGTGGATATGATTTCATAATCCCAACAAAGGAGGCGCCTTATGGGCCTGTTTGATGCGTTCCGCAAAAACAAAAAGAAGCTTGAAGTCGGGCTGGAAAAGACCCGCACCGGCTTTTTCCAGTCCATCGTCAACACGCTGACCAACTCCCAGATCGACGACGATCTGTACAACGACCTTGAAGAACAGCTGATCCTGGCCGACGTCGGCCCCGCGACCGCCGTGCGCCTGGTTGACGAGCTGCGCGACAAGGTGGAAGCCGACCACCTCAAAACCGGCGAGCAGGCCCTCAAGGCGCTGCGTGAGATCATCCGGCTTGAAATCTCCCCGCATGACGAGATGGATCTTTCCGGCCATCCGGCCGTGATCCTCGTCATCGGGGTCAACGGCGTTGGCAAGACGACGACGATCGCGAAGCTCGCCTACCTTTACAAAGACCTTGGCAAGCGGGTGCTGCTGGCGGCCGGCGATACCTTCCGCGCAGCGGCGAGCGAACAGCTTGAAACCTGGGCCGAGCGCGCCGATGTGCCGCTGGTCAAGGCAGGGGAGGGAGCCGACCCCGCCGCCGTCATCTTTGACGCAGTGCAGAGCGCGGCCGCCCGCGGGTATGACCTTGTCATCGCCGATACGGCCGGCCGGCTGCACAACAAGAAGGGCTTGATGGACGAGCTTTCCAAGATCACCCGCAGCGTCAAAAAGGCGAGCCCGGAGGCAAGCCTTGAGGTGCTGCTCGTGCTGGATGCGATCACCGGCCAGAACGCGATCAGCCAGGCGCAGGAGTTTGTGCGGGCGGCCGGCGCGACCGGCGTTGTGCTGACCAAGCTCGACGGCACCCCCAAGGGCGGCTGCGTGCTGGCCGTGCATGAAAAGCTCGGCTTGCCGATCCGGTTTGTCGGCGTCGGCGAGCAGCTCGACGACCTGATCTTCTTCTCGGCCACCGATTTTTCGGAAGCGCTGCTGCCAGAACTGCCTGACCGCGCGAAAGAAAAGGAGGGCGAAGCATGATCGTCTGTGCTGCCACCAACAATGCCGGCAAGCTGCGCGAACTGCGCCGGCTGCTTGAAAAAGCCGGCCACACCGTCAAGAGCCTGCGGGAGCTCGGCATCGACCTTGACCCCGAGGAAACCGGCGCGACCTTTGCCGAAAACGCCCACATCAAGGCCGAAGCCTTCTGCAAAGCGAGCGGCCTGCCCACCGTCGCCGATGATTCGGGCCTGTGCTGCGAAGCGCTCGGCGGCGCGCCGGGCGTCTACAGCGCGCGATACGCCGGCATGCACGGCGACGACGAGGCGAACAACCAAAAGCTGCTCGCTGAGCTGGCCGACGTGCCGCCCGAAGGCCGCCGGGCCAAGTTTGTCTCGGCCGTCTGTTTCATGCTGCCGGACGGCCGGGCGCTGACAGTTGAAGGCGAATGCCCCGGCATGATTGCCACCGCCCCGCGCGGGGAGAATGGTTTTGGCTATGACCCGCTGTTCATCCCCGACTTTGTCGGTCTCGACGCCCACGCCACCGCCCCGAACACCGAACACCGCACCTATGCGGAACTGGCCAGCGCCGAAAAAGATGCCATCAGCCACCGCGGCCGCGCGATGGAAAGACTTGAAGCGGAACTGGCGTTGTTTCTGGGTGAATGAGTAGGGGACGATGCTTGCATCGTCCCGCGAACCTGCCGCCGCAGACCTCCCGGGCCGATGCGAGCATCGGCCCCTACAACCAACGCCGCATGACATCAGAAAGATAAACCGAAATAAAAAAGGAGCCCACCATGACCCTTTCCAGCAAACAGCGGGCTGCCCTGCGCGGGGCGGCCAACACGCTCGACCCGGTTTTCCAGATCGGCAAGGGCGAAATTGACGAAACCCTCATCGATGGCGTGGCCAAATGCCTGGCCGCGCGCGAGCTCATCAAATGCAAGGTGCTTGATAACAGCGAATACGCCCCCCGCGAAGCTGCCGACATCCTGGCCGAAGCGACCGGCGCGGCCTGCGTGCAGGTGATCGGGCGCAAGTTCGTGCTTTTCAAGCAAAAGGACAAGGACAGCGCCTTCACCGCGCTGCTCGCCGCCGCATCCAAATGAGCGGCCAAAAGCTGCTTATCTACGGCGGCACCTTCGACCCGCCGCACATCGGCCATCTGAACAACCTGCGCGCCGCAATGAAGGCCGTCCGACCCGACCGGGTGCTGGTCATGCCGGCCGGCACCCCGCCGCACAAGCTGGCCAGCGAGACCCCGGCCGAATGGCGGTACGAGATGTGCGGCTGCTTTCGCCAGCTCGGCCCGCAGGTTGCAATCAGCCGGTGGGAGATTGATCACGAAGGCCCGAGCTATACCGTCAACACCCTCGAGGCGCTGCACGAAGAATACCCCGCGGCCGCGCTTTATTTGAGCCTTGGCAGCGATATGCTGGAAAGTTTCCGCCGCTGGTATCGGTGGGAGCGGATTTTGCAGCTTGCGACCCTTGTTGTGCAGAGCCGGGCCAACGGCGACGACGCGTCTTTGCGCGCCGCCGCCGAAGCGCTGGCCCCGGCCGGCGGTCGGGTGGTGTTTGCCAAGGCCCCGGCGGTGCCGTGTGCCTCGCACGAGATCCGCGCAGGCACCCTGCCCGCCGAAACCCTGCGCGCCGTCCTGCCGCCCCCCGTGCCGGATCTTGTTCGGCGGCATGATTTGTACGGGCTGGGAAAAGTTTTGTGAAGGCGTTTGAATTTAGTTTTTAGAGTTTCGATATGGTGCGCCTGACGGCGTGTTTTTGAAAATGCGGAGAAACTTTTCTTTATACTGTTTTTGAGCGCGCAGCGCGATCCACCAAATCTTAACTCTATGCAAGAAAAATCAAAGGAAAGGAAGCCATCCGTATGACCTGTGAACAGGCGCAGGCGCTGGTCAAAGCGCGGTTGTCCCACAAGCGGTACAAACACACGCTGAATGTAAAAAATAAGGCCGTCGCACTGGCCGAACGTTACGGCGCAGACCCCGAAAAGGCCGCCTTGGCGGCACTTTTGCACGATGCCGCCAAAGAATTGCCGCGCGACGCAATGTTGCAGATTTTTCGGGACAATGCTATAATGGCTAAAAATGCCGCGTCCAGGCCGTCCCCGGTTTGGCATGGCATCGCCGCCGCCATCCTCTGTGCGACCGACTGGGGGGTTACCGATCCCGCCATCTTGTCGGCCATTGAATGCCATACCACCGGCAAGGCCAACATGAGCCTGCTGGATAAGATCCTGTATATGGCCGACGCAACCAGCGCCGAGCGGGATTACCCGGGCGTGGAAACCCTGCGCCGTGAGGAAATGCAGGACCTTGACCTTGCCTTGCTCCACAGCCTGGAGCAGAGCATCGCTTTTGTACGCGAAAAAGGCGGCGCGCTCGACCCTGAAACCCTGGCGGCCTGCAACTGGCTGCGGGCACAGCGGGGTCTTGCAACTGAAGAAAAAACATAAACTGGGCCAGGCGGGGCTGCAGCCCTGCCCGGCCGACTGATGTCCCAAAGGGAGGAAACCCCATGAGCGAGCCACGCAAACTGAACACAGGCGATGCCCACAACGTATACCATGCAGGCGAAGCCCAGCGCAGCGCCGCTACCGAGCAGCAGCAATATGAGGAAGCCCGCCGCCGTGCGCGGGAAGCTGCCGCTGCCGGCGGCCGGCGCACCCGCAGCTTCAACCGTGTACAATCCAGTGATGTGGAAAAATATCGTGCCGCCCAAACCGGGGCAAGCGCGCCGCGCACCGTGCACACCGCAGGCCGCACGCTGAACACAGGCCACACGGCCGGCGCCCCGCGCACCGTGCATACACCGGCCGCCCAACAGCCGGCCCGACAGGCCCCGCGCCCTGCCCAGCCGGTTCAGCGCACAGCCCCGGCCGCTCAGCCAGCCGCCAGAACGGCCGCCCCGCGCAGGGCTTCGGCCGCCCAGCCGGCGCAACAGCCGGCCCAGCAGGAACTGACGATGGCCCAGCGCCAGGCGCTGGCTTTGCAGCGGCAGGCCGCCGCCAAGCAGAACGCCGCCGGCGCCCGCGCCCGGGTGCAGCATCTGGATTTGAACCAGGTGCAAAGCGAACGCGCGGCCTTTGATTTTAACAGCGAAGCCGCTGACTTTAAGGCGGAGCAGCCCGCCGCGCAGGCGTCCGCCAAAGCGGCGGCCGGCGGGGCGGCCAAAGGCGCCGCCGGCAAAACAACCTACCGCAGCGGCGGGGGGGCTTCCGGCGGGCAGCCGCCCAAAGGCCCCGGCAAAAACGGCAAGGGAGGCAAAGGCGCAGGCCCCTACAACGGCAAGGGAAAGAAAAAGCGCAAGCGCACCTGGTGGAAGGTGCTGCTGGGCACTTTCCTGGCGCTTGTGCTGATCTTCGGCGGCACCATCGCCTTCATCCTGCACTCGATCGCGCCCGAAACCGGCGGCACCACCCTTGACCGTATCTTCAACACCCCGCAGGAATACGCCGGCAAGGAGCTCAACTTCCTGATGGTCGGCGTTGACCGGACCGGCGAGGGAAGCGAGGTAAGCGCCGACGGCACCAACGACGGCAACACCGATATGATCCTCTACGTCCACTTCAACAACGAGACCGGCGAGCTCAAGATGCTGCAGATTCCGCGCGATACGATGGTCACAACAGACAGGTCTGTTTCGGGCAACTACCGCATCAACAACGTCGCCCGCACCCAGGGGGACGGCAACCTCAATGTCAACGCCCTGTGCGAACAGGTCGCGACGATGTACAAACTTCCGGTCGATGGTTATGTGATGATCCATCTGGAGATGCTGACCCAGCTTGTCGATACCTTCGGCGGCATCGAACTTTATGTGCCGCAGGACATCGACTATACCCAGGTGGCGGATGGCGGCAGCAGCGTTATCCACGAAGGGTATCAGACGCTGGACGGCGCGGCGGTTGAGTTCCTGCTGCGCGCCCGTAAGGTATATGCCGACGGCGATATCGGCCGCCTGAATATGCAGCGGCAGTTCTACGCCGCGCTCTTCCGCAAGATCAAGGACATCGGCAACATCTGGGACGTTGCCAAGCTGGCCCCGGCTGTGCTGGGCTATATGGAAACAAGCCTGCCGATTACCGACCTTGTCAGCTTTGCGGTCAGCGTGCTGAACATCGATTCGAGCAAGATCATGATCTGCCAGATGCCGGTCTATTCCGGCGCGCCGTATTATAACGGGCAGTCGGTCGTCTACCCGGCCCGCCAGCAGGACGCTGACCTGCTCAACCAGTATTTCCGAGAGAACACCGGCCCGGTCGATGCGAGCGAGCTGGAACTTTGCGACAGCGTGTCCGAGATCGGTTTCGATCTGAGCGGCTACACCGCGACAGACCCGAATGTGCAGTATATGGGTTCGCTCATGGATGAACAGGCGGCGGCGCAGGCTGACCCGGACCAGAACCTTGATGGATCGAACGCGGTCACCTATGTGGACCCGACCCCTGACCCGAACGCCGCAAGCGAGGGTACCGACGGCGAGGAAGCCGCCAGCTCCGAAACCACCGACGACGCGGCCTGACGCCGTTTTTACAAAAAGGAGAACCAAATGGATAGTAAAACCCTGGCCATCGCCCTGGCCCGCGCCCTCGACGCCCGCAAGGCGCAGAACATCCGGGTGCTGAAGGTGGAGGACCTGACCACCGTGACCGACTATTTCGTCATCGCGACCGGCACCTCGACCACCCATGTCGGCGCGCTGGCCGATGAGGCGGATTTCGCCCTCGGCCGGCAGGGGGTCAACCCGCTGCGCACCGAAGGGCATGACGGCAAACGCTGGATTCTGCTCGACTACGGCAGCGTGATTGTGCATGTCTTTACCAAGGAAGCCCACGATTACTACGACCTTGAACACCTGTGGGCCGATGCCGCCGAACTGCCCGCCGAAGAATGGATGCCCGACGAGCAGGTAGAACAAAATAATAAAGAATAAAGAAGAAAATCGGTGGATCGGCGATTGCGCCGCCTCGAAACTCTTAACTCTAACAAAGACCGTGTGGGGGAGATCAAACGTGAAATACGATTTCAAACAAGTGGAAGCCAAATGGCAAAAAGTCTGGCAGGATGAACACACCTTCCATGCCGAAATCGACCATGCGAAGCCGAAGTTCTACGCGCTGGTCGAATTCCCGTACCCTTCGGCCGCGGGTTTGCACGTCGGCCATCCGCGCAGCTACACCGCGCTTGACATTGTCGCGCGCAAAAAGCGCCAGTGCGGCTACAACGTCCTCTACCCGATGGGTTGGGACGCCTTCGGCCTGCCAACCGAGAACTATGCGCTGAAAAACCACATCAACCCCGAAATCGTCACGGCCAAGAACATCGCCCGGTTCAAATCCCAGCTGCAGGCGCTCGGTCTTTCGTTTGACTGGGACCGCGAAATCAACACCACCGACCCCGATTACTACAAGTGGACGCAGTGGATTTTCCTGCAGCTTTACAAAAAAGGCCTGGCCTATAAAAAAGAAACCACCGTCAACTACTGCACCGGCTGCAAGGTCGTGCTCGCGAACGAGGAGGTTGTCAACGGCGTCTGCGAGCGTTGCGGCAGCCCGGTCGTGCACAAGGTCAAGAGCCAGTGGATGCTCAAGATCACGGCCTACGCCGACCGCCTGATCGACGACCTCGACGGGCTCGATTTTATTGAGCGCGTTTCGACCCAGCAGAAAAACTGGATCGGCCGCAGCCACGGCGCCGAGATCAACTTTGCAACCACCGCCGGCGATACCCTCACCGTCTATACCACCCGCGCCGACACGCTGTTCGGCTGCACCTATATGGTTGTAAGCCCCGAGCACGCCTTCCTCAAAAAATGGACGGAGGCCGGCCTGATCCAAAACCCCGAGGCCGTCGCCGCTTACCAGGCCGACGCCGCCCGCAAGTCGGAGTTTGAGCGCACCGAGCTCAACAAGGAAAAGACCGGCGTGCGGATCGAAGGGGTGGAGGCGATCAACCCGGTCAACGGCAAGAAAGTCCCGATCTTTATCTCGGACTATGTCCTCGCCACCTACGGCACCGGCGCGATCATGGCCGTGCCTGCCCACGATACCCGCGACTGGGAATTTGCAACCAAGTTCGGCCTGCCCATTGTCGAGGTCGTCAAGGGCAACACCCCGAGCGACCTTTCGAAGGAAGCGTTCACCGATGTCGCAACCGGAACGCTGGTCAACTCCGGTTTCCTCGATGGCCTTTCGGTCGAGGATGCGAAGGAGAAGATGTACGCCTGGCTGGAAGAGACCGGCAACGGCCACAAACAGGTCAACTTCAAACTGCGGGACTGGGTGTTCAGCCGTCAGCGCTACTGGGGCGAGCCGATCCCGATGGTGTACTGCGAAAAGTGCGGCTGGCAGCCCCTGCCCGAAAGCGAGCTGCCGCTCCGCCTGCCTGAAATCAAGGACTTTGAGCCCGGCGAGGACGGCGAGAGCCCGCTGGCCCGACACACCGAGTGGGTCAACACCACCTGCCCGTGCTGCGGCGGCCCCGCCAAGCGTGAGACCGATACGATGCCCCAGTGGGCCGGTTCAAGCTGGTACTTCCTGCGGTATATGGACCCCCACAACCCCGACGCGATCGCGAGCAAGGAAGCCCTTGACTACTGGAGCCCGGTTGACTGGTACAACGGCGGTATGGAGCACACGACCCTCCACCTGCTCTACAGCCGGTTCTGGCACAAATTCCTCTATGACATCGGCGTTGTGCCCACCAAGGAACCTTACGCCAAGCGGACAAGCCACGGCATGATCCTCGGCCTCAACCCCCATGCATTTGAAAACCAGACTGCGGCCGAGCAAAAGCGCCTTGTCGCCGAATACGGCAGCGAGAAGGCTGCCCGCGCGCATCTGGTCGAGCAGTTCGGCGAGATGGCCGAGCACCCGATTGTCAAGATGTCGAAATCTTTGGGCAACGTCGTCAACCCTGACGATGTCGTGGACGAATACGGCGCCGACACCCTGCGCCTGTATGAGATGTTCATCGGCGACTTTGAGAAAGCCGCCCCCTGGAACACCTCCTCGATCAAGGGCTGCAAGCGGTTCCTTGACCGCATCTGGGCCCTGGCCGACAAGCAGGTCGAGGGCGAGGGCGTGCGCCCGGCGCTTGAGCCGCTCATGCACCGCACAATCAAGAAGGTCGGAGAGGATATTGATACCCTCAAGGCCAACACCGCAATCGCCCAGCTCATGATTTATGTCAATGCCCTGTATGACAACGGCGGCGCCACCCGCGCCGAGTTTGAGGTGCTGCTGCAGCTGCTCAACCCGTTTGCCCCGCACATGACCGAAGAGCTCTGGCAGCAGATGGGCCACGGCGACCAGCTCGCCTATCACCCCTGGCCGCAGTATGACGAAGCCAAGTGCGTTGAGCAGACTGTGGAAATCGCCGTGCAGGTCAACGGCAAGGTGCGCGCCCGTATCCAGGTGCCGGCCGATGTCGAAGCCGCCGATGCGATTGCGGCTGCCAAGGCAGAACCTGCCGTTGCCGGGGCCATTGCCGGCAAAACCGTTGTCAAGGAAATCTATGTCAAGGGCAAGCTCGTCAACCTTGCGGTGAAGGGCTGATCGGCCGGGGGGAATCCGCATGCCAACCACTGTTGCCACGCGGCGCAGATTACCGGCCGCATTGCGTGCGCGGCTCCTTGCAGGGCTGGTGCTGCTGGCTGAATGTCTGGCGCTGCTCATCGGGTTTGCAGCCGACCGTGCGCACACGGCTGCCACGCCTTCCGTCATTCTGCTGGCGGACCGTATGATTTCCCGCGTGGGGGAACAGGCGTATAGCGGTTATGACGGTTTTACGGTGGAAGAAGGCTGCACCGGCGAAGTCATGACCACCAACTGGATCGAAATGCCGGCTGGAATGTACAACCTGACCGTCGCCTATACAGGCGGCGATGATGTGGAAATTCAGTTTCACAACTCAGACATCGAGATGGGGTGCATCCGCCTGCCTGCGGATACGCGGGCTGTAACGGTGCAGGCCTATGTGCCCACCGCGCAAACCCAGGCCACCCTGGTTGTCAATACCGAAGGCAGCGGTATCCAGCTGGAGAGCATTGTGCTGGAACCCAGCCAGGCGTATGGCTGGTTCCGGCTGCTGCGGCGCTTCTTCCTGCTCCTTGTGCTGGATTTCTTTGCCTGGGTCTGGGTCCGCAGGCTGCCCTTCCCGGGCGGGCGGCGCGGCCGGGTTACGGCGCTGTCTCTCGGCGTGATCACGCTGCTTGCCACGCTGCCCTTCCTCACCTCCAACTTGGTGGCGGGGCATGACCTGCCCTTCCACCTCAACCGGATCGAAGGGCTGGCCCAGGGGCTGGCCGGCGGCCAGTTCCCGGTGCGCATCCAGCCGTTCTGGCTTGAGGGCAACGGCTATGCGGTCAGCGTCTTTTACGGGGATTTGTTTTTGTATATCCCGGCCGCTTTGCGCCTGCTTGGCGTGCCGCTGCAGACGGCGTACCAGTTCTATGTCTTTCTGGCCAGCCTGGCCACGGCGGTGGTCAGCTGGTGGTGTGCGCGGCGGATGTTTGGCGATGACGCCGCCGCGCTCTGTGTATCGGCGCTTTATACCCTGAGCGGGTATCGTCTTGTCGATGTTTACACCCGCGGCGCAGTGGGGGAGTATACGGCTCTGATCTTTTTGCCGCTTGTCTGTTACGGGCTGTGGCAGATCCTGCGCCAGCCGGACGGCGCGCGTGCGAGGCCGCTGATCTGGCTGCCGGCGGCGGTTGGGTATGCGGGGCTGCTGCAAAGCCACCTGCTGACCACCGAGATGGCCGGCACCTTCACCTTGCTGCTTTGCCTGGTCTGTGTGCGGCGGGTTTTCCGGCGCAACACGTTCTTCCCTCTGCTTAAAGTGGTGGGGGCGGCCGTTGCGGCCAGCGCCTGGTACCTGGTGCCGCTGTTTGATTATATGCGCGGCGATTTCAAGGTGCACAGCGCCGGCCAGTATGGCGGCGTGGGGCGGATGGGGGCTTTCCCCGCCCAGATGTTCGGCCTGTTTTTTGACGCCAGCCCGGAACTGACCGCTACCAATGTCGATATGGGCACCGTACAGGAGATGGCGATCGGCGTTGGCACGGCGGTGCTGCTGGCTGCGGCGCTGTTTGTGGCGGTACGCTTTTTGCTGGAAGAGCCGCTTGCGGAAACGGAGCACAAACTGCTGCGCATCGGCGGACTCGGGCTGTGGTTCGGGCTGCTCTGCTTCTGGATGTCGTCGGTTCTGTTCCCATGGCATGCGGTGGAATCGCTGCATCCGGTTCTGGCACGACTGTGCATGATCCTGCAGTATCCCTGGCGGCTGGAAGGCCTTGGCACCTGGTTCTGGGTGCTGGCAGGCGGCTGTGCGCTGGTGCTGCTGCGCCGCCGGTCGTCCTGGCGGCTGGGGGCCGGCGCAGTGCTCTGCGTGGTGACGCTGGTGACCTGGGGCAGCATGAGCCAAAGCTACCTGGCAACCGATATTGTGGAAAACTACTACAGCGCTGCCGCACTGGACAGCGTTGCCATCAGCGGGGAAGAATACCTGCCGGCCGACGCTGACCGTTATGTCATTGCAGACAGCCAGACCCCGATTACAGTCAACGCCGAAGTGACCGACTGGTCCCGGCAGGGTGTGCGGGTGGAACTGCAGGTGACGGTTTCCCAGCAGGCGGACGGCGCCGTCACGGTGCCGTTGCTCTACTACCCGTACTATACTGCCTGTGACGATGCCGGCAACCCGCTGGCGGTGGACAGTGACCCTGACACCTGGCAGGTGCGGGTGGCGGTTCCTTCCGGCTACAGCGGTGGGGTGACCGTCTCGTTCCGCCCGCCGTGGTTCTGGCATGCGGCGGAAGCTTGCAGCGCGCTGTTTTTGCTGGCGCTGGCCGGTTACGCTGTCTGGCTGCACCGCCGGCGCGCCCCGACGCTTTGTTGAGACGGTGTACACGCTATGAATAAACCGACGAAACCCATACAGCCCGCCCGGCAGCCGCCGTGCGGCACCCGGGCCGCCCTTGCGGCATTTGGCCGCAAGCCGCTGTTCTGGTGCGGGCTGGCGGCGCTGCTCCTGGTTGGTTACGGTTATGCAATGGCAACTTCGGCCGTTGGCATCGATGACCTTGCAATTGATACTTACCAGCAGGGCGGGGAATTTTTGCGCCAGAGCCGCATCACCGAATGGCTTGTCCAGGCGCTGACAGGGCTGCTGGCGTACGGCCGTGTCTGGCCGGAGTGCTGGGCGGCTGTCTGCCTGGCACTGGCCGGCGTCGGGCTGGCGGCGGTGCTCTACACCCAGGCCGGGCGTGAGCCCACGGCGGCCGGCGGGCTGCTGCTGGCCGGCGGGCTGCTGCTTTTTCCATTCCACGCAGAGGCGCTGGCCTATTCCAACCTTTGCATTACCGGGCTGGGCATGCTGCTGGCCGTTGCGGCGCTTGCACTTGGCCGGGCGTATCTGTTTGGACAGCGTGCACCGGCCCGGGCGCTTGGCGCGGCGGCCTGCCTGGCATTCTCGCTCGGCTGTTATGAATCAATGGCCCAGGTCTGGCTTGCGCTTGTGTTTGCCCTGTTGTTCACGGCGGCGGCTTTTGCGCCGCGCCGCAGCCGGGCGGCCTTCTGGTGGATTGCGCCGGCTTTGCGCGGCGTTGTGCTGTTTGGGGTCGGCCTGGCCGGGCGTGAGATCCTTGCCGCGCTGCTGCGGCTGGCCCTTGGCATTACAGGGGAAAGCGGCGCGGCGGCCCGGACGATCTACTGGGGCCAGCGCGGCGGCATCGCCAGCGCACTGCTGATTTTTGTGCGCGAATTTCTCGGCAACTATGGTACGCTGGCCCTTGCCGTGCCGGCCATTGCCCTGCTGGATCTTGCCTGTGCGGCGCTTGTTGTTTTTGTGGCGGTACGCCGCCACGGCAACGGCTGCGGCTGGCTGGCGGCCGGGCTGCTGGCCAGCCAGTTTGCGATGGGGATTCTGCAGGGGACCGGCAGCCAGATGGCCCGTGCCAGCCAATGCTTTGCCGTGTTTGTGCCGTTTGTGGCCTGGCTGGCGCTGGCCGTGCTGCGCCCGCGCCGGTGGGCTGCGGCGGCCTGTATAGCGGCGCTGCTCGGGGTTGAGGCCCTGTCGCTCAACCAGACGTTTGGGGCTGACCGCGCCCGCTGGGCATATGAAAAAGACCTGCTGCAGGATGTGGCGGCCCAGCTGGATGCGCTGGACCCCACCGGCGAAGAGCCGGTCGTGTTCACAGGAGAGATCACGCTGCCTGACGCCGTTACCCATCGCCTGCCGGCTGGCCATCCCGCCTACAAGGCGGCCTGGGTCCTGTCGGTTGCGCTTGGCGCGCCGATGGGGGACCTTTACCCCTATGAAGAGGTGAACGAGAGCGTCGTCAACTGGGCGCAGAGCGCCTTTGGCAGCCACGAACAGATCTACCTGCTGATGGAAGAAATCGGCCGCCCCTGCGCTGTGCCTACCGACGACCAGCAGGCTGCCGGCGATGCCCTGGCCGGTGAGGCGCAGGCTGTCACCCGGCAGGATGGGTATCTGCTGGTCTGTTTTGGAAGCTGATTCTGCACGGTGCCAAGCTGCAGGCGGTTCCTGCGCTAGGCACCCCGCATGACAGGTACCCCTCGGCGCGTATGGCCGCAGGGGACGGGATTTTTGACAATTATCCGTATCCGAAAGGTGGTTTCCCTATGCTGATCTCCCTTGTCGTTCCCAGTTACAATGAGGAGGAAGCGCTGCCTTTTTTTTACAAAGAGGCATCCCGTGTCGCGGCACAGATGAAGGCGAGCCACGGCGCTGCGTTTGAATTCATCTTTATCGACGACGGTTCGAAGGACGGCACGCTGCGGGTGGCCCGTGCGCTGCATGACCAGGACCCCCGGGTGCGGTATGTCAGCTTCAGCCGCAACTTCGGCAAGGAAGCTGCGATCTATGCCGGCCTGCAGGCAGCCCGCGGGGACTATGTCGCAACGCTGGATGCAGACTTGCAGGACCCGCCGGCCCTGCTGCCGCAGATGCTGGACGCCCTGCAAACCGGCGATTATGACTGTGCGGCCACCCGCCGCACAACCCGCGCCGGCGAGCCGCCGGTGCGCAGCTGGTTTGCGCGGCGGTTTTACCAGCTCATCAACCGCCTCAGCGATACCGAGATTGTTGACGGTGCGCGGGATTACCGGCTGATGAGCCGCAAGATGGTGGATGCCGTGCTTGCCATGGCAGAATACAACCGGTTCAGCAAGGGAATTTTCAGCTGGGTCGGCTTCCAGACCAAATGGTTTGATTATGAGAACATCGAACGGGTGGCCGGCAAAACCAAGTGGAATTTCTGGAGCCTGTTCCGCTATTCGATTGAAGGGATCGTCGGCTTTTCCACCGCGCCGCTGATTGTTGCGGCCGGGGCCGGCGTGGTGTTCTGTGTGGCGGCCTTCATTGGTATTCTCTTTGTTGTGGTGCGGGCGCTGCTTTTTGGCGATCCGACAGCCGGCTGGCCGAGCCTTGTCTGCATCATGCTGCTTTGCAGCGGCGTGCAGCTGTTCTGCCTTGGCATTGTCGGCGAATACCTGGCCAAGACCTACCTGGAAGTCAAGCATCGCCCGATCTATATCACGCGGGAAACCGAAACGGACCGCGACGCCCGGCAGGGGCACTGACAATGGAAACAATGACATCCGGCAGCGCGTATCGGCATTTGTGGCGGTATGCGCTGCCGCTTATTTTGGGCAACTGGCTCCAGCTGGCTTACAATGCGGCGGATTCGGTCATCGCAGGGCGGTTCCTCGGCGCGCAGGCGCTGGCGGCTGAGGGCGCCGCGGCCCCAGTCATGAACCTGGTGATTCTTGGCATTTCAGGGGTTACCGTGGGGGCCGGGGTTTTGATGAGTGAGTTTTTCGGCGCGGGAAAGCAGGGCCTGCTGCGCCGCACCCTCGCCACCACACTGGCGGCAGGGGCGATATTTTCGGTGCTGGTGGCCGGCGCGGGCTGGGCAGCTGCGCCGGCGCTGCTGCGCGCGCTGGCCGTACCGCCGGAGCTTTTTGCCATAACGGTGCGGTACCTGCGCATCACCTTCCTGGGGGTACCGTTTACCTGCTTTTATAATGCGCTGGCGGCCGGGCTCAAAAGCGTGGGCGATTCCAAAAATCCGCTGCGCTTCCTGGCGTTTTCGGCTTTGCTCAACATTCTGCTGGATCTGTTCTTTCTCGGCGTGCTGGGGTTCGGCATTGCCTGCTCGGCTGCCACAACGGTGGCGGCCGAAGCGGTCAGCGCCGTTCTGGCGGCGTGCTATCTCCGGCGGCTGCCGTCGCTCTGCCCGCAGCGAGAGGAGTGGAAGATCGACCGCGCGCTGCTTGCCCGTACCATGCGTTACGGCGGTGTGACGGCGCTGCAGCAGCTCTGCCAGCCGGTAGGGAAGGTGTTGATCCAGGGGCAGGTCAATGCGCTCGGCGTTGAGGTGATGGCGGCTTTCAACGCCGTCACCCGGTTTGATGATTTCGCCTGCATCCCGGAACAGAGCATTGCCCAGGGGATTACCACCTTCCTTGCGCAAAACCGCGGCGCCGGCAAACGCCAACGGCTGCGCGGCGGCTTTGGGGCCGGCCTTGTTATGGAACTGGGGTATGGCGTCGCCGTCGGCGGGGTAACGGCTCTTCTGCGGCGGCCGCTTGTCGCTCTGTTTGTCACAGGTGAATCGGCCGAAACGGTGGTGGCGCTTGGCGCCGAATACCTTGGCGTCATGGCGGCGCTTTACCTGCTGCCGGCGCTGACCAACGGGTTCCAGGGGTTTTATCGCGGCATGGGGCGGATGCAGGTCACACTGCTGGGCACCCTTGTGCAGATCAGCCTGCGGGTGGCGGGCACGGCGGCGCTGGCCCCGCGCGCAGGGCTGACCGGCATAGCTTGGGCATGCGGGATCGGCTGGTGCGCCATGCTCTGCTTTGAAATACCGTATTATTTTCACTTTTGGCGAAAACGACGGAAAAAATAACGAAAGATAGAGAAAACTGTGAGAGTTCTCGATAAAAAGATGCCGAAAAAACACGAAATAAAATCAAGAAATGATATTGACACAACCGGGGAAAGTGGTATAATGAAATCACGTTATCTGGCAAGGTTGCGTAGTGGCGTGTAACAGTCCGCCGCGAAAAAATCTAAAAGAAAGAAGTTGTGTCCTATGAAACTGAAGAAACTTGTTTCGGCAGTTGCTGGCGTTGCGATGGCTTGCGTCTTTGCGATGGGCGCGTTTGCGGCTGCTCCGTATCAGGTGGAAGAGGCGCAGGCCTACCTGGATGCCAATGGCATCAGCTACACAATCTCGGATGCGGAAGTTGACCAGATTTTGGCAACCTTCGGCACCCAGGCTGCTGCGGAAGAGGCTGCCAACGGCATTCTCGCGCAGGTCAGAGCCGACCCTTACAATGCTGAATCGATTGTCACCAATGCGCTGGCTGCTTACGGTGTCACGCTGACCGATGTGAGCATTTCGGTCAATGCGAACAATACCATTACCGGCAGTGCAACGGTGAACGGCAAGCCGGCTTCGGCGACCTTTGCGGTTCCCGCAAGTGCGGACGACCATGGTGAGATTGCCGCCAACAAAGACGAGAACGGGAACTGGCATGTTGATGAAGCGACGACCTCGGCCGCTTCCAGCGTGGCTTCCTCGACCAATGTCATCAAGGCGACCGGCGATCTTTCCGGCGTTGTCCTGATGGCTGGCGTTGTGGCTGTTGCGGCTGTCCTGGGCCTGGCTGTTCGTAAGAGCTCCTCCATCGGCTAAACACAGAGCTTTCTGTATCCCTGCCGCGCCCTTTGCGGCAGGGATTTTTGTTTTGTCGCATTGATTGTTCTCTGAAAGGCTGCGTTCTTATGAAACACAACTCTTTTTTGCGCCGCAACCCGGCGGCGCTGGTGGCCGTACCGCTGGCGTTTGCGGTGCTTACGCTGACTTTGCTGGCCGGGGCGGCCCGTGTCTTTGTAACCCCGTATCTGGCCCTGCTGGAATGGGCCATGACGGAAAACGCCAGCGCCTACCAGGCGCAGGACCTGATGGAGACTGCGGCCATCCAACCCGAATCCGACACCGAGGCCGGTATCCCGCTGTCCTCCATCACCTACCCGGCGGAAGGCGACCGCTACGGCACCATTACGATCGAGGGCACAGCTGTGAACGCCCCGGTTTACTACGGCGATACCAACGCAATTCTGAACCAGGGCGTCGGCACCTACAAGGACAGTTACGGGAGCGGGATCCCGGGCGAAGGGCGCACAATTTTGCTGGCGGGCCACAACAACACCTTTTTCAATGATTTGCAGAGCGTAAACGTCGGCGACGTTGTCACCATCGAGACCCATTACGGCGTCTACACCTACACCGTTGAATCCTGTGAGATCCTGGAGTATGACGATACATCGGCTTATGATTTTACCCGCACCGATGAAAATCTGATCCTGTACACCTGCTACCCGTTTGATACGCTGGGCTTCACGCCGCAGCGGTATTTCGTCTATGCCAGCTATACCTCCGGCCCCAGGCTGGATACCGAAAATTAGGAGGGAGAGAACATGCCGCAACAAAAATCGAACCGGCCGCAGCGCGGCGTTGCCGGCTGGACAATGCTGCTCTCCTGGTTGTTCAGCTTTCTGCTGGTTGTGCTGGCTGCACTTTTGATGCTGATGACAACTCTGTGCCACGCAGGGTATATGAAATCGCGGGTGTCGGCCAGCCAATACGGGGAAAAAGCTTACAGCGCCATGCGGGAAGAATTCATCAGCTATGGCGCGGCAACCGGATTTTCGGAAGAAACAATGACGGCGGTGCTTGACCCGGTGCAGATCGAACAGGATCTGAAAGACGCCGTGGACGGCCTATATGCGGACGCGCCTTATCGGTACGACCGCCCGGCTGTTGCTGAGGCCGCTTATGCCGCAATGCAGGCGGAAGCCGAAAGCCGCGGGATCACACTGGAAGGGCAGACGGCGGCTTCGGTCCAAGTGGTGGCGGAAGCCGTGCGCCAGGTTTACGCAAGCTATACCGCGGTACCGCTGCTTGGCCAGCTGTTTGCCTTGATCGGCAAGGTGCGCAGCATACTGCTGGTTTTGCTGCCGATCAACCTTGTCTTCTGCGCCATGGCCTGCATCCTGATGCTGCGGATCAGCCGGCACGATGCCATGCTCGGCGCGCGCGGGCTCGTGTTCAGTTTTGGGGGCGCGGGCCTTGTCAGCCTGGTGATCGGGCTGGCGGTTGGCCCGATCCTTGGGCTGCAGCGCCTGAACCTGGAGCCGTTGGCCCTCAAGGACTGGATCGTGAGCTATGTCAACGGTATGTTTGAAAGGTTCCTGCTCTTTGCAGCCGTTTACCTGATTCTGGCGGCGGCGCTGGCCTTGCTGCTGCGCCCACGCCGCCGCAGGAGCGCGCCGCGCCAAGCGTGACAAAAGCCCCGGTTTTGCCGGGAGTTGCAGCGTGTCGAGAAACTCAACACGCTGCAACCAAATTATAAGTTGGTATTTCTCTATGTAGCCCCAGGCGGAAATGGCGTAAAAATGGCGTAGAGAAATCGGCTAATTTGTAAAAATAGAAGCGCACTACTACGTTGAGAAAGAACAAAGATGAGCACGGCCTATACAAACGGGCCGTGCTCATCTCTTTTATATGGTCAAACGGTTCTGTGCTTACTTGGCATCGCTATTGGTAGGATTCGGACGGAAATCTTCCTGAACACCCTCGTTCAAATCAAAGCACATGGTTTTTGCATCAGTGAAACGCAAAGATTTTGAACAGTACATCAGTCAGGTGCTTGTGATCTGACATTGCCTTTGAAAAATTCGCAAAGAGGCCTTGAGGAAAAGAACACCATGCGCTATACTATACAGTGTAGTAGTGTGCTCTTTTCTTTTCTGTGGGAAAGGGGCTTGTCCATGGGAAAGAATCTCATACATGACGATGGGGACAGACACTGATAGCCGGACGGGAGAAAAGAAATGCCTTGTAATGCGTGATCTGGTATTCGTAAACTGGCGCACAGGGGAACCGGCGAAAAACAGTTCTTATGATACCCACCTGTATAAGTTGTGTGATGAAGCTGGTATCAAGCGTTTTTGTATGCACGCGCTGCGCCATACCTGCGCCACAAGGGCTATTGAAAGCGGAATGCAACCGAAGGGCTTACAAACGCTTCTGGGTCATGCGAGCATCCAAACTACGATGGATAGGTATGTCCATGTTACGGACGAGTCTCTTGATCAAGCAATAAGACAATTCGAAAGGAATCAGGTGTCCTGAGATAAAATCCCACATACTCCAATGAGAAAATGGCGTAAAAATGGTGTAGCAACACCATGACAGGACCTGAAAAACCTTGCAGATACGACAAAAATGAAGGAGATGTAGAGAACTATGAAATTAGGAATTGTCGGGTTGCCAAATGTTGGCAAATCCACCCTTTTCAACGCTATCACGTCCACACGCAACGCACAGGCGGCCAATTATCCGTTTTGTACCATCGAACCGAATGCCGGCGTCGTCGCGGTGCCGGACCCTCGGCTTGACAAACTGGCCGAGCTCTGGCAGACCGATAAAAAGACCCCCGCTACAGTTGAATTTGTCGATATTGCCGGCCTGGTCAAGGGGGCGGCGCAGGGCGCCGGCCTTGGCAACAAGTTCCTTGGCCATATCCGGGAATGCGAGGCGATTATCCATGTCGTCCGCTGTTTTGACGATGACAACATCATCCATGTTGTGGAAGATGTCAACAAGCCCGAGAGCGTTGACCCGATCCGGGATATTGAAGCGATTGACCTTGAATTGATCCTTGCGGATCTTGAACATGTCAACAACCGGCTTGGCCGCCAGCAAAAGGCTGCCAAAACCGGCAACAAGGCCGCTGCGGCCGAAGCGGCCTGGCTGGCCGCGTTGTCGGCCCATCTGGAAGGCGGCCAGCCGGCCCGGACCTTCGCCTTTGATGAGGAAGACGCCGCCCAGGCCGCTGTGCGCAAGGAGCTCGGCCTGCTTTCGGCCAAGCCGGTTATCTATGCCTGCAACGTAGGCGAGGATGACCTGCTCGGCGGGCTGGACAACAACCCCTATTACCCGCTTGTCGCTGCGCGCGCTGCGGCCGAAGGCGCCCAGGCTATGCCGATCTGCGCCAAGACCGAAGAGGACATCGCGGATGCAACGCCGGAGGAAAAACACGCCTTCTTGCAGGAGATGGGCATCGAGGCGACAGGCCTGGACAACCTGATCAAGGCCAGCTACACACTGCTCGGGCTCATCAGCTTTTTGACCGACGGCAAAAAGGAATGCCGTGCCTGGACGATCAAACAGGGCACCAAGGCCCCGCAGGCTGCCGGCAAGATCCATTCCGACTTTGAGCGCGGCTTTATCCGGGCCCAGGTCATTGGGTATGACGATCTGGCCGCCCGCAACTTTGATTATGCCGCCGTCAAGGCTGCCGGCCTGCAGCGCACCGAAGGCAAGGAATATGTCGTGCGGGACGGCGACATCATTGAGTTCCTGTTCAACGTCTAACACAAAAAAGGAGAACTGCCATGACAATCGGCATTTTGGGCGCAATGCCCGCCGAAGTGGAGCTGCTCTGCTCCAAACTGACCGACTGCACCGCTGAAACTTACGCCGGGGTGACCTACCACCAGGGGATGCTGGCGGGCAAAAAGCTTGTGGTTTGCTGCGCCGGCATGGGCAAGGCGAACGCCGCCGCCACCACCCAGCTCCTCATCACCCGCTACGGTGCTGAAAAGATCATCTTCTCCGGTGTGGCGGGCAATATGTCGGCACAGATCGGAATTGGGGATGTCTGTGTCGGCAAGCTCGTTGTCTATCATGATGCCGATACCGATTGCATTGTCCAGAGCGCGCCGTTTTTGGAGGAATTCCCCGGCGACCCGGCGCTGGTCCAGAGTGCGCTGGATGCCTGCGCGGCCTGTGGCGTCAAGGCGATTGCCGGGAAGATTGCAACCGGCGACCGATTTGTCGGCGACAGCGCGACCAAAGCGGCAATTGCCGAGGCCTGCCACCCGGACTGTGTTGAGATGGAAGGGGCGGCCGTTGCCCAGATTGCGGCCCGCAATCAGGTGCCGAGCGTGATCCTGCGCGCGATGAGCGACAACGCCGATGAAGAGGGCTATGAGCGGCTTGTCGTCAAGGATTTCAGCATCGAGGAATATGTCAAAACCGCGACGAGCATTGTTGAAACGATGGTCGAGCATCTGTAAAGGAGGCAGGGGATGGCGCCGCAGTATACGATTGATGTGATTGTCGATCTGCAGAACGATTTTATCACCGGCGCGCTCGGCACGGCCGAGGCGCAGGCTATTGTGGAGCGTGCAGCCGAAACGGCAGCCCGGGCGGCTGCGGAAGGCCACCCGCTCTTCTTTACCCTCGATACCCATGGGCCGGACTATCTCGCCACCCGCGAGGGCGGCGACCTGCCTGTCCTGCACTGTCTGCGCGGAACGGAAGGCCATGCGCTGGCTCCGGCCGTAGCGGCGGTGGCAGAAGCCGAAGACCCGGCCTGCCCGGCCAAGGTGCTGGTGGAAAAGGATACCTTTGGCGCAAAAGCGCTGCCTGGCAAAATCCGGGATTTCCTTGCCGCGCAGGGCGCAGGGGACGATGCGATTGAAAAGTTCCGGATTTACGGCGTCTGCACCGATATCTGCGTGATCTCAAACGCAATGCTGCTGCGCGCCTTCTTCCCCGAAGCGCCGATCGAGATCCTTTCTTCCTGCTGCGCCGGCGTTACGCCCGCTTCCCATGCCACTGCCCTGGCAGCTCTGGCGGCCTGCCAGTGCCGGGTGCTGTAAATTTTGGGAGCATGTAAAACAGAGAAAAGACCCCTTTCTGCATAGCTGGTGCAGAAAGGGGTCTTTGTGCGTTGGGAACGGATTTACGGGTTCAAAATTGTGCGCCAGTCAAGGTCGCCGTGCTCAAGGCCGTGGATCAGCACCTCGGCGGTGGCGATGTTGGTGGCAAGCGGGATGTTATGTACATCGCAGATGCGCAGCAGATTCATTTCGTTGGGCTCGCCGGGTTTGGCTGTGATCGGGTCGCGGAAAAACAGCAGCATATCCACCTCATCACAGGCCACCCGGGCGGCAATCTGCTGGTCGCCGCCGTGTTCGCCCGGCAAGAAACGCTCTACCGGCAGCTTGGCGTTTTCTGCCACCAGGCGGCCGGTGGTGCCGGTCGCAATCAGATGGTGGGAGGCCAAAATGCTGCGGTAAGCCGTGCAGAACTGTACCATCAGTTCTTTCTTTGCGTCATGGGCAATCAATGCGATCGTCATACACAACCCCGCTTCCCTCATGCTTTTGGCATGATGCATCTATAAAATACGAAAACACTTTACCACCCGGTAAAAGTTAAGGGGATACGTTCCCCCAGCAGGCGGCCGGCAATGGCGGCGCCCGCTTTCTGGGCGGCGCAGCCTTCCGGCAGGGCGGAACCCTGCGCGCCGGCCTGCTGCAGAGCCGGGCTTTCAGGCAAGACGCCGATCAGCCGCACCCCGACTGTGTCGATGCACTCATCAAGATCCTGCACCGGCGCCTTTTTGCCAAAGCTCTGCCTGGTTACCCGGTTTACAATCAGCCGCACACTGTCTTGCGGGTGGCCGCCGGCTATCAGCGCATCAGCTACAATCCGCCCGTCACGCAGGGCGACAGGGTCTGGCGTCAGCACAAGCAGCGCACGATCCACCAGCTTGGCTGCGGCGGTAAACGGCGCGCCCATGCCGGCGGCGGTATCGAACACAATCCAGTCAAAATAGCTGCGCATGGCCAAAACCAGGGCAGCCAGCGGTGCACTGCGTACCTCGCCCCCTTCATAAGGGGCGCTGATGACCGAAAGGCCGGGATACAGCGGGCTCTGCACAATGGCTTTGTCACCATCGCACCGGCCGCACAGGACATCTTCGATATCGTAAACCGTTTTGCCGTACACACCGGCGATCACATCAACGCTGCGCAAGCCGGAATCCAGCTCAATCAGCAGCACGCGCTTGCCACGGCGGCCCAGTTCGGCCCCCAGCAGCACCGAAATTGTGCTTTTGCCGGTGCCTCCCTTGCCGGAACAGATCATGATGGTTTGTGCGTTCACGGCGGCGGGCTCCTTGCTTTTTGGTAAAATGGTAAAAGGGATAAAACCGCCCGCCTGCCCTGCGGCAACGGGGGCGATGAATTCCCTTTATTATTCTAGCACAAAAGATACGCTCCGGCAACTGCTTTTTTGATAAAAAATCGCTAGTTTTTTTGCACACTATCACAGGGCAAAGCGGAAAAAACCTCAAAATGCACAAGAATGCAGACAAAAATCTTTCGCTTTTTACAAAGATGACGCCGCAACAACGGCCTGTTCGCCATACAGGGACAAAAGAATGTCACGCAGAACCGGCGCGGCGTTGGCGCCGCCCCCACCGTATTCCAGCACAACCGAAACCGCATACCGCGGGGCTTCTGCCGGAAAGTACCCGATCAGGACCGAGTTGGTGTAATACCCGCCCCCCGGGGCGCGCTCCGGCCGCTGTGGGCTGCCGGTTTTGCAGGCAAGGGTAACCGGCAGGCCCCGCAGCGCCGCCAGCGTTGTGGACATTTCCACCATGCCTTCGCGGATCGGGCCGAACACGGCCGCGCCACCCGGCGCAGTGCCCTGGGTGTGGGGAACGTACTCCCACAGGGTTTCGCCGTCAGCCGAAAGTGCCCGCCGGGCATAATGCAGCGCCGGGCGCACGCCGTTACCGGCCAGTGCCGTCGCGTAGGCAGCCAGCTGCAGCGGCGTGACGGCGGTGTTGCCTTGGCCGATCGCGGCCTGCAGGGTCAGCCCGCTCTGATAATTCGGGTCGGTCGTCCAGGTCAGGGCGCCTTCGGCCGAAGGCAGCTCAACCCCGGTATCGGCACCCAGGCCGAGCGCCTGTGCCGTACGGGAAAATGCATCCAGCCCGGTACGCCGGCCTACGTCATAGAAAAAGATGTTGCAGCTGAATTTAAGCGCGGCCAGCAGGTTCACCGGCCCGCTGTGGCTGATCTGCAGGCAGCGCGGCTGGTAACCGCTGTAATATAGATACCGACCGGTGCAGGCTACGGTGTTTTGCGGCGTAATAACCCCATGGTGCAGCGCGGCGGCCGCCACCGCGGGCTTGAAAGCCGAACCCGGAGCATAGAGCCCGCGGCAGACGCGGTCCAGCAGCGGGGTTGCCGGGTCTGCCATGAGGGCGGCATAGTCGGCCCGCCAGCGGTTCAGGTCATACCCGGGCCAGGAAACCGAGGCAAGAATGCCGCCGGTAGCCACGTCCACCACGACCGCCGCGCCGGCCGTACATTCCCGCCCGTCGCCGGCCGCGCGCTGCTGCAGGGCGGCAATTCTGGTTTGCAGCGCGCTTTGCACGGCCTGCTGCAAAGCGGCGTCAATGGTCAGCTGCAGTGTGGCGCCGGGTTCGGGGGCGACCAGTGTTTCGGCGGTGCGCGCACCGTCTGCGTCAACGGTCACCCGCAGCGTGCCGTCCCGCCCGCGCAGCAGTGCATCATAGGCAAGTTCCAGCCCGCTTTGGCCGATTGTCGCATCCATTGCAACACCGGCTTCCCGCAGGGCGTAATCGCCGGCCGCCCATTGCTCGGCCGTGATCGGCCCGGTGGTGCCAATGGTATGGGGCAGCAGCGTACCCGAAGGGTATTGCCGCACCCCGCGGGCAACCAACCGTACCGCGCCGCGCTGGGGCAGGCCGGTTTCGTACAACGCGGCGGCGGCCGTGGCGTCCAGATCTTCGGCCAATGGCAGTTCGCCGGCGCTGGCGACAGAAAAAAAGGCGGCGAGCTGTGTTTCCACATCCTCGCCGTCGGGGGCTATCAGGTTGTACATCCGCAGAGTGTTCAGCGTTTGGGCAAGATCGGTGCCGGGTGGGGCCGGCAGGCAGAGCGCCAGGTCATAGGTGGTGGTGTCGGCAGCCAGAATGCCGCCGTTTGCATCCACAATATCGCCACGCGCAGCCGGGATCGGCACACGGTAGGTGGTCTGGCTGGCCTGGGCTACCTTTTCAGCGTAGTAATCCGCCTGGGCAAACTGCATCCAGGCAAGCCGCCCCACAAACAGCGCGAACACCGCCAGGCAAACAACCAGCAGCACCGTCAGCCGCCCTTTGCCCGGCTGTTTGCCGCGCCCCGGGCGGGGGGGATACCCGCGCGCCATCGCCACACCGCCTTTCGTTCGACAAAATTCACAAAAACAATTCTATTATACGCATCTTTGCGCCAAAAAGCAATGCCCGGCCGGGCTTCGGCGTTTCACCCGGCCGGAACAAAGCAGAAGGTCCCCGGCGCTGCGGTATCGGTCAGCGGCGCACGCTCGTTCAGGCCGGTTTCATCGGGCATGGGGGCTTCGGCCAGCGTGCCTGCCCATAAGCCGTCCGCCGTTGTCACCAGCGTGCCGGCGGCCAGATTGTTGTGGCGCGGAAGCCCGGCCAGCCAGAGCCGACCGCCGTGCCAAACCAGCACGCCGTTCTGCCCGCCGGCCAGCGCCGGCACTGCGCCGGCGCCTTGCCCGGCCGGGTCGGCCACAATGGTGTGCCCCGCCGGGCCGGGGCCGGCCACCGCCCCGAACCAGCGGCCTTCGGCATCCAGTACGGCGGCC